>JAHEJW010000015.1 GCA_024638655.1 bacterium | reverse complement strand
GGGGAAAGAACAAATAGGCGTGATTCCCCCGGCACAGGGCCCCGACCTGCCAGTCGTCCGAGTACGACAAAAAGACTCCTCCCGCTTCTAGCGACAACCTCAAGGAAGCTACATAGCGAAGACCCAGGCTTCAAGAAGGAATTCTGATTTTCGCCGGTTACTTTTCGCGGTCGGATCTCACAGGCTCGACTTCGAGATACAAACCGTCCACACCGGTGACAACGACGGGTGAGCCAACTCGAAGCGCCGCTTCACGATGAGCGGTGGCTCGCCAACGGGCTCCCCCGACCTCGACCAGCCCATCCGGATCGAAGTCGACGATCGCCGAACCCGCTTGGCCGATCAGGGATTCCCGGCCAATCGTCTGGGTCGAAAGCCGGGCGCGCTGCACCGTCGGCATGGCGATCACGAAGAAGAAGAGGACCGCCAGAACCGAAGGGAGGACGAGCCACCAACTCGGATCGATCTGGCCACGCCCGTCGACCAACGTCATGCCACCGAGTTGAAGCAGGATGGTCCCGGAGATGGTCAAGGAAAGGAACCCCCCCTTCTGATAAGCGGCAGTGAGCAGCGCCCAACCGGAGAGCACGATCAGAAGGGCCCACGATCGCGTCGGCAGGTTGACCAACCCCCAGCCGGCCGGGATCAACGAGAGAGCCGCGACCCCGGCAGCAACACCTGGGCCCAAGGCAAAGAATTCGAACGTGACTATCGACAGGCCGACGACGAGAAAGAAGAACGCAGCCTCAGGAGTGACCGCCAGCCGAAAGTACCGGGGTATCAGGCCGGGCTTCAGGAAAGTGACCGGTTTGAGAGTGACCCCGTCACCGAATTCGGTGATCGTGGACACCACCACAGGCCCCGCGGAGGTGCTGAAGGTGCGCCCGTCGAGCTCTTGTAGGTATTGGCGGAGTGTCGGCTGTGGCTCGAGTCCCGATTCCGATGCGAGGAGGGCCTCGTTGGGGCCGATGACTTCCGTACGCTCCTCACCCAGGACCACCGGGTTGGTCTTGCCCCACATCGACCCGGGGGCCATGGCCGCATGTTCGGCGGCCCGGACCAGAAGCTCGGCCCCCCCGAAGGCAGAAGCTGGTGCTGGGCCCACCCAGGTCGCAACCGGAACTGGGGGCTGGGCAATCAGATCGAGCAGCGAGTCGAATCCGGGGCCGTCGAGAACGGCCTTGGAATTGATCTGGAGGAGAACCAGCTCCTGGCCCTTCTCGGCTGCCCGGCTGATCGAATCGGCCATGAAGTCCAGCGCCGATCGGTCGAGCGGTCCACTGACGTCGACAACGTCGATCCCCGCCTCGTCACCTTGGGCAAATGCAACAGCAGGTACGGCAAGGAGAATCAGAAGAAGCGCGAGACGACGCACGTTCACGAGATTAGGGCGGCGGCTCTGCCTACCCATTCCCTCACTTCGATGGCCGACGGCTGAACACGCGGCGAGGGTTATCGTGACGTAGCAATGTCGAGGGTCCTTTTGGTAGCCGACGCCGAGTGGGTTGTGAACGAGGTCAAGAGTGCGCTCGCCCTCGGCGATTGGGAGGTTGAGATGCTCGATGATCCTCGACTCGTCACAGATGTGATCGCTGAGAGGATTCCTGAGGCCGTCATCGTCGATATGCAGATCGGGAGCATGGGAGGCATGGCCGTCGTGAGATCGATACGCCAGACGTTTGAAGGAGCCGAGCGACCCCGCACGGTCCTCCTGTTGGATCGTTCCGCCGATGAGTTCATCGGGCGGAGAGCGGGAGCCGACGCACAGGTTCTCAAACCGATTACATCATCGATTCTCAGATCCGCCCTGACCCCTGGGCGGATCCTCGCTGGATCGTCCGAGGAGGAGTGAGGGGGATCAGACGCAGATCCCTTCGGCGGTCACGTCCCTCCCACACAAGTAGGTCACCTCGAGGTTCCGCAGCGCGAAACCGCCCTCGAACGGCTCACCGAAGACATGCAGGCGGACTCCCCTGACGGAGTCGTCTCCCAGCCCGACCACGTCAAGAGTGACCTCCCCCACGTCGCCCACCGTCTCATCGATCACTTTCACAACATCTGACGGCGGATCATCCGAGAGGAACAACTCGGCGACGATCCGGCCGAGCTCGCTCATCGAGCCCGCCGAAGGGCGGTCACCGAGCTGATCGACGACGTACGCAGTCAGGTCGTCCGTTGCACCCTCGAATCCGATGAAGCCCATATGGACCCAGCCGACTGTGCCTTCGAAGTCGACCTCGATCCAGAAGGAGTTGCCGATGTCGCGGGTGTTGCCCAGTGCGCGGAGATCGCGATAGTTGGGGGGGATTTGGGCGATGACGTCGAAAGCCGTCCCCGGAAGCCTGCGCAGATTGAGAACGTCGTCATGTGAGACACCGATCACCATCAGGGTGGCACCAGGTGTCGGGCCGAAATCGATCGGCTCACCCGGCAGGGTCGTGGTGGTCACGGCGGTAGTGCTAGGAGCTGTGCTTGCCGGGGATGTGCTGGGGACCGGAAGGGTGGTGCTCGGAACACTGCTTTCCACGGTGGTTGGCGACGTAGAAGGAAGGACGTTTGTGGTCGTGGTCGCAGCCTCTCCACCACATGCCGTCAGCAGAACGCCAAAGACGAGCAGCCGGGCCATCGGTCTCATGAAGCTAGAACGTCTTGGATTGGGCGTTGGTTTCCGGGATGTCACAGCTCGGCAGTGAAGAGAATGTCCCCGGTGGGTTGATCCGAGCCACCTGCCGGCTCCTCGGTCATTGCCAGCACAAGGCCAGGTGCGAGATCACTGACTAGGACGTCGTCGCCCGGTTTGAAGATACCGGCGGGAACGGGCCCAGATTCCCCCACTAGCCACAGCTCGTAGACGCGGTTCCCAGGTGGCTCGGCGAGCCCACGATCCAGGAACACGCCCAATCCGAGCTCCCTCGAGTAGGTGAACTCAGCCGGGCCGGCTTCGGACTCGAGCGAGAGCGAAACAGAGTCGCCAGCCTCGTAGATGGCCGCAACCGTCTCGGCACGATCGAGCCTGGTATTCGACGCGACGAGCAGGCCGGCGAAGACAACCGCCAGCATTGCGGCGGCCGCAAAGGCCAACTGCCAACCGCGACTCCTCGGCCGGGCAAGACCGAGTCGGAGGACGTCCTTCTGCGGAGACTCCTCGATTCTGTCCATGATCTGATCCTTGAGATGGGCTGGAGGCGTTTGCGAGGCGCTCTCTGCCAAATGGGTCGCTCCATCGGAAAGCCGATTCAGCTCCCCACGACACCGTGCACAGGCCTCCAGATGTTCCTCGTAACTGTTCCGTTCGACTTGATCGAGAGCGTCGAGGGCGTACGCGGCCGTCAGGTCATGTAGCTCAGCCATGGTGTTCTCCCATGGTTTCACGGAGCCTCAATAGCCCGTCTCTCATTCTCGATTTCACGGTACCGAGGGGAGCGCCCAACCACTCGGAGACCTCCCGATAGGTCAATCCGCCGAAATAGGCGAGGTCGATCGCCTCCCACTGCAGCTCGGTCAAGGACGAGAGTGCTCGACGAACCCGGGCTCGCTCGTCGGCCTCTATGGCCGACTCGGACACATCATCCCGTGGGGCTTCCGGAACGACCCGATCCTCCCTGTCGCGGGCGCTCTGGGACCGTCGAACGGCGTCCACGGCTCGACGGTGCGCCAGGGTCGCTATCCAGGTCTTGCCCGAGCCCTTACCGGGGTCGAAGGTATCTGCCCGCTCCCAGATCTGCAGGTACACCTCCTGGGTGACCTCCTCGGCGAGAGCAGGTGCCTTCACGACCCTCAGGGCAAGACCGTAGACCATGTCCGAGGTCCTGTCGTATAGACGTGAGAAGGCTTCCGACTCGCCTGTTGCGACAAGTGCGAGGAGATCACTGAGCTCGAGATTCGACAGATCTTTATACATACGACCGGACGGGTGAGCCTCGACGGTAACGAACTCCCAACTTGAGATCCGCTCGGACGCACGTGCGAACCCGCTCGCGGCGAACGAGACCAGGGCGACTGTGCTCATACATGTGGTTCGCAGTGGCGGCCCTCGAGGATTGGGGAGTCCGTCTCGGAAGAGCCCCAAAAGTGGCCCGTTCTGCTTCGAAAACAGGCCACTCAGACGCTTCCGTTCCTCAGATCTGCGGGTACTCTGTCCCAAAGGAGAGGGATAGACACGGAGGCGTGATGTCTGCTTATGAAGCCTTGCTTCGGATCCGGGGCGACAGCGAGCCACCCCTTGGCGTGGAGATCGACCTCACCGACGACCGCTTCATAGTCAGGGCGGGAGACACTCAGGTGGCGAACTGGTCTCGTGAGGAGATCAGGGTCTCAGCCCTACAAGACGGGTTTCATCTGCGCGCCGAAGGCGAGGAAGTGATTCTCGATGTCACCGACGACGCCAAATTCGCCCTCGATCTCGGTCTCAGGAATGCACACCCCGGTCTCAGGCGGCGTATGGCCGCGCTGATGCGGGGCGACGTCTGATTTCCCAATCAGATACGCCTGACTTCCCAATCAGGTACGCCTGACTTTCCAGCGGAAACCGTCGGAGCTCTCCCCCATCACGGGTAACCCATCCACCGGCGAGGACTTGCTCTGACAGGACGCGTCGCCGCCTCATGGAACCAAAAGTCCCACCGGGAATGGCACTCCGCCCCTGTCGACTTTGACCCTCAGGAGCGACTATCGGGCCATGGCTCGTTTTCGAGCTCGCCAATGAACCAGGAGAAACTCATGAAACGTCTCTTGGTGCTCGGCGCCGGTACGGCAGGGACGATGATCGCCAACAAGCTGAGACCATCGCTCAGCAGCGACGAGTGGTCGATCACCCTTGTGGACCAGGAGCGAGAGCACCACTACCAGCCCGGCTATCTCTTCATCCCGTTTGGCACCTATCAGCCGGAAGAAGTGATCAAGCCGAAAGATCGCTTCATACCAAAGGGTGTCAGTTTGACGATGGGTGAGATCGACCGCGTCGAGCCCGAGTCGAATCGGGTACTCCTCACCGACGGAAGCGTTCTCACCTACGACTACCTCGTAATCGCCACGGGCACCACGCCCCGGCCGGATCAGACCCCAGGCATGGACGGAGAAGAGTGGCGCAGAAGCGTCTTCGACTTCTACACCTACGACGGGGCCACTGCCCTGGCCGAGAAACTGTCCGGCTGGGATGGCGGTCAACTCGTCGTCCACATAACCGAGATGCCGATCAAGTGCCCGGTGGCTCCGTTGGAGTTCACCTTCCTCGCAGACTCCTTCTTCAAGTCGAAGGGCATGCGAGACCGAGTGGAGATCACCTATGTGACACCACTCGACGGTGCATTCACCAAGCCGGTCGCCTCGAAGAGGCTGGGCGGCATGCTCGAAGAGCGAAAGATCGCAATCGAAACCGACTTCTACATCGAGAGCGTGGACAACGAGAGCAAGAAGATCGTCTCGTACGACGAGCGAGAGATTCCGTTCGATCTTCTCGTGACGGTGCCGCTCAACATGGGCGCCGACTGCATCGCTCGCAGTGGGTTGGGTGACGAGCTCAACTTCGTGCCGGTCGACAAGGCGACGTTCCTCTCCACTGAGTGGGACAACATCTTCGCGATCGGAGACGCGGCCGACCTTCCCACGTCAAAGGCAGGCTCGGTGGCGCACTTCGCGGTCGATATCTTCACGGAGAACTTCCTCCAACACATCAAGGGTCAGCCAATGACCCATGGCTTCGACGGACACGCCAACTGCTTCGTCGAGTCGGGCGATGGCAAGGCTCTGTTGATCGACTTCAACTACGACACCCAGCCGCTGCCCGGGAAGTACCCCCTTCCCGGAATCGGCCCGTTTTCCTTGCTCGAGGAGACAGAGGTGAACCATTTCGGGAAGCTCATGTTCAAGTGGGTCTACTGGAACGCCCTGCTCCCCGGACGCGATCTGCCGCTGCCGGCACTGATGTCGATGGCCGGCAAGGAGGAGATGCCCGAATGACCACAGAGACATTGAGCACCGAGGCCCGCTTCGAGGAATTGAGCGCGAAGGTTCAATTCCTCGTTGATGAGGCCGAAGAGCGTCGGCACATGAGACAGGCCCTCAGCGAGCTGACCGGCGATCTCTCACCCATCGCGGCACAAAGCTTTGAGACCGTCACGAAAGCAATGTCACAGGTCGAGAGTCGTGGCTACACCGCCTTCGCCCGCAGCGGGCTCGGGGTCGTCGATCGAATCGTCACATCGTTCGACAGTGACGACGTCGAGGCTCTTGGAGACAACGTGGTGCTGATCCTCGAGACGATCAAAGAGATGACCCAACCGGAGGTCATGTCTCTCCTGCGCTCCACCCTCCAGAACGTCCATGACGCCGAGGAGCCGTTGGATCCACCCTCGCTCATGGCGCTCCTCGGCCAAATGCGACAGCCCGACGTGCGCCGCGGCCTTTACCGGCTCCTGGTGTTCTTGAGGAGCCTTGGTGACGTGCAGATAACAAGTGTTGAAACAAGAAAGGAGGCTCATTGATGAGCCTGGCAACGATTGCCGGTCGTGATGTCCATGTCGACGAAGAAGGATTCATGACCGAGTACGACGAGTGGAGCGAAGAGGTGGCCGGCCAGCTGGCGTCGAACATCGCCATCGAGCTGACGGACCGTCACATGGAGGTCATCGATTTCCTACGTGAGGACTACAAGGCTCAGGGTGAGACAGCCACACTCAGGCGAGTCACGACGGTAGGGGGAATCCCCACCAAGGAGCTGTTCCAGCTCTTTCCGAAGAAGCCGGCCAAGAAGATGGCCTACATCGCCGGGCTTCCAAAGCCAAAGGGCTGCGTCTGAGGCTGCATCTTTAGGAGGTGACGATGACAACAACACAGACCGCACCAGCGGTAGTCCCTGATTTCGGAGACGAAACAGAGCAGCGGAGAATCTGCTTTATCTGCTCGAAGGGGAACCTGGATATGGCCTACCCCGCGCTGATCATGGCCAACGGAGCCCTTGGAGAGGGTGTCGAAGTCGACATCTTCTTCACGTTCTGGGGCATGGACATGATCAACAAGGGGACCTGGGGAGATCTCCAGTTCTCGATGCTGGGCAACACCGCGATGCACATGAAGGGCTCGACCAAGCATCTGCCTCAGGGGCTTGGAGGGCTGCCCGGGATGACGGCGTTCGCCACCAATATGCTCAAGAAGCAGATTGCGGACCTCGACGTACCCGAAGTGCCCGAGTTCGTCCAGATGCTCCATGACATGGGTGCCCGTTTCTGGGCCTGCAAACTCTCCGTCGACATGATGGGACTCACCAAGGACGACATGTTCGAGGGGGTCGAGGACATCATCAACGTAAGCGAGTTCATCGAGCTTTCAGAAGGATCTCAGGTCATATTCATCTGAGCTAGACCCTGCCCGGAGAGAGACGAAGCCCGCCTCCGCCAAAGGAGGCGGGCTCTCTCTTTGTCCGAGACACGGGGCCCGAGCCGTGCAGAACCGGCGGTATGGATCGACCTCACTCGGGCGGTGAAAGGGAACCATGAACTGAGAGCAACAGGGCTCTCGCAGTCAACGGTTGGGGCTCACCTACCTACTTTGTGGGCCACCAGGACTTGGGCATCCAGGACGATTTCGCTCGATACGGACCGGCTGATCAGACAAGTCTCCCCGGCCTTCCGAAGCAAACGCCTGGTCTTCTCGAGATCCTCGTCGGCTCCGATGACGACCTTGGGACGCAGAATGATCTTGTCGATGGAGTAGAGACGATCATCTCCTCGCTGCAGATGGCCAACGGCTTCATCGGTGTACTCGATGATCTCCAACTTCGAGATCTCAGCTATGGCCCGGAACGTGGTCATCAGGCATGCAGCCACCGATGCCACAAACAGATGCTCAGGGCTCCACACGGCCTCAGGACCCCCAAACTCCGGCGGAGATGCCACGTACAGACTGGGCAGACGATCTTCCTCGGACTCCATGACCCCCGATCTTGCTCCGGTACTCACGATCTGGATCTCATAGTCGTGTGACTCGATCACGGCATGGCTCCTTTCACCTTGCCACTCTCGACGTCGTGACCCGCGATGTCTCGGACCGTTCGTCCCGATCGAGAGGGCCATTGGTCTCAAATCGGGTGTTGGGCGAGCCGAACCGTGTCATCAGTCAAAGACTGAGGACACCCTGCCGCATGTGGAGGTCGTGGTGATGAGAGCGCTAATGGCTCGTCAGGTCTCCCAACAAGAGCTGGTGGAGGTCTCTCGACCGGAAGGCTGCGACCGTCACATAGGCCCCGGCCGCCAGGTTCCCCAGAAGAAGGAGCGCCGCCCACCAGGCGGCGGTCGTCACGACCTTGGGCTCACGAAGTGCCACCCATGCCGCAAAGAGCGCGAGACCGAGATACAGATCCACCAATGAGACCCTTCCCCACGGCAAGGACCAGATATCGGAGCCCTCACTCATGAAGTTGCCTTCGGCCAGCCCGAACCAAATGGCCACTGCCATCCCAGCGAGGACGGCCAATCCCATTATTCGCGCCATTCTCACGGTTTCTCTTCGGATCAACCCGTCTGGGCGGATCTCACAACGTCATCCGTGATTCCTCCGGTGACGAATCAGTCCTGCGATGCGCAATGAACTGGAGTCCGAATCGGTCTGGGACTACCCGAGACCACCCAGGGTCGAATCCGACGGACGCAACATCCGGGTTGAATTCGACGGCCTCACGATGGCGGAGAGCAGCCGGGCAGTTCGCGTCTTGGAGACCTCACACCCGCCCGTCTTCTACATCCCACCCGAGGACGTCGAGATGAGTCTCTTGGCTCCAAGCCGAAGAACGACCTTCTGCGAGTTCAAGGGGGAGGCCACATACTGGGACCTCGTCCGCGATCCCGGAGTCGATTCCGTTGCCTGGTCCTACCCCCAGCCTTCACCAGGGTTCGAACAGATAAGGGACTCGATCGCGTTCTATCCGTCCAAAGTCGACTGCTTCGTGGCTGGCGAGCCGGCCAAGGCCCAGGAGGGCGATTTCTACGGTGGTTGGATCACGTCCGAGATCCGCGGGCCATTCAAGGGAGGCCCGGGCACCTGGGGCTGGTGATGGATGCGACCGTATAACGTTGTGAAGTCATGAGCGGTCCCGTCGAAGACCAGACCTCAACGAGTGATCTCGGCATGAGTGCCATCGAGGTCCGCGAGGGCCGGACGACCAACATCGGTCGGCTCGGGATCGTTCGGGTCCTTCCCACCAAACGACGGAGAACGATTGGCCCCTGGTGTTTCGTCGACCTGATGAGTCCCGACGACATGCAAGCGCCTCCCCCACTGGAGATCGGGCCCCACCCTCACATAGGCCTTGCCACCGTCACCTGGCTGTTTGCCGGTTCCGCACTCCACTCCGACTCCCTCGGCACCGAGCAGTTGATACGACCGGGCCAGCTGAATCTCATGACCTCAGGCAACGGAATCGCTCATGCCGAACAGGGTCTGGAGACGGCCCGCGTGGCCGCAGACAGCTCGACCATGGGGGTTCAGATGTGGCTCGCCCAGACGGAGGGCACCCGTCATGGTGGGTCGCGATTTCAACATCTCGGCGAGCTCCCCACGGCCGATCTTGGATCAGGAGAAGCGCGGGTGCTGATCGGTGAGCTGGGAGAGGCCGCTTCTCCGGCCGAGGTCGATCACCCGACAGTTGGGCTCGACCTTCGGGTCACCCCATACGTTCACCTACCCACCAACCAATCGTTTGAGCATGCGGTGATCCCGATCGATCGTTCGGTCAAGGTCGAAGACACCATCGTCGAGCCAGGAGCACTCGCGATCGTCCCGAGCGGGCACGAGCTGTTGCGGATCGAAACGCGGGGCAGCTCCGCGCGGTTGATGATTCTGGGCGGGGAACCTCTGGGTGAGGAGGTCAAGATGTGGTGGAACTTCGTTGCGCGAACCACCGACGAGATAACTGAGGCGTGGCACGCCTGGCAGGTGGGCGATGAAGACCGATTTGGACCGGTTCCATCTCCGCTTCAGCGCATGGAGGCCCCGCGTCCACCCTGGATTCCCCGGGATGGATGACAGAAACGCACCACAGAGCGAAGGTGAGAATTCGACCGGGCTGAAGGACGAAATCCTCGGCGAGCTGACCCAGCTCTTCACCGGCAAAGTCAACGTCGCAGACGGCATTGTCCCACCTCTCGCCTTCATCGCGGTTGACGCGACGTCCGGCCTCGTTCCCGCCGCAATCGTCGGGCTCGGATCGGCGGTTTCAATCGTCCTCTGGCGGATGCTGCGTGGAAGGCAATTGCGATTCGCCCTGGCCGGGCTCGGGGGAACGCTTCTCGCGGTGTTGGTGGCGCTTCGCGCCGACAGCTCGGCGAGTTTCTTCCTGCCCGGCCTGATCACCGGGACGTTGACCACCGTCGGCATCGTCATCTCCAACCTCCTCAAAAAGCCGTTCGTCGCTTGGACCAGCTGGCTGATGAGAGGCTGGCCGATCGAGTGGTACTGGCAACCTCGTGTCAGGCCTGCATATCTACGGGCTAGTTGGATGTGGGCGGCTTTCTTCGGGTTGCGGACCGGAACCCAGTGGTGGCTCTTCTCCCAGGATGCAACGACTGCGCTCGGGGTGGCCAGGGTCATCACTGGCTGGCCGGCACTGCTCGTGCTTCTCATAGCCACTTACGTGCTGGGACGACGATGGCTCGGCGAGTTGGACGGGCCGTCGGTTGAAGAGTTCGAGGCCGGGACTCGCCCGCCATGGCAAGGGCAGCCGGTCGGTTTCTGACCCTGGGGCTTGACCCTCGTTCAAAAATGGGCGAACAGCAGCCTGAGATGGGCCATATGACCGTATGCGCATGCCTCCCGCCGGGGTAATTCTGGTGCTGCCAGGGAGTAGTCCTCGAGGAGACGCACAATGTCGGCGACCGCAGTCGAAACCACCAGGCGCCGATGGCCCGTCATAGTCGGTGCCGTCCTGATCCAGCTTTGCCTTGGAGCGATATACGCCTGGTCGGTCTTCACCCCTGCTCTGAGGGATGCCGGCTGGAGCAATGTCGAGACCCAGGTGGTGTTCTCCACGGGTCTGGCGACCTTTGCAGTCGTGATGGTCCTGGCGGGTCGAAGACTGCCGGTCTGGGGACCGAGACGTCTGGCGCTGTCGGGGGGAATCGTCCTGGGAATGGGGTACGTGATTGCAGCCATTGGCGGCGGATCGAGTTTCTGGTCTGTGCTTCTCGGCGTGGGGGTGATTGGGGGTGCCGGGATCGGACTCGCTTATGTCGTCCCCATAGCCGTAGGCATGCGATGGTTCCCGGACCACAAAGGAATGATCACCGGCGTCGCTGTGGCCGGCTTTGGTTTCGGAGCACTCGGCTGGGTAAAACTGGCCGGCTCATGGGGCGAACTGATCAACGGCATCGGACTGGCCGGGACCTTTGTGGTCTACGGTGTTCTGTTCAGTGTCCTCGTGTCCGCAGGTTCGACGGTGATGGAGATGCCGCCGGCCGGATGGGCTCCGGCTGGGTTCGTGCCCGAGCAGTCGGCCGGTGAAGGTGGCGAGAACTACCAGCCACGCCAAATGCTGCGTACGCCGCAATTCCATTTGATCTCGCTCACCTTCGCAGTGAGTGCCGGAGCGGGGTTGATGGCGATCGGCCTCATGAAGCTCTACCCGATCGAGGCCCTCATGGACAACGGGTTGTCGACCGTCGAGGCCAGCGCCATCGCCGGTACCGCCATGGCTGTCTTCTTCAGCCTGGCCAATGGTGCCGGCCGCATCATCTGGGGTCTCTTGAGTGACAGACTCGGACGGAAGCGGTCAGTGATCATCATGACCGCCACCCAAGGGCTCTTTCTGTTCCTGTTCGTTGCGATGGCCGGGAGCCAATGGAGCCTCTACCTCGCCGCCACGCTCATCGGCTTCAACTTCGGTGGCAATTTCGCCCTCTTCCCCGCACTGACTGCGGACGAGTTCGGCAATGCCGCGGTGGGTCAGAACTACCCCTGGGTCTTCCTCTCCTATGGGGCAGGAGGAATCATCTTTCCCGTCCTGGGTGGGTGGCTGGGTGATGTCGGGAACTTCCCACTGGCGTTCGCCATCTGCGGAACTGCGTGCATCGTGGGCGCTCTTGCCAGCGCCGTGGTTTACCCGCCACACCTCGACGAGGCAGAGAAGCCGTTCAGTGTTCACGGCTTCTTTCACAACGCCCACCTCTTCGATCACGAGCGAGCGGCGTCGTAATACACAGCGGGCCAAGGGGGCCTCCGGTACTCTGATCGGAGATACACCAACTTGGGTGGTCCTGGTATGAGCTCGTTCGATGCGACGCTCCGAATGTATGGGGACGCCGGGCCACCCCTCAACGTCGTCGTTCAGATCACCGATGCACACCTCCATCTGAGGACCGGCCAAAGCGAGGTTGCGGACTGGCCGTTGTCTGAGATCCGGGTTACGGCCCTCGAGGACGGATTCCATGTCCGCGCTGAGGGTGAGGATGTGGTCCTCGAGGTGGCCGATGATGCTCGGTTCGCGGTCGAGCTCGGGCTCAGGAACGCACATCCGGCGCTGCGCAAGCGAATGGCGAAGTACCTCAGAGAGCACAGTGAAGGCCAGCAAGGGGCTTGAGGGCCCCCCGCCCCTGGCTTCCAGGGAATGAACAGGCGCCGGCAGGGGTGAGTCAGATACCCCTGACCCGCACCCAACATGGTCGGGACGGTCGGATTTGAACCGACGACCTCAGCGTCCCGAACGCTGCGCGCTGCCAAACTGCGCCACGTCCCGATCAGTGACTGATTGTATCGGCCAGGTTTTGGGGCGCCAGCCCTGGGTCACCCGTGGGCGTAGGGAGTCACGTCCCCTGCATGCTTCTCGGTGAAGAGCTCGAGAACCTCACCCGGCTCGGCATGACGCCCCGTCTCGTGTTTCGAGTAGAGGAGGTCACCGTCGACCGTGACATCGAAGACTCCCTTGGAGCCGGTCGTCAGTGTGAGTGAGTCGATGACGTGTTGGTAGTTGCTGAGGATGTCCGAAGCCGCGCTCACGGCGCGGTCGAAGTAGTTTCAGGGCACGCAATACTTGATATCTATCTGCACAAGCTCTCCTTGGGCCTCGGGAGGATAACGCCGGTCGGTTCTCGACAGATCGGGGGACGTGTCAGCGAAGCAGCTCGGCGATCTGGACGGCGTTGAGGGCCGCTCCCTTGCGCAGATTGTCCCCAACCACCCAGAGGTTGATGCCACCCGGCTCGCCGAGTGTCTCTCGGACCCGACCAGCCAATACGTCATCAATGCCGGCACTGTCGAGGGCCGTGGGGACCCGATCCTTCCAGAGGGCCAGACCCGGTGCCGAGCTCAGCACCGCCATCGCCTCGTCAGCGGTCAGGTGACGTTCGAAGCGAAGTGTGGCGGCGACCCCGTGACCGACCAGCACCGGAACCCTCACGCATGTCGGCTCCACCATCAGATCCGGGATGTCGAGGATCTTGCGGGACTCATTCACCAGCTTCATCTCCTCGTCCGTGTAACCACCGTCGACCTCGTTGCCGGCGAAAGGCAACGTGTTGAAGCCAATCGGACGTCGATACACGGTGTGCTCCGGCTCTGTCCATCCCCCGCGAATGAGCAGCTCAGGTGCGGGCATCAGGGACGTGTTCTGGTTCATCAGCTCGTCGACACCCTGCTGACCGGATCCCGAGACAGCCTGATATGAGGTAGCCACGACTGATCGAAGCCCGGCTGCTTCGTGCAACGGGCCAACCGCCATCATGAGTGTCATGGTCGTGCAATTCGGGTTGGCGATGATGCCCGGGTTCCCCTGCGCGGCGTCATCGTTGACCTGAGCCACGACCAGGGGCACCCCGGGATCCATGCGAAAGGCGGACGAGTTGTCGATGACTGTGACTCCGGCGTCCACAAAACGCCCGGCATGTTCTCTCGACCGGCTTCCCCCGGCCGAGAACAGGGCGATGTCTATGCCCTCGGGGTCGGCGTGGGCCAGGTCCTCGACCTCGACCTCTCCCCATCGGGTCGACACGACACCGCCGGCCGAACGGGCCGAAGCCATGAGACGGAGCGATGAGAGTGGGAAGCCGCGCTCGTCGAGGATCGACACCATGGTCCTACCCACGGCACCGGTTGCACCGACGACGGCGACAACTGGAGCGGTCATGCCCCCACCTCTTCGGAGATGACCGGCGGATCGAAGGCGTCGTGAAGGGCGTTCACCGCTGCTTCGACCTGGTCGGCCTTGACCACACAAGAGATGCGGATCGTCGAAGTGGAGATCATCTCGATATTGATGCCGGCATCCGACAGAGCTTTGAATGTGCGCGCAGCCACGCCGGGATGAGACTTCATCCCCGCTCCGACGAGGGAGACCTTGCCTATCTCTGTGTCGACGTCGACCGACCGGGCACCGATCTCGTCGGCGACCTGCTTTGAGATCGTCTCCGCCTCCGAGACGTTCGCTCTCGGGACTGTGAAGCTGATGTCGGTCGTGCCGTCATGTGAGACGTTCTGGACGATCATGTCGACATTGAGGCCCGCATCGGCCAACTCACCGAATACGGCAGCGGCGATGCCGGGCTGATCGGGGACGCCATTCACCGTCACTTTCGCCTCGGAGCGATCGTGTGCGATGCCGCTGATGATGGCCTGTTCCATGGGGGTCTCCTTCACCCATGTGCCTGGTGCGTCGTGGAATGACGACCTGACGTGGATCGGTATGTGAAAACGTCTCCCGAACTCGACCGAGCGTGACATCAGGACACCGGCTCCACCAGCCGACAGCTCTAGCATCTCGTCGAAAGAGACTTCGTCGAGTTTACGGGCTGCGGGCACGATCCGGGGATCGGCGGTGAAGACTCCGTCGACGTCGGTGTATATCTCGCAGGCATCGGCCTCGAGCGCAGCGGCAAGAGCCACAGCAGTGGCATCAGACCCGCCGCGCCCGAGGGTTGTCACCTCTTTGGACTCGGGGTCGACACCCTGAAACCCGGCGACAATGACAGCTTTCCCGTCTGCCAGCGACTCCTTGACCCTCTCACCGGTTATGCGAGTGATTCTCGCCTCCCCATGGGAGGAGTCCGTCAGAATGCCGGCCTGTGACCCGGTGTAGCTGACCGCTGGGACTCCCCGGTCGTTCAGGGCCATGGCTAGGAGCGCCATGGTGATTCGCTCCCCCGCGGTGAGAAGCATGTCCATTTCGCGCGGCAACGGATCGTCGCTCACCTCGGCAGCGAGCGCCAGGAACTCGTCGGTTGTTTTCCCCATAGCCGAGACGACGACTACGACATCGTCGCCTTGGTCCCGGACTGTCCGGATCCTGTCCGCCACCGCCTTGATGCGGTCGGGATCGGCAACTGAGGTGCCTCCGTATTTCTGGACGACGATCGACATGACAGCATCAGTTTGGACGGTCTGCCACCAAATGCGAAAGACCCTGCCGCTCCTCCAAAAACCACCGGAAACCACCCCGCACGTCCGGTCCGTACGCCACTGTCGGCGAACGACGCCTTCGAGGTTGCTCACGTCAGCCGCCTAGAGTCGCGCCCGCCATGTCGGATCGGAGACAGCGTCAAAAAGAGCAACGGGCTGCCAAGAGGGAGGCCGAGCGCAAACAGGAACAGCGACGGGAGCTCGGTCGTCGTCTGATCACGGCATTCGTGTTTGGAATCGTGGTCGTCGGGATCTTTGCTGTCAGTGGGATCTTTGGTGGGCCGAGCTCGGACACCCCCACCAGTTACGACGGTTTTCGCGAGCAGACGACCGCTTGTGGGGCAGAAGCGCCTCCATCCGAGGAGGTGATGTCCTTCGCATCTCCCGAGCCCCAGACCGACGTCAACGGAGATTCTGAGGTGACGGCCACCATCACGACCTCATGTGGCGAGATCGTGATCGAGCTCGATCCAGCCAACTACCCGGACACGGTCAACTCATTCGTCTTCCTGGCACGTGAGGGCTATTTCGATGGGCAAGTCTTTCATCGCATCGCCAAGGACTTCGTCATCCAAGGGGGTGACCCGGAGGCTGACGGCACCGGCGGGCCCGGATACATCATCGAAGATGAGTTTCCGGTGGATGACGAATTCACCTATGAGGAGGGAACGGTCGCGATGGCCAATCGCGGCACGCGCAGCACAGGCTCACAGTTCTTCATCGTCATCGGAGACGACGCCCGTCACCTCACACCCCTGTTCAACGTCCTGGGAGAAATGGTGTCCGGACAGGACACCCTGGAGCGAATCGCCGAAGTAGAGACCGGTACTGCACCCGGCTCTGTCGAACAGAGCCTGCCTCGGGAGACGGTGTACATCGAATCCATATCGATAGACGTCGCGAGCTCTTGACGGAGCCGCCGCACATCAAGTAGTCAGTTGGCCGTAGACCTCCACGCTCATTCGACGGCGTCCGACGGTTCCGACACGCCGACCGGGTTGGTCCGACTTGCGATCGACAAGGGCTTGACCGCCCTGGCTCTGACCGACCATGACACCCAAGAGGGCCTGGCGGAGGCCCGGCAGGCGGTGGGTTCGGCGGACATCGAGTTGATCCCAGGGACCGAGCTCTCCCTCAACTTCGACGGCGGGGGAATGCACCTCGTGGTTCTCTGGCTGGAACCCGGACGCGGACCGCTCCAGGACCGGCTGAAGGGACTGCAGGACGGC
Organism: bacterium; assembly: GCA_024638655.1. Taxonomy (GTDB): domain Bacteria; phylum Actinomycetota; class Acidimicrobiia; order Spongiisociales; family ZC4RG35; genus Ww567. The sequence continues at coordinate 56,299 of JAHEJW010000015.1, read as the reverse complement.
CGGGAAGGCCGCAACGTGCGAATAGTCGACGCGCTCAATTCGCTAGGGATGCCGGTCTCGATCGAGGAAGTCCAGGAAGAAGCCGGGGGAGGCAGTGTCGGTCGTCCGCACATAGCTGCGGTGATGGTCCGCCACGGATACGTGCCTGACATCAAGACAGCTTTCGACCTCTGGTTGGCCAATGACCGACCCGCCTACGCGGGGAGGCCGAGGCTCAATCCCGAGGAAGCGATCCAGCTGGCGCGAGAATCCGGTGCGGTGCCAATCCTCGCCCACCCCCACACACTCGGAATCCACCGAGCAGCAAGGATGGCGAACGTCCTCCACCGGCTCTGTGGCGCCGGACTGGTCGGGCTCGAGGCCACATACTCCGCATACCAAAGGCACGAGAGATACGGGTACGCCGATCTCGCCCGGCGATTCGGGTTGATCCCCTCCGGAGGTAGCGACTACCACGGGACCTACAAGGACGGCCTCGACCTGGGCGTCGGCTACGGCGACCTATACGTTTCCGAGTCGACTCTCGAAGAGTTGCGGAGCCACGCCGGGGCCCCATGAGCCGACCGCTCCGAATGGGAGCCGCGGCCGCGGTCATCTCCGGGAGCGTCCTCTTGTCTCGGCTTCTGGGCCTAGGGCGAGAAGCCTTGCTCGCCGGTCTCATCGGGGTCAGTGCGGAAACGGACCTCTACAAACAGGCCTTCACCATCCCCGACCTGCTCAGTTATCTGTTGGCCGGGGCCTACTTGACGATCACCCTGATCCCGATCCTCAGCCGTCACGTCGAGGCAGGCGACTCGGCACGAGCCGACCGAGCCTTCACGTCGGTCTTCCGGTTCGTCTCTGTCGGAATCGTTGCGCTGACGGGACTCATGTGGGTGCTCGCCCAGCCCATCGTCACTCTGCTCTTCCCGGAAGCCGCAGACCCCGAGCGTCTGGTCGCAATGACACGTCTCGTCCTGCCCGCGCAGATCTTCCTCGTCGTTGGCTCCCTACTGATGGCCGTGCAGTACACCCATCGACGGTTTCTCCTCCCCGCTCTTGCACCTCTCGTCTACAACCTTGGGATCATCACCGGAGGCCTGATCGGAGCCGGCATGGGGGAACCCTCACCCGAGGCTTTCCTGTGGGGTGCCGTGCTCGGGTCGGCACTCGGCAATTTCGGGATCCAATGGTTCGGGGCGAAGCGCACAGGAACCTGGTTCACCCGCGACATGAGCGGGGAGTCCTATGTCGGTGAGTACTTGCTGTTGGCCCTGCCCCTCATGATCGGCCAGTCTGTTGCAGTTCTCGACGAGCAGTTCGTCAGGCTCTTCGGCCAGGTAGAGGTAGGCACCACTGCTGCCCTCGACTTCGCTCGAAGGCTCAACATGGTCCCTGTCGGCGTGATCGCACAGGCCGCCGGCGTGGCTGCCTACCCGTTCCTCGCCCGGCTCGCCGCCAGGGGCGATGAAGACGGCCTGGCCGCCACCACCGGGAGGGCCGCTCGGAACACCGTCTTCATCGCACTAGCTGCCACGGCGACCGTTGTCGTCCTGGCGCGACCACTGGTCCGCCTGATCTATCAATACGGTGAATTCACCGCCGAGGACGGGGCGTTGGTCGCACGTCTCCTGTCGATCTACGCGCTCTCCATCCCGGCTTGGGGCCTACACCAGATCCTCGCTCGCCACTTCTATGCAAAGCGAAGAATGTGGACTCCTGTGCTGATCGGCACCGGGTTCACCCTCCTGGCAATTCCGGTCTGGCTTTGGCTCTACCAGCTGTTCGACATAGAAGGGTTTGCCGCCGCGTCAACGATCGTCATCACCGGATACTCCGCCGGTCTCGTGATTGCCTGGGGTCGCGACTCTGGCTGGCAGTGGCCACGACAGCTCCTACCGTCCCTGGCAAGGGGGCTCACCGCTGCGCTCTTCGCCGGTCTGGCGGGCTGGCCAGTAGTGAGCCGATTGTTCGGGGGCGGAGATGTGACGATCTTGTCTGGTCTCGGGGCCGCTCTTGTCGGCGGTGTGACGGTGCTGGCTGCCTTCCTGGGGGTCTCGTACTTACTCAAGACGCCGGAGCTGGTCGACCTCGCGAGACGCGCCCGTCGATCTGCGAACAGTTCCTAGGTCGGCTCGGGCCTGAAGGGAAGGCTCGCGTCGAGTGGATGGTGTTGGCCGTTGCGCACGATCCTCATCCATGGTGGCAAGGCGAGTGATGTCCGCGCTCGACTCTCTGCCGCCTCTTGCTCCTCCTGGGCGATCCGATCCAACACCACGGCGATGACTGCAGCCTCGGCCTCCGTCGGCCGGCCCCTTATCTCAACCATCGACCAGCTCCACCAGCTCGATGAGCGTTCCGGCGAGGTCTCCGGGATGGACAAAAGCTATCCGAGCTCCGCGCCCTCCGACTCGCGGGGTCTCGTCGATCAGACGAGCTCCTTCACCTTTGAGGTGTTCCAGGGCGGCTTCTATCGAGCTCACGGCATATGCGACATGATGGAGTCCTTCTCCATGCTTGGACAGGAATCTACCCACGGGGGTTTCACCGCCGAGTGGCTCGAGGAGCTGCACGAATGAACCACCAACCGGGATCATCGCCTCCACGACACCCTGTTCGTCAACACGCTCCCTGTAGAGAGGCTCCACGCGATACCGGTTTCGATAGCCCTCGATGGCGCGGTCGAGATTCTCCACTGCAATGGCCACATGGTCGAGATTGAGCAATTTCACCCACCTGAGGGTATTGCGCCGCTCGGGCGCTGTCACGGCTCACAGGTAGGATCTGTCCCCTAGGAGGAATCTTGGAGAATTCGGTGATAACGGGTATCGCCCGGACGCCAATTGGCAAGTACAACGGTGCTCTCGCCCCGCTCCGTGCCGTTGAGCTCGGCGGGGCGGCCATTCGTGCTGCGGTCGAGCGGTCAGGTGTGGATCGGGCCGAGATCGACGAGGTGATGTTCGGCCATGTACTTCAGGCCGGCGAGGGTCAGATCACTGCCAGACAGGCCGCGGTGGCCGGCGGACTGCCCATGACCGTGCCTTCGGTGACAATCAACAAGGTCTGCCTCTCGGGGATGTCGGCCATCGGTCTGGCCGATCGCTCGATCCGGCTCGGGGAGTCGAAGTTCGTGATGACCGGGGGGATGGAGAGTATGACCAACGCCCCCCATGTCGTCCGGGAGCTTCGCTGGGGCGCACGCATCGGAAACGCCGACCTGGTCGACGTCATGCAACACGACGGCCTCTTTTGCGCTTTCGATCATTGCATGATGGGAGAGTCGTCCGACCAGAAGAACTCGCGACTCGGCATTGACCGCCGGGAGCAGGACGAGTGGGCGGCTCGCAGTCATGAGTTGGCTCTGGCCGCCACGACCAACGGGCAATTCGGCGACGAGATTCTCCCGATGGAAGTGCCCCAGAGGAAAGGAGATCCAGTCGTCGTTGACACCGACGAGGGAATCCGAGAGGGGACGACCATCCAGACTCTCTCTGCGCTGAGCCCTGCATTCGTCCCTGACGGCACCATCACCGCCGGGAACGCCTCCCAGATCTCCGACGGCGCGGCTGCGGTCGTGGTAGCGGACAGGTCCGCCGCCGAGGCATCGGGCCAGGAGGTACTGGCGGAGATCCTGGCCTATGGCCAGATCGGCGGGATCGACGCCACGCTCCACGAGCGACCCGCTGAAGCTCTCCGCATCGCCTTGAAGAAGGCCGGCCTCGACACGATTGATCTCGACCTGGTCGAGATCAATGAGGCGTTCGCGGCCGTCTCTCTATGGTCGGCGCGCATGCTCGACCTCCCCATCGAGAAGGTCAACGTCAACGGTGGTGCGGTCGCCCTGGGTCATCCACTCGGCGCAACCGGCGCTCGCCTCGTAGTCACCCTGGTGAATGCCTTGCGCCACCGCGGTGGTGGCGTCGGCGCAGCCGCTCTCTGCGGTGGCGGGGGCCAGGGGGATGCCATCATCGTGAAGGTGGGCTGATGCCGGAGCCGGTCGAACGCAACCTCGGGCTCGACCTCGTCCGAGTCACCGAAACCGCCGCGTTGCGTGCGGCACGATGGCTCGGCCGGGGCAACAAGGAGGAGGTCGATCAGGCCGCAGTCGACGGTATGCGGCTGCACCTGTCCACAATCGAGATCGACGGGACCGTTGTAATCGGTGAAGGCGAGAAGGATGAAGCGCCGATGCTGTTCAACGGGGAGTCTGTAGGGACGGGCGAGGGGATGGTGGTCGACGTTGCCGTCGATCCGATCGATGGAACGACGCTCACCGCGGCCGGACTGCCCGGCGCGATTGCGGTTATCGCCATCTCTGAAGGGCGGGGCAGCATGTACGCCCCCGGTTCTCTCGTCTACATGGACAAGATCGCCGTAGGCCCGGAGGCTGCCGGCGTCGTCGACCTCGAAGCCCCGGTGGCCACGAACCTGAAACGAGTCGCCAAAGCGAATGACAAGAACCTCTCCGACCTTCGTTGCCTCATCCTCGATCGCCCGCGCAATCAGAAGTACGTCGATGCGGTACGCGAAGCCGGCGCCAGGATCTCACTCTTCCGCGATGGCGACGTCGCCGGAGCAATCGCCACCGCCCAGGAGAACCACGAGGCCGACATCCTCCTCGGGATTGGCGGCTCACCAGAGGCTGTACTCGCTGCGGCCGCTCTCGCTTGCATGGGTGGGGAGATCCAGTGTCGGCTCTGGCCACGCGACGAGTCCGAAGAGCAATACGCGCGAGAGGAAGGGCTCGATCTCGCCGAGGTCATGACGACATCGGACCTGGTGGGTTCTCCGAACGTGTTCTTCGCCGCAACCGGCGTCACCGGCGGCGAGTTCTTACGGCGGGTGAACTTCAAGGGCGAGGACCAGGCAATCACCGACTCAGTGATCATGCGCTCCAAGACGGGCTCGATCCGCTACATGCAGGCACTCCACGACCTGGGCCGCCTCCGCGAGATCTCGAGCCTGGTCATCGACTGACCAGAGCCAACTTCCGGCTTTGGTTGCCGGTCTGCGGCGATTTTCGGATGAGATCGTTCTTCAAGCTGAGCCAACCGTTCTCCAACACACCCGATCGAGAATTCGTGTATCGGTTTCTCGAATCGTGACAACTCGGACAGGGTCGCGGTCTTGACTGCGAGTGAGTTCGGGAGATGCCCCAAAGAGAACGGGACAGGCACCGACCACGGCACGGCCGCACCTCAATCCTCATGGGTCCGGCGGTGAGGGGCGGGCGGGGGAACGTAGCCCACCTGGTTGAGTGGCTCCAAGCCGACGCCATTCTTGCCGGTACCTACGCGCGACTTGGCGTATCCATCTGAAGGATCACAGCTCACCTGCGATTTGGACAGCTTCGACCAAAGAGTGTGCGACAGGGGCGTATGTTTGTTGAAGCACGGGCAGGTGATGTGAGCCACCGTCGTAGAGAACCACATTGGCCCCGACATGCCTCGCGGCCGTGGCGTCGTCGGGTGTATCGCCGATGACGACTGTCCGAGCCGGGTCCAATCCGAGTCCGTCGATGTGTTCCTCCATGTGCCGGGCCTTGAGTCCGCCGGTCTCACCCGTCAGACCACTGACCAACCCGAACCGATGCAGCACTCCCTTTCGCGCGACGATCGACTCCAGCCAGTCTTGTGGTGACATCGACAGCAGAGACTGGGCATGGGGCTTCGCCCCCACCGTATCCAGGGCCTCGAGGGCGTCCTCGGTCAGCTCAGCCCGGTCTGCCCGGGCCATGTACTCCACATGGAACACGTGGTTCAACTTCCTCCACTCCGCATCAGTGACCGGTCTCCCGAACAGGGAGTTGTAGAAGGCTCGAACCGGTCTAGTGAAGTGATCGCGATACAGGTCCTCGTCAATCGGGCCCACCCCGAACTCGACGAGACCAACGTTGGCTGCCTCGATGACGACATCGAGATCATCGAGCAGGGTGCCGTTCCAGTCCCAGATGACATGCAGGGCGGTCACGACTTGAGAATACGTTCGCTGGCGAACCTCGCAGACGACGCCCTGTGTAGGGTTCCGCCAGTCGAGGAGGTAGGAAAGCGACCAGCGAAAGCATGCGCTCTGATGTCGGCCCGATCTTCGGGATCTTCCTGACATTCCAGCGCTGGGCGGATCGCCTCGCCGAGTGGACCGGCGCCGTCGCAAAGTGGGTAGTTCTTCCCACGGTCGCCGTGGGGTTCGTGAGTGTCGTGCTCCGTTACACCGGCCAGCTGATGGGCCGCCGTCTCACCAACAACGCAATCATCGAAGCGCAGTGGTATCTCTACTCCATCATCTTCCTGGTCGGGTTCGCATATGTCCTGAAGCACCAGATCAACGTCCGGGTCGACTTCTGGTACGCCAACCAGCCGGTCACCAGGAAGGCGTGGATCGACTTCATAGGCAACATCATCTCGTTGATCCCGTTCGCCATCATCGGAATCTGGGTCTCTTTTCCTCAGGCGATCCAATCGATCCGGGTTTGGGAGCAGTCGCCCGACGCCGACGGGCTTCCCCGGGGCCCAATCAAGCTGCTGCTGGCAATCGCCTTCGTTCTGCTGTTGATCCAGGCTCTCTCCGAGCAGATCCGGATGTATGCGGTGATCACAGGACGAGGTCATCTGGTCGAAGTCGAAGCTCCCAAAGAGCACATCAGGATCGAATAGACGATGAGCCTCGAACTACTCGCCATCGTCATGTTCGCCGTCTTCCTGGTGATCATCCTGAGTGGCTATCCCGTCGCTTTCTCCTTCGCGGGCACTGCCTTCGTCTTCTTCATGTTGGGATGGCTGTTCGGCGACCTCTCTTTCCGCACTCTCAACGTCCTCTTCAGCCAGTGGTTCGCCAACTCGATCTCCAACTTCGTCTTCCTCGCGATCCCCTTTTTCGTGTTCATGGGCGCCGTGTTCGAGAAGTCGGGACTCGCCGAGCGCCTACTGACAACTATCGGCTTCCTGATGGGACCCCTTCGCGGAGGAATGGCAGTGGCGGTGGTCGTCGTCGGGACGCTCCTCGCAGCCGCAACCGGTGTCGTAGCGGCAACCGTCATCGTCATGGGGATTCTGGCGCTGCCGGTCATGATCAAGTACAACTACGACCCCAAACTGGCGTCTGGCGTCATCGTTGGTTCCGGCACGCTCGCCCAGCTGATCCCGCCAAGCCTGGTGCTGATCATCCTCGCCCAATTCATCCCGGTGTCGGTCGGCGAGCTGTTCGCGGGCGCCCTCATTCCCGGCATCATGCTGTCAGCGATATTCGCCATCTACGCAGTCGTGATCGCCTACATCAAGCCCGACTACGCACCGGCGATCCCCAAGGAAGAGCGAGACATGCCCTTGGGACAGCTGCTGGTCGAAGCAGCGAAGGTGGTTGTGCCGCCCATCGCTCTGATACTCGCCGTTCTCGGTTCGATCTTCGCAGGGATCGCCACGGCCTCGGAAGCCGGAGCTGCAGGCGCCGTCGGAGCCGTGATTCTGTCACTCCTCTACAGGAGCTTCAGCTGGAGGACGATCCTCGACGCGGCACGCGCCACGGCCAACATCACAGGTCTGGTGCTCCAAATCCTGTTCGCCTCGACTTTCTTCGCTTTGGTCTTCAACCAACTCGGTGGTCAGGACCTGATCACCGATTGGCTCACAGCGATTCCAGGTGGCAAGTGGGGATTCATCATCGTCGCCAACATCGTGGTCTTTCTCCTGGGTATCAACCTGGAGTTCCTGGAGATCTCGTTCATAGTGATGCCGCTGTTCGTGCCGGCGGTCCAGGCGCTCGACATCGACCTGGTTTGGTTCGCTGTCCTGATGGCGATCAACTTGAACATGGCCTTCATCTCTCCACCGGTCGGCTTCTCCTTGTTCTACCTCCAGTCCGTGGCGCCGCCAGAGGTCAAAACCAGTGATATCCACAAGGGGGCGCTTCCATTCATGGCCCTCCAAACCGGTGGTCTCATCCTCGTCGCGGCCTTCCCCCAGACCGTCACCTGGCTGGTCGATCGGTTCTTCGGCGACGAGACGGTGACATCGATGCTCCAACTCATCGGCATATAGCGAAGGCCCCGCCGACGGGCGGGGCCTTCGATCTCTCGTTCGTCGCCGATCAGGCCAGCGAGTTCTCCACGTACTTGAGGTACGAGGTCTCCGCAACGGCATGCCACTTCTGGATGCCCTCGCGGAACGTGAGCCACTCGTCGTAGATCGACTTGAAGGTCGCGTTCGACGCTGCGTTCTCGTCGAAGATCTCGAAAGCGGCCTCTTCTGCCGCTGCCATCACGTCATCTGGGAAGGGCAGCACCTGAATGTCGGTGCTGTCCAGGATGTTCTGGTATGCCGGCGGGTTGAGGGCGTCGTAGCGGGACATCATCGTCGTGTTCGCCTCGTAGGCGGCCGTCTTGACGATCTCCTGATACACCTCAGGCAACTCGTTCCACACGGGAAGTGGGATCTGCACCTCGAGTGAGGGCCCCGGCTCCCACCAGCCCGGGTGGTAGTAGAACTGTGTCACTTCCTGGAACCCCATGGTGGTGTCGTCGTAGGGCCCGACCCACTCGGTTGCGTCGATCGCACCGGTCTGAAGCGCCTGGAAGATCTCACCACCAGGCAGAACCTGGACAGTCACACCCAACTTGGTCATGACCTGGCTCCCCAAACCGGGGATGCGCATGATCAGCCCTTGCATGTCGGAGAGGGAGTTGATCTCCTTGTTGAACCATCCGCCCATCTGGACTCCGGTGTTCCCCGCCGGGAACTGGATGGCGTTGAACCGTTCGGCGTAGAACTCCTGGAGCATCTCCAATCCACCGGCCTCATAGAGCCAGGCGTTCTGTTGACGATCGGTGAGCCCGAATGGCAGCGCCGTGCCGAAGGCGGTGGTCGGGTCGAGACCGGTGTAGTAGTAGGAAGCGGTGTGGCCCGCGCTGATGCTGTTGGTCTCGACGTTCTGCAGGATCTCGAGCGGGGGCACGACCTCACCGGCAGGCTGAGCCGTCACCATGAACTTGCCACCCGTCATGGCCGAGACCCGCTCGGCGAAACGGACCGCTCCTCCATAGATAGTGTCGAGTGAGGTCGGCCAGCTGGTCGCTACCTCCCACTCGAGCTCGGGAAGAGTCTCATCGCCTGCGGCCTCGTCGAGATTGGCATCTCCTGAGGTGCATGCGGCCAAAGCCGTTGCTCCTAGAGCGCCCATCGAGGCCAGCTTCAGAAACTGCCGCCTCTCCATCAAATTGGCGTACTGCTGTTTGGTCATGCTCCTCCTTGATCCTCGGGGGGACGGGCCGAGGCTACGCGCGCCAGCACGTCGATGTGGTGAATCAGGGGATGTTTCTCTCACCGACCCGAATCGGGCCGGCTAGTCAGAGCTCGGAGCGTCCGGCCAGCGCCCTCCCCAGGGTGAGCTCGTCGGCATAGTCGAGGTCTCCACCCACTGGAAGACCGGAGGCGAGACGGGTGACGCGAAGGCCCAGTGGCTTGAACTCCCTGGCGATGTACATAGCGGTTGCATCGCCTTCGACCGTGGGATTGGTCGCCACGATCAGCTCCTCGATGCCCTCGGTCTGAAGACGCGCCCTCAACTCGTCGAACCTGAGCTGACCCGGGCCTACGCCATTTATGGGAGACAGCGAGCCACCCAGAACGTGATATCCGCCGCGGTACTCCTGAGTGCGCTCGACCACCACGATGTCCTGGGGCCGCTCGACGACACACACAACCGAGTCGTCCCGTCTCTGATCACGGCATATAGAGCACAACTCTCCCGCCGCCACGTTGAAGCATCGCTCACAAAGCGTCACCTGATCGCGCATATCGTTGATGGCAGCTGCCAATCGCAAGGCATCGGGCTTTTCAATGGCGAGGATGTGGAATGCCAAACGCTGAGCGGACTTCGAACCGATGCCGGGTAGACGGCTCAGCTCGTCGATGAGTCGTTGAACCGGACCTTCGAACATCAGCCGAGGAGACCGCCGAGCCCGCCCGTGAGACCCCCGAGCTGGGTGTTGGCTGCTTCGACGGCGGCTTCCATCGCCTGTCGCACGGCGGCGACGACCAGGTCTTCCAACATCTCGACATCGTCCGGATCGACCACATCGGCAGAGATCTCGATCGAGACCAGTTCCGGTCCACCGGTCACCGTTGCCTTGACCATCCCGCCCCCGGCGGTGCCGACGAATTGACGCTCTGCCAGCTCTTTCTGGGCCCGTGCCAACTGCTCCTGCATCTCCTGGGCCTGCTTCATCAGCTGGCGCATATCCGGCTGTCGGTTCATGTCGACCAGGGTAACCCGGCTCTGTGACAGGACACGGCGGTTGATCCGAACCAGCGAGTCAGTCGTCGACGACTTCGGCGCCGAGCTCGGTGGCGAGCAGGGAGGTCGGGTCCGTCTCGGGACGCTCTTCGAGTTGGGTCATGTCGACGACGTTGTCGTCGGCGGACTCGCCTGAAGACGACTTCGCACGAAACCTCACCTTGACCGCACCTCCGAGCAAATCGCTCGCTTTGGTGGCGACGATGCGGGACACCGCATCGTCCTGGGCAAGGGAGCTGAGATGGAACTCGTGGGCGACCTCGAGGATGATGGTATTTCCCTCGACGCCGGCAGGGACGGCCTCGCGAAAGAAGGCCCAGCGACGTGCCCCGAGGACATCTCGCAGCCCACCGAAGAGGCCTGGCCAGATCTTTTGGAGCTGCTCGAAGGAGATGTCCACCGCCGGTGCCTTCTCCGGCTCCGGAGGCTCGTCGGTTACCAAGGGTTCTGAAGGAGCCTCCGACTCGGGCTCGCGCTCTTGCTTCGACGCCTTCCCAAGCTTCTCAGGAGCGTCGACAACCGCAGCTTCTGCCAGGGCCTCCTCCGAGACCTGGGGTCGAGTTCCGCTCGGCGTCTCGCCGGGTTTGCCCATCCTTCGCTCGAGCCGGTCCATTCGTGCGATGAGGGCCTCGGGGTCGGTAGCGGTCTCCGGTCTAGTGAGCTTGATGAACGCCAACTCGGTCATCAGTCGTTCCTCGCGTCCCTCGCGGAGTCGAACCAGGGCCTCTGACAACAGGTCGACTGCCCGGAGCACTTCACCGGGGGGGACCAGGGAGGCTGCCTTCTTCCAGGCGTCGTAGACCTCGGGTGGTTCATCGGATATCTCGGAGAGGTTGGGGGCGTAGTGAGCAAGGAAGATCCCGCGGAAGAAGCCCAGACTCTCCGAAACGAAGCGACGCAGGTCCACGCCTTCCGCCGCCAACTCGGCAACCAGCTCGAGAGCAGCCTTGGCATCCTGCGCGGCCACAGCCTCGGCGATACGCATCAAGGCCTCCGAGTCGGCCAGACCGAGCGCTCTCCTGACACCGCCGGCGTCCACGGTGCCCGCGCCGAGGGCGGCAACCTGTTCCATGAGAGACAGCGAGTCCCGGACGGACCCACCAGCATGTCGGGCGATGCCGATCAGCGCGGGAGGGTCGGACTTGTAGTCCTCGCGATCGGAGATTGTGCTGAGGTATCCGGCAAGGTCCTCCACCGGAACCGGGTGAAAGTCGAATCGCTGCGCCCGCGATCTGATGGTGTCGAGAAGCTTGTAGGGCTCTGTAGTGGCAAGGACGAAGTGAACGTGGTCCGGAGGCTCCTCGAGGGTCTTCAACAAAGCGTTTCCTGCGGCCTTGGAGAGCATGTGAGCCTCATCGAGGACGAATACGCGCTTCGAAGTCGCCGCAGACGCCACCGTGGTCACACTCACCTTTATGTCGCGGATGTCATCGACACTGTTGTGAGAGGCTGCATCGAGCTCCAGCACGTCGAGCGAGGTGCCCTCGGTGATCGCCAGACAGCTGTCACATCGGTTGCACGGTGAGCCGTCGGCGTTGCGGTTGGAGCAGTTGAGCGCTTTGGCGAGGATCCGGGCGGTGGTCGTCTTACCGGTGCCCCGCGGACCGGTGAAGAGGTATGCATGGGCCACCCTCCCCTCGGCGACTTCCCGCGCCAGAGTCGTGGTGACGTGGGCCTGGCCGATGACTTCGTCGAATGTCTGAGGGCGATACTTGCGGTAGAGGGCTTGATACTCCAAGACGTCTCCACCGTACATCGGTGACACGACGGATTCACTCTGATCGTCCCGGACCTGCACCTGATATTCAGAGGGTGTTCACTTAGGGCGGTCAGCCGTCGATACTTCAGCCCGTGACCCAACCGACCACCTCAGAAATCGACGTGTCCCAACAGCAGGCTCCACCCGCGGTATGGGCGAGGGGCCTGGTCCGGAAATTCGGCAAGACAACTGCGGTGGATCACGTCGATCTGAACATCCAGCCGGGTGAGTTCTACGGTTTGCTAGGCCAGAATGGGGCCGGGAAGACCACCACCATCAAACTGATAGTGGGACTCCTTCGACCCGATGCGGGCGAGGTGGGCATCGGTGACTTCAACACCTGGGAGACCCCGACGAAGGTCAAAGCGCGTATCGGCGTGTTGCCCGAGGAGTTCAATCTCTACGAGCGTCTCACCGGAGCCGAACTGCTCGACTTCACGGCCGCCATGCACGGTCTGTCACGGGACGAGGCGATCACAAGGAGGAACGAGCTCCTCGAGATGCTCGATCTGACCCCGGCCAGCACGAAGCTCATCAGTGACTACTCACGAGGGATGCGAAAGAAGGTCGCATTGGGCGCCGCAATCATTCACAGGCCCCCGGTGCTGTTCCTCGACGAGCCATTCGAAGGTGTCGATGCCGTCTCGGCTCGTCTTATCCGGGGCCTGCTGCGGCAGGCGACAGCCGGTGGCACGACGATCGTCTTCTCCTCTCATGAGATGCACCTCGTAGAGAAGCTGTGTACCCGGATAGGGATCATGGTCGAGGGACGCCTGACGATCGAGGAGACCCCGGCCGGGCTGTGTGAGCTGACCGGCAAAGACAACGTCGAGGACGCCTTTATCGCCGCGGTCGGCGGTGACGCTGTGGACGGCTCGTGGTACGCCACCTCGTAGGCCTCAAAGCCAGGCTGACTTGGAACGGGGTCAGATACGACCTCCAGCGTCGTTTTGGCTTCCCTATCGCCACGATTCTCCTGGGATGGCTCGGTGTGTGGCTGGCGGCGAACCACATCGCCATTTCCGCTGACCTGACGGAGGCCGGTCCTAGGGCTCTGACCGGGTACCAGGGCTGGGTGGCTCTCATCTTCTTTTCGGCATGGGTGGCACTCCCGGTCATCATCTTCCCGCTGGACGAGAACCTGGACCCCCAGCAGCTTGCCGTCCTACCCGTCGGCCGGAACAAGATGATTGCCGGTCTGACTGCCGCCAGTTTGGTGGCACCGGCGACACTCGTTCCACTAGCCCTGATCTCGGCCAACGCCTACTCCCTGCGAGCGGGCTGGTGGATGGTCTTGCCGGCCTCCGTTGTCTATGTGGGGCTGATCGCGGTCGGGTCACAGCTCTTCTCCGCAGCCATCTCCGCCATCCTGCGAACTCGTCGCGGCCGCGACGTGGCCAGCTTCCTGATTCTCGGTCTGGCTGCCGGATCGTTCCTCGGATATCGGGCGATCGCCATCACGGTCCAGGACCTGGGTCTGACCGAGGCCGCGGCGGCCCACCCGATCATGGACTGGGCCGCACTCATACCCCCGGTGGCGGCGCAACGGGCCATCGTCGACGCAGCATCGGGTGAAGTTGGGAGCGCACTGATATTCCTCGTCGCAGCCACGATCGGCTTGGTCATATTCGCCCTGACCTGGCGCAGGCTGCTCGGATGGATGCTGACCACGCCTCCCGAAGGCAGCCAACCTGCGGCTCGCGCGAGACGGATGGGCATGGCAACAGGACCCTGGGGCGTGGTTCCGACCCTGGCGCGAAAAGAGCTCCGCTTCTACGTGAGGGATCCCCGGCAGCGACTGGTCTGGACCGGTACGGTCATCTTCGTCGGTCTGGCCATCGGCGGGACGATCATGGGCGCCAGCGGCTTCTTCGACCTGAGAGACAACGACTGGGCCCCGCTGGCGGCTCCCATCATGGTGCTGTTCGTAGGCCTGCCCATCGCACTGAACCTCTTCGGCTGGGAGCGCAACGCTGCGTCGTACCTATTCGTCCTCCCGACGAGCCCACGTCACCTGCTTCTAGGCAAGAACGCAGCAGTGGCGATCGCTCTAGCGATCGAAACAGTCTTGCTGGCGATCGGGCTGTCCTTGTTCACCGGCTTCTGGAACTGGACCTGGCTGGTCATCCCGCTCATGGTCGCAGCCATCGGATGCCAGCTGGCGGTCGGGAACATCGTGTCGGTACTGACTCCACTGAGACTGCCTAGGGAGGGGACCGATGTCTTCGCACAGTCGACAGAGCAGGGGTGTCTGGCGATTGTCAGCCAGACGATCTCTTTCTTCACCATCGGGCTTCTCCTCGTCCCACCTGCCTCGGTGACTGCATTGACCGTGGCTTTTGGCAACGTCGTATCGCCGACATTCACCGCGGTGACGTCCATCGCCTGGGGCGTGGTGGTCTATCTGATATCACTCGCCATCGCCTCCAGGCTGCTTCGCCGCCGTCTCCCCGAGGTGATGTCGTGGGTGCAGGTCGTCTGATCCGCTTCGGGTAGGTTCCCCGGGCACTCCCGTACAGAAAGGAACCCTCTTGACCCTCACCGAGCACCAGGCGCAGTACGACTCTCAGAGCACTTGGGACTTCACCGGGCTGACGGCGATGTTCATGAACACGACGCTCAAGAAGTCACCGGAGACCTCGAACACGCGTGGCCTGATGGACATCTCCGCTGAGATCATGCGGAAACAGGGTGTCGAGGTGGAGTTCATCCGAGCGGTAGATCATGAGATTGCCAAAGGGGTCTGGCCGGACATGACCGAGCATGGTTGGGAGCGGGATGACTGGCCAGACATCTTCGAGAAGGTGATGGAGGCCGACATCCTCGTCTTGGGGACCCCCATATGGCTCGGTGAGAAATCTTCGGTGTGCACCCTGGTCATCGAGCGCCTATACGGGAATTCACACATCCTCAATGAGGAGGGCCAATACGCCTATTACGGGAAGGTGGGGGGCTGTCTGGTCACCGGCAACGAAGACGGTATCAAGCATTGCTCGATGAACATCCTCTATTCATTACAGCACCTGGGGTACTCCATCCCGCCCCAGGCCGATGCCGGGTGGATCGGCGAGGCCGGCCCCGGTCCGTCGTACCTCGACGAGGGGTCTGGTGGCCCGGCCAACGATTTCACCAACCGGAACACCACGTTCATGACATGGAACCTGCTGCATCTGGCCCGGATCCTCCAGGACGAGGGCGGGATTCCGGCCCACGGCAATCAGCGCTCTGGTTGGGACGCCGGTTGCCGCTATGACTTCCCCAACCCTGACTATCGCTGAAGCGTTCCAACCTCACATCCCGAGCTTTTCGTTCCGACGGGCGCAATCGGAACTTGTCGTTTACTCTGCCGAGCGCCGATGGGAGAGAGCCAACCGCGCCACGAGGCGCAACAACGACGTCCGTTCCTGCCCTGGACCGAAACCGCGCTACGGCTGACCCTCACGCTCCTCTTCCTCTACTTGTTCCTCGTTGGGGTCAAGTCATTGGAAACAGGGATCAGTGCCTTCGGGTCCGATTTCGTCGACCAGGTGTTTGCCTCGGTCGCCAACCCCGTCGCCGGCCTGGCTGCCGGAGTCTTGGCGACGGTCCTGGTGCAGTCATCCTCGGTCACAACGGCGACGATCGTTGGCCTCGTGGGCTCTGGAGTGCTCCCGGTCGAGACCGCTGTTCCCATGGTGATGGGAGCAAACATCGGCACCACAGTCACCAACACCCTGGCCTCCCTGGGCCACGTTCGTCAGAGCGCCTATTTCGAGCGGGCACTGGCTGCTGCCACGATGCACGACTACTTCAACCTCCTGAGTGTGCTCGTCCTGTTGCCCTTGGAGATGACGACGGGTCTCATTTCCGGGGTGAGCCGATGGATGGCCGACGGCGTCGGCGGTCTGCTCCCTCAGGTCGGAACGGGTGGCAGCCCGATCAAAGACTCCATCAAGGCACCGGTCTCGCTGCTGGGAGATGCCTTCGAGTCACTGGGCTGGGAAGGCATACAGGGTGCGCTATTCCTTGCCCTCGGAATCGGTCTGATCTTCGTGGCCCTTTGGATGATCACCCGCCAGATGAAGAGAGTGATGTCCGGGCGGATCGAGAACGCCATCAACGGGATTCTCGGCAGAGGGGCCGGAGCGGGTGCGATGGTGGTAGGGCTGTTGATGACGGTCGCGGTCCAGAGCTCGAGCATCACGACCTCGATACTCGTGCCCCTCGTTGCTGCGGGTGTGCTGACCTTGCGCAATGCCTTCCCGGTGACCCTTGGCGCGAATCTGGGCACAACAGTGACAGCTCTGCTCGCATCCATAGCCGCCGACTCACCAGATGCCTTGGTCATCGCCGTTGCCCATGTGACCTTCAACATTCTCGGCATCGTCATCTTCTACCCATTCCCACGGCTCAGACGACTGCCCCTTCAACTCGCCGTGGCCACGGCACGCGCCGCGGTCACGCGCAAGTCCCTGGTGGCCGGCTATGTCGTGGGCGTGTTCATTGTCGTGCCGGTGGCCATATTGTTGATCGCATAGGAGTGTTTCATGTTTTCGATTTTCCGAGACGCAGACCAGCTCGAAACGGTTGAGAGCCAGCTCGCCGAGATGCTTGCTAGTTGTCAGGACGCCTACCAACTGGCCACTGCGGCCACTTTCGGAGAGCGAGACGCCCAGACGGCGGGCGAGGAGCTCTTTGCGCTGGACAAGGACATCAACAGGACCGAGCGTGCAATCAGGCGCGAACTGCTGGTCCACGGGACCGTCCGTGGCGCGGAAGTAGACCAAGGTCTGATGCTCACCTACATGTCCGTGGCAAAAGACATCGAGAGAATCGGTGACAAGTGCAAGGACATCTGGGAGCTCGCTGAGATGGGCGCCAACCTCAGCCTGGGTGATGATGCCGATGAGCTGGCGGCACATCGGGCCCATGTGGCTGAGCTCATCGCCTGGACTCTCGACGCGTTCACCACTGAGGACGCCGAGAAGGTTCACGAGCTGATCGAGACGATCAACGCCGACGCGGACCACTACGACTCGCACGTGGTGCAATTCGTCACTTCCGAGCTCCCGAGCCGATTCGCCGCCCCCAGAGCGCTGTTCTACCGCTACATCAAGCGCTTGAGCCGCCACCTCTCCAACATCTTGTCATCGGTGGTGATGCCGGTGGACAGGCTCGACTTCTACAGACGAGAGAAGGCGCTCGACGCCGAGGAAGAAGACGCCTAGGGGGCCAAGACCGCCTGCTCTGATCACAAGAGACCGACGGGCTGGATCGCCCGTCGGTCTCTGGTGCCCCCGCACTGGACGCATTTGGTCAGCCGGCCTGAACTGTGTCTTCGGTCTGATGAGAACCATTGCCATTCATGCGAAGATCCACCACTTCGTGTTGGAATACGAACTCGGGGTAGGCATCACTCCCGTGTTCGGAGATGTCCAGACCTGCGAGTTCCTCCTCCTTGGCCACCCGCATACCCACGGTGAGGTCGATTGCCTTGAACACCGCGAATGAGGTGACGAACGCCCAGAGAATGATGGCGCCCGCTCCTATGAGCTGAATACCGAGCGCCGCCTCACCGGAGAACAGTGCAACGGCGATCACGCCCCAGAGTCCGGCGGTCCCATGGACCGAGATGGCACCGACCGGGTCGTCGACACCGCGCCGCTCGAGAAGTATGACCGAGCCGACCATGAGAGCGCCGGCGATGAAGCCAGTAACGATCGACAAGCCGAAGCCAATCGCCGCCGTGCCCGCCGTGATCCCGACCAGACCGGCCAAAACACCGTTGATGGTGTAGCCAACATCCGGCTTCCCGGTGACCGCCCAGGCGGTGAACATCGCCCCTAGGGCTCCTGCACCTGCAGCAAGGGTCGTGGTCACTGCCGGGTGAGCGATGTCCTGACCCACTGCAGCGAGGGTCGATCCGGCGTTGAACCCGTACCAGCCGAACCAGAGGATGAAGACTCCCAGTGCCCCCAGGGTCAGTGAGTGACCCGGGATGGCCAGGGGTTTCCCGCTCTCGTCGTACTTCCCCAGCCTTGGCCCGACCACCAGCGCTCCTGCGAGGGCCGCGACACCACCGAGCATGTGCACCACACCCGAGCCGGCGAAGTCGACGAACCCGAGCTCCGACAACCAGCCACCCCCCCACACCCAATGGGTCACGATGGGGTAGATCAACCCGGTGATGAAAGGGGTGTAGAGCAGGTATGAGGTGAACTTCACCCTGCCCGCGACCGCACCCGAGATGATCGTGGCGGCCGTGGCGGCAAACACCACCTGGAAGAACCACTCGGACGCCCGAGTGCTGTCATCGAAGAAGAAGACCTCACCGTAGGCGAGAAAGCCTCCGAGCGAGCTTCCCCCGTAGGCGAGAGCGAACCCAAAGGCCCAATATGTGAGGCCTCCGACGGAGAAGTCCATCACGTTCTTCATGATGATGTTGCCGGCATGTTTCGCCTGGGTGAACCCGGCCTCGACGAGGGCAAAGCCGGCCTGCATGAACATCACCAGGATGGCTGCCATAACCAACCAGACCTCGTTGATGGCGATGGTTATCTCGCCCATGTGCACTCCTCCGTGTCGTATGGCTGGGCAACGTACGGGCGATGGATTTCGCGTTCGTGGCTTGTGTGTTACGAGCTTGTTACGTGTCGAAGCCGGTATCTACGACTCCGGGGCGCCACTAAGTTGTCGCCCCCATGCGTCTCGGAATAGACCTCGACGGGGTTGTCGCCAACTTCACGAAGGGCTGGATGGCTTTCTACAACGACCAGTTCGGCACGAATCTCGTGGAAGCCGACTCGAAGAATTGGGGAGATCTGGTCAATCTCACCCACTTCGGTCACATCGACGAATTCTGGGAGTGGTCCTCAGATCTCGACGGGCGTTCCGTCTTCTGGCATCTCGAGCCCTTTCCCGGGGCGGTCGAGGCCTTGCGTAACCTCGCAGACGAAGGCCATCAGATAATCGTGCTGACCACCAAGCCGGAGTTCGCGGTCGAGGACACCTATGAGTGGATCGAGCGTCATCGCATCCCCGCCGCCGAGATTCACATCATCGAAGACAAGTGGCTGGTCGAGTGTCATGTGTATCTCGATGACGGTCCACACGTGTTGCCCGGTCTCGTCGAGCACCGGCCCCAGAGCACGGTCTGTCGCTATGTGCGTCCCTGGAACCGGGCTGTGCCGGGGGCGACCGATGTGGAGAGCTTCGAGGGATTCACCGAGGTGGTTCACCGCTTGGCGTAAGACATCCAGGCATGGCTACCCTCGGTAGCGATCATTGATCACCTCCGGGAGCAGGGAAGGAAAGAACTGGTCCCCGAGGTGCGCGATCACCCTGGGAGATAGCAAGGAGAGAGAATGAAATCCAAGGCCCTATGGGCGTTGCTCGCGGTATTCGCCATGCTCGTCGCAGCCTGCGGCGATGGCGCTGCGGACGAGACAACAACAACCGCCGAGGAGCCGGCGGCGACGACCACCGAGGCTCCGATGGACACGACCACGACGACCGAGATGATGGAGCCCGAGCTTGGCTCTGCGGAGCGGCCGATCCAGGTCCTCTTCGTCCCGTCGGTCGACGCACAGGTGATCGTGTCGGGCGGTGAGATCATGAAGGAGGCCCTCGAGGAGGCCACCGGACTGTCATTCGAGGTCAACGTTCCGACGTCGTATGCCGCCACCATCGAAGAGATGTGTGCGGCTCCAGAGGAGACGATGGGATTCATCCCCGGATTCGGATACGTGCTCGCCTCACAGCTCTGCGGCGTGGACGTCGCTTTCAAGGCCGTGCGATTCGGCTACGGCGTCTACTGGTCGCAGATCCTGGTCCCCCGTGACAGCGAAATCGACTCGATCGAGGACTTGGACGGTCTGACTTGGGCGATCCCCGACTTGGGCTCGACTTCGGGCTATCTGGTCCCTCTGGTCCAGCTCACGGACGCCGGTGTCGAGCCGGCCGAGATCGTCGAAGCCGGTGGCCATCCCAATGCGGCCCTGGCGGTATACCGAGGTGACGCCGATTTCGCCACCACCTTCTTCAGCCCGCCACTCAGCGAAGACGGCTGGGAAGTCGGTGACGATCCCGATGTCCCGGCCGACCTCATCGACAGCTGCGCCCCCAACGAGGAAGGCCGGCTGTTCTGCGGTGAGGGCGAGGAGTTCAGGGTCCTGGACGCACGTGCCAGCGCCACCACGGACGCCCCCGACATCATCCAGCAGCTGAGGATCCTCGAGATCTCGCCGTCGATTCCCAACGACACGCTGTCGTTCGGACCGGATTTCCCGGCAGATCTTCGCGCCCAGATCGAGCAGGCGTTGGTCGACTTTGCAGCCGAGTGCGAAACTGACGAGGACTGCGCCTGGAACCAGTCGATCGGCAATCAGGACTTCTACAACTGGACCGGCATCGAGCCCGCCACCGATGCGGAGTACGACGAGCTGAGAAAGGTCGTCGAGACCGCCGGCATCGAGTTGGGGGATCTCTAAGCCGCTGAAGTCAGAAGTGGGAGGGCCGGGTCACTGGCCCTCCCACCGGACAGAGCCCCAGGAGGCCCATGCTCCGTGTAGAGCACCTGACGAAGGTGTATGACGACGGGACAGTCGCCCTTCGCGACGTCTCCTTCGAGGTCCCCGACGGACAGTTCCTGGCTGTCATCGGGCTCTCCGGATCGGGCAAGTCGACCCTCCTCCGCTGCATCAACCGTCTCATCGATCCGACGGAGGGCAGGATCCTCTGGGATGACGAGGACATAACGGCCGCCTCTCAGGAAGATATGCGTCGCATCCGACGCCGGATCGGCATGGTCTTCCAGCACTTCAACCTGGTACATCGATCGAAAGTGATCACCAACGTCCTCGCCGGGCGGCTTGGCTACACCAGCCCCGCACTTGCGGTGGTCAACCGCTTCTCCAAGTCGGACCGGGAGATGGCCATGGCCCAACTGGAGAGAGTTGGGCTCGAGACCAAGGCCCAGAACCGTGCGGAGGATCTGAGTGGTGGTCAGCAACAGCGAGTCGGCATCGCCAGGGCAATGATGCAGCAGCCGGAAATGATTCTTGCAGACGAGCCGGTAGCCAGCCTCGACCCGGTTCTGGCTCACTCGATCATGCAGTACCTGGAGACAATCAACCAAGAGGACCGGGTCACGATCATCTGCAGTCTCCACTTCCTCGACCTGGTCCACCGATACGGCCAAAGCGTCATAGCATTGAATGAAGGACGGCTGGTGTTCGAAGGTCTGCCCGAAGAGATCGACGACGAGATGTTCAAAGACATCTACGGACAAGAGGCGGAGCGAGTTGGCTGACACCAAGGAAAAGCAGCTGGAGGCAGCCAGGACAGGACAGCCTCCACCGGAGCCAGCGACTACTCCGAAGAAGCCTCGTCGCTCAGGTCGTCGGGTCGTTTGGACGATCATCGGACTGCTCGCGGGTTTCATCGTGTATGCCTACGCCTTTGAGACCACCGAGGTCAGCCTCGACCGAATCACCGACGAAACCCGCCAGGAGAGCCTCTTCAGGGTCTTGAGGGCGCTCGGCAACCCCGACCTCCTGACTTACGAGGCGACTCAAACGAATACGGACCTCGACTACTTGGTCCCTTGCCCTCCCGGATCCTTCGCACCCGGCCCCGCCGGCGACGGCGCCACATTCGCTGTCGACCCACCCTGTGCCCCACCCCGGGCTGAAGTCACGGTGTCGGGAAGCGGGTTCGTCGGTAACACCACCGTCAGAGTCTTCTTCATCCCACCCAGCGGCGTGGAGCTGAGGCTCGCGGAGGTTCGCACGGACTCCGAAGGCTCGTTCTCGGAGGTCGTGAGAATCCCAAACCGTCCCGACGAGCAGATCCAGACAATTCGGGTAGTGAGCCGTGAGAACGTGGGATCCATCTTCAGCCCGGTCATGGTCGAGACCGGTAGTGGCGAGGTCGTGCGTTCACCGCGATGGTCCCAGAACGCCATTGACACTCTGGACAAGATCATCGAGACCGTGTTCCTTGCCCTCCTGGCGACAACGGCAGGAACATTCATCGCGATCCCCCTCTCGTTCATCGCAGCTCGAAACCTCATGCGAGACGTTCGCATCCCGGCGGTACAGGTGGGTCTGGCCATAGCCGCCCTGCCCTTGGGTGTGGTTGTCGGGGTCTTCGCATCGAGAGGCACGGCCACCCTCGTCGACGGCATGCCGCAGTCGGCTCTGATGATCGGTGCAATCACCGGCGTCCTGGGGTGGGTCAGTGTCTGGCTCATGAAGATCGCGGTGCCGGCCCCCGGAGCCCCGACGAACCGGAGCGTTCGCATCCTTTCGGCGATAGGTGCCGGATTCGGGTTGCTTCTCGCCGGGCAGGCAGTGGCTCGGTTCGCCGAGCTCGGAGGTTCCTGGTTCGAGGAGAACGCCGGGCCGTTCGACTTCCTGGGTCGGTTCGTGGCCACCAACGGCGACGTTCTCGCAACGGTGTTCGGCGTGCTCGCTGCACTGACCGGCGCCGTGCTCGCCGGTGTTATGGCTAGCCGCTTCGGCTACATCATCGGCAGGAGAGCTCCCAAGAGTCTCATCAATCTTTTCACGATTCTCAGCATGGCTCTTGCAGGCGCAGTGATCGCACTCGGATTGGGTCAGATCGTGGCGTGGCTATACCAGGTGGCAAACATCCAGTCGACCGTGGTCATCCCGGCCATCGTCGGCGCCGGTATCGGGGCGTTGATCGGCTGGATCGGGCTGAGGCGTGGCCAACTCGGTGCAGGCCTCGGTGTTTACTACATCGCGAGAACCGTGTTCAACACGATGCGATCGATCGAGCCACTGGTCATGGCAATCGTCTTCGTGATCTGGGTCGGGATCGGCCCGTTTGCGGGATCACTGGCCCTGGGGCTTCACACGGTGGCCGCCCTGGCCAAGCTGTACTCCGAGCAGGTGGAAAGCATCAATCAGGGACCCATCGAGGCAGTCCGGGCCACAGGAGCCACTCGTCTGCAAACCGTCGTCTACGGCGTGGTCCCCCAGATCGTTGCTCCGTACATCTCGTTCACGATGTACCGATGGGACATCAACGTGCGCATGTCAACCATCATCGGGTTTGTTGGCGGTGGTGGAATCGGCTTCCTCCTCCAGCAAAACATCAGTTTCCTGGACTACCGGGCCGCTGCCGCTCAGATGCTGGCGATAGCCATCGTTGTGGCCACGATGGACTACGTTTCGAGCCGGCTTCGCGAGCGATTCACCTGATCTCGCATAGTCAGCCCATGGAAGGACTTCTGAGAAGGGACCGCAGCGAGCGCGAGCGTCTGGAACACGAGTTGCTGGCTCCACAGGCGACAAAGGCGGACCAATCGGTCGGGCGGCTCGAACCCGAAGAGCCCGACGAGTTCCGAACCGAATTCGAGCGCGATCGTGATCGCATCGTCCATACCAAGGCATTCCGACGCCTGAAACACAAGACGCAGGTGTTCCTCCATCCCGACGGTGATCACTTCGTCACTCGGATGACCCACACGATCCAGGTGAATCAGGTGGGTAGGGCAATGGCGAGCGGTCTCGGTTTGAACGAAGACCTGACGGAAGCGATCTGCCTGGCGCATGATGTCGGTCACTCGGCATTCGGCCATACCGGCGAAGATGCACTCAGCCCTCTCATAGAGGGTGAGTGGCTTCACTCAGTCCACGGTGTTAGGACGCTGTCCATTCTGGAGCCTCAAAACCTGACACCCGAGGTCTTGGACGGGATAAGGGCGCATTCGTGGAAGATCGATCCTCCTCCATCCACACCCGAGGGATGGTTGTGTCGTTACGCCGATCGCATCGCCTATCTGACCCATGATGTGGCCGACGCCTTGAGAGGGAACGTGCTCGAGTATCACGACCTTCCGGTGCGCACCCTCACCACCTTCGGAGCCACTGCGAGGGAGTGGATCGGCACCATGGTCAACTCGGTGATCGAGACCTCATACGAGACAGGACAGGTCCAGATGGACCCATATCACCTAGAGGTGATGGACGAACTGAGGGACTTCATGTTCGAGCGGGTCTATCTCCGTCCTGAGGCCGAGAGCCAGAAGAACCGGGCCATCCAGATCATCCAAGACCTGGTTGGCTACTTCGTAGCCAACACCGCCGAGGTGCCCGACTCCGCCACTGTGCCCGATGCCGATCCTCTGACTCGGGCCATCGACTACGTAGCGGGGATGACCGACCGTTTCGCCATGACCGCTCACCGAAGGTTGATTCACCCGACCCTCCTCGATTGAGGCAGCGAGAAGACCCCCTTCATAGGAACGCGATAAAGCCGCCAACTCCAACACCCGATATGACCATGGCATGGGCACAGCCAGGACAGCGGACCTCGTTGCCGCGATCAGAGACAAGGGCCGTTATACGCAGGAGGCACTCGCACACGAGTTGGGCGTCTCGTTCGCGACGATCAACGCATGGGAGAGGGGCCGGTCCATGCCACGCAAGACTCATCTGTCGTCCCTCGAAGAGCTGGCCCACTCACTCGGGATACAAACCGATCTCACGGTCCTGGCCATCGACGACGACCCGTCGGCCTGTGTCGTCATAGAAGGTTTGGTGGCCGGCTCAGGTACGCCGGCAAGGGTAGAGACGACGACCGATCCCACCCGGGGCCTGATAATGGTTGGGGCGCTCGATCCCGACCTGTTGTTGCTCGACGTGATGATGCCGAATCTCGACGGATTCGAGTTGGCGCGACAGCTCGCAGAGATCCCGAACATTCGCATGCCCACCGTTGTGTTCGTCACGGCTGCAGCGGACGACAAACAAGTAAGAGAAAGGGCCAGCGATCTCGGTTATCGGCTTCTCGGCAAGCCGTTGAGGCAGCAGACCATGAACGAGCTCCTCAATTCGGTCGCAACACATCCCTTGGAGCGGGTCAACGGGTGAACCCGATGGCGACGGTGGATTTGACCAAGTCCGTCAGCGAAGAACACGACGCCAAGTTCTCGCCACCGGTAAATGCGGCAATTGTCGTCTTCGTGTTGGGGGCGACCGTTACCGGGATCATGTCGACGTTTGCCGGGGAGGATCTCGCCAAACAAAACCGGGAGGTGTTCGCCGCCCATACCGAGGAACTGGTCGAGGCCCTCGAGACCCAGATCGAGGGCGGAGAGTTCGCCGTGCGTGGCTTGCAGGGCCTGTTCCACGCAACGGACGAGGTGACGAGGGACACCTTCGCCGACTACGTCGCCCCAATTCAGGAGAGCGGCGACCTGGGGACCCTCTCATTCGTCGCCGCCATACGCGTGCGCGAGCGCGAAGCGCTCGAGGAGGAAGTCCGGACCGACACGAGTCTCAACGGAATCGGGTATCCGAGCTTCGCAGTTCACCCGGAGACCTCCCACCCGGACAGTTTCGTGCCCGTATTCATCGAGCCCCTCGACTCAACGAGCCAGGCATTTGGGTTCGACCTTGGAACCAATCCCAAGCGCCGTCTGGCGATCGAGAAGGCTCGCGACACGGGAATGGTGGTCGCGACCGAGGGCATCGAGCTCTTGGGCAACTCCCCGCCCAGGGTCGGATTCCTACTGATGGCGCCGGTATATGACGATCCGCAACCACGGACCCTCACCGAGAGACACCGGCAATTCGAAGGCGTGGTGCAGGGGGTGTTCGAGATCGAAGAGATGATCTCGTCCATAGACCTCGTGGGCGTGGACCTGGAAGTGGCCATTCTGGACCAACCCGACAGTTTGGCCAGCGGCCTCGGCCCCCACCTCTACTCGAGCAGCGAGGAGCTGCTTCGGCTTTCGGGCGGAAGCAATGAGGTGATGGAGACGGCTCTCGAATTCGGTGGCCGTACTTGGACGGTCCGAACTGCCCCCGGCGAGGGCTTCATGGCCGGAGACTCTTCCGACACACTGCCGGCCTTCATCATCTTCGCCGGTGCTCTGCTGACCCTTGCGCTCGCCTTCGCCGCCTACACCGTGTTCGACAGTCGCGATCAAGCGGCCCAAGCTGCCGCCGAGGCAACGGCCGGCATGCGGGCGCAGACAGACCGGCTGAGAGAGGCAAGGGACCGCGCTCAAGAGTCCGACCGCCTCAAGACGACTTTTCTGGCGAACATGAGCCATGAGTTGCGAACGCCTCTCAACGCGGTCATAGGCCTGAGCAGCGTCTTGCTGAACAGGACTTTCGGTGAACTGAGCCCAAAACAGGAGGACTACCTGCAACGAATCAGCACCAGCGGCGACCACTTGCTCGAACTGATCGACGACATGCTCGACCTCGCCCGTATCGAGGCGGGCCGCGAGTACCTCGACCTCGAAGATGTCTGCGTGGTGACGGTCGTCGACGAGGCCGTCGCCATGTTGCGGCCGGAGGCCGAGAACAAGTCAATTGAGTTGACAAGGACAGATGCTCCCGACGAGCTGATGGTTCAGGCTGACAGAAGACGTCTTCGTCAGGTCGTCATCAACCTCCTCACCAACGCTCTGAAGTTCACGCCGGAAGGCGGGAAAGTGCGAATCGACGTTTCTCGCGGGCCGGCTACGGCACATATCGCCGTTCGTGACACGGGGATAGGAATACCTTCGCGACATCAAGACACCATCTTCAAGCCTTTCCATCAGGTGGATTCGACTCTGAATCGGTCTCGCGGTGGGTCCGGTCTTGGCCTGGCACTCACCAAGCGTCTCGTCTCGATGCACGGAGGCCAGATCAATCTCGAGAGCACCGAGGGCCTTGGCTCCACATTCACCGTCTCACTACCTGCGGGCGTCAGGAACCTTCGCAGCAGGCTCGAAAGCTCGGACAGCACCTCAGGGCTCCGGGACAGATCACTGCGCGGCCTGAGAGTGCTCGTGGCGGAGGACAGCCAGGTGAACAGGATGTTGATGGTCGACTTACTCGAGCTGAGCGGTTGTGAGGTGCTCGAGGCGGAGGATGGCGCCGAAGCTGTCGAGCTGGCCAGAACCGAAAGGCCCGACCTGATCGTGCTCGACATTCAGCTGCCCGTCATGGACGGAGTCATGGTGGCTGAAATCATCAGGAACGATGAGATGTTGTCGGGAGTTCCGATACTCGCCGCCACCGCCCAAGCGATGCCTCACGAAGTCGACCGGATCCGATCGGCCGGGATCGACGGATACTTGGCCAAGCCTTTCACCCAGGACCAGTTCCTAACCTCGGTCCGCCGAATCGTCAAAGAGCGGACGGCCGTCTAGACCGATTCGGCCTGCCGAACAGCGCTGCTTAGGCTCCACGCCTCATGCTCCTATTGCGAGACCTCCACAAACGATTCGGCGACGTCGTGGCATTGCGAGGTTGCAGCTTCGAGCTTGCCAGGGGCCGGATGCTGGGCTTCCTCGGCCCGAATGGAGCTGGAAAGACGACCGCTATGCGTTCGATCTTCGGCCTCATCAGACCCGACTCAGGGACAGTGACCTGGAATGGTGAGCCCATCACAGCAGCGGACCGGCTCAGGTTCGGCTACATGCCCGAACAGCGTGGCCTCTACCCGAAGATGAGGGTCACAGACCAGCTCGTGTACTTCGGTCGCCTCCATGGCATGGCTTCGGCAGACGCCACATCCTCGGCTCTCGGTTGGTTGGAGAGATTCGACCTGGCCGATCGCGCCAACGACACCCTCGAATCCCTGTCTCACGGCAACCAGCAGCGGGTTCAGCTCGCGGCAGCGATGGTCCACGATCCCGAGCTGTTGGTACTGGATGAGCCTTTCAGCGGATTGGATCCGATCGCCGTCGAGACGATGTCCGGAGTACTGACCGAGCAGGCGGACGCGGGCAAGGCTGTCGTCTTCAGTTCCCACCAGCTCGACCTGGTCGAAGATCTCTGCGAAGAGGTGGCGATCATCGACGACGGTGCCGTGGTCGTGCGGGGAAGGGTGCGCGAGCTCAAGGACTCCGCCCCCATCCGACATCTCGAATTGGACTTGGAGGGCGACGCCGCAGCCCTCCTCCAGGCCCTGGAAGGCGTCCAGCGGATCGAGACGCGAGATGGGGTCCACACCGTCATCGTCGACGCAGCCACCGACGTCAGAGGTTTCATCGCCCGGGCAGAAGAGGCGGGACGATTGCGGCACTTCGCATACACGACCCCATCGCTCTCGGACCTCTTCCTCGAGGCCGTGCGATGAGCGGGCTTCAAGGGCTGTGGCAGGTTGCACGCAGAGAGGTCACCCAGCGGGGGCGATCCAAGGCCTATCTCATAACGACGGCCATCCTGCTCCTCCTCGTCGTGGCGATTGTCGTTCTGCCGCAACTCTTCGGCGAGGAGACCGAGGCGTTCCGTCTCGGTGCGCTCGGAGACGACAACGCGGAGATCGTCCAAACCGCGGAAAGGCTGGCCAACGCAAACGATGAACCAGGCGGCCCTGCGTCGATCTCGATCGAGGTGGTCGAGTTCGACGAGCGGGAGCGAGCGATCGGTGCGCTGGAAGCAAACGAAGTTGAAGCGGTGATCGTCGACGGTGGGGAGCTGATCGTCGAGCGCACCGGGGGGTTCTTCGGTGATGCCTCGCTCGTGAGCCTTCTCCAGCGTGCGGCCGCGACGGTGGCCCTGGAAGAGATCGTCGCTCAACAGGGTGAGACCGCCGCCAGCGTCATCGATCTGATGACGAGCGACACACTGACAACCACGAGTCTCACGCCTGAGGACGCCGACGACGAGACCAGAGGCGTGGTCGCCTATGCCGGGCTTTTGCTCTTGTACGGGGCCATCCTTCTGTACGGCACCTGGATTCTCACCGGAATAACCGAGGAGAAGACCAACCGGGTTGTAGAGGTCCTGCTGTCGACGATCAAGCCTTGGCAGCTACTGGGCGGAAAGATCCTCGGAATAGGTGTCCTCGGCATCAGCCAGTTCGCCGGGACCGTCGCCGCCGCCTTGATTGCCGTCGAAGTCACCGGGGTGTTCGACCTCCCCGCCCTGGACGTGGGAACGGCTACAACACTCGTGCTCTGGTTCATTCTGGGCTTCTTGCTGTTCGCTGTGTTGTTCGGCGCGGCCGGCGCACTGGTGAGTCGATCCGAGGACGCGCAGACCGTCGCCTTTCCGATGTCGATGGTCGCGGTGGTCGGGTTCTTCCTCTCGATCACCGCCCTTGGCGACCCCGAAGGTGTCGCCGCGATTGTGGGCACGTTCATCCCACTGACGGCGCCCTTCGTCGTTCCCGTCCGAGCTGCGCTCGCGGCCATACCGGCCTGGCAATATGCGCTGTCGATCGTGGTGACGCTCGGTTTCACTGTCGCCGGGGTCTTCGTGGGCGGACGGATCTATGCAGGCGCTCTCCTGCGCTACGGGGGCAGAGTGGGGGTCAGGGACGCCTGGCGGGGGGCATCCGAGTGACGCCCGGTGCACTTAGGCTCGACTGATGTACTACGAGAATCTCGAAGTGGAACGGCGCGGTCACGTCGGAACTCTCTGGCTGTCCAGACCGGACAAGCTCAACGCCCTATCGAGTGACTTGTGGAAGGACCTACCCGAGGCGGTCGCCGATTTGGACATGGACGAAGAGGTGAGGGTGATCGTTCTCGCGGGAAGAGGTTCCTCGTTCTCAGTGGGAATCGACCTCGAGCTGCTTGCTTCGATCCGTCCCGACGGTCCGTCGCCGGCCGTGGGCAATTTGAGGACCTTCGAGCTGATCAAGCAACTGCAGTCAACGGTCAACTCGTTCGCCGAAACAGCCAAGCCGGTGATCGCGGCTATTCACGGCTATTGCCTCGGGGCCGGCCTCAATCTCATCTCTGCCTGTGACATCCGCTTCGCATCGGCCGACGCCGTCTTCTCGATCCGGGAGACGAAGATGGGGATCGTCGCCGACCTCGGTGCTCTTCAGCGGCTGCCTGCAATCGTGGGGCTCCCGGCAACTGCAGAGATGGCATTGACCGGAGGCGACTACCCGAGCACCTGGGCTCTCGATGCGGGCCTCGTCACACGTGTATACGAGAGTCACGAGGCATTGTTCGAGGGTGCACAAGCTCTGGCCGATCAGATCGGAGCCAACTCACCTCTGGTGACACAGGGGGTGAAGAGAGCCCTTCAGGCAAACGATGGGCGGACGATCGAGCAGGGCCTCGAGTTTGCCGCGCAATGGAACTCGGCCTTTTTGACCTCCAACGACCTCATGGAGGCGTTGGGGGCATTCGCCGAGAAGCGGGATCCCAAGTTCAGCGGAACCTGACCTGCATGACTGAATATGACGTGACGGTTGTCGGATCGGGCCCAAATGGCCTGGCGGCTGCCGTCGAGATGGCCAGAAATGGGCGCAAAGTCCTACTGGTCGAGCGTTCTGATGAGATCGGTGGGGGAACACGGACCAAAGAGCTGACTCTCCCCGGGTTCCGCCATGACGTCTGTTCGGCCATTCATCCCTCGGCGGTGGCTTCACCCTTTTTCAACGAGATCGGTCTCGACGTCGACTGGATCCAACCTCCCATTCCCTTCACCCACCCGCTGGGAAACGGGCAAGTCGTTGCCCTGCATCGCTCGGTTGCCGAAACAGCCGACCAGTTGGGGCGGGATGCCGACAAATACCGAAGACTGGTGCAACCGATGGTCGATCGAGTCGACGCCGTGGTAGACGACACATTGGCGCCACTGAGTCTGGTGCCAGACCACGCAGCCACCTTCGCCCGGGTGGCGGCTATCGGAGGAATGTCGGCGGCGATGCTCGTCTCGCGTTTCGATTCCGTCGGCGCACGCTCTCTGTTGGGCGGATTGGCGGCGCACGCAATCGCACCCTTCACTCGATTGACCACGGCCGGTGTGGCCCTCCTTTTGGGTGTTCTCGGTCACTCACATGGATGGCCAATGGCCCGAGGTGGCTCGTTCAAGATCGCAGAAAGCCTCGCCAAGCATTTGGTGGATCTGGGCGGGGACATCGAGACCGGGCGGGACGTCAAGACCCTCGATCGGTTGCCAGGGGAGATTGCACTGTTGGACGTGATGCCTCCGGCGGCGGCTGTGATCGCCAAAGGGCGGATTGGTGCGGTCGTCGGAGCGAAGTTGGCCCGATGGCGGCCGGGACCAGGTGTCTTCAAGGTGGACCTGGCGCTGGACGGGCCCATCCCCTGGGACGATCCACTGAGCAGCCAAACGGCGACCGTCCACGTCGGAGGCACCTACGAGGAGATTCGCGCCGCTGAGGCAGCGGTCTTTCGTGGAGAACATCCGGAATACCCCTTTGTACTTCTCGCCCAGCACTCTCTGTTCGACGACACCCGGGCGCCGAGCGGGAAACACACCGTATGGGCGTACTGCCATGTCCCCAACGACTCCGATGTCGACATGACCGAGCGGATCGAAGCTCAGGTCGAGCGGTTCGCCCCTGGTTTCCGCGATCTGATCATCGCCAGGGCCACGACGAGCTCAGCCCAATTCGAAGCCGACAACCCGAACTACGTGGGAGGAGATATCGGCGGGGGGGTCTACGGGCTGAAAAAGGTCCTTCAGGTTGGCGACGAACGACCCTACAAGCTTGGTGAGGGCGTCTACCTCTGCTCTTCTGCGACCCCGCCCGGCGCCGGGGTCCACGGGATGTGCGGCCATTACGCGGCAAGAGCGGCCCTCGGCTGAGGAATGTCGTGTGGCGAGCCGGCACTCGTCAGGCCCTAAAGATCGGAGCCGTTCCTGCCGATCTCTCTTCTCGAGATGACATCACTTGTTTCCGCTCTCGACGACTGGCACCTGACGACTTTCGGAAAGGTTGCCCGCTGGACCATCGCCATCCTTGGGGTGATCACCGCCGCGCTCACCCTCATGTTGGCGTCGATGATGGTCGGCGGGGCGTCGTGGATCCTCGTCTTGGCCGGGGTGTCCCTGGCAGCCACCTCGACTCGCGCCGCGCGGGATCCCAACCTGGCACGACTCACGACGGTCGCTGCCAATCTCATCGTCATCCCACTCCTCATGCGCCTCGGGTAGTACCTCCTCCACCATCCGATAAGGGACGCATGACGAACGGCCACCGGCTAACGGTGGCCGTTCTGCGTTGGGTCCGGGACCCAACGCAGAGGCCTCCCTCGTGAGGTGGGGTGAATACCGATGCGTCCGGTGGGGCAAGGGAGTCTTTCGTGGAGGACATGCGACGCCTCTCCGGGACGACGGGGACCGCAGAGGAGGGCCACAAACGAGCGGCCCCCGTCTGCCTCGAGCAGGCAACGTGTGCGTGACCGCTATTTTGCACATATGCTGAAACCGTTCCTCGGGTTGATCTCGATGCTCCCGACGGCGGTTGTGATCCATACCTATCCACCTCATGTGATGGCCGAGGTGCCGCGATCGCCTTCCTGATAGCACTCGCCGTCGGCGTGCTCATCGTGGTCACGGGACATCTGGCGTTTGGATGGGTCCTGGCGAACGGGCTCCGCGACAGCGCTCTTCGCATCCAAGAGCCCGAACCCGGAGAAGGCCTGGCGGTTCGCGCTCTCGCAGACGGCGTCATCACTGTCCAGGCGGCCGAGGCTCGTCAGGAGGTTGGGCACCCGGGGGTCATCGGACTTCGCTGGGCAAATGGGTACGGCCAGATGGGCGAACTGACCGAGGTCACGCCACACCAGGTGACCCGGCTTTTCGACCTGGTCGAGGGTGAGCGGCCACCTGTCTGTCCGACCGCTCCCGTCGCAGACTGTCCCCAGGTGTACCCCGAGGGATACGCCTTTCCGAATGATCCCGGCGACGTGGGGCTCGAGTTCGATGAGACCGAGTACGGGAGCCCTCTCGGCCCGATGGGGGCGTGGATCGTTCCGGCGAGTGGCGACACCTGGGCGGTTCATGTCCACGGCTGGACGGCCAACCGGCGCGAAGCAATCCGACTTCTACGGCCCATGCATCGGCAGAGCGTGACCTCCATGGTCATCGACTATCGCAACGATCTGGGAGCTCCAACGGACCCGAGTGGCCACTACCGGTTTGGCCTCCACGAGTGGGAGGACGTCGAATCGGCCGTGGCGCATGCCATGGATCGTGGAGCCGCGAAGGTCATCTGCATCGGTTACAGCACCGGCGCAGCCCACATCATGTCGTTTCTCGAGCAGTCGACCCTGTCAGAACGGGTGACGGGTCTGGTGTTCGACGCACCGAACGTGGTCCTGGCCGAGACCGTCAGGCATGGGTCGAGGGACTTGAAGGTACCCGGCTTGGGCGTGAGCGTCAGCCCGCTTCTCATCGAGTTCGGAATGTGGATTGCGGATATGCGCTGGAGCATCGACTGGGACCGGACGAACTACGTCCAGCGAGCAGAGGACATCATCGGAGTGCCCACACTGGTGTTCCACGGCAGCTCAGATCAGAGGGTGCCTATCGCGATAAGTCGCCAATTGGAGGCGCGGCTGCCGGATCTCGTCCTCCTCGAAGAGGTCCAGGCGGCTGGTCACGTGATGAGCTGGAATGCCAACCCGGACCGCTATGAGAAGACGCTGGAGGCGTTCGTCGAAGGGCTTCAGAACTGAATCGCAGCTGCCGCCCAATGGAAACCGGCGCCAAAAGCAGTCAGCAGGACGAGGTCTCCCGGCCCGATTCGTCCCTCATCCACGGCCTCAGACAAAGCAAACGGCACTGTTGCCGAGCCAGTGTTGCCGTACTCGTGCACATTGACGTACACCCGTTCGTCGGCCAATCCCAACTGCTTGCGGACGGCGTCGATGATCCTCTTGTTCGCCTGATGGGGAATGACGAGGGCGACGTCCGAGGTTGTCTTCCCAATCCGGTCCAGCACCTCGACCGATGCCTCGCTCATCCTCCTGACCGCCTCCACGAACACCTTCCGGCCATCCATCACCAAGCGGTTGTAGTCACCACTTTCCAGGCTCCCGGAGTTGAACGGGTTTCGGGTTCCTCCGGCGGCGAGGGTGAGGATCTCGGCATGCGCGCCGTCGGTCCCCGATATCACTTCGAGCACCTCGGCGCGGGCGGCACTC
This sequence comes from bacterium, assembly GCA_024638655.1. Classification (GTDB taxonomy): domain Bacteria; phylum Actinomycetota; class Acidimicrobiia; order Spongiisociales; family ZC4RG35; genus Ww567. The sequence goes on along the minus strand of JAHEJW010000015.1, from coordinate 22,400 downwards.
GGTCCGGCCACCACCGCTCCGGCAGCATCTCCGAATAGAACAGCGGTAGCTCGATCATCGAGGGAGATCATTCTCGAAATGAGCTCCACCCCGATCACGAGAACTGTTTTGGGTGCGACGGTGATACGAGCCTTGGCGACATCCAGGGCCTGCACAAACCCAGCGCACCCACTACCGCCGAGGTCGTACGTCGGGATGTTCCCACATCCCAACTGGTGTTGGACCAGGGCGGCCGTGTCCGGCGTCATCATCTCGGGTGTGTCGGTGGCAACGATGATCTCATCGATGTCACCTGCCACTAGATCGGCATCTTTCAGCGCATGCTCGGCGGCAGCGACAGCCATCGTCATCGTCGACTCGTCGTCGTCTGCGAATCTCCGTCTCTTGATTCCCGTACGCTGAGTGATCCATTCGTCAGACGTGTCGACCCGGGCTGCCCAGTCGTCATTGGTGATGATTCGCTCGGGCGCGTAGCGGCCAAAGCCCATCAGGTGCGCTGCCATGGGGTCAGATTAGAACCAGCCATATTCGCGATTGGCAGGCTGGGGAGAAGATCACCTCATGTTCCGACCGGTCAGTCGCCCTCACCACCTGCGGGCCCATAGAAGACAACCCACATCTCGGTGTCGTCGCTGAAGTCGAGAAACCGGTGTTCAAGCCCGGCGGGCACGAAGAGAGCGTCTCCTGGGCCGAACTCTGTGACGGTGTCCCCGTTTAGGAACCTGCCCCTGCCTTCCAGGACGACATAGACCTCGTCCTGGTCGTGGGGCTCTTGGTGATCGACCTCGATTGGAGAGTAGAAGCCGAGCTCGAGTGTTCCGCGGGAGAGTGCGATCGAATAGGGCTCGTCCGGGTTGCGCCGGGCCAGATCCGCATATTCAGCAGCGGTGTAGTGGAACGATCCCATCCTGTGACGTTAGACGTCGGGAGAATCCGTCACACGATCGGTAATCCGCGACCGGCTATCGGAACGAACACACTGTGAATTCATCCGAGCTCATGGGAAGTCACCAAGCCGGAGCGGCCGCCAAGATCACCGGTCCCTCACGGCCAAGAGTGTCAGGCCCGCTAGCTAGCGGATACTGAAACACGGAGATCCAGTGACCATCGAACACCTGAAAAACACAGGGGAGGCCGAGCACCGCCTCTTGGTGGAGTATGGGCTTCCCGTGCGATTTCGGGACGGGCGATGACTGAGCACGAACAGCTACGAGAGCTGATTCCGATCTATGCCCTGGGCGCCCTGACGCCGGACGAAGCGCGTGGTGTCGAAGCGCACCTCGACAGTTGCCCCGAGTGTTTTGACGAGTTGAGCGTTCACCTGACCACTGCCGCCGCACTGGATGGACGACAGGAACCACCTTCGGCTATCTGGGAGCGGGTCTCTTTGCAGATAGCCGAGCCTCGGGAATTGCAGGTCGTCGATCTCGCGGAACGCCGGTCCCGCAAGTTCACCACGGGACTTCTCTCCGTGGCGGCGGCCATAGCTCTCGTCTTCGCAGGCGCTGTTTTCTCCCGAGTAGTCGAAGACGATGGCATCGGCGAAGACGACGTAGTCGCCGCAGCAAGCGAGGCCGCCGGACGACCCGGATCCGTTGTGACCGATTTCCTGGTCGACGACAAGAGCGTCGCCCGTTTGGTTCTGACGACTGAAGGTCAGGGATTCGTCATCCCTACCGATGAGCTCGAGTCGCTGGGCGATGCTCGCACCTACCAGCTGTGGGTCATCAACGCCGAGGAGGCGGTCATCTCCGCCGGTGTGCTCGGCAGCAGCCCGGGACCATCCGTGTTCACATGGTCAGGTGAAGTCACCGGCCTAGCGCTCACCCGCGAGGTAGCTGGTGGCGTGGTTTCCAGTGAGGGCGACGTGGTCTCTGTCACAACGGACTTCTGATGGTGGAGCGCATGTCCTCGGTCGTTGCCTCGGCTCAGGATCTCATCGATGGCCTCAGGCGTCGGGTTGTCGCCTCGGCAACGTCGCCGTTCAGCCATGCGCCATATCCACTTGCTTCCACCCTGGAGTACCAGGGAGATGCTGGCCTGCTCGGGCCTGGTTCGGTGTCCTGGAGTGTGATCGGCGACGTGGCTGCCTTCGTCGGAGGCATTCGCGGTCTACTCATCCAAGCGGCCCACCCGGAGGTGGTAGCAGGCGTCGGAGACCACTCCCGGTACCAGGAGGATCCGCTTGGCCGGCTGTCTCGCACCTCAGCGTATGTGACCGCCACGACCTACGGAGCCATGCCCGAGGTGCAGACAGCGGTCGAAAGGGTGCGCAGAATCCATCGCTTCGTCTCAGGCGTGTCCAGCAGGGGGGTCCCTTACGATGCGACCGACCCGGGCTTCTCGGCCTGGGTCCACAATGCCCTGACCGAGTCCTTCCTGACTGCACACCTTGTCTATGGCGGGATCGAACTCACTCCTGAGGAAGCCGACCTGTTCGTCATGGAGCAGACCAGGGTCGGGGCGCTGCTCGATGCAGACCCGATGCCGATCACGAAAGAAGGCCTCTCGGCGTGGATCGAGGACCATCCCGATATCGGACCCTCTCCCGAGATGTCCGAAGCAGTTGCGTTCCTCACGGACCCGCCTCTCGAGCCACCCCTCAAGCTCGGGTACAAGATCCTCCGGAACGCGGCACTCGTGACCCTGCCCGATCGGCTCCTCGACATACTCGGCCTAGAAAGACCGCCGGGAGGCATGGCCATCGGGAGCGCTGCCGTCTCCGGCCTCAGATGGGCTCTCGGATACTCACCCACCTGGCGGCTCGCCCTGACCCGCAGCGGAGCCCAGATCCCGGATGGCCTTTTCAAGCAGGAGGCGAGTGCGCGCCGGCCCCTGCGCCCCGCGGGAGGCTCACAAAGCGGGTAGGTGGTAGAAACCCGCCGAGATGAGAGCCGAGCGGACGTGACCGTAGACGAATACTTGGAGGCTGCCCCGGAGCCTCATCGCAGCACCCTGAAGGCACTGAGGAAGACGCTGAGGAATTTGCTGCCTGAGGCCACAGAGACGATCTCCTACAACGTGCCTGCTTTCAAGATGTCTGGCAAGGCGATCGCCGGGTACGCCCATTTCAAGAACCACTGCAGCTACTTCCCGCACTCAGGGCGGGTGCTGACGGAGTTGGAGGCCGAGCTCGACGCCTACGATTGGGACAAAGGGACCCTGCGATTCCCGATCGACCAGCCATTGCCCCCAGAACTCGTGGCAAGACTGGTCCAAGTTCGCCTCACACAACTCGGCCTTTGATGAGGGGATTGCCCTCACTCGAGTTGGGCAAGCCAGGCCACGCAAAGGTCGGCGATAGCACGAGACCGGATCGACGCCACTGCGTCGAAGCCATGCTGGGCACCAAGCACTTCGTGATAGGAGGCGCCTGCCCCCGCTGACTGCAGAGCGTCCACGAAATGACGGGATTCGTCAGCCAGGACGATCGAGTCGAATTCGCCGTGAAGGACGAAGAAGGGAGGGGCGTCCGTGCGAACCTGATCGATGGGAGATCCCAGCCGGTAAAGGTCGGGCCGCTCATCGAGCCGGGCCTTGATGACATAGCGTGCGATGAAGGGCCAGTCATACCGCGTTGGGTTGCGCACCAGCAGGTCGTAGATCCCGTAAAACGGAAGACACGCCATAACACTCGTGTCAGCGTCTTCGAAACCCGGCTGGAGGTCGGGGTGGTCCGAGGTGAGAGCGGCCAGAGCGGCCAGGTGCGCCCCCGAGCTGCCTCCTGAGATCGCGATCCGGTTCGGATCGATCCCGCGCTCCAGCCCATCCGAACGCGCCCAGGTGATAGCCCGCTTCACACCTATGAGATGCTCGGGAAAGGTCGCTGCAGGGGAAAGTGGGTATCTGATGTCGAGGATCACCCAACCGAGTCGGGAGAGGCGGTGGAACAGCGCCCTGGCTTGTCTCCCCGGGCGCCCCCGCATCCACGAGCCAGGGTGGACGTAGATCAGGGCAGGGGCCTGCTCAACATCGCTCTGCGAATAGACGTCCAGGGTCAGACCGTTCCAATAGTGCACCTCGGTCTCCAATCGCACTCCTTGCGGGCGTCTCTCATAGACCTTCGGCAGGGTCAGAACCGACGGCGAGTGGCCGGTGGCCTTGGCGGATCGGATCGACCGCGCCATCAAGACGATGAGACCGATCTCGGAGAGCGCGAAGAGGCCAAGTCCAGCTCGACCAACAGGGTCGTCGAGGGCGCCAAGGGCGACAAACCCCAGGGCGATGAGGGCCCTGACGATGAAGTAGATGGGTGCGAGCTCGGAGATCAACATCCCGGGCAGCCACAACGGAGGCATGCGCCCATGGGGCGGGACTGGCCTTCGCAAGGCGTTGATGGTCCATAGACAGGCCGCGAAGAACCAAGTGAAGGTGAAAGCGGCGATCATCGTGTGTTGGTCACAACACTCGTCAAAGCATCACTCAATCTGCAGGTCGCCTGTGAATCGAAATACTGTTGCATGGACTTGATGTTGGAAAATGCTCTGCTGCGCCGCCTCTTCACTGTCACAAGTGTGTTGGCCTCGTTGGTCTTAGTCACGCTTTTGCTCCCACTCGTCCTCCCTATGGCCCTCATCGTCGATGTCCTTCGCAATGTCTCGAGGGATCGTCCCTTCATGGCTCTTCGCCTGGTTTCCTTTGGGTGGCTCTACCTCCTCGGGGAGGCGTGGGGTCTTCTCGTTCTTGGGTTGACGGCCCTTCTGCCGAGGGCAGTTGCCGAGCACGCGACATTCGGCTTGCAGAACCGCTGGGCGGCCTGGAACTTCCGGGCCGTCCGATACATATTCGATCTCGAGTTCATCGCGGATGGGCTCGATCAGGTCCTGCCGGGACCCATAATCCTCCTTTCCCGTCATGCCTCGCTCATCGACACACTGCTCCCAGCCTGGTTCATCTCGAGAAACACCGATCTGAAGCTCCGCTACGTGCTCAAGAAGGAGCTGTTGTGGGATCCGGCGCTCGACATCGCCGGGAACAGGCTTCCCAACCACTTCGTCGACCGCGGGGCGTCTGACAGTGAGCGTGACCTGAATGCCATCAAGGACCTTGCCGAAGGCCTCCAATCAAACGAAGCCGTGCTCATCTATCCGGAGGGCACCAGATTCAGCGAAGACAAGCTGCGCCGCTACGTCGACCGGTTCAGGAACAGAAAGGGCCGCGTGGCAGAGATCGCCGTAGGTCTCCGGCGTGTTCTGCCCCCCCGCCCCGGCGGGACGCTCGCGTTGCTCGAAGGCTCGGCCGCAGACGTGGTCGTCCTCGCTCATCGCGGGCTGGAAGGATTCGCCCGGGTCAAGGACATGTGGAGGGGCGGGCTCGTGGGATCGCGGATACATGTTGCGTTTCGTCGCATTTCCCGATCTGGGATCCCCGAGGAACGCTCTGAGAGGGTCAAGTGGCTCTTCGAGACCTGGTCCGAGCTCGACAATTGGGTGGCCGGTGAGGAACCGGTGCCCGGATTGGCTTGATGTCAATGACCACCGACATCGTCTGGTTCCGGCGCGACGCCAGGTTGACCGACAACCCGGCATGGGTGGAGGGAACAAAGGCTGATGTCGTTGTTCCCCTCTTCGTCGTCGACCCCGACCTGTTCGATCGAGTGTCTACTCGACGGCAAGCGCTGTTGATCGCCGGGCTTCGTCAGCTCGATGGGCAAATCCGAGATGCAGGGGGTCGCCTACGAGTCGAGCGAGGCGTTCCTGAAGAAGTAGTGAGGCGCGTCGCCGATGAGGTGGATGCCGGGAGAGTGCACATCAGCCAAGAAGTCACCCCTTACGGCGTTGAGCGTGACGAGCGCGTATTCCAGGTCGTCGAGTTGACCCAGCACGACGGGCTCTACGTACAGCCTCCCGGTTCGGTACGAACCCAGGAAGACGAGGTCTACAAGGTCTTCACTCCCTTCTACAACAAGTGGTCTCAAATCGATATCCCCGACGAGCAGGCAACCGGTGGCGCCCGGATCACCACAGTCGCCGGCGTGGGGCTTCCCGATGTCGACGAGCCCCCCATCCCATCCGGGCCCGAGGCGGCGGCCGACCGGTTGGCCGAGTTCGATGAGAGGGCCAATGACTATGCCGAAGAGCGAAATCGTCCCGACCTGGATACGACCTCGCGTCTCTCGGTCGATCTGAAATACGGTTGGATCGGACCCAGGGAAATCGTCCGGGAGATCGGCACCCGATCGAAGGGGAGATCGGCCTTCATTCGACAGCTCGCCTGGAGGGACTTCTACGCACATCTGCTGGCCGAGATGCCACGGCTCGTCGACGAGCCGCTGCGCACCGAGTACGCCAGCATCAGGTGGAAGAACCGTAGCGACGACCTCGACGCATGGAAGGAGGGTCGTACCGGGTATCCGCTCGTGGATGCGGGGATGCGTCAGCTCGTGTCGGAAGGCTGGCTCCACAACAGGGTTCGACTGGTGGTGGGCTCGTTCTTGGTGAAGGACCTCCTGATCGACTGGCGAAAGGGCGAGAAGTTCTTTCGTCACCATCTGGTGGATGCAGACGTCTCCCAGAACGTGGGCAACTGGCAGTGGGTGGCGGGAACGGGTGCGGACGCCGCCCCATACTTCAGGGTCTTCAACCCGGTCACCCAATCTGAGAAATTCGATCCCGAAGGTGACTACATCAGGAAGTGGGTTCCTGAACTGGCGAACCTACCTGCCGAGCTGATCCACGCCCCTTGGGAAGCGGGCCCTCTGGAGCTTGCCGGGCACGGGGTGACCATCGGTGAGGACTACCCGGAGCCGATCGTCGATCATTCCCACGTGCGTCAGGTAGCGATAGACGCCTACGAGAGAGCGAAGGGCGGGTCTTAGCTGGCAGCCGGCTCTCGATAGAGGGCGGCGCCGTAGTGGGCGCCTGCTCCAAATGCAGCGAAGCAAACCACTGACCCTGGCACTACGCGGCCCGAAGCAGACAACTCGTGGTAGAGGATCGGCAGGGTGCCAGCTGTGGTGTTCCCGTAGCTTCCAATATTGGACGGCACCTTCTCGGGTTCCAGGCCAAACTGTTTCCTCACGCCTTCGAGTATCCGGTCGTTGGCCTGGTGAGCGACCACCAGGTCGACATCGTCGAGCGTCATGCCGGTTCGCTCCAGAACCATCCGAGCAGCTTCGGGCATGAGCCGGACTGCCTTGCGAAAGAGACCACCTCCGTCCATGGTCGGGAGTTGAAGATCATCCGCCAGGTCGTCCTGGGACACATATGGCCGAGACTTGAACCCCACCCCGGGGACCCAGATCAACTCGAACGACTCGCCGTCGGTGTGAAGCGACGTCGCGAGGATCCCTTCGTCGCTCCTCTCGCCACGACGCAGGATCATCGCCCCTGCCCCGTCGCCGAACAGGACGCTCCAGGCGCGATGCTCGGTGTTTCGCTCGTAGTCCTGCTGGGGCAACGGTTCTTGGGAGTTCCCCAAGAGCACCTCCCACGACGCTGCGCTCCAGGGTTGGAACCCGGCATGCACCTCGGCCCCGACAACTGCCACGGTCTCGGCCCGGTCACTATGAATCAACGCATCGGCCAGATCCAGCCCGTAGAGGAAGCCACTGCACTGCTGACGCACGTCGAAGGCTGCAATATGGGAAAGGCCGAGGCCGGCCTGCACCAACCCGGCGATACCGGGAGCCAAGTAGTCGGGAGTCATCGTTGCCGTTATGAGAGCGTCCACCCCAGAGCCTTCGACCCCGGCGTCAGCCAGGGCATTGGTAACCGCGGCGATGGCGAGGTCCGATGAGCCCACCCCAGGGTCGACGAAACGTCGCTCCTTCACCCCGGTTCGGTTGGTGATCCACTCATCGGTGGTGTCCATGATGCGGGCGAGGTCGTGATTGCTGACGACGTTGTCAGGCACGAACATGCCGGTGCCCGCAATGACCGCTCCCATCAGCCCGCGCCGTCGCCGATCGGGGTCGGCAGGTCGGCATCGGTTATCTCGACGAGACGCAACCAGAGTTCATCCCTCTCGGCTTGTGTCTCCTTCGTCGACTCGAGCATGTGGGTAGGCGCCTCTTTGCGGTCGAACCAGAATTTACCCGTGGTCTCGGCCGGTTCGTGGGACGCCGCCAGCCATATGACCGTGTCCGCGCCCTGTTCTGGGCTCCGCAACAACGGGCTCATCATGAGGTTGAACGTTGGCAGGGAGTTCGCGACTCCGTCGGTACGGGCCCAACCCGGATGCATCGAATGGAAACTGACTCCGGACCCCTCGAGGCGATCTGCCCACATCTCGGTGAGAATCACTTGTCCGCGCTTGGCTCGAGCGTAAGCGGCGGTTCCCGTGTACGTGCCGTGCTCGAACTCGAGGTCGTCTGGACGGATTCGCTCTGAGTACATGCCTCCGGACGTCACGTTTATCACACGAGCAGGAGCCGACCCGACGAGTTTGGGCATCAGAAGGTTGGTCAGCAGGAAGTGACCGGCCAGATCCACAGCCAGGGTCTTCTCCAAGCCCTCGTCGGTCTCCTGTCGTTCCGGAATCAGGACGCCCACGTTGTTGATGAGCACATCGATCCGGGGCTCCTCCTCCAACAAGCCGGCGACCCTCCGAACCTCACTCATCAGCGAGAGGTCGGCTTTGATCGTTCGGGTTCGCTCTCCGATGGATGCGGCGACCTCATCGAGTTTGGCTTGAGTTCGGCTGACCACGATCACCTTGGCCCCCAGCCGACTCAACGCCTCTGCCGCCGCTCTACCGATGCCCCCGGTCCCTCCGGTTATCACCACCGTCTGATCTGTCATGTCGGAGTCGATCGGATTGAAGTCCTTCGAGTGCAGTCTGTAGCCCAGGTTCGTGAAACCCGCGATGGAGAGCTTTCCCATCAGCTCAGGGCCTCCGCAAGACCATCGACCGCCTTCTCCCCCACTCTCTTGAAAACCGGGCCCATCACCGGCGCCAGGTATTTCACGAAATTGTGGAAGCTGAGGTCCGCCGTGTAGTCGACGACCGTCTGGCCGTCCCCTCTAGCTTCGAACTTGATGACGTCCACGGCTTCGAGCTTCTCGCCTCTACCGATGATCACCACCCTCTCATTGGGCTCGTATTCGGTTATCTCGTAGGTCATAGGGATCCGGCTGCCGCCAAAGCTGACCATCAGCTCGAAACGGGACCCAACTCCGACCGGGCCCTCATCCAGCCTCTTCGACGAGGCAATCCCGGGATCCCAATCCTCGATGTTCTCGAAGTCGGCGGTGTAGTCGAAGACCTCGCCCAAAGGACGTTCGATCAGCTTGGTTTCGTGGATTCTCACCATGATGTTCTCCTGGTCCGCATTCACATTCTGTTCGTAGCGGCTTGATGCCACGGATTGGCGCTAGGAGAGAGGCGGGCTCGAGGAATCGGCGTCGACGGGCGTTGCGTAGACCACGACATTGCTGTCATATGTCTCTTCGGAAAAACTGAACCCTCCGCCACAAGTGATGAGAGTCAACACAGGCGCCCCGGCCCGGCTGAAGATCACGTCGAGAGGCAACTCTTCTTTGGCATAGGTGCTTCTCGCTCTGACTTCGAAACGCTCGACACTGCCGTCGTCAAAAGAGACGATTATCAGCTCACCCGGCTCCAGCGTCCTGAGGTCGAAGAAGACACCGGGCCCCTGACTCTGCAAGTCGACATGGGCGGCCAAGACCGCTGAGCCGGCCTCGCCGGGGGAAGGGCCGTACTCGTACCAGCCCACCTCGCGAACATTGTTCGGCACATCCATCTGTCCGGTCCTCTGGTTGATGCCATACCCGTCGATGGGTGCCTCGACCCCAAGAGCGTCGATTTGCAGGCCGACGGGGGTGCGACTCGGGAGGTTTGCCAGGCTGTCGAGTCGGGTGACTTGGTTTGGCTCGTAGAGGGGAGCAGCGTTTTGTTCCGGGATGGCCGTCGCAGGGTCATCCTGTGGCGAAGCGGCAGGAGGCGGGGCGACAGGAGCGGGTCCGGCGGGATTTCGGACAAGGGATTCCTCGATGGCCTGGACGTCACCAGACCGTGTGTCCAGGAGGCTGGCGAACCCGATTCCTGCTCCTATCGCCAGCAAGATGCCGATACCGGCGAGCCAGGCACCCAACTTCCTCATGTCGCTCCTACCCGCGCCCCGTCGGGCGCTCCGCGGTGCAAGATTAGGCGCAACGGAGAAAGGCCCGTTATCCGGGCCTTTCTCCAAATGGTCGACAGTCTGGGTGTCGATCAGTTCTCCTTCCGGAGAGCGATGACCGAGGTGGACAGGGCAAGTGCGGCAAAGCCGGCAAGAGCGACTGGAATCCAGGGGCTCATGCCAGTGCTGAGGCCGGCATCACCGGTGGGGACGCCCGCAGGAGCAGCACCCAGGCCGGAGATGGCCGCAGTGGCAACTTCGAAGCTGCCGCCGCTGACCGAACCGATGGCATACGCGATCGTGTTGGTGCCCTCGCCGAGGGGGACATCGGCATCGAAGGCAACCGTGTCGGCATCGCCGGCAGCGGTGATCTTGATGTTGTAGGTGTCGGCCGGGACATCGGCGTCGCCACCTTGACCGTTGGTCACACCTTCGAAGACCGCGCCGTCGTTGGCGAGAACGTCAACGGCGCCGAAGTCGGCGAGGTGACGTGCCGTGACACGGGCCTCACCGGCAGCGATCTCGGAGTTGTCCTCGACGAACACGCCGAGTGTCGGCGAGGCGCCTTCACCCAGGTACGCGGCAATGGTCGCCACGGCACCGCCGGGAAGGTCGGTCGAGCCGGAGAGGGCCGGGTCGTCTGCATCCGGATCGGCATCCGCTGCGTAGATCTCGAGGTCATAGCTTCCGGCGGGCAGGGCTAGCGGGCCGGCTACATCGCCGAACTCGAAGTCCTCGAGCGTCAGGTCGCCGTTGACATAGACGTCAACGGTCAGATCGGGCACTCCGTGTACCACGATGACCTCGCCTTCGTGGGAATCCGCAAGGGCTGCGGATGCCGGCACAAGGGCAACTGCCATCGTCAGCAGTGCCAGTCTTAGTTTCCTCATTGGGAACTCCTTTTGGTTACGTCTTCACTCAGATCGTCTGAGCTGATTACGTGACGTCTTCGGAGTGCCCACCCAAGACGGATGAAGCTTTCTCGTGACGCAACGCGGTCATCCGTCACACCGCGCTGCTGCGAATAGAAAACGATCGCTGGCTATCAGCAACGATCAGGCATAACCGGGGGTGTGAGAAGGCTGCATGTTCTCCTCCCTTCCGTGCGATACCGTCCGCACCCCCGAGAGCCCCTATGAGCACGGATCAGTTTGCTTTTCGCCCCGCCATCCCGATGTAGACCGAGACTCCCACCGCAGCAAGCGCAACCTGTATGAATAGCTTGATCCAGTCGATGCCAGACGTGTCCCCTACGCCCATCGCGTCGGCGATGAGACCACCGACGATGGCCGCTGCCGCACCGATTACGATCGTCATTCCTAGCGAGATGTTCTGTTTCCCTGGCAATACGAGCCTGCCCAAGGGGCCAATGATCAAGCCCAGCACGAGACCGCCGATAATCGACCCAATCACGCCATCCAATTCCTGCTCCTTCTCTAGCGTGCTGGGCAACCTACACGGTGCGGCGCGGAGGGTCGCTCAGCCGATACCGAGCTGGAGCTCGATCAACTCGACCTGATCGGAGATGAGGGCGCTCACGATCTGCGCTCTCTGAACCGTGGTTTCGGCCTCGAGCACCCTCTGAAGGTCGATTGCCTGGAGCCCGGCGAGCTGGGCCATCTGGTACATCGCCGTCCTGGGGTCATCGGCCAACTCGGGCGCTTCCACCCCCACGTCCGCACCGAGCTCGGAGAAAAGCGCCTTCAGCTTGAGCAGTCCCGCCGTCGCCTCCTCGATGATGCCCAGCTCGGATTCCGGAAGCTCTTCGTCATCGAGCGTCTTCACCATCGCTATGGGATACGGAGCAGGTGGTTCCCACTCGACGACCCTCAGACGTTTGGTGCCCACGGTGACGATGGAGATGGGCCCGTTCTCGTGCGTGGCAGAGCCAACCATGTGGGCGACACATCCGAAGTCGAATCGACTGTCGTCACCGCCCGAATCGCGGCCACGCTCGATCAGCACCACACCGAACAGCCGGTCTCCTTCCACGATGTCCTCGTACAACCTCAGATAACGGGGCTCGAACAGGTAAAGGGGCAAGACCGATCCGGGTAGCAACGGTGTTCCGAGGGGGAACATCGGCATCGAGCGGATAGACATCGAGCTCAACCTAGGCCCGGGATCTTCATGAGGCGAGATCGCCGGGTTTCGGTGGCCTCAACTTTTCGTGTGGGAATGCCGAACTACGTATATGCCCTCCCGTGGTCGGGTCGGAAGGGCGAAACGACCCGACAGCACGCACGCGAGCCCTGAGATCGGCGCGCCGTCAAGCGCCAGCTCGCCCACATCCCATTCCGGCTCCAGCTCCTGGTCGCCACCCGACCGGGCGACCTGGCTCGGGATATTGGAGTCCTTCAACGAGCAATCTGCCGAGCTCGATCGGCTCCGCTCCGAGGTCTCTGAACTGAAACGGGGATGGTCGAGCTTTGAGAACCTCTTCCGGACGTCCCCGGTGCCGATGATGGAACAGGACTACTCCGAAGTGGAGCTTTGGATGGGCACGCTACGGAATCGAGGTGTCCCCCATGTGCGAGAAGTGATCGGCGACGACATAGACGAGATCCGACGAATCGCCGCCAAGATACGCGTGGTCGCGGCCAACCCCGCCGCTGAAACGGCCGTGGGACTCCCGCTCGAGGACCTGATAGGGCCGATCGATCCCAGCATCGTCAACGAGGGTTCGCAGCCGGGATGGTTGAACCAGCTCTCGGCCGTCTGGGAGAGACGGCCGCTAGCCCGCGCATCCTTCATGGCGGCGACTGCGGACGGTCAAACCTACGACGCCGAATCGATCCTCTCGGCACCAGTAGTCGATGGAGAGCCCGACTTCAGCCGGGCCGTCTTCTCGGTGATAGACGTGACCCCCCACCGCAACAAGGAGCGTGAGATGGCTGGGATCGTGGAGGCCAAGAACCGCTTCCTCGCCAGCGTCAGCCACGAGATCAGAACCCCGCTCACCGCTGTTCTCGGGTTCACCCGGCTGCTCGAGGAGAGAGAGGCGTCTGACGATGACCGCAAATTGATGATCTCCTCTGTCGCCGAGCACGCCCAGGAGATGTCCAACCTGGTCGAGGATCTGCTTGTAGCGGCCAGAGCCGACATGCAGCAGCTCGACATCGTCGATGTGAAGGTGGACTTGCTCGCAGAGCTCGAAGCAACCCTCAAGGCCGGGGGTTCGTTTACGCGAGACGTGCGCGTCCAGAGCACGACGTCGGCTCCATACGCAATGGCCGACCCATCCCGAGTGAGACAGATCCTTCGCAACCTGCTCACCAATGCCGAACGCTACGGAGGAGACCAGGTGACGGTCAACGTCTCCCGATCGAAGCGGAATCTGTTCGTCGACGTCATGGACGACGGCGATGGATTGCCTGGAGAAGACTGGGAGCGGATCTTTCAACCGTACGAGAGCGCACACCTCGCCACGGGGCGACCCGGGTCGGTCGGGATCGGCCTGGCGATCTCCCGACAGCTCGCCGAACTGATGGGGGGCAGCCTGCAATACAACTACCACCGCGGACTGAGTGTCTTCAGACTGAAGCTGCGGTCAGCTGGCCGCTGACCGGGGTGCCTCTATGGGAGCTGGCATCCACCCGTTCTCGATCGCGTCGATGAGGGCATCTTCTCGACAGAGGAGCCCCGAGTGAGAGAAGAAGTAGGCGGGTAGGCCACACACAGAGCACATGAGCCGACTGCGTTCCTGGAGACCCGTCTTCATCTCTTCATCCTCATATGTGCTATCGGCCAAAGAGGCGCGATAACTTGAGGCGGCACCGGGCTTTCAGCCTGTTCAGGCGGGAGCAGCCCCCGTATCTCTGCCGCCCAACGGCGCCAACCTCGCCCGCCCGTAGGCGATATAGGCCATCACTGCGGCATTGACGATGTTGAATCCGATGTTCTGGAGTTCTTCCCGACCGATGTGCCACACGATCGCCCCGACCATGACGAGAAGGAGTCCCACTGCGGCGGCGATGGTCAGTTCCGGGCGGATGCCGGTGAGCCCGGGGAGGATCAAGCCGAGCCCACCCAGGATCTCGGCGACACCTGTGATGGCATGCATCGTGTCGCTCAAGTCGTACATCCACTCCATCGGACCGGGGAGACCCTCGGGGACGATGAAGTGCATCACGCCCACTCCGATGAAGTAAAGACCGAACACCCACTGGAGTATCCAAAGAATCCGATTGTGTCCTCCCAAGTGTTTCTCCTTCGTCAACAGTTGCGATTCGAGACTACCCGGGAGCGAGCGGACCTATCCGACCGCAAGTCTTCCGTGACCACACATCAGAGGTGCCTGGGGATTTGGGATCTTCGGCCCTATCGGAGCGGCTGGGATGGGAGCGATCATCGAAGCAACCGATCGGAGGTGCGTATGAAGGCAAAGTCTGGTGATCGCTTGGTGATCAAGAGTCACAAAATCGGCGATCCGATGCGATATGCGGAGATTCTCGAAGTGCAGGGCAAGAACAGCGAGCCCCCTTACCTGGTCCGGTGGTCGGATGGTCACGAGAGTGTCGTGTATCCGGGTCCTGACGCCGTCATCGAGACGAGGAACGCCAATCGCTCCCTAGCGTCGCAATAGCTCCGCGCGCCCGGGAGGACTCGAACCCCCAACCCTCTGATCCGAAGTCAGATGCTCTATCCAATTGAGCTACGGACGCTGGCAACGCTGATTCTACGGGCGGAGGGATGTCTCATCCGTGCGAGTTTCCGGCTGAGCCACGACGGGTATCTCCTACAGCAACACTCGAGTTTGGAGGCGACATGAAGAAGACAATGCTGATGGGATTTGGGGCCTTGATCGGGGCGGCCGTGTCATACCTGTTCGACCCCGAGAGCGGAGATGCGAGACGGGCCAGGTTGCGTGACCAGGCCGCGGCGACGGCCAGAGACGCGGCCGAGGCGGCCAAGAAGAAGTTCGAATATCAAAAGGGCGTATTCAAGGGTGTAGCTCATGAGACGACCGAGATGTTCGAGTCGTCAGAGAACGGATTCGACGACGAGACCCTGCTCCAAAAGGTGCGTAGCGAAGCGATAGGGCCGTGGTCGGTGTCCTCCATGGGCAAAGTCGAGGTGGACATCCGGGACCGGAACGTGACGGTGACCGGCTCGATCGGAAGTCAAGAAGATGGACAGCGCCTGATCGAACGGATCCGCTCCGTAGAGGGCGTTGAGATCGTGGAAGACCGGCGTCAGATGACGACCAACTGACCGGTGGCTCACAACCTCCAGGAGACAGTGTGACCTTCAGTTGGTCTCCATTATCAGGTTCCAGGTGTGGAGGTTTCCCACTTGCGTTTCGCCTGTGATTCGATAGCCGAGCCGCCCATAGAAGGCCAGGTTCGATTCCCGCTCGGTGGAAAGGCTGACGGCGGCCGACCCCGGATCTTGCGCCGACATGCGTCTCACTTCCGCAAGCAACTGACTGGCGAAGCCCTGCCCTCGATGCTCGGCCAGCACGCCGATCATGCCAACGAAGTAATGGGGGACCTCCGGTTCGAGATGGGCCGATTCGTGTTCGAAGGCCATCATTCGACGGTACGCCTGCTGGCCCAAAGTGCTCCAAACGGGGGCGTCGGCGTCGAGCGGCGATGTCTCCAACGGAGAGGGGGAAGGCTCGTCGACCAAAGCTACTGCGGCCAGGGACCCACCCAACCGGATACCAAGCACAGGGGAGCCGCGCATCAAACGAAGGTCGACGAAAACGCCAACGAGGAGTTCGAGCCTTGCGTCGTACTCCGAGCCTGCATCGGATAGGACATATCTCATAACCGGGTAGTCGGCGAAAGCCTCGGAGAGGACTTCCACGACCTCCGATCGATCAACCTGGCCCAGCCGAAGTACCACGGAAGCGTGCGTCAGTTAAGACGACCGATTCAGACCATGGTGGTCTGGCCGACCTCGATGAGATGGCCGTCGGGGTCGCGCATGTAGGCCCTGATCTCTCCACCACGATCCTTGGGCTCGGTCAGGAACTCGGCGCCGGCAGCCGACCATTTCTCGTAGGCGTCGGCAATGTCCGCAACTCGAATGTTCATGAACGAACTGGTCCTCATCCGATCAGGAGGTGTCTCGAGAGTCACGCCAGGCTTGTCCTCGGTCGGACCGCCACCATCATTGAGGATGATCCAGGAGTTGGCGACCTTGAGAATCACCGGATCGCGCTCCAGCACAGCCTTTGCTCCCAACACCCTCTCATACCATGTCCTCGACTTGTCCTGGTCCGAGACGACCAGGAAGTGGGTGATGACAAAGTCGTCCTTGGGAGCCGGAAAATCGTCGCGTGAAGTCATCGGACATTCCTCTCGTGGGAGAGCCGACCCTACCGAGCGTCAATGAGCCGCCGGCGCAAAGAGACGACCCGGCCTGATGGCCGGGTCGTCTCGAGTCTGTCTATCGACTCCGATCAGAAGTCGGAGTCGCCGTCAGTCCATTCGTTGAACTTGCGCTCAATGGCCTCGGCGGTCTCACCGGTCTTCTCTTTGACCGTACCGACGAACTGCTCCCAATTGCCCTGAGCTTCCTCGAGCTCCTGGTCGGTCAGCTCGCCCCACTCTTCACGGGCCTTGCCTTTGAACTGCTCCCATGTGCCCTCGTCCTGGAGACGCTGGCTCATGTCAGTTTCAGTCTCGTACGTCATTGGTCATCCTTTCGGTCTGGATTCACCTAATACGTACCCCGCGGCCGTGGACTCGTAAACAAGTGATCGGTTTCGGCTGGTGGGTTAATGGGTCGCAATGGAACGGGTAGTGAAGATCGTCATCAAAGACAACGGCCCCGATCGCATAGGCATCCCGATCAGCAAGGGCCCTGGCACTTTCAGGCTGATGATCACGTGGCCTTACATGGACGAGGGCCAAATCGCCGAAGTGCCACTCGAGAACATTGAGCGCATCGACGAAGCGATCCAGGGTCCTATGAAGAAGTCTCCCAAGACGGTAGGAATCGTCCAGTTCGACGACGCCGTGGCCCTCGAGCCCGGCGATACGACACAAGCAGGCGCCCTCCAGCTCCTGGGAGACGGCTGCATCCGTTCCGGATATCGCCGTCAAGTCAGGGACTTCCCCGTGAGGGGTACCCTCCCTGGTATGGCACGCGACCTCAAAATGAAGAAGGACAAGGCGAAGAAGAAGGGCAGCACTCTTCGGGACCTCTACAGACTCGCGCTAGTGATCATCGGTGTGATCGCAATCGTGAAAGAACTCCAGAAGCCGGCCAAAGAGCGGACCTGGCACGGGAAGGTGGCCGATTTCGTCCCCTACGACTTCAGAATGCCAACGGCCGATCGGATTCGGGACACCTACTGGAACCCGGATGGGCCTGTCATCTCCAGCAAGGCATTTGGGGTCGGCTGGGCTCCCAACTTCGGCTCGGTGAAGCGTCTGGTCAGTTAGACCCGCTCGATCCGCTCCAACCCCCGCTCAGGCGTCCACGACTCGACCACGAGCTTGGTTTGATCAGCGTTGAGACCGATGACCACAACCTCCGTTATGTCGGCTAGGAACATCTCCCCGTCCGGCTGACCGGTCTTCTCGTCGCCGGTGATCTTGCCGGCCGGGATAGCTCTACCGGCGATCTTGGCCTCGCCAGGCCATTCGTCCTCTTTCCCCTCCTCGGGGTGGAAGGCCGGGCCGTGAATGGCGAAGCGAGGATCGCGGTTGAGGTCTGCCCCCTTGCGTGAACCGCCCATCGAGCCGAAGCGCAGTTCACCGTCGACGAACTCACACTCGATCCCCGAGATACGGGGCGATCCGTCCGCTCTCAGAGTTGCAATCGTCTTGTGGCGCCCGGCGTCAAAGAGACGTTGCACCCTCTGGGCAAACCGGGGCTCCGTCTCAACAACTGCTCTCCACGCCGCCACGCCCACAGCGTAGATGGGAGCCTTGCGGAATCATCACAGGGGGCTTGAGTCGCTGGGTTCGTCCTGGTCCAGCGCCTTTGCGAGCCTCGGCAGGTGAAGCGACCACCCTTCCCGGTGAGACGGAACCTCGTCTTCGGGCAGGTCTCGATGCGTGAGGACAACGAGGGTGCCCCCTTCCTCTTCGATCAGATCGATGACCACCTTTGTGGAGCCGGGGGGTATTTCAGGCCGATCGATCCAACCCCAGGTGAACTCGACCCGTCTGGCCTCAATCAGCTCGGTGAACTGACCACGTGCCCTCATGCCGTTCTCCATCTCGATCAGGAAGATCCCTCCAGGCCGTGCGTCGAGTTCCGCCGCCTGGCTCTGCCATAACACCCATTTATCCGACTCGGTCAGATATCGGTAGACGGTTGAGGGTGGGGCAGCTATTCGCTGCTCGACTCTTATCTCACTCAAGCGGACTCTTCGCGTTCGATGGTTTCAGCCAAGGTCTGCAACGTTCCCTCCCACGACTTCTTCAGGATTGCCGCTAAGGGCGCCAAGGCTTCTCTGTTCGCCGCATACATTCTTCGGTTCCCTTCCTTTCGCATGTCGACGAGTCCGGCGCCCCTAAGGACCGCCAGATGTTGGGAGACAGCACCAAAGGTGATGTCGAAGCGTGCGGCTATGTCACCAGCTGACAACTCGTCGTCCCAGATGAGACGGAGCACCTCGCGTCTCTTCGGCTCAGCTATGACCTGAAGCAGATCCATCGCCGATCTATTTTAGTACGAGTTGAAATACTTACGCAATTCCCATAGAGTCACATCCAAGACCAACCACAAGGAGGATTCCCGTGCCTCAGTACATGATGATCTACCAGGGTGAGGCCACAGACATGGCCGACATGTCCGAAGAACAGGCTGCCGAGGTTCTGTCTAAGTGGCAGTCATGGATGGGCAAGGTCGGCGGGGCCCTCGCCGATGTGGGTAGCCCTTTCGGTCCAGGCCAATCGATAGTGGACGACGGCTCGACCGGCAAAGCCGCGAGACTCACCGGATATTCGATCGTTGAGGCCGACAGCCTGGAGGACGCCGCCGAGCTCGCCGACGGACACCCTTATCTCAGCGAGGGTCGCGGGAATTACTCGGTCGAGCTCTTCGAGTTGATGCCCGTCCCCTTCTCGGCCGACTGAGGTCGTCGCCCCAGGGTTTGTGCCCGGAACGGCCCGGGTAACGGAACCGCCATGTGGTTTGACAGTTGGGAATCGGTAGCGACGATCGTGGTGACCGGTGTAGTCGGTTATGTGGCGTTGCTCGTTCTCCTGCGATCGGCGGGGAAGCGGACCCTCTCGAAGATGAATGCCTACGACTTCGTGGTGACTATCGCACTGGGGTCCGTCTTCGCCACTGTCATGATGTCTGCCAATGTCCCACTCATCGACGGCGTGGTAGCGCTTGGAGTTCTCATTGGACTGCAATGGATCGTGTCGAAGCTCTACGTCCATTCGAGATGGTTCGAATCGATCATCAAAGGCAGACCCCAGCTTCTCTACTGGCGGGGCCACTACTTGGATGATGTGCTGAAGCGGGAGCGACTCGCCCGCGAGGAGGTGCACATGGCGCTGCGTGGAGGTGGGGTCGACGACCATCAGGAGGCTGCGGTCGTGCTCGAGACCAACGGGGAGCTAACCGTGTTCGCCACAAACGAGGACAAGATGCCCAAAACCATGGAAGGCGTCAGCATCTCCTGACTGATCTCGACCAAAGAGAATTCTGCAGAATGCTGGTTTGAGCGCCCCTGGTAGGGGGCAAAATAGAGGCGTCAAATGAGGCTGAGACCTTGGCCGCCAAACTGCACTCACCACAGGAAGTGAGATGCGCTCCACAGGGCTGACCACCGATTTGAGACAGCTCGGAGAGAGCGACCATTGCTGCTGGGCGTTCAAAGACGAAGATGAGTTTTCTTCCCGAGCGATCTCGTTTCTTCGTATCGGGATCGAACGTGGCCTGCAGGGCGTCTATGTCTCAGACAACCCGACCGAGATCGCCGAGGCTCATCTCCGTCGCGACGAGGCAGCGTCACGACTCCTGGATCAGGGTGCCCTGAGTGTCTGGTCAGTCACCGACACATACGCCAATGGAACCCCCGAGCCCGACGACCAGGTCGACTTCTACGCCAGAGCGACGGCGAAATCGCTGTCAGTCGGATACAGCGGCTTGCGAATAGCTGCCGACGCCACGGCGTTGATCACCACCCCGGAGCGGGCCGCGGCCTTCGCCAGATACGAACACCTTGTCGACAGATTCATGACCACCAGTCCGTTTTCGGCGATGTGCGGCTACCGGAGTGACAGCGAGGCCAACGAAGAGGCCGTCACCCAGATCGCAGCCCTTCATCCGGTCGCCATCGGAGCGGCGCCACCCCTCCGGCTGTACGCGATGGAAGAGGGGGCCTTTGGCCTCGAGGGTGAGATCGACTTCTGGTCGGCGGGTCTCCTGGAGTCAACCTTGCGCCGGGCCGACCCCGCCGAACAACAGAAGCAAGTGGTGCTCGACCTGTCGGGCATCGAGTTCATGGACCACCATGGTGTCAAAGCCCTGGTTGATTATGCTGACAGTCGGGGAGCACAGTTCCTGATGACCAAGCCTCCAAGCCATGTGAGCAGACTCATCGACATCCTCGGCGTTCGAAATCTGACGGTTGCGGTCTCGTGAGGCCCGAGCTTCATCACGACGCCCTGTTCTACGGCTCCGCCGGCGATTTCGTGGACTCGCTCTTGCCGTTCGTTCGCGATGGGCTGGAGCGCGACGAGCATGTAATGGTGGTTACCAGTCCCAACAACCTCGGCATCATTGGAGACGCCCTCGGCACTGATACGGAGTACGCAACGGCGCACTCTGCGGAATGGTATTCCAAGCCGGCCCAGACCATCGATCGATATCGGCGGGTGATGGAACACGCCCTGAGCTCAGGTAAGCCCGGTCTGCGGATCGTGGGTGAAGTCGATTTTGGGACAACTGACATCGAGCACGCAGAGTGGAAGCGATACGAATCGGTTTTGAATGTCGCCTTCGGAGGTCAGCCCGCGTGGGTCGTGTGCCCATACAACACCCGGAATCTGGCCCCAGAGTTGGTGGAAAGCGCGTCCCGCTCCCATCCAAGTGCATTTCATGGCAAAGAGCATTCCAAGAGCCACCACTTCGTCGAGCCCGCCAACATGGTCGGGCCTCTTCCTTTGCCCACCGGTGGCCAACTACTCGGCGAGCTGGAAGTTGGAGAGTCGCTACAGCCGGTGCGGGAGTTCGTGACCCGAACAAGCCAGCAGGCAGGGTTGTCGAAGCCGAGCACCGAAGACATGTGTCTCGTCGTCAATGAGATCGCGACCAACGGAATGCGTCACGGGTTGCCGCCCGTGAAGCTCCAGGCATGGCTCGATGATGAGAATCTGGTCTACGACGTCAGCGACTTCGGCCCAGGCCCCCAGAACCCGTTTGCCGGCTTCATCCCGCCCAAGGTGAGCGAAGGTGACGGTATGGGGCTCTGGCTTTCACGACTGCTGGCCGACCGGCTAGAGATAACTTCGGGCGACGAAGGCACATCGATACGTGCCTCCATGTCGACCTCGTCTGGATGACGAGCAGCAATACTGACTCTGAACGGCGGCGGAGCCCAGTCGGGCGAATGCTCTCCAACTCTCGCGAAAGACGACTCGAGTGTCTCGAGGAAGGCCAAGAGCCGGTCGCTCATCCTTTTATGAGCTCAGCGACGGTGAGGATCTCATCGATGACCGGCTCGGCGTAGATGCGATTGGCGTCGCCGTTTCCCCGCTCGCCGTTCGGAGCCTCGACCATCACCACTTCGTAGTGCCCTCCGGCGATCTTTAGGAGGGACACGTCGTAACCAGCCTCTTTGAGGACTGCGGCGGTCCTGTCCGAGAGTCGCGGCGATACGACTTCATCCCCGACTCCGTGAATCACGGTGATGGGCATGTCGAGATTGCCGCCCAGTGACGCGTGCGGCCACGGTGGGCCCCCTGGAACCTGTGCCGGGGAAATGATCACGAGCGCATCGGGAAGAGCCGATACCGTTTCAGCACATCCACCGGTGAAGCTCTGACCGTCCGTACCGACACGCCCGGCGAACACGCCCCCGGTCGAGTGGCCCACGAGAACGATCCGCCCTGGGTCCACTCCGAATTCGGAGGCGTGACTTCTGGCATAGCGCACAGCGCATGCAGCGTCCTCCAACCCGGCGGTCTGCGTGACGGGAAGGACTCTCCAGTCTGCATTGAAAACGACCGCTCCTCGGATGGCGATGCTCTCCGCAAGGTCCGCATATGCGGACCGATCGAGGCCTGCACCATGGAGGAGGACAATTCCTGGAAGGAGGCCGGTGCCGTCTGGAGGACCGATCACGTCGAGCTCATGACCTTGAACGAAAGCGACCTCCGAGGCGAGTTCCACAACGGGC
>JAHEJW010000058.1 GCA_024638655.1 bacterium | reverse complement strand
CAACGAGGAGGCGACCGAATCCGAGCTGCGGGTTGCCCAGGCCCAGCTCATCGGGTGGCTCGAAGGTCTCTTCCACGGGATCCAGGCGTCATTGTGGAGCCAGCAGATGGCGGCCCAGAGCCAGCTCGCCGAGATGCAGAAAAGGGCGCTCACCGCTCCCACAGACAAGGAGAACGAGGGCCGCTCGGGTCTCTACCTGTAATCGCCAGGGGCGGTTGCTAGCTGACCCGACGATGTCCCACGGCACGCTCGCGACGGACTCGACGCCGCTCGCGCTCGGAGAGCCCACCCCAGATCCCGAATTTTTCCCCCATCTCGATCGCATAGTCGAGACATTCCGCCCTCACCTCACAGGCACCACAAATCGCTTTTGCCTTGCGGGTCGATGCGCCACGCTCCGGGAAGAAGAGGTCGGCGTCGGCGCCACGACAATTGGCGTAGTCCTGCCATGAGAGCTCACCGATGGCCAGTGCTTCGATGAGCTTGCTCTGCATTCAGGTCTCCTCACAACCGTGTAATTACATGTTTGACATTATGGGATGGCGCGCGCGGCGTCAAGACGGATGCCCTGATTCCATAGGCCCATTCCTGAAGGCCCGGGCGACTAGAGGGTGAAAAGAGCCCGGATGTGTCGCCGGATTCAATGTCTCGGGAGACTTGCCATAATGGGCCGCGGTGACATCGACGATTGAAAACCAGCGGGCCCCGTTCCCGATCGCGTTCTACCGCTCGGCGGTCGGAAAGAAATGGGCGATGGCGGTCACCGGGCTGGCGATCATCCTCTTCACCATCGCCCACATGATCGGCAACTGGAAGATCTTCTTTCCCGACGTGGACGGTATCCCGGAAATCGACCTCTACGCCGAGGCTCTCCGCGGGCTTCTGTTCCCCCTACTCCCCGAGCACGTCGTCTTGTGGATCATGCGAACCGGTCTGATCGTGGTCTTCTTACTCCACATCCACGCTGCGTATTCGTTGACGATCATGAACCGACGTGCCCGACAGGACGACTATGCCGGGCCCCGCCAGTACATCGCGGCGAACTACGCCTCACGGACGATGAGGTGGAGCGGGACCATCTTCCTCGCCTTCCTCCTCTTCCATCTGGCCGACCTCACCTGGGGTTTCCAGCCGATGGCGCCGGAGGTCTGGGAGCGGGGTGAGGTGTATGCCAACTTCGTCGCCACCTTCAGCCGTGCACCAGTCGCCCTTCTCTATGTGGTGGCCATGGCGGCTCTCGCACTCCACCTCTATCACGGGGCTTGGTCGATGTTCCAGAGCCTCGGGGTGAACCATCCCCGTTTCAACCTTTGGCGCAAGGGCTTTGCATTGGGTTTGGCGGTACTGGTCTTCGTAGGCAATTCGATAATGCCGATATCCGTCCTTTTTGGCTGGGTGGGCTGAAGGAGTGAGCGTGCAGCTGGACGCCAAAGTCCCCGAAGGGGCAATCGACGAGAAATGGGAAAACCACAAGTTCGATGTCCGTCTCGTCAACCCCAACAACAAGCGGAAGTTCAAGATCATCATCGTCGGCACGGGTCTCGCCGGCGCATCCGCGGCGGCCACGCTCGGAGAGCTGGGTTACAACGTGGAGGCATTCACCTTCCACGACACGGCGCGACGAGCCCACTCGATCGCAGCCCAGGGTGGGATCAACGCCGCCAAGAACTATCACAACGACGGAGACTCGGTCTTCCGTCTGTTCTACGACACCGTGAAGGGCGGCGACTACCGCAGCAGGGAGGCCAACGTCTACCGGCTGGCCGACGCGTCCCTCGCCATCATCGACCAGGCGACGGCCCAGGGCGTCCCCTTCGCACGGGAGTACGGGGGCCTGCTCGACAACCGCTCATTCGGCGGGGCGCAGGTCTCGCGCACTTTCTACTCGCGCGGGCAGACCGGACAGCAGCTCCTCCTCGGCGCCTACTCCGCTCTGATGCGCCAGGTCGAGGCGGGGACCGTCAAGGTTCACACTCGAGCCGAGATGCTCGACATCGTGGTCAAAGACGGTCGGGCGGTCGGCATCGTGGTGAGAGACCTGGTGACCGGGGAGGTGACCAGTCACTCGGCACATGCCGTGGTTCTGGCCACCGGCGGCTACTCGAACGTCTATTACCTCTCTACCAACGCGATGGCCTGCAACGTAACCGCTATCTGGCGGGCCCACCGCAAGGGGGCGGCCTTTGCCAACCCGTGTTACACCCAGATCCACCCGACCTGCATCCCGGCGTCGGACGAGTTCCAGTCGAAGCTGACATTGATGTCGGAGTCGCTTCGGAACGACGGGCGTATCTGGGTCCCCAAGAACGCCGACGACAAACGCCCTCCGAACCAGATCCCGCCCGAAGACCGTGACTACTACCTAGAGCGCATCTACCCGGCCTTCGGCAACCTGGTGCCCCGTGATGTGGCCTCTCGAGCGTCCAAGCGCATGGTCGACGCGGGCAAGGGGGTCGGCCCGCTCGAGAACGGCGTCTACCTCGACTTCGCAACGTCGATCGAGCGGGAGGGGAAGCAGACAATCGAGGAGCGGTACGGGAACCTCTTCGAGATGTACAACAGGATCACCGACGAGAACCCATACGAGGTGCCAATGCGCATCTACCCCGCCCCCCACTACACCATGGGCGGTCTCTGGGTCGACTACAACCTGATGACGACCATCCCGGGCCTCTACGCCATCGGGGAGGCCAACTTCTCAGACCACGGCGCCAACCGCCTCGGCGCATCGGCGCTCATGCAGGGCTTGGCCGACGGGTACTTCGTGCTCCCCTACACAATCGGTGACTACCTGGCCGACTATCTGAACACCGAGCCCGTACCAACGGACGACCCGGCTTTCAGCGAAGTCAGAAGCGAAGTCGACGAGAGGGTCAAGGGGTATCTGGCCACCCACGGATCGCGGTCGGTGGACTGGTTCCACAAGGAGCTGGGGAAGATCATGCTCGACCAGTGCGGCATGTCCCGCAGCGAGGCAGGTCTGCAGAAGGCGCTGTCCGACATCCCTGCCCTCTACGAGGAGTTCAAGTCCGACGTGAAGGTGCTCGGAAGCGACGACTCCCTCAATCAGAGCCTGGAGAGAGCTGCGCGGGTCGAAGACTTCTTCGAGCTGGCCCAGGCCATGTGTGTCGACGCACTCAACCGGGAGGAGTCGTGTGGAGGTCACTTCCGTGAGGAGTACCAAACCGAGGAAGGCGAGGCGCTCAGAGACGACGAGAACTTCACAAACGTGTCTGCCTGGGAGTGGAGCGGCGACCCGGCCAACCCGACCCTCAACGTGGAGCCGCTCGACTTCGAATACGTGAAGCTGACGACCAGGAGCTACAAGTGAACATAACGCTTCAGGTCTGGCGCCAGGATGGACCCGGAGTCACCGGCGGTTTCAAGACCTATCAGGTCACGGATGTTTCGCCGGAGATGTCGTTTCTCGAGATGCTCGACCTGCTCAACGAGCGTCTCACCAATCAGGGGGAGGAGCCGGTCGCCTTCGATCACGACTGTCGTGAGGGCATTTGCGGCACCTGCGGTGTCATGATCAACGGTCAGGCCCACGGGCCCCAGTTGGGGACGGCCACATGCCAGCTACACATGCGGAAGTTTCAGGATGGCGCGACGATCGTCGTCGAGCCGTGGAGGGCTACCGGATTCCCGATCCTGAGGGATTTGGTCGTCGACCGCTCAGCTTTCGATCGGATCATGGAGGCGGGCGGATACATCACCGTCGATACCGGCTCGGCTCCCGACGCCAATCTCATCCCCGTCCCAAAGCCCGTGGCCGACACCGCCTTCGATGCCGCCGCATGCATCGGGTGCGGGGCGTGCGTCGCAGCGTGCCCCAATGGCGCGGCGAACCTCTTCACCGCGGCGAAGGTGTCCCACCTCAACCTGCTGCCCCAGGGTCAGGCGGAACGATGGACCCGGACCGAGCGGATGGTCGAGATCATGGAGGAGTTCTTCGGATCTTGCACCAACCACGGTGAGTGTGAGAAGGCCTGCCCGAAGTCGATCTCTATCGACTTCATCGCGATGATGAACGCCGACTACGTCAAGGCGAAGTTCAAGAACCGCCGTTTGCTCGCCCAGCGAGGCTGAGGACTAGTCCTTTTGGACTAAAACCAGTAGTTCATTACAGAAAGTGGTTTCTTTTCACTCTCTGTGGTCGATAACCACCACATGTGGAGAAGACGCGCGGCGCGCCTCCGTCAGGCGAACTCGAACGAAAGGGGTGCCACCCTGGTCGAGGCGGCGATCATCTACCTCCTCCTCTTCACGACCCTCTTTGCGATAGTCGAGTTCGGCCTGGCCTTCAAAGACTGGCTGTCGGTGAGCCATGCGGCTAGAGAGGGCGCTCGAGCCGGTGCCACATTCGGCAACGACCCCTCGGCGGACATCCTTGTCCTCGACGGCGTGGAGGACACGCTGGCCCCGATCGGTCTGAGCCCGGGCGACGAAGTGAAGATCTTCAGGGCCAACAACCCTTCCCCTCTCGAGAGTCAGACCTACACCTACGCACCCAACTTCGACTGCAGCAACAGCCCACCATTGACAGGGTGCTGCGACTGGAGTCCTTGTCCCGAGTTCGGTCGTGCCAGCTACACGGTGCCCGGTTGGGATCCGACCACGCGCGATATCGTCGCACCGGGGACCGATCGAATCGGTGTCGAGATCGACTTCACCCACAATTGGGTGACCGGCTTCTTCGGCACCACCCTCGACGTCGGCTCAGTGACAGACTTCCAGCTCGAGCCTCAGACCTTCGAGGCCCCGTGATGCGGGCCAGACGGAAAGAGAAGGGAGCCTCACTAGTAGAGGTCGGGCTGGTGCTCCCCATGCTCCTAGTTCTCGGGCTGGGCCTGTCCGAAGTCGGCTTCCTGGTGATCGACTACATCACTGCAGCCAATGCAGCCCGTTCCGGGGCGCGCACCGGGGCTGCCGCGGCCGACAGTGCCGGCGCCGACGACGCCATTCTCGAGGTAGTCGAGGAGGATGCCTGCAACCTCCGCTACGGGGACCTGGTGAAGGTCACCGTCTTCGAAGCCGACCCCGTCGACGGCTCGATGCCCGACCCGGTGAGCAGCAAACTCGTTAACACGTATGTGCCGTCCGGGGCGCTGCAATGCGACGCCATCGGCCATGCCCTGGTGTGTGCGGGTCCACCGCTCAGCTGTGATTGGGATCCAACCACCGACAGGGACAACGTGCCGCCCGGTTTCGACGCGATCGGTGTCGAGGTGGAGTTTTCCCACACCAGTGTCACCAAGCTGTTCAGCTACTTCACGGGCACCTGGGCAGACACAGCAGTCATGCAGCTCGAGCCGGATACGAGGGCCTGATGATCAAGAAGTCGATCCAGAGATTCAAAGACTCCGAACACGGCGGAGCGCTGGCGCTAGTTGCATTGTCCATCACATTGCTGATGGGAATGGCGGCATTCGGCACCGACCTCGCCTGGTTCTATCTCAACTCAGCCCAGATTCAGCGTGCCGCCGACGCCTCAGCACTCGGCGGGGTCATCCATCTCCCTGGAGACGAGCCGACCGCCATCAACAACGCCCATGTAGTGGCCATTCAAAACGGCTATGACGACTCAAACGCGGTGACGTCGGTGATCCCGACCCGCGTGTCCACCAACCAGTTGAGGGTCCGCATCTCCCACGAGGTCCCGACTTTCTTCCTCAAGATTCTCGGCTTCCAGTCCCAGAGAATCACAGAGGAGGCGACGGCCGAGTACATCCCACCCCTGAAGCTGGGCAGCCCGACCAACAAGTTCGGTAACGATCCCAGCTGCTACTCGACCAACCCGGCCGATTGCGCCGGCAACTTCTGGGCCAATATCCACGGGACCAGGACTGACACCGGCATGGGTGACGCCTTCTCCTCCTACTGCGAGTTGGGCGACGGCAGCAACAACGGCTGTGACCAGAGTTCGCAATATCGCAATACCGGCTATCTGTACGGGGTCATCCCGGGTGGTAACTCGGTCACCGTGCAAACCCTGGACCTCAACTTTCGATATGAGGATGCAGTGGTCAACGCGGACCAACATCGGACCGGCGACCACAACAACTTCTGTGGCACATTCGCGGCAGGCTGTGTCGGACCGTCGATCAGGGTCAATGTCTATCGGCCCGACCCCACTCCACTCGACATCTCCGACGCCACCCTGGAGTGCTCCGAGGTCTATGACCCGCTCGCCCAGATCAACCCCGATGACGACCCTCCGTTCGATCCGATGCAGTGGAACTACTGGGACAATGTCTGTGGCGGCGCGATAGACACCAGCTCGTCCCCAAACGGAATCTGGGTGGTGCAGATAGTGACCAACGACACCGACGGGGACGGTGTCACTGATCTCGGCTCAGGCGATCGAAACCACAGCGGCTTGAACCGATACTCCATCAGAACCGACACAGGCAACATCTTCGCGCTGGGCGACTTCTCGATATACAACAACGCCAGTGGGACGGCAACGTCGTTCCACCTGGCCGAAGTCCCCGACT
>JAHEJW010000031.1:18983-25651 GCA_024638655.1 bacterium | reverse complement strand
CTCCAGCGCACGGTCGACGCCATAGAGAGCGTCGCCCGGTGCGGCTTCATTGGATGCAACGGCCACACCGGTCATCCCCGATATGAGGACGAGAGCGGCGAGGCCTACTCCCAGCTGATAGCTGAGTCGGTGGAACAGCTTGCGACCCGAGCGTTCCCGGGTCGCAGCTGCAGGGGTGGACTCCGGCTGAGATGCCAGAGCTATTTGGGAGGCCTCGACGGCGAACACCGCGACCTTGTCAGCCGCGGGTTGGCCACTATGTCGAGCATGCCAGTCGTGCAAGCGTGGCATGAGCTCGGCCAACACCTCATCCTCCGGTACCTGGCCGGAGAAGAAGCGCTCTATGTCTCTGTCCGAGATCTGGCTCTTGCTCATGTCACCTATGTAAACGTCTGTTGCTATCAGGGGGTTACGCTCTCGAAGCTGAACTTCTCCTGAAGCGCCTCGAGTGCTCTACGTTGTTGGGCCTTGATGGCGTTCACCTTCTTCCCGAGGATCTCAGCTGTTTCAGCCAAGGTCAGTCCTGCGATCATCCGAAGGGCGAGTACATCCCGCTGACCTTCTGTCAGGAGCTCCAGAGCCTGTCTGATCTCGTCGGTGACCAGTCCCTCGAGAGCCTCGGTCTCCACATCGCCGGCTTTGCCGTTTGGTGAATAGTCGGGCGGGAGCGCTGTGAAATCCGGCTTTCGCCCTACCGATCTCCTGTCGTCTATCAGACGCCGATGGGCGATGACAAAGACCCAGGAGCGAAACGACCTCAAGTCCCCTTCGAAGGTATGGACGTGTTGGGCAACCTTGAGGAAGACTTCGCTGGTGATGTCCTCGGGCTCTGCCGCCCCTCTGCTGGCCAGATAGCCGGTAACGGAGCCGGCCAACTCCCGGTAGATCCTGCTCCAAGCCCATTCGGCTCCAGCCTTGGCCGCCGTCAGAACACTGGCAAAGGTCTCCTCAGTGAGCGGCATGATCACGTGGAGACGGGAGGGCACGCAACATGTGCGGAGCCGAGGTTTCTCTGGCACTTCTCACGGGTTCTAAGCCAACTCATCGGCGCTGGGACGCAAATACCTGAGCAAGGGTGTCACGGGTTGGATCAGCACCACAAGTGAAGACTAGTCACTGTGGGTGAACGTGAATAGTCCTCGGGAATTGACTCGGATTCTGCCGACGAAACACATATGGCCATTCGACTTGCATGGGTGAGATAAGGGGGAACACGATGAGGGGGCCGAATTCGAGGACAAAGGCGAATCAGATCCAGCGGTGGGCTCTCCACTCCACAGCCGTGGTCGCTTCCCTTGTCCTGGTTGTCACGACTGCACCGGTCGTGGCTCCGTCAGAAAACCCCTCACCGATATTTCAAGAGACACGATGGGAAGACGGATCTGCCCTCAACGGGATCAACCCCCGCGAATACCCGGGGTCGATGGTCACCGTCACCCAGAAGACGACGGGAGCCGACCACTATTGGAACGCCGGCTACATCGGGTCCGGAGTCGACGTCGCCCTGATCGACACCGGTGTGGTCCCGGTGGATGGGCTGGCCTATCCCGGCAAGCTGGTCCAGGGGCCGGATCTCTCCTTCGAGTCCCAGTCACCCGACCACACGCGTCTCGACACTTACGGTCACGGCACGCACATGGCCGGGATAATCGCCGGACGAGACGACGCTGCATCCGACGTCATGGCCAGCAAGGACACCAGTTTCCTCGGCATGGCGCCCGGTGCCCGCCTCCTCAGCCTCAAAGTCGGTGACTACCAGGGCTCCGTCGATGTCTCCCAGGTGATAGCTGCGATCGACTGGGTGATCCAGCACAAGAACGACAACGGGATGAATGTCCGCGTCCTCAACCTGTCGTTCGGGACAGACTCGACTCAGAACTACAGGCTGGACCCGCTCGCATACATCGTGGAGCGCGCGTGGAAGTCGGGGATCGTTGTGGTGGCTGCCGCCGGCAACGATGGTGCGGGAGTGCTGCTTCGTGACCCGGCAATCTCGCCATTCGTCATTGCGGTTGGGGCATCCGAGAACAATGTGACCCAGAAGACCAGCGATGACGTCATCGCCAGCTTCTCCAGTTGCGGCACTCCAGAGCGGCATGTCGACGTGGTGGCGCCCGGGAAGTCCATTCTCTCGCTGCGGAACCCGGGCTCCTATGCGGACACTGAACATCCGGAGGCCAGGGTCAACGAGCGCTTCTTCCTGGGCTCGGGGACGAGCCAAGCGGCTGCCGTTGTGTCGGGTGCAGCTGCCTTGATCATCGACCAACGGCCAGACATCACACCCGATCAAGTCAAGAGGCTTCTCAAGGCCACAGCCGACAGGATCAGAGGCGAATCATTGCTCTGCCAGGGCGCCGGCGTCATCGACCTGAAGGAAGCGCTCACCACCAGGACACCCGATGTCCGGTCATCGGCGCAGACCTATCTCCCCTCGATAGGTAACGGCCTGCTCGAGGCCGCCCGCGGAAGCTCCCACGTTCAGCACGACGGCGTGGTGCTTGTGGGGGAACAGGACATCAAGGGCAGCCTCTGGCACCCCTGGTGCACCTTGGGTCTCGATTTGAAGGCCAATTGCGCCTCGACCTACTGGCAGGGCGGGGACTGGAATGGAACGACCTGGTCGGGAACGACCTGGAGTGGGACCACTTGGAGTGGGACCACCTGGTCAGGGACGACCTGGTCAGGGACGACCTGGTCCACCATCGACTGGTCGGGCACCACCTGGTCGGGAACGACCTGGAGCGGGACAACGTGGAGTGGGACCACTTGGAGCGGTACCACCTGGTCAGGAGCCGATTGGCTCGGAAGCGAGTGGGGCTGATGGGAATCAGGACCTCAACAACAATGAACGAGAGGATCGTGATAGAGGTGAATGCCGGACAGACCTGGGGATGAGGAGAAGGGCCTTCGGATGAACGAAGAGTCAGGTCTCACCCGAGAAAGCTCAAGCCAAGACCGCTTCGTCAAACAGATGATGCTCCCGGGGCCGGCCCGAGTGTGGGCATTCAGCGGGGTCATATGGCTGCTGGCCCTGGCTGGCGTGGCGTGGATCCTGAGCAGGGACACGGCCACCGGGTTTCAGGACGACATAGGCTGGTGGTGGCTGGCCGTGGGGTTCTACGTAGCGGAGCTGATGGTGGTGCACATCCAGTTCCGCCAGGACGCCCACACGATATCCATGAGCGAGATTCCGATGATGCTGGGTCTTCTTCTTGCCTCACCCGGCGCGCTGATCGTCGGTCAGCTGGTGGGGAGTGCTATCGCCCTCGCCGGTCATCGGAGGCAGCGTCCGATGAAGCTGCTGTTCAACGCTGGTCAGCTGACACTTCAAGCCGTAGTCGGCATCACGGTTTTCACATGGATAACCGGCGGAGGCGTCTCATTCGACACACTGACAGTGATCGGCGCCATAGCAGCAATGCTTGCTGCCCTCTTTACCGGTCATGCCGCCGTATTCGGGGCGATCTGGGCCAGTGGTGGTTCGGAGAGCCTCTCGGAAACCGCCAAGGTCTTCGTCGTCTCCTCGGTTGGGACCGTCGCGGCGACACTGCTCGGCTTCGTGGCGGCCATTTCGCTCATGGCGGCTCCCCAGGTCTTCTGGGTAGGGCTGATTCCGACGGTCCTCGTATTCATCGCGTACCGGGCGTATGTGGCGCAAGTCAGAGACAAGGACCGGGTCAGTGCCCTCTTCGACGCAGCGACACTCTTGCATCGCACGCCGGAGATCGAACAGGCCGTGTCCTCGGTGGCGCAACGAGTGCTGGACCTGGTCAAGGCAGAGGCGGCGGCCGTGATCCTCTTCCCGACGGCCGATGATCCGACTGCGTATCTAACCCTCGTCGACTCCATGGGTGTTCGTGAGTCGATGAGCCCGAGATTGTTGGCCGACAGCTCAGCTGTGCTCGGTCTCACCACACACAGCTACGGGAGGATTCTGCGTGGTGAGCAGGCGGCGCGCTTGAGCGATCTCCTCGACGGTTTGCCGGTCCATCAGGCGGTCGTCGATGTGCTGACAGTTGAAGACAAACCAGTTGGCTTGGTGGCCGGGATCAATCGAATCGGGGAAGTCTCCGACTTCGGCGAAAGCGATCATCAGGTTCTGGCCACGCTCGGCTCGCAGCTGTCAACCAACCTCGAGAACAGTCGCCTCACCGACACCCTCACAGAGTTGCGGGTACTCAAGGAGCGCTTGGAGGGCTTGATCGAGTCGAAGGATCAATTGGTCGCCTCCGTCTCGCACGAGCTGAGGACCCCGCTCACGAGCGTCGTCGGGCTGGCTTCGTTGGTCAGAGAAAACGCCGCTGCAACTCTCGACCAAGAGAACCTCGAGCTTCTCGATCTGATCGTCGAACAGGGCCACGAGCTGTCGAACATCATCGAGGATTTGCTGGTGCATGCCAGAGTCGAAGCCGGAACCCTGAAGGTCTTCCCGGAGACGTTCGATCTTGCTGAGGAGATCGAAATGGTCACGGCCAGCCATTCGATCGATGCACCGGAGTATGGAGGGTCACTCTGGGCGTACGCAGACCCCCTCAGGGTGAGACAGATCGTGAGAAACCTCATCACCAACGCCGGTCGATACGGTGGCCCGCGGGTTCGTATCGAGCTGCACAAGATCGGCGATGAGGTGTCCATATCGGTCATCGACGACGGGTCGGGGGTGGCCCCCAGCGCCGAAAGGACGATCTTCGAGGCCTACAAGTCCGCCCACGGTCCGGCGGCTCAACCCGGGTCGGTAGGGCTCGGTTTGGCCTTGTCCAGGTCGCTCGCTCAGATGATGGACGGGGGGCTCACCTACGGTCGGCGTCGCGGGGAGACTTGGTTCACGCTCACCTTGCCAGGTCTGCCGACTCCGGAATTGGATCTCACCGAACTGACGGCTTTCGAACAATCACCCATCAGCTGACCTTCTCAGCCACTCACCGCTTGGACATCGATCTCGTTGCCTGAGGCCCGGCCCTCCTCGAACAGCTTGATATTCGTGACGGTCGTCTCGGCGATCTGGGTCAGGGCGTCGTGCGTGAAGAACGCTTGATGACCGGTGACCAGGACGTTGGGGAATGTCAAGAGTCGACTGAATACATCGTCGGCAATCACCTGATTGGACAGGTCCTCGAAGAAGAGATCCGCTTCCTCCTCGTACACATCGAGACCAAGCGACCCGAGACGACCATCTTTCAGGGCGTCTATGACTGCTTCGGTGTCAACCAGGGCACCTCGACTGGTGTTGATCAGCATGGCTCCTGGCTTCACGTGTCGAAGTGAGCTCTGGCTGATGAGGTGGTGGGTCTCTGGTGTCAGCGGTGTGTGCAGCGTGATGATGTCGGCTTCGCCGAGCAACTGGTGGAGATCCATGTACTCGACGCCTAGCTCCCTCGTCTGATCGTTCGGGTATGGGTCGTGAGCGATGATCCGGCAGCCGAATCCTGAGAGGATGCGGGCGACAAGTTGGCCGATCTTGCCCGTGCCCACGATGCCCACCGTTCGTGTGTGCAGGTCGAACCCCAGCAAGCCTTCGAGTGAGAAGTTCCCTTCTCGCACGCGGCTGTGGGCGCGGTGGTATTTGCGGTCCAATGCCAGAATCATTCCCACCGTGAACTCCGCCACCGCGTTTGGCGAGTAGGCCGGGACCCGCACCACAGTCAGGCCTAGTTCGTTCGCTGCCTCGATGTCCACGTGATTGAAGCCCGCCGAGCGAAGTGCGAGCAACCGGGTGCCCGCATCGGCGAGTTGTCCCAGGACTTCTGCCGAGGCCACATCGTTGACGAAGATGCATACGGCGGGGGCGCCTGCCGCTAGTGGTGCGGTCTCCTCGTTGAGTCTGGATTCGAGGAAGTCCATTTCGTGGGATCCGTCGTTTGCAACGGTCAGATACTCTCGATCGTGGCTCTTGGTCGAGAACACCGCTACCCGCATAGGGTCAGATTACGACGCAAGGGCCGGCGTCCGGGGGCCGAGCCGGGCTTCGAGACCGGGACCTCTATACGGACGACCGTGATCCACCGCCCCCTCCTGCGTCGAAGGAACGTCGTCGATGGGTGGCGAGTCGGGCTTGGGATTGCACATGCTCGACGCCGGCTGCGACGGTCACGATACGGGAGCCCCCATGCCAGAAGGTCACACGATTCACCGAGAGGCACGACTGCAATCACAGACATTTGTCGGCGAGAGGCTCATCGTCTGGTCTCCACAAGGCCGTTTCTCGGCCGGAGCGGAGGTGTTGGATGGGCAGACGCTCGTTTCCATCGGAGCGTGGGGAAAGCATCTCTTCTATGAGTGGGGGAACGGCCAGATACTCCACGTCCACCTCGGGTTGTTCGGCCGTTTTCGCCGCTTCGATGTCGATCCCCCTCGTCCGACAGAAGGCACCAGGTTGGCTGTGGCCGGCGATTCTGGGACGCAGTATCTGTCTGGACCAACCATCTGCGAGCTGATCGATCCCGAACGACGTGAGTCGATCGTCTCGAACCTAGGGCCCGATCCGCTGAGGCCCGACACCCAGGGCGGAGCAGTCGATCACATCGCTCAAAGGTTGGCTCGTCGAACCGTTCCCATCTCGGCGGCGCTACTGGACCAGTCGGTCATCGCGGGTCTGGGGAACGTCTATAGGTCCGAGATTCTCTTTCGCACCGGGGTCAACCCAATGATCAAGTCGCGAGAGCTGGAAC
>JAHEJW010000031.1:0-18883 GCA_024638655.1 bacterium | reverse complement strand
AACGCAGCGAGCGCAGTTGCCGCCAACCACCAGCCTGCATGTCTTTCCCGAGCCGTTCTGCGGGTCGCTGCCACCCCGGTGATCGCGTTTACGCTCAATGCCCAAGCCACGCCACTCGGAGACATGCCGTGCACATCGATGGCGGCCGCTCCGGTGAATATGAAGACCGAGGAACCCCCTAGTGACAGGACGAGCAGGGCGCCGAGAAGGAGTCGATTGCTGCGAGAGCCGCTGACCCGTCTGCCGACCCGGGGCAACTCGCCGAAGTCGACGGGTGCAAGCATGGCGAGCAAGGCGATGACGGCCAACGCGCCAAACACAAGGGGATAGCCCCCGGTTTCGGTCAGCCATCCCAGAGGGGGTGAGGCGATGGTGGCGGTCACTGGTGCCACCGCGGCGACGTCTCCGATCCCCCGACTGAACCTGGTGGCGTCTGCCCATGCGATCCAGGTGATCATTCCCAGACCGAAACCGGCAACGAGCCGGGTCGCCAAGAGAACCGCCAAGCTGGGGGAAAAAGCGGAGCCGATTGTCGCCAGGCCGACCAGGCCGAGGGCTCCGTAATGGAGCCGGCGTCTCGGTCGGAGAACCCTTCCGGAGAGGAAAGACGCGAGAGCGAAGCTCCCCACCTGCGCCGTGCTGAGCAGACCCGTGCTTCCGATGTCGACCTGGAGTCGCTCTGCGACGTCGGGGAGTAGAAACGGAGTGGCGGCGAATGTCGCGGCCACAACGGCCGCAGCAGCGAGGACACCAGGTGAGGCCTGCGGCCTGACCGACTGGATGACTCTGGCGGGGAGACTCACTTCGGGCGTCAGTATGCGACGCCGCAACCGTCAACCAGGTCATTGAGTGGCTCGGGCCCTTCAGAGTGTCTGGGCGGCCAGCGGATAGTGAACGGACTGGACCATCCTTGTGGAGCCCTCCACAAGCCAGGTCGCACCGACGTGGGCGATGCCGGGTCCAATCTCGGATCGAACGAGCAGCGCTTCGTCTCACGAGGCATGGACACGGCTCGGAGTTCGGATGTTCTTGCGGACCCGCTTTGATGTGCCGATGTCCAGACCCAGGACCTCTCTCCAACTGATGGTCGATGGACGATTCGGCCCGTACCTGGGTGGCAACTTCGTTTCCAACATCGGGAACTGGTTCCAAAACGTCGCCGCTGGAATCGTGGTGTTCCAACTCACTGGCTCCAACACCCTCGTGGGAATGGTCAGCGTGCTCCAGTTCCTGGCGACGTTGGCGCTGGCACCCTGGTCCGGCGCGCTGGCTGATCGGCTGGATCGTCGCAAGATGCTGATGTTGGCCCAAGTGGTCTCGGCGGTTGGTGCGTTCGGTCTGGCCCTGTGGGTTGCGATCGTCGGTGTGGAGGGCCTCCCCGGCATCTGGCCCGTGCTGGCCGCATCCGGTGTCATCGGGATCGGTTTTGCGATCGGGATCTCGGCCATGAACGCACTCGTCCCGGCCCTGGTGGACCCACCCGACCTCGACCAGGCGATCGCCCTCAACTCGGCCACTTTCACCGTTGCCCGAGCGATAGGCCCGGCGCTCGCCGGCTTGGTGATCGCCACCTTCGGGGCGGCTGTTGCTTTCGGTGCGAATGCACTGACATTTCTCCCGCTGATCGTCGTGCTGGCGCTGACCCGCCCTCGGGACGTCGATCGATCGTCAGGTGACCGATCTGTTCGAGCTGGTCTGAGTTACACCCGGGAACGTCCGGCGATGCCATGGTTGATACTCGCCACGCTTGCGGTTGGCTGGGCTGGGGACCCCGTGAACACACTTGCGCCGGCCTATGCCGACCTGTTTGGACGGGGCGAGAGCTTCGTGGGGCTTCAAGTCGCTGCTTTCGGAACGGGATCTGCCCTGAGCTCGTTGGGCGTCGGCGCGGTGAGAGGCCGACTCGGTCTGCTCCGGACAACGAGGTTTGGCCTTGTGTTGCTGGCCGTTGGCCTGATCGGATATGCAACGGCGCCGAATGAGGTCGTGGTGCTGTCTTCGCTCTTCGTGGCGGGCATCGGCTTCCTGTTGGGAGTCACGACCACCAACAGCAACCTGCAACGCCGGCTAGACGAGGACATGCGAGGACGAGTGATGGCGCTTTGGAGCATGGCGTTTCTCGGCTCCCGGCCTCTGGCCGGGCTGATCGACGGAGTCGTGGCAGATCTGACCTCTCCGCGCTTTGGTGTTCTAGCCGCGGTGGGTCCCCTAGCGGTCGGCTGGTGGGCTTTGAATCGGGTGGGTCGAGCGGACCGGGATGACCTAGCTCAGACGTCGACCGCCTGATCGGTTTCAAGGATTTGAGCTGCGATCGACTCTGCCCAGGACTCGATCTCTTGCCAATCCCTGAAGTCGCCGTCCGGGGCTCGCACGGCGGCCACCATTGCCTTCTCTCCAAAGCTCAGGTCGGACTTCTCCATCTTTCCTGCGAAGACGTGATGTTCGACGGCGTGAGTCTTCTCCATCAGCGGGAGAGCGTCAGCCGGGTCTTCCTCGGGAAACGGCGGATCGCCCAGTGGCCCGCTGGAGAAGAGCCAGACTCGGGGACGTCTGCTTGTCGCACCGATCCTGTCTGCGAACCGCTTGGCCTCTTCCCGCCAGCGGCCCCCGTATACGGCGCTACCCAACACGATCGCATCGAAGCTTGCCGGGTCAGGGGCCTCCTCGGCTGCGGCGATCGTGACCTCCAGCCCTCGGGAGCCGAGGACCATGCCTATTCGACGGGCGATTTCGGTGGTTGAGCCGTGTTTCGATCCAGCCGCCACCAACACCTTCTCACCAGCCGACGGGTCGATACCCGCTGCCACAGCTACCTCCTTGATCGCTACCCCGAGCAGAGCATGTCTCGTTCGCCGATCACAGGGCCGTTTGGCCATATCTCGGCAGCTCTCCTCCCGAGAGGCTACGGGTGACGTTCGGCCCTACCACTCGATGGGTAGCGTTGCGACCCTGGAAGCAGAAGGAGCACCCATGAAGAGAATCTTGCTGGCAGTGGACGGATCGGAGCACTCGTTGCGTGCTGCCAGAATGGCCGGTGAGCTCTCCGAGCACTTCGCTGCTGTGGTCGATGTCATCAACGTCGTCCCCGAGGCCAAGCTCGCCGCTCCCATCGCCGAATATGCCGATCTCGAGACTGTGTTCATCACCCAGAGCGACCTGCTGAAGTCGGCAGGATCGGAGATCATTGGTCGGGCGTCGAGCGAAGTGGTGAAAGCCGGCGGCAGCGTGGAAAAGGCCGAGGTCGAGATTGGGTCACCGGCGCGCACCATCACGGAGTACGCGAACGCATGGGATGCCGACTGCATCGTCATGGGGCGGCGGGGGCTCGGAGACATCAAAGGTCTGCTCATGGGAAGTGTGAGCCATCGGGTCGGCCAACTCAGCGACAAGACGCTGGTGACCACCGAGTAGCTCACTAGTCAATCGGGGACCGTCCCGTCCGGGG
The DNA here is from genome assembly GCA_024638655.1 of bacterium. GTDB lineage: Bacteria > Actinomycetota > Acidimicrobiia > Spongiisociales > ZC4RG35 > Ww567. The sequence continues at coordinate 15,438 of JAHEJW010000031.1, read as the reverse complement.
TGTTCTAGCGTGTCTGAATCATGTGGGACATTCGCGCCATCAGCGAAGCGGAGTCCGATCTATTCCGCTCCAGGCTCAGTCGCGCATTCGGAGTGGATGCGGACACCGAAGACGGAGCCAACGAGCGCTTCCTCGAGTTGTTCGAGATCGAGCGCACCTTCGCAGCATTCGAGGCAGGCGACATCATCGGCACCGGGGGAGCCTTTTCGTTCGACCTGACGGTGCCGGGCGGCTCGACAGTGCCCATGGCGGGAACCACGATCGTGACTGTCCAGCCGACCCACCGCAGACTCGGGGTTCTCACCGCGATGATGGAGTACCACCTCGACGAGGTTGACCAAAGGGGCGAACCGGTCGCCGGTCTGTGGGCGTCCGACACGGGAATCTATGGCCGCTTCGGCTTCGGGCCCGCAACCTACATGTACGAGTCGAAGATGCACACACCCTCGATCATCATGGCTACGCCCGCGCCCGAGGGCAGAGTCCGTCTTCTTGATCCCGAAGATGCCGGTCCGATCCTCAGATCGGTATACGAGACGGCGAGACCAACGGTCCCAGGGATGCTCTCGAGGAACGAGGCCTGGTGGAAGTTGCGTGTTCTCAGGGACCCCGAGTCGAGACGCGGCGGAAAGTCCGCGCTTCGCTATGCCGTCTACGAAGAGGGTGACCGCCCTCTCGGTTATGCGATCTATCGTCAGAAGGAGAACTGGGATGACCTCCCAGAGGGGGAGGTTCACGTCAACGAGATCCTCAGCGCCACCCCCGCCGCGCACCGGGGTCTCTGGGGATACCTGACCAACATCGATCTGTATCCGAGACTCGAGTGGTGGAACACGCCGCTCGACGATGCCCTGGCCCTCCACGTCACCGAGCCCCGGCGTATCAAGCGGCAACTATCCGACTCTCTCTGGATTCGACTGATGGACGTGCCCTCGGCTCTCGAATCTCGTCGGTATGAGCACGATGGCGATCTGGTGATTGCCGTCGAGGACCGGTTCCGGCCAGGTAACTCGGGAACCTACGAGCTTCGAGTGATCGACGGGACGGCGACATGTGAGAGGGTCGAAGGCACGGCCCAAGTCAGCTGCTCCGTCGACGTTCTCGGTCATATCTATCTAGGTGGCGGTGACGCTCTGGGCATGTCACGCTCGGGGAGAGTCCGAGGTGAAGACGCGGCCGTGAGGCAACTTCACAAGATCTTCAGGACCGACCGCTCTCCTTGGTGTCAGGAGATCTTCTGACTTGGGGCTTCGAGACGTGATGACCTCCGCATGAGCATCCTCGACGAACCAGGTCGCTGGTCGGTCGAGTGGATCGATTCGCCGGTCGCGGGGAAGAAGGTGTTTCTTCGCAACCGGGTCACCGGCCAGGTCGCATCGGGACATGACTGGACCGATTGGGATCAGGCGCTGTCTGTGGCTCTGCAGAAGATCTCCCGGCAGGGCGATCTCGTCTCGGAGATCGAGGACTTCCTCGGGGAAAGTCAATAAGCGCGTAAGTCGACCACCGAGCCAGTCTCCAGCCCGGACTCGACAACTTGCCAAAACCTCCGTGCCGCCTCGTCGGGGGAGACGAGTTTGCCCTCGTCATGTAGATCCCGGAACCTTTCGACACGAGGGAAGTCCTTCTCGGGCATTTTGCGGATCTCGGTTTGCATGCTGGTGTCGATGACGCCAGGAGCAATGGCGCTCACGCGGACACCTCCGCGCAGCTTCTGTTCTTCGCCGGCATGCCGAACCCAATGGTTGAGGGCTGCCTTTCCGGCCCCATAGGACGACCAGCCCTGGTACGGGGTAGAGGCGGCTCCCGAAGAGACCATCACCAGGTCGTGGTCCCCCTTCCGGCCGGCGACTGCCGAGAGGTATGCATGGCCGAGGAACTGGCCGGAGGCGCTGTTGAGAAGGATGTTGGCGGCGTAGGGGAGGTCTTCCACCTCCCCGGCGAACCCCATCGGTGAGAGGGTGCCTGCAGCATGGATGAGTGCGCTTCGTTCTGGGCTCTCGTCCTTCACCATCTGGCGAACGGCTGCGGCGACCTCGGGCCATTCGCCGACTTCACTCAAGTCCGCATCGATGTGCTCGATGCCCGAGTCGGGAGGGGGCCCTGATCGGCTGATATCGACGACCCGTGCCTCGAAGGGCACCTGACGAGCAATGGACAATCCCAGCCCACTCGACGCCCCGGTCACGATTACGAGATTCCCCATGCACCTCAGCCTACGACAGCTGTATCCCCGGAATCGGGGTGGTCAACCGCTCACCGGTGGCGGCCATGACCTGATCAGGGACGACCTGTGTGCCAGACACCGAAGTACCCGCAGTTGCAGCGGTAGTAGACGTCGATGCCACCGGGCGTGTTGCGTACCGACCGGATGTTCTCGGCGAAGAGGAGGACTCGGGAGCCGTGAACAGGGCAGAAAGGGGCGAACACTTCCTTAGCTCCGGGTCTGCCGGCGCCAGCAGCCCATGGCGACTCGTGCCCTGAACAGGTTGGCATTAGACGTGGCCAGATCAGCCAGCGGGGCTCGGGCGGTCTTGAGCTGCTGATGAGACCACCATGCGCTGGTCAGGTCTCTCAGACGCGCGTCGAAATCCACCTTTGCGGAATGGTCCTGTAGTGAGGTCGTCGCAGACATGTCCACTCCCTTCAGTAATGGGCGTAAGCCTTGTTGGTAGTTACAGCGTAGAGAGTGTGTTGTAAGGAGTCAAGTCTTTGTAGATCCTTACACCAAGACACGATGACTGCCAGGAGTCTGGCATCGAAGCTAGTATTCAAGCATGTCTCGGCTGAGGGAACTACGACTGCGACGAGGGCTCTCGCAGGCAGAGCTCGCCGAACTGGCAGGTGTCAGTCGTCAGCTGGTCGGGGCCATAGAGGCCGGCCGTCATCTTCCCCGTGTGGATGCGGCTCTCGGGTTGGCCGACGCACTGGTGGTAGATGTCACCGACCTCTTCGGCTCGGCCCCAGATGTAAGGGACGTCGTTTCGGGAAACCCGCCCGCCGAGGGAGACCTGGTCAGGGTCGGACGGGTCGCAGGCAGATTCGTGGTTGCCCGGGCCAGGGTTGAGGCATCCGGCTGGGGCAATGCCGACGGTCTAATCGAAGATGGACGACTGAGGATGCTCAGCTCATTGGCGCCCGGACCGGTGATGGTCGGTTGTGAGCCAGGCCTCGAAGTCATCGAACGAGACCTGCGAGAAGGGGGACTTGGCGCGTTGGCCGTGGGGGCCTCGTCGAGAGCTTCGGTGCGATCACTGCACGAGGGCCGGGCACACATGGCTGTGGTTCACGGCAGGAGCGGCGAAATGCCGGAAGCCGCTCCGGTCATCGATCGATTTCGTCTCTGTCGGTGGCGGGTTGGGCTGGCAGCCCCCATGGATACCTCACCAGGCTGGGAAGAGAGAGCATTGTCCGGGCAAAGCGAGGTCATCCAGCGCGAAGGCGGTGCCGGTGTCCAGACGGCATTCGAGAGAGCGGCCGCGACGTCCGCACCGGGGCCCCTCAGTACCGGCCATATCGAAGCAGTCAAGATGGCTCTCAACACCGGTATCCCCGCGGTGACCATCGAGCCGGCCGCTGTTGCACTCGGTGCCCGCTTCCACGCTCTGGAGACTCACGATGCCGAAGTATGGGTTCCACGTGAGTGGTCGGGGGATCGCGTGGTTGAGGCCGCGATGCAGGAGATCGCCGGCACTCGCTTCCAGCGCCGCCTGCTCGGGGTCGGCGGCTACGACCTGGAACGGATCGGCTCCAGGGCCACATGAGAGGCCGTCTTTGCGTCATGGCACTCGGGTTTGCGACCGTGGCCTGCGGCGGAGCGGGGGATGGGATGACGGAGCTGGTGGTTTCGGCAGCCTCGTCTCTGACAGACGTCTTCACTGAGATCGAGAGCCAGTTCGAGCTGAGCCATCCCGGAGTCGACGTGATCCTGAATACCGGGGGTAGCTCGCTCCTCCGGGAACAGATCCTAGGTGGCGCGCCGGTCGACGTGTTCGCTTCGGCCAGCGCCAAGGTGATGGACGCCGTTGCCGAGGCCGGGCTGATCCGCGGCGAGCCGGAGATCTTCGCGCTGAACAAGCTGGAGATCGGCGTTCCCTTGGGCAATCCGGGAGGTGTCGAAGGCCTGGAGGACTTCTCCAGGGACACGCTTCTGATAGGCCTCTGTGCTCCTGGTGTCCCCTGCGGGGACCTCGCCAGAGACGCTCTCGAGTCGGCAGGTGTAGCGCCAGCCGTCGACAGCGAGGAGCCGAACGTGCGAGCGTTGCTCCTCAAGCTGGAATCTGGCGAATTGGATGCGGGCCTCGTCTATCGGACAGACCTCCTTGCCAGTGCCCTGGTGCAAGGCCTGGCGATACCCGACGAATTCAACGTCTCTACCAACTACGTGATCGGAGTTCTCGCTGGGGGGTCGCAGGAGGAAATGGCCACGGAGTTCGTCTCTTTCGTCATGTCCGGGACCGGCCGAGCCATCTTCACCGATCATGGGTTCGGGGTCCCATGAGCTCGCGGAGGACCGAACGCGGGAACACCCGGAGTTCGCTGCCGATCGGACTGGTTCTTCTTGCACTGTTGGCCGTGCTTCTATTCGCAGTTCCTATCGTCGGGCTTGTATTGGCTGCGCCATGGGGCGACCTGGGGGGTCTCCTGTCGTCGGAAACGGTGAAGGACGCGTTGCGCCTGTCTATGTTCTCGTCGATAGCGGCGACGGTCGTCTCCGGCGTCTTGGGGGTTCCCCTGGCCTGGCTCATCGCCAGAGCACGGTTTCGCGGCATCGCATTCGTCCGCAGCCTGGTGTTGCTTCCGTTGGTGCTACCCCCGGTGGTCGGAGGCGCAGCCCTTCTCTTTGCCCTGGGTCGCAATGGAGTTCTAGGCGGCCCGATCTTCTCTTTCTCCGGGCTGGTCCTGCCGTTCTCGATCTGGGGAGTGATCGTGGCCAACACCTTCGTGGCGATGCCCTTTCTGGTGATCAGCGTCGAAGGCGCCTTTCGCAATCTCGATCGGAGGTTTGAAGGTGCGGCCGCCTCACTGGGAGCGAGCAGGTGGACTGTCTTTCGCCGGGTGACGCTGCCGCTGATCTGGCCCTCGCTCCTATCAGGGCTCTTGCTGACATGGGCCCGGGCCTTTGGGGAGTTCGGGGCCACGCTCACCTTTGCTGGGAGCCTCCCCGGTCGGACGCAGACCCTGCCGCTGGCGGTGTTCGTCGCTTTGGAGAGCGATCGAGATCTGGCGGTAGCGATGAGTCTTCTGATGGTCGCCGTAGCTCTGGCGGTGCTGATAGTCCTCCGAGACCGATGGTGGGGGACGAGTTGAGGTCTGGTCTAGTGGCCCACATTGAAGCCGGCTACCACGACGGCTTTCGGGTCCGGGCTCCTCTTGCGATTCCGTCCGGTCAGACCGTCGCTCTGTTGGGGCCCAACGCCGCAGGCAAGTCCACGGTGGTTGCTGCGCTGGCTGGGCTGCTGCCGCTCGTATCGGGGCGCATCGAGCTACACGGTTCCGTGCTGGATGATCCGGCCAGAAACACCTTCGTGCCCCCTGAGCGTCGCAACATCGGGGTGGTGTTCCAGGACTACGCCCTGTTCCCGCACATGTCCGTACTCGAAAACGTGGCGTTCGGCCTGAGGAGCCGTGGAATCGCAAGAGACATTGTGCGAGAGCGTGCAGAGAAATGGATGGCGACTCTGGATCTTGGGGAGATTGCGCGTCAGAAACCGGGGGATCTGTCCGGGGGTCAAGCACAGAGGGTCGCACTGGCCCGGGCGCTGGTCATCGAGCCCGAACTGCTCTTGCTGGATGAGCCCCTCTCGGCAATCGACGTCGGTCGGCGATCGTCTCTTCGTCGTCGTCTCCACGAATACCTGGAGAGTTTCGATGGGCCGCGCCTGCTGATCACCCATGACCCGACGGACGCTTTCCTACTCGCCGACGACATTGTGGTGATCGAAGGGGGAGTGATCACCCAGAAGGGTTCGGCCGACGAGATCAGGCTCCGGCCTCGAACTCCGTACGCAGCCAGTGTGGCGGGGGCGAATCTCGTGTCAGGTCAGGCCGCCGGGGGGCTGGTGAATACCGGGGAGTTCGTGCTTCACATTGCCGATCATGGCGTGGAGGGACCGGTGCTTGCGATAATTCGACCGACTGCGATTTCAGTCCATCTCGAAGAGCCTGAGGGGAGCCCGAGAAACACCTGGCCTACCAGGATCGATCTAGTCGAGCATCTGGGCGATGTCGTCCGGATACGAACCGGTCAGCCATTGCCGCTGACCGTTGAGATAACCGAGGAAGCCGTGCAAGCCCTGGGAGTAGGGCGCGGATCGCCCGTATGGCTCTCGATCAAGGCGACTGAGATCATCGTCGAGCCCGAGTGATGAGTCACTCAGTTGGAAATCAGGGCTAGCGGTTGTAGGAGCCTTGCCCGAGAGTGTCACGGAGATCGTCCACCCTCTTCTGGATGATCTCCTCGAGTTTGTCGAGGGGTACCTGGGTGCCGTCGTCCAGTGTGATGAGGGGGTTCAGATCCTCGTTGGAGGTCTCGACTAGCTTCTCGCGGGCGTCACGAGCCTTTGACAGGTCGAAAAGGACCTTTTGCAGCCAACGGGCTTCGTCTTCTCTTTGTTTTGCGATCTTCCTCTGTTGGCTTCTTTCTGCTTTCGTGTCCGCCAATGGGCTCCTCTCGATGTTCGGCAGGGGCGTGTCCGAGTTGATAGCCGGCACCCGGAGATGAACTTAGCTCCATGTCCTGGACACGACGGAATAGGGGCTGCAAAGCCCCACCGGCATTACCCAGCGGCACTAAATGCAAAACTCCATCGGCTGGTTGATGACCGGCTCCGGCGAGACCTACCCTTTCTCTGGTGAGCGATGCGGTCACTCCTCAGACGTTGCGGGCACGTGGCGGCCTGAAGTGGACCGGGATCGATCAGGACGTCCTCGGTGCTTGGGTGGCCGAGATGGACTATGGGCTCGCACCTTCGATCTCTGCGGCTCTCCACGACGCGGTGGATCGCGCGGACACCGCTTACTTTTATCCCGATATCGAGCGTCGTGCGGCGAACGCCGCCACCGACTATTGGCTCGACGAGCTCGAGTGGCGGGTCGAGGCTGACAGGGTATTCCCTGTGCCTGACGTCGTCGAGGGGATCAGGCGGGCGATCACCCATCTCACCGAGCCGGACAGCCCGGTGGTCCTGCACACCCCGGTCTATTTTCCGTTCTTCTCCATGATCGAGCGTGCCCACCGTGAGCTCGTCGAACTCCCTTCGATCCGAGACGATGACGGGCGATATCGACTCGACCTCGACGGGCTCGACCGAGCCTTTGAAAAGGGCGCCGGCTCGATCGTCCTATGTAATCCGTGGAACCCGATTGGGAAGTCCTTTTCGGTGGAAGAGCTCGGTGAGGTCGTGGCGATCGCCGACTCTCACGACGCCCGCATCATCTCCGATGAGATTCATGCACCACTCAGCTACGAAGGCACCAAACACACACCGGTCGCCTCTCTGGCGCCCGAGACGGTCGTGACTGTCACTTCGGCGTCCAAAGCCTGGAATCTGCCCGGGCTCAAATGCGGGCAGATTGTTCTCACCAACGACGGCGACGCCGCTCGCTGGGCGTCCTATTACACCCCCGACAAGGTCGGGGTGGGGACATTCGGACTGATCGCCAACGCGGCGGCGTACGAGGGCGGACGGTCGTGGCTTCGGGAGGTGATGACCACCCTGAGCGGCAATCGAGAGCTGCTAGGTGAGCTCATCCACTCCCTCCTCCCGAATGTTGGATATGTGGAGCCCGACGCGACGTACCTTGCCTGGCTCGACTTCACCAGCCACGGGGCCGACGACCCCGCAGCTCATCTGGTCGAGAAAGCGGGCGTCGCTCTCACCGGCGGTGGCCCGTTCGGAGCCGGGGGTGCAGGCCATGCCCGGCTCAACTTCGCCACCTATCCCCACATTCTCCGAGAGGTCATCGAGCGCATAGCAGGTGCTCTTTGATGGAGCAGCGAATCAGCATGGTCACACTCGGAGTCACGGATCTGGCTCGGTCTCGTTCGTTCTACGAGCAGATCGGTTGGCGCCCATCCGGCGACTCGACCGAAGACGTCGCCTTCTTCCAGGTTGGTGGTCTGGTTCTAGGGCTCTGGGGCCGGGAGGACCTGGCGGCGGATTCGGGTGTCGCCGACTCAGGAGGGTGGGGGGGTGTGACTCTGGCACACAATGTTCGCACGACAGGAGAGGTCGATGTCGTACTGGCGGCGGCGGGCAGAGCCGGGGGGGAAGTGGTCAGAGAGCCTGCCGAGACCTTCTGGGGCGGTTACTCGGGTGTCTTCGTCGACCCAGACGGGCACCCATGGGAGGTCGCATACAACCCCGGGTGGGAGCTGACAGAGGACGGTTCGGTGCGCCTGCCGGAATGATCGGCGCGTCGACCCGGCACACCGGTTTGCCTGAACGCTCAGGCGACGAGTTCCCTGGCGCTCTCTCGGCCCTTGCCAGACCTAATAGGCGCCACCGATCTTCGCGACGGCAGCCACGATGAAGGGGGAAATCGATCTGAGGACAGGCATGCGGTCACTGCCTGTGCGCAATAGTGTGTCGAGACGAATGGGCGATCCGGCATGTCATTTGGCCTCTACGTGTCTCAGCTGCGGTAGATACCTCCAGCATCCTCACGCTGCCTGCTCGTTCTGCGGTGCATCGATCGAGACAACGACCGACGATCTGCAATGCGACGGCCATGAAGGTGAGGGTTGATCGGTGCGCTCTGAGCGTTTGACGTTCACCAATCGAGACGGGCACGAGCTGGTCGGCAAGCTGGATCTCCCCGTGGCCGGTGAGCCAGTGGCCTACGCCATCTTCGCCCACTGCTTCACCTGCACCAAGAACCTCAGAGCAGTGGGGAGGATCACTTCGGCCCTGGCAGAACGTGGCATCGGGACACTCCGGTTCGATTTCACGGGCCTGGGCGAGAGTGAGGGTGACTTCGCCGAGACCAGCTTCGGCAACGACGTGTCCGACCTGGTCGCTGCTGCCAGGCATCTCGAACAGACCCGCGGGGCGCCCGAGATCTTGGTGGGGCACTCTCTCGGTGGTACCGCCGTTCTGGCCGCAGCACCGAACCTCGATTCCGTGGCCGCGGTCGCGACCATCGCAGCTCCCAGCTCGCCCTCGCACGTGCACAGGCTTCTGCAGGAGAACCTCGACGAGATCAGGGAGAAGGGTGAGGCCACGGTGCAGCTTCAAGGGCGCCCCTTCACCATCACCAAGGAGTTCCTGGACGCACTCGACGCGTCGAACCTGCCCGACAGTCTCGATGGGCTGAAGCGGCCACTACTCATCGCCCACTCGCCAATCGACAACATCGTCGGGATCGACAATGCTTCCGAGCTCTTTTTCGCGGCACGGCATCCCAAGAGCTTCCTGTCCCTGGACGAAGCCGACCATCTACTCTCGGACGAGGGAGACGCCTCCTACGTCGGGCGGGTGATTGCAGCTTGGGCGGCGCGCTACCTCGACGCCGATCCGCGAGACGTTCTCCAGCCCGATCTCAGCGTCAAGAACCCCGAATTCGACACCGTCGTTCGAACCGAGAAGGGACTGAGGACGGACATCATGGCCAACGGCTTCCCCATCGTTGCGGACGAACCTGTGAGCGTCGGTGGCACGAATCTCGGTCCGACGCCCTACGACCTCCTCACCGCATCGCTGGGTGCCTGCACGTCGATGACGCTCCGCATGTATGCGGACCGGAAGCAGTGGCCTCTCGAGGCGGTGACGGTGGACCTCAAATACCGCAAGATCCATGCCCGAGACTGCGAGCAGTGCGAGACCGAGGAAGGCAAGATCGACCACATCGAGCGTGTGATCGCCTTGGAGGGCAACCTCGACGGGGAGCAGAAGAAGCGACTTCTCGAGATCGCCGACCGCTGTCCTGTCCACCGCACGCTGCACAGCGAGATCCATGTCGACACCCGTCTCGTCGACTCAGATGATTGGCCCATGACCGCCGGGGGTGAGGACTGATTGACCCGGTCTTCTCAGCCAGGACCACTCGGAAGCCGTTCGACGGGGTAGTCGGCTCGGTGGGCCAGAGTGGCAGTGGATGTGGGACACGTCGACGCCGTCTCCCCGTCACAACACTCGGCCTGGTTGAGACCGAACATCGGGCACGACCCGTCCAGACAAGCAGCGTGGCCATGCACATATCCCATTTGCGAATTGCACCAGGCACAGAACACGCCCCGACCTTAGGCAGGTCCTAGTCATGGTCGTCCACACCTGCCTGCTTGGTCACATCGGCGACGTCAGCCGACAGTAGCTCCATCAGGTCGGATCCATCGATGGTGATCGACCAACCACGCCGGCCGGCCCCAATCGAGACCTCACGGTCGGCGAGTCGCTGGTCGGCGAGTACGGGCCACTCCCTGCTTGCTCCCAACGGTGTGATCGTCCCGGGTCGATATCCGGTTGCGTCGAACGCCTCGTTCCCGTCTGCCAGTGACAGTCTCCGCTCGTCGAGGCGGGCTCTCACCTTCGGCCAATCGATCATTCGATCGCCGGGGACCAGGACGAACACATAGTCGTCGTCAGAGCGACGGACCACCATCGTCTTGATGACTGCAGCCGGATCGATTCCCCTCATCCTGGCTGCTTCCTCCAGCGTCTCGGCCGGCCCGTGAACGACCACCCGGTGGTCGAAGCCGGCGAGTCTGGGATCTTCTGATCCTCTAGGTCGATCGGTCACGCCGACAGAGGATCTCGCTCGTCGGTGCGCTCGAACACTCTCTTCGCCTTTCCGACTTCGGTGCGAGGGACACTGCCCGCCGGTCCGACGTTGACCTCTATCCGAAGGCGAACCGTCTCTCTCAACCTGGAGACAAGTCGGGATGAGATATCGGGGGCGCTTCCGATGAGGGAGTCGTCGGCGACTTCGACTCTCGCCTCGAGCTCTGGCAAGGCCTTGCGTCGATCCACGATGATGGCGTAGTTCGGACCCAACGCCTCGTCTTCCATGAGCACGGTTTCGATGGTCCGGGGGTACACGTTTATGCCACGGATGATCAGCATGTCGTCGGCCCGCCCTTGAATCCGGCCGATCCGCCGACTCGTTCTGCCACATGGGCAGTCCCCTTCGATGAAGCGGGTGATATCGCGAGTTCGATACCGAATGACAGGCTGGGCCTGTTTGGTGAGGGTGGTGATCACCAGCTCGCCGAGTGCGCTGTCGGGTACGGGCTGGCCCGTCTCGGGGTCGACGATCTCGGGGTAGAAATGATCCTCGAAGACATGGATGCCACCCTTGTTCTCCTTGCACTCGACACCGACTCCCGGTCCGATCACCTCGGACAACCCATAGATGTCGCATGCGTCGTAGAGACCGCCCCATGACCTCTCGAGCTTGTCACGAAGGCCCTCAGACCATGGCTCGGCGCCGTGTATTCCCCACCTGAGTGACAGCGATCCCTTCAAGCCCATCTCGTCGGCACACTCGGCGAGGATCAAGGCAAACGAAGGGGTGGCCGCCAAACCTGTGGCGCCGGCATCCATCATCAGCCCCACCTGGAACCGGGGATTCCCACCCGATGCCGGCACCGCGCTCGCTCCCAGTTCTTCGACGCCGTAATGCAGGCCGAGCCCTCCGGTGAACAGCCCGTACCCGTATGCCACATGGACCACATCTCGAGATGTTGCTCCCACCGCCGAAAGGGCCCTGGCGTTCACCTGGGCAAACAACGCCACGTCTTGTCGGGTGTATGCGACGATCGTCGGCTTGCCCGACGTCCCTGATGAGGCGTGTATTCGAACGACGTCGTCCATGGGCACCGCGAGCATCCCGTAGGGGTAGGTGGTGCGGAATTCGTCTTTCTCCGTGTACGGCATCGAAGGAAGGTCCTCGATCGAGTCGGCACTCCCGACGCCGGAGAGCTTCTCCAACCAAAATGGGTTCTCCGTCGCCTTCAGACGTGCCACGAGGTCAGTCAGTCGGGCAGATTGAAGCCGGCTCAGGGAGGGTCTGTCCAGAGTCTCGATTTCTTCCAGGTACATCGCACCCTCAAAGGGCCGTGGGCTATTCATACATACCAGCTCTCACCCTTTGACGACCCCCAGCGGGCGAAGTCTGGCCACCCGAGCGGCAAGGCCGGCCGCCTCGCAGACCTCGGCGACAATGTCGACGTCTTTGTAGGCATACGGTGCCTCCTCGGAGAGCAGGCTCACCGAGCCGGGTCGGACTGTGATCCCGGAACCCTCCAGGTCCTTGCGAACCTGGGCTCCGGAGGCCACCGATTTCGCTTTCTTGCGGCTCATAAGCCTGCCGGCGCCGTGCGCCGCCGAGGCGAACGCCGGATTGCCCTCCACACCTCGCAACACCCACGATGCGGTTCCCATCGACCCAGGCACCAGCACAGGCTGACCGACGTCACGCAGGTCTTCGGGCAGGTCAGGGTGGCCCGGGCCAAATGCTCGCGTGGCGCCTTTGCGATGAACGCAGACGTCGACGAGCCGTCCATTGGCCTCATGTCGTTCGAGCTTCGCCAGGTTGTGTGCGACGTCGAAGACGAGATCCATCCCCAGATCCTCCCATGACGCGCTCGTTCCGGCGGCGAAGGCCTGCCTCGCCTCATGGGCCAGGATGTGCCTGTTTGACCAAGCGAAATTGGCCGCCGCGGCCATCGCTGCCAAATACCGCTGTCCCTCCGTGGATTCAACGGGAACGCAGGCAAGCTGGCGGTCGGGGACGTCGATGTCGTGCTTTCTCATGGCATCTCCCATGACACCGAGATGGTCGGTGCAGGTCTGGTGGCCCAGCCCTCTCGACCCGCAGTGGATCATCACCACCACCATGCCCCGAGCGAGCCCAAAAGCCTTTGCGGCCTCTTCGTCCAGAATCTCATCGACGACCTGCACCTCGAGGAAATGGTTGCCCGCCCCCAAGGAGCCAAGCTGGCTCGCACCCCTCTTGATGGCCTTGTCGGTGACCACCCCGGGATCGGCTCCTTCCGAGGTGCCGAACTCCTCGCATCGCTCGAGGTCGGCCTCGAGGCCGTAGCCCGCGTCCACCGCTGCCCGGGCACCTCGCAAGAGGACGTCGGCGATCATGCCTCCGGGGGCGATGGCCCCCTTCCCGATCCCACGGGGTATACGGCGGTCGAGCTCGGACATGATCGCTTGTCGTTTCGACGCAAAATCGCTCTCTTCCAGATTGCTGGCCAGCAGTCGGACTCCACAACAGATGTCGAAGCCGACACCTCCCGGCGAAACGACCCCGGTTCGAGCCTCGGTGGCAGCCACGCCGCCAATGGGAAAGCCGTATCCCCAGTGAATGTCGGGCATGGCGAATGAGGCCTCGACTATGCCTGGCAGGTGGGCGACGTTCGCCACCTGTTCGCTCGCCCGATCCTCTATCACAGCCTCGATGAGCCCGTCGTTGGCGAAGATCCGACCCGGCACCCTCATGCCACCTTCGGCGGGAATCTCCCACAGGTGCTCGGAGATCTTGGTCAGCTCCCTCATACGTCGAAGTAGACCTTTCCATGCCAGAGGCCACCGGCTTCACGGATCTCCATCTGGTGGTAGGTGACGGCCTTGATTGGCGGGCCGGTTAGGCCGATCTGACCAATCGGGACTCCGCCTGCAGTGACTGTGAAGGAATCTGACCCGGTTGCCCGAACCTGGAAGGCACAGAACATGAGATCCTCGGTTTCGGCCAAGTACAGCAACTCGGAGAGGCACTCGTAGACCAAGTCTTCCCTGGGCGTTGCTCCGACCTCGAACTCGACCGTGTGGGCGGTTGAGCACGGTGATACCTGCGCCATGAGGGAGAACATGCCGGTTGCCATCGTCTCGACGAGTTCCTCCAGCGTTCCTGCTGTGGCCGAGATCCCTGTGTCGGCGGTGTGGTCGAGGACCTCGAACCGAGGCCTGTGCACGTCCTCAGGCATGGGGTGGGGGGCTCGTTTCGCCATCGCCGCTCACCGTACACCCGGAAGATCGGCGTTGGTTGCGCTGGAAACTCCAGTCGTCTGCTTACGATGTTCGGGCACAATGCTCAATTACCCCCTGCTCTACGTGGAGCACCTGAGCGATCGAGATCTAGCCCTGATCGCCGGTGCCACCGGGAGTCAGGAGAGTGTCGGGGCGATGAGGTCCCGACTTCACGAGAAGCCGGCCAGGGTCGAAGAGATGCTGGCGGACGAAGCCCTCTTCGAGGCCATCTTCGGTCCCGGGCCCGACTCCCTCGACGTCCAGATGGGAATCACTCCATTCCTGGTGTTCGGAGCTCTGGTCAACCGCGTAGCGCGAGATCTCGCTGAGACCGCCTTCGTAGCCGAGTGGGTCGGTTCCGGACAACGTCTCCCGGTCTTCGATGTCGACACATTGCGTGGCTTCATTGGTGATGGGGTCCGGCGTTACTTCCTGATCGAGTTCCTCGCATCCTTCACCAAAGTGGCCAGTGGTTCCGTTTGGGTCAAGACCAACAGGGGCTATCGACGACGCAGGTTCAGCGAGCTCGACCCCCTGTCCTTGGCCGAGATGGTCGACAACCTTCCTCTGCAGCAACGTGCCGGCGGTTATCGCCGGCTCGGGGACGTGTCCCTGCTCCTGAGTGGGGTCTTCCCGGACCACACGACTCGGAACTCCATGGGGGAGATCGCCCGGGCCCGTCTCGCCCATTCGGCCGGTGTGGACGACGTGGATCTCGTGGAGGGCGACGAGATCAGGTTCTTCGAGCTCGTCGGATCCGGTTGGTACGGGAAGGCGAGCGACTCCGCCGCGAATGCAGTGGGGGTCGGGCCAACCTATCTACGTGATGTGGCCGACCGCTTCACCGATGCACGCCGGTTTCTCAACCTTCTGTCGGATCGGTATCTGCATCGCTTCGACACCGGATTGATGCATCCCGTCTCCTGATTAGAACGTCTTGCGCGTAGGTTGAGTCCATGGCCAGAATTCAACGACTCACCGATTCGTGCCTCCTCGTCACAACCGATGAGCACGCCACGCTGTTCGATCCCGGTTTTCACACCTATCAGAGCGGGGTGATCGATCTCGACTCGATCGGTGACGTGACACGCGTGTTCATCACCCACGAGCACGGGGACCATGTCAATGCCGAATTCGTCAGGTGGGCCATCGATCGACGCTCGGACGTGGAGGTGTTTGCCAACGATGCGGTGCGCGAGTTGCTTCGAGAGCATGCCATCGAGGTGAACACCGAAGTGCCATCCGGGGGGAGTGTCGAAGATGTCCTCCACGGGAAGATCCCCAGCGGAGCAACACCGCCCAACCGATCCTTCACGATCGAAGGCCTGCTGACCCATCCTGGGGACAGTCGGGAGCCATCCATCAGCGCGCCGATCCTTGCACTGCCCCTGCTGGTCCCCTGGGACTCGGCGACCGGGGCGGTCGAGTTTGCCCGACGGCTCGGTCCGAGACAGGTCGT
>JAHEJW010000030.1 GCA_024638655.1 bacterium | reverse complement strand
CCCTGGTATTGGCGAAATCGTCAATAGCCGTGGGGCTCTTCTCGTTGGCTACTCAGAGTCTTGTCGTTAGTGGGGGAGAGGTCGTTATCGCGTGAGATAGTGGACTCATGTGGACACTCTCTGGACACCTCAACCGAGCGCGATGCTGTATTGGTGTTTACGCGAGGCGTTCTTCAAACAGAGTTATTGGATCTCCGGATAGCGACCTGTGAATCAAGGTGGGACCGGCTGGAAGCTACAACCGGTGGGGTGAACGGTCTGAACTCTTCGAACCGGCGAGAGTGGATTGACCCACTGATTGTGCCTATCAGCCTCTCGCCCGCGTAAAGCGCAATCCGCTTTCGTCTATGAGGTTCACGGGGTCCATTCATGGCGTTGGCAGCCCCGACCTCGACAGCACTTCTAGTCGAACCTCGCCAGTTTGGAGTTCAGGATCGAAGGCCCGTCTGACTCGTTAGGGGGTTGGAACGCATTCTCAGTTCTAGGTGAGGTTCTCCAAGAGTCGATCTGGCCAGTCGCGACCAGGGGACCTCACGGCATGATCCCCGCAAGCGCGGCTCAGGCTGATCAGAAGACAGTCTTTGGCCCCTAGCCGGCTGCTCCGAGTTCAACCAAGGTGGCCAGTAGAAGGAGGATGCTGTGACCCTTACCCAGATCCGTCCGCCGGCAACGCCGATTCGCAGGCAGCGAGTGATCCTGTTGGTGCATGCCTTGGTGTCTTGGGCGTTGTGCACTGCTGCCATGATGATCCCTATGGCTTTGGTGTCGGTCGAGTTTGCCCTGGTGGTCCATGCGATCGCCGCTCCGATCTTCGCCGGCGTCATCTCCTGGAACTACTACCGCAGACACGGCTACACGACGCCACTTCAGACGGCTCTGACCTTTGTGGGATTCGTGATCGTGGTGGATTTCTTCTTCGTGGCCCTCGTAATCGAGCGCAGCTTTGAGATGTTCACCAGCCCCCTTGGCACATGGGTTCCTTTCGCGTCGATATTCGCGGCCACCTATCTGACCGGTCGGTGGGTGAAGAGCGAGCCCGGCAAGGCGGCGTAGTTTTGCTGTTTCGCTGAGATGGCCTCGCTGGGGGCACGTGGCCCGTGCTCGGACACTGCTGGCATCTTGGTTCCCAGCCCTCAGATACCAACCGCCGCAGGCTCCTCAATCGTGGTTGTCCGAACGCTGATCTAATCGGCTTCTGTAGCGCTCACCGGGGGTTGGTTGCTCGGGGCCATCTTCGTGGCATGGCGCGACATCTGGATGGTGGCAGCCACCCACGCCGCCTGGAACGCCACACTCGGAGGGTTCTTCGGGATGCCAGTGTCGGGGCATCTCCATCCGAAGCTGTGCTGTCGGCCGCCGAAACGGGCCCAGACATCTGGACGGGGGGCGTTTGGGCCTGTGACATCGCTGCTAACGGTTCTCGTGGTCGGGGGAACCGGTTTGGGGATATTGGCTTGGAGAGACGCTCGTTGAAGGCGCTTGGTGGCCGGTGGAGATGGCCGAAGGCGAGCCGCCCCGCCTAGGAGTCGTGCGCCGTTAGGGTCGGGTTGGTCGACCCAAGGGGACGTTTGCCCGCTGGACGGGGAGCCCGTGCGGCTCTGGCGCTGCTGCTAGGCATTGCCGCTTGTTCTGGCGACAGTTCGGTCCATACAGCCTGTCTCGAAGCTGTGGGCCACCTGCACTCCTCGATCGAGTCGTATGCGGACTTGCTACAGAGGGGCGTTGAGCAGATGCGAGATGCCGATGCCGTCGAGAAACTCGACGACGTTTCGGCGAGCTATACGCAGCTACTTGATGATCTGAAAGCACAGAAACCTGAGCTACATCCGGACATCCACAACGCGCACAGCTTGTTGATAAGCGGCGTCGGGCTACAGGTCTCCGCATGGATGTCTATCAGCGACGGTCTGAGGTACAACAACCCGGATTTGATCGAAGATGCGGCCGAGATGATCACTCTTTCACGAGATGTCGTCGAGCAGTCTCAATTGGCCATACCTGATTGCTCTGTTCGTTCTCAATAGCACCTAACTCTTCAGCATTTGCCCGTCTCACTGGTTGTGAACCCACCAACCTGGCATGATTGGATTACAGGAGGTGTTTGAACAATGCCCATGTCCCAAGAACACAAAGACGCACTGGCCCAGGGTCGGCGCGAGGCCAAAGCCATCAAGAGTTATCTACGGGCTCTGGACGGGAGGAAGCCAGGTCGACCCGTGACCAGAGAGAGCCTCGACAGGCGCCTCAAGAAGACAGTCGAAAAGATTGAGTCTGAAGAGAACCCACTGAAGCGTGTCGAATTGATTCAAAGGAAGCTTGACATCGAAGATCAATTGTCGAATGTACAGGAAGCCGGGAACTTCGAAGAGATCGAAGCCGATTTCATGGAGCACGTCAGGTCTTACTCCGAGCGAAAAGAGATCTCATATACCGCGTGGCGAGAATGTGGCGTGCCGGCTGCAACTCTGCGGGCAGCCGGTGTGCCCGAAACGAGAAGGCGCTGACATCCGGGGCTGCTAATCCCACCCGAGCTCGGTCAGGCGGTCGTCGTCGATGCCTAGATGGTGAGCGATCTCGTGCAACACCGTCTTGCGGATCTCTGCTTCCAACTCGTCTCGTTTCAGACCTAGCTCGAGGTGTGGTTGTCTGAACACCACGATCGTGTCAGGCAACACCCCGAAGTAGTCCCCGCGCTCGTTGAGTGCGACTCCCTCGTAGACCCCGAGCACGTCCCCAAGCTCCTTGGGAGGGTGCTCCTCCACAACGACAGCCAGGTTGTCGATCTTCTCCACCACCCATCCCGGCAAATCCTCGAGCACCCTGTCGACCAGGTGCTCGAACTCGTGACGCTTCATCGAGAGACTCAGGTGACAGTCGCTGTGACGTTCATGAATGCCGTATGGGCGCCGGTCTCGAACAGCCGTTTGATTCGTTGGACTGCCGTATGGACCTCGAGGAACGAGGTGTATAGCGGAGACAGCCCGAGACGAATGTTGTCGGGTCGGCGGAAGTCGGGCAGCACCCGACCCACCTCGATCATTGCTCGAGTCATTGGCCAACCGTCCGGATGCGAGATGGACACATGGGACCCGCGCGCTTCGGGGTCTCGAGGCGAGGCCAGGTCGAAGCCGTGTCTCGCGAGGTGAGTCTCCCACTGACCGATCAGGTATTCGGACAGAGCGACCGACTTCTGCCGGATTTCGTCGATTCCGGCGTCGAGAATGCCACGGACCCCGGCCTCGATTGGGGCGAGTGAGAGGATGGGCATGGTTCCGGTGTGGAATCTCCGGATTCCCTCCACGGGGCGGAATTCAAGACTGAAAGAGAATGGCTCGGCATGGCCCCACCAGGCTGTGATCGGATTCTCCAATTGATCCTGGAGCTCGGATCGGACGTAGAGGAAAGCGGGAGATCCCGGCCCGCCGTTCAGGTACTTGTAGGTGCACCCGACGGCGAGGTCGACGTTCGCAGTCTCGAAGTCGATCGGCATGGCTCCAACCGAATGGCTGCAGTCCCAAAGGACCAAGGCTCCGACTTCGTGGGCCATCTTGGTCATTGAGCTCACGTTGTAGGTATATCCGGACTTGAACGTCGTATGGGAGAGGGAAAGGAGAGCGGTGTCTCCGTTCAGGGCACGAGCGAGGCCCTCTACGGGCCCGTGGATGCCATCCGAATGGACGATCTCGAGCTCTAAACCTCGACGCTTCGCCACTCCCTCCAGGATGTAGACATCGGTAGGGAAGTTGAGGTCGTCCGTGACGATCTTCGTCCTACCCTTCGACGCATCCACCGCTGCTTCGGCGAGCTTGTAGAGGTTCACCGACGTCGAGTCGGAAATGATTACCTCACCGCCCATGGCGCCAAGCAACGGGGCGAGGAGGTCCCCTAGCTCCAGCTGGAGCTCCCACCAGCTCTCGTTCCATGAGCGAATCAGCCGCTCGCCCCACTCCCGATGCGTTACCCCATCGATGATCTCCGCGCCGCCCCTGGGTAGCCGGCCGAGGGAATTCCCGTCGAGATAGATCATGTCGGGGTCAGTCACCACGAAATCTGCTCGGCAACCCGCCAGCGGGTCGACACGATCGAGTTCAATTGCCTCCGCATAGCCCTCAGCATCGGCGAACGGCCCCAGATCAAAGACACTCATGGAGGTCATTGTGACATGGACTACCCGTCGAACCATCGGTAACCTCGCTGCTCCGGGGCCGTTAGCTCAGCCCGGCTAGAGCGCTCGCCTCACACGCGAGAGGTCAGTGGTTCAAGTCCACTACGGCCCACCGAAGACTCAGTCCAACCCCCGTTCCTTCTTCAGCTTGCGCCAGCCGCCGGCCCGGTTGTTGGCGATGATCTGGCGGACCATTTCTGCCAAGGGCCTCTCGGGAAGGCTCTCGCCTTCACGCACAGCCACCGTCCTCGCAGTCTTGTTGTCGTGCCCGCCCGTGATGATTCCCTCCGGATCGGGAACGATGGCTCCGTCGTAGAGGAAGACGTTGACGTGGGTCTTCGCGGCAAGGAGAGCACAGATGTTCCCTTCTAGAACGAAGTAGGGCTGCACCCGCCGCTTGATGGTCTCTTCGACTTCTGGATCGACATTGTGCACCAATTCTCGGACTTGGTGACATATCTCCTGTTGCCAGTCCGGCAGTGCGTCGATGTATTGATCGATTCTGGGGTCTTCCGTCCAGGTCACACGTGGAGGTTAAGTGCTTGGTGTAGTGCTTCAGCCCAACTATGTCGCGTGTGAAAGCAACCGTCGCGGTGCCATCCCAATCCAGAGCAAGGGTTACACAAATGGTCAGCACCTCCCACAAGGGAGAAGGGGACTCTGGGAGCGACTCGCGGTGTCATCCGTCACGTAGCCTTCGCCACTGAACTGACCTATGTTGGAAATCGGCACGGTCCTCGACCTTGGTGATCACCATGTGCAGATCATGGGAAACCCCGATTCTCACGGTGATCGTTACGTAGTGCTCATCGATGCTGATCCAGGCGGCCCCGGAGTGAAGGGGCCGTTCCCTCACATTCACCCAACTCTTGTTGAGACGTTCAAATGCATCTCAGGTGACATGGTGATCCGCGCTGGTCGGGACGTCTCGGAGCTTCCGGTTGGAGGCAAGGTTGACGTGCCCAAAGGCCAAATCCACGGATTGCTCAACGTTGGAACCGATCAGCTGATCGTCGAGTCGGAGGTGATCTTCCCCGAGGGCTACTCACCCAGCCGAGATCTGTTGTCGTTGGGCGCGACCTATGACCGTCTCAGGCGCGAGCGTCCGCTGAGCCGCTTCACGGGTGAGCCCCCCATACTCCAGATGGCTGTGATTCTCGACGCATACAAGGATGTTCAAAAGCAGCCCGGGCCTCTGGGAGTCTTGTTCGCAGCCCTGGCTCCGGTAGGCAAGATGGTCGGCTACGAGAGTGACCCATTCGATCCCAAGAAGTGAAACAACCAGGGAGCCGACAAGGCGCCCAGCTGCTTGCAGTCGTCGCTAGCGGGAGAGGTGAGTTGTCGACGAGCGACCACTCGTCCATGAGCATCCGCTCCTCCGCGATGCACCTGTCTTCGATTCCTGGAACAGTGCGATGCCTCCCACCCGACCGGTTGCCCGTGGGAGCAATCTCGTTCTGTTCATCTCCTCAGGGACTCACAGTGGTCCGACGTGCGTCTCCCAACGATGGTCGCCGGGTTGAGCCCACCACACCCATGGGTGGGAGTCTTCGATTCCTTCACTCCCGGTGTGAAAGGTGACCCAGACGTAGTCGATCGCCGCCATTGGCGGGGCATTCTCGGACGAAGGCGGGACCAGGGTCAGGCTCGGATCGCGGGACCGGTTACGGCCCACGAGCACAATCAGATGAGTCGATCGAGGCCTGGCCCCTTTGAGCTTGGCGGCGTTGGCGACAGCGGTGACCAAGAGCGACCGAGAGAAGCCGGTGACTGCCGTCGGCTGAGAAGGGCCAAAGAAGAAGACCTCGTCTCCCCCACCCGCCTCGTTCCTGAGCAGGGTGAACCGGCCATCGGAGTCGAAGTATGCGTCGCCTACCCGGGATCTGAGCGATTCGATGACCGCATCCACGAGGACGTCGGTTGCGGATGCGCCGCTGAAATGCACGATCCAGCTGCCCAATTGCTCCGCTTTGACCACTTCGTCGATGGCGCCGGACCAATGCATGTCGGACGGCTGGGCGGCTTGAAGCTCTCCGAGCGGCATCCCCGTTGCTTCGAGGGCGATCGGCTTGCTGGACGAGCTCTCATATACGAAATCCACTCGCAGGTCGGTGCCGTCCGACGCGTCTTTTCTCGTCCTTGGACCGGGCACCACGTCGAACTTCTCTTGGACCAGCAGCTCGAAGAGCTCGGCCAGCTGAACTTCAGGGTCGTCGAAAGGCATGAACTCGCAATCTGATTCTTGGCTCCAAGCTACGTCGAGTCTCTCATGGCGTGAAGGGATTCGCTGATCGATGAGAATTGGCCATCATCAGTCGCCATACACTCGTGACGTTGTCACCATCAGATCTCATGTTGAGCAGATGACTCTCGAGGTATCGAGGTCGGACATCGAGCAGGCCGCCCGGCGGATCCACCCACACATCCGTCGGACTCCGCTCATCGAGTTGGGTGCAGCACTCGACCCCAGCTACCGCCTCTCACTCAAACTGGATCAGACCCAACCCACGGGCTCATTCAAGGTACGAGGAGCATTCGCACTTCTGACCGCTCGCCAAATCGAAGAAGCGGGGGTAACTGCCGCCTCAGGAGGGAACTTCGGCATCGCCGCCGCATATGCCTGTTCGGAGCTGGGCTTCGCCGCCACCATCTTCGTTCCGGACACCTCGCCGCGGGAGAAGATCGATCGCATCGCTGAGTTCGGAGCCGAGGTGCGCGTGATACCCGGTTTCTACGATCAAGCTCTCTCCGTATGTGAGACATTCGCCCGGGATACGGGAGCATTCATGGCTCATGCGTATGACCAGCCAGAAGTGGTCGCTGGTCAGGGCACCGCAGCGCTGGAGATCGCCGAACAGGCTGATGACGCAGACACGATTCTGGTTGCGGTCGGAGGCGGCGGATTGATCGCAGGCATCGCCAGTTGGTGTAGAGACGACATGAGGGTCATCGCCACAGAGCCTTTCAAATGTGCCAGCTTCAACGCGGCCAGAGCCAACGGTGGCCCGGTCTCAGTCGAGGTCGGCGGTGTGGCTGCGTCATCTCTCGGGGCCGAGTCCATTGGCGAGCACGCCTGGTACGCCAGCCGTTGGGTCGACGACTCCGTGCTGATGGACGATGAATCGATCGTGGCTGCGCAACGCTGGATCTGGGCAAATGTGAGGCTGGCAGTCGAGCCTGCGGCCGCAACGACAGTCGCCGCACTTACATCGGGTGCCTATCGGCCAGAGCGAGGCGAACATGTGGTCGCCATGATCTCCGGAGGGAACGTGGACCCCGGCACAGTGACCTGATGCTTGGCGCAACACCCGCGTAGGGCCATACTCGTCTCGTGCTCCGCCAGGTAGTCCGCTCTCTCTTCGGTGGTTTCTTCATGGGCACCGCCGATCTCGTGCCCGGTGTTTCAGGGGGGACAATCGCGCTCGTTCTAGGCATCTATGAGCGGCTGGTGGCATCCATCAAGGAGGGAAGCTCGGCTCTCGGCGCGCTTCTGAGGGCCGATGTGCGTCGCGCCGTCGACCACCTCGGACGGGTCGAGTGGCTCTTTCTCGTGCCTTTGCTCGTAGGGATCTTGACGGCTGTCATTGCCCTGTCCAGCTTCCTCGAGCGTCAATTGGAGGAGCGCCCGACGATCCTCGCTGCGGTATTCCTCGGTTTGGTGCTTGCCTCGATCGTCATTGCTTCGAGGATGATCAAAGTTCCGGCGAGGTCACATCTCTTCGTAGGTTTGATTGTCGCAGTCGTCGTATTCCTGTTGCTTGGGGTCGGAGAAGGCCGGGAAGCCGGCGATCCCGCTCTCATCGTCTTCTTCGGATCAGGAGCACTCGCTATCTGCGCAATGATCCTTCCGGGCATCTCCGGCTCGCTGATTCTGCTGATGCTTGGGATGTATGCCCCGGTGCTGTCGGCGGTGACGGATCGCTCGTACTTGACGATCGTCGTTTTCACTGCCGGCGCCGTGCTCGGTCTCGCGGTCTTCTCCCAAATCCTCAACTGGGCCCTGGAGCATCATCACGACGTGGTTCTCGCCGGCCTGATCGGTCTCATGGCGGGGTCCACCCGGGTGTTGTGGCCGTGGCCCGGCGGCGTGGAGAGCCCTGCCCTCGGGGCGCCTGGTGACGACTGGTTCGTCGCGGTGCTGGCGGCGGGGATCGGAGCCGTGGTCGTCTACCTGATAACGAGGCTGGCGCCCGACGACGAACCCATCAACTAGCGGGTGAGGTCGAGCGAACCAGGTGATCCCGAATACGATGCCAAACCTCGGACTTGCCCAATGTCCGTTTCATCGAGATCAGCGTCCTCATGAAGGTGGGCACGGCCTTTGCCGGATCCATCGGATTGGGGCGCGACGCGTTTTGGACACTCGGCGCAGGAAACAACGTGACGACCTCGGAATCGGGCCAGGACGACCTTATGAGGGCCACCTCCTCGGCCAAGGCAGTGGTTCCGACCCGGTCGAACATCTTCTCGTGGAATCGTGCCCGGGCTCTCTGGATGTCCGCCGCGAGAGGCGCGATCACCAGAACCAGGTCAAGGGGATGAGGATGGCCGAGCACTAGATCGGCGTGAGTTCCGGACGAAACCCCACCGTCCACGTAGAGCCGACCACCGATCTCATAGGGGGAGAAGATCAGGGGCACGGCCGACGAAGCGGCGACGGCCTCTGCGATGGATACGTCAGGCGCACCGTCCGTACCGAAGGCAACTCGACTCCCTGTCTCGAGGTCATAGGCCACGATGGCCGTTGGTTTCTTGGGCCAAGCTCGGGCTGCTTCCTGCCCTATGTGTGCCTCCACCCACTTCGCCAGGCCGTCTGCGGTATAAGGGGCTGGGGACCCCAGGAACAACGTGAGCCCGGGTCTGCGGACCCCTGGCATGATCCCGTGTTTGACCCACTTGCCCAAGGCGATCCGGGCTCCCCGCTCATAAACGTGAGCTCGAATGCGATCGGTGACATCTTCGCGGTCATCTGTGGCGAGAACCAGAGAGTCGAGGGTGAGTGCGCCGTGGCGTACCAGAGAGGTGACGAAAGCACCCGAAGACGTTCCGACAACTACCTCGGCGTCGTTTGGATCCCAGCCGGTTGCCAGTTCGATAGCCATGAGTGCGGCCATCTCATAGGCGGCACCAGTTACACCCCCACCGCCGAGCACAAGTCCTACCTTGCTCACTCATCGCACCATAGGACGAATCCTTGCATTGATGGGCAATCTGGCGCTTGAAAGTCGCCGGCGAGTCAGCCGAAGGACCTCCCACAGCCGCTGCAGCGAGAGTCGTTTTCCTGAGTCGGCGCATAGCACCACGGACACGGCAGATCATCGCCCCGCTCGTCTCGTGTCACCACGAGTCTCGGGTCCACCCGGAATCTCTCATTGCCCCTGATTCCCTTTGCGAGGGCGAACAACCCGGTGGTCGCAGTGGCGACAACAAAAGCTTCGAGCATTCGTCCGTCCTCCTTGCCGTTGTGGCAAGAGGCTACGGAGGGCGATGTCCGATGCCGTGGATTTCGGACTGCGGATCAGCCGCCGAGCACTGCTTCTTTGAGATCGTCGACCAGATAGCTCAGGTCGCCGAGACGACCGTCACGCACTTCGGCGGCATCCAACATCATCATCGCCGCGTGATACGCCACCCAGGACCGATAGCGGCTCTCGGGAAGCTCGGCTGAGTATCCCCGTCGAAAGGCTGCGGCGGCATCCTCGCCGAACATGGTTGCGAATTGCCAGACAGCGAGAGTCAAGTCCCACTCCGCAGGCCCGAGCGTTGCCCACTCGAGATCCACCAGAGTCACCTCGCCGTCGTCGTTGATGACGAACTTCGACGGGGTAGGTCGGGTGTGAGCCGGCACCGGTTGCGTAGCAAGAGGCGGCTCCATCTCGAGAGCTGCATCCAGGACTCGTTGCTCCATCCCGAACCTGCGACGGAAGCGCCCAAGCCTCTGAATCGTCGATGAGTAGTGGCTCTGCACGTAGTCGGCGTCAATCCCGACAGCGAGATTGGTGATGTCGGCCCGAGCCACGTGCAATCCGCGCAGAGTCCTGCCTGCCGACTCGATGGCCTCCAGGTTCTTGGGAAGGTTGGCCAGATTCCACGCGCCACCGTCGCTCATCCTGAGCCAAGCCAGGTCTTGCTCGATTCCGTAGTTGAGCAGGCGGGGAACTCCTTCGACTGCGGAAAAGGCCTGGAGGGCTCTTCGTTCCCGTTTCTCCCGTGAGGGCACCGGATACACCTTGACAATCGAGACTTCGGTCTCGTTCTGGGTCACCCGGAAGACGCTGTTGGCACCTGACGCCAACTCGCGTATTCGAGCCTTGGGGTAGAGACTCTCGACCAGGTCGCGTGGATTCATTCGCGATGTCCCCTCTCGTGGTCATGCCTGCGACTATCGCCGTGCTGCTGGTTACTCTGCCGGATCAAGGCTAGCCAGAAAACCACGTGCCACTAGATCTTCGCTATCCAGACGGAAAAGTCGTCTCCCATCCCGACGGAACCACGGGTAGGGAAGTGGCCCAATCGATCGGGCCGGGTCTGGCCAGAGCCGCTGTAGCCGTGGAGATAGACGGGCATTTGCGCGATTTGGACCTGCCCATCTCTGAGAGTGGAGACTTCTCCGTTATCACCCTCGACTCTGACCACGGGCTGGACATACTCAGACACTCCTCGGCGCATGTCCTCGCTCAGGCAGTTCTCGATCTCTACCCGGGGTCCACTTTTGCCATCGGACCCCCCATCGAAGACGGCTTCTATTACGACTTCGAGGTGTCTGAGCCCTTCACTCCCGACGATCTGGATCGGATCGAACAGCGCATGGCCGAGATCATCTCCGAAGACCAGCCCTTTGTTCGGGTCGCCATGTCGCGTGACGAGGCCCTCGAGGCCTTCTCAGATCACAAGTTCAAGGTGGAGATCATCGAGAACGTAGACCCTTCCGAGGTCAGTGGTGGCGAAGAGGTCACCGCCTATCGCAACAATGGCTTCGTCGATCTCTGTCGCGGCCCCCATCTCCCGTCGACTGGCCGGATTCCGACCGTCAAGTTGCTCCGTACCTCGGGGGCCTATTGGCGAGGCGACGAGAATCGCGAGCAGCTGCAGCGCATCTACGGGACCGCCTGGCAGTCCAATAAGGATCTTGAGGCCTATCTCCAACGTCTGGAAGAGGCCGAGAAGCGCGATCACCGCCGATTGGGGCCGGAGCTGGATCTCTACAGCTTTCCTGCAGAGCTCGGCTCGGGTCTGGCCGTGTGGCATCCAAAGGGGGGTCAGCTCAGGAAGATCATCGAGGATCACAGCAGAGCGGTGCACGAAAGGTACGGGTTCGACTTCGTCTTCAGCCCCCACCTGGCCAAGTCCGAGCTCTGGAAGACCTCGGGACACCTCGACTTCTACGCAGAGAGCATGTATCCGGGCATGGAGCTCGACAACGATCAGGAGTATCGGGTCAAACCGATGAACTGCCCATTTCATGTCCTGATCTACAAGAGCCAGGGTCGGTCGTACCGAGATCTTCCCATGCGCTTGGGGGAGCTCGGCGGTGTGTATCGGTACGAGATGTCCGGCGTGGTCCACGGGCTGCTCAGAGCACGAGGCTTCACCCAGGACGATTCCCATACCTTCTGCACGGAGGACCAGCTGGAGGGAGAGCTCCATCTCCATCTCGACTTCGTTCTCAAATGGTTGAAGGATTTCGGGTTCACCGACTTCGAGGCCGACCTGAGCACAAAGCCAGAGGAGAAGTACGTGGGGGAGGACGCTCGCTGGGAGGTCAGCGAGAAGTACTTGCAGCAGGCTCTGGACGCCGTGGGTGTCCCTTACCGCATCGCCGAAGGCGAGGGCGCTTTCTACGGACCGAAGATCGACATGCATGTTCGCGACGCGATCGGTCGTCGTTGGCAGTGCTCGACCATTCAGTTGGACTTCAACCTTCCGGAGCGGTTCGGGCTGGAGTACACGGCAGCTGGAAACGTCGGAGAACGGCCCTACATGATCCACTGTGCCAAGGCCGGCTCGCTGGAGAGGTTCATCGGGGTGCTTGTCGAGCATTATGCCGGTGCCTTTCCTATGTGGTTGTCACCTGTCCAGGTGTCGATCGTGCCGGTCGCCGATCGTCACGAGGAGTATGCGGATGCTGTGGCCGGAAGACTTCGGGACGCCGGGCTTCGGGCCGAGGTCGACCTCTCATCAGAGACCGTGGGGGACAAGATCAGGCGGGCTCTGACCCACAAGCACCCAGCGGTGATCGTCGTCGGCGACGACGATGTCGCCAATTCGACGGTGGGTCTGAGGCTCTACGGTGAGGACACTGACACCAGAGGCGTTCCATTGATCGAGGCAACGAACCAGCTGGTCGAGTCGTCCAAACCTCCATCGGCATGAGCGACGAGTGGCGAGTCGATCGCGAGGGCATCCACATCGACCGCGAGCTGGCGGACGAGATTGCGATCGAGGAGGATCTCGACGCCAACATCGAGGGGCCTTATCGATTCCCGAGTCCTGAGCGAAGAAGAGCCTCAGGCTGGGTCTTTGTCGTGACGGCGATCATCGCTCTGTTGACGATCGAAGGGGGCTGGCCGGTTGCTGTGGGCCTGGGTCTCCTCGCTATGTGGATGTTCTCGAGTTCCTGGCCACTCAACCTCGACGAGCATCAAGCCCTGGCCCGGGCAGCATCTGTCGTCGACTTCCCCATCGGGCATGCCTCGGCCTCGGTGCGATTTCAGGGTTGGCGTTCCAGGCCCCGTTGGTCGGTGCTTCTGTACTCGGCCACCGAGCCGCCGGATCGCCGAGCGCTCGTGTTGGTCGATGCCGTGTCAGGTGAGGTCGCCGACCTTCCTTACGTCGAGGCAATCTCGGCGCCGTAGCCCTATCCGAGCCGGCAGAGCCGGGCAGACGCGTGCCTGAGGAATCGAGGTCTTCAGCGATCCTCGACTCGAACGATGTCGCGCTCCTCGGGCCCGACGTAGAGCTGCCGGGGCCGGAAGATCTTTGCTTCCGGATCCGCGGAGAGCTCCCGCCACTGTGACAGCCAGCCGGGCAGACGCCCTAGGGCGAAGAGGACCGTGAACATGTCCGTGGGAAACCCCATTGCTCTGTAGATGATCCCCGAGTAGAAGTCGACATTCGGGTAGAGCTTGCGCTCCACGAAGTAATCATCTTCGAGAGCCACTTCTTCGAGCTGTCTTGCAACCTCGAGAAGAGGATCGTCGACCCCAAGCGAGTCGAGCACGTCCGCAGCCGCCTGCTTGATGATCCGTGCCCTTGGATCGAAGTTCTTGTAGACGCGGTGCCCGAAACCCATCAGTCGGAACGGGTCGTCTTTGTCCTTGGCACGTTTGACCACTGTGTCCACGTCCTGACCGCTGGCCACGATCCGGTCGAGCATCTCGAGCACGGCTTGGTTGGCGCCGCCATGCAACGGCCCGGAGAGGGCATGGATCCCCGCGGCGATGGAGCTGAATATGTTGGCGTGCCCCGAGCCGACAAGGCGAACCGCCGAGGAGGAGCAGTTCTGCCCGTGATCGGCGTGGAGAATCAGGAGCATGTTCAGCGCCTTCACGATGACCGGGTCGGCCACGTATTTCTCGGCCGGCACCGAGAACATCATGTTGAGGAAGTTCGACCCGTAATCCAGCGAGTTGTCCGGGTATACGTAAGGTTGGTGAACGCGATACTTGTACGACCAGGCGATCATCGTTGGTGTCTTTGCGATGAGTCGTCGGGCGCTTATGTCGACCGCCTCGGCGTCCAGTGGGTCGAGCTTGTCCGGGTAGTAGGTAGCGAGAGCCGAGGTAGCCGACGCCAGAATCTGCATGGGATGGGCGGCGTGCGGAAAGGCTTCGAAGAGGTGCTTGGTGTCCTCGCGCAAGAGTGTGTGTCTGGTGATCGATTCTTCGAAGTCGTCGAGCTCGGTCTTCGACGGAAGCTCGCCGTACTGCAGGAGATAGCAGACTTCCAGGAATGAGGTCTCCTCGGCAAGCTGATCGATCGGGTATCCGCGATAACGGAGAATCCCTTCTTCTCCGTTGATATAGGTCACCGATGAGCGGCCCTCCGCCGTGTTGGCGAATCCTCGATCGACCGTGACTAGCCCGAGGCTGCTGCGTAGCTTGCCGATGTCGACACCCTTCTCTCCCTCGGTACCGACGTGGACCGGGAGGGTCAGCTCCTCGTCGCCGAAGCGAATTACAGCATCAGACATCTCAATCCTTTCCGGGCCGCTCAGTCGTCATCCTTCCTGGCTGCAGCGATGACCTGCTGGGCCTCGTTGTGAGGCACTTCTTCGTAGTGATCGAACTCGACTTCGAAGGTGCCCCGACCTGAGGTCAATGATCGCAGTTCTGCCGCATATTGCCGCATCTCGGCCATCGGGACCTCAGCGGTGACACTACGCAAAGTGCCGTCCCCTTCCATCCCGAGAACCCGGCCACGTCTGGAGTTGATGTCTCCCATCACGTCTCCGAGATAGTCCTGTGGTACCGACACCACCACTTTCATCACTGGCTCGAGCAGCACCCCTCGAAGGTTGGGCGCCGCGGCGCGAAACGCTTGGATTCCGGCCATCCGAAACGACATCTCGTCGGAGTCGACCGTGTGGTATTTACCGTCGTATACCTCCGCGGAGATGTCGATTACCGGCTGCCCGGCAAGGATCCCCCGTTGGAGAGCCTCCTGGACACCCTTGTCGACGGCGGGTATGAACCCTCGTGGAATCGATCCACCCTTGACCGAGTCGATGAACTCGTAGCCGCTCCCACGGGGTCGCGGTGCGAATCTCACTTGTGCAACCGCGAACTGCCCACGCCCGCCGGTCTGCTTTTTGTGCTTGCCCTCCGCCTCGGCGGTCGCTGTGATCGTCTCGCGATATGGGATCGAAGGCAGCGCCGAGTCGATCTCGACGCCGAACATTCGCTGGATGCGAGCAAGCGTGACGTCCAAGTGCGAGTCGCCGAGTCCGGCCATGATCGTTTCACCGGTCTCGGCTCGTCTCATTACGCGTATCGTCGGATCTTCCTGCTCGATCCGATGCAGGGCCATGGACAGCTTTTCCTCATCGTTGTGGGACCGCGGGGCGATGGCTATCTCCGAGACAGGTCTTGGATACTGCACTTTGGCCAACACAACGTTGGTGCCCTGGGTTCTGATCGTGTCGCCGGCGCGGAGATCTTCGGTCTTCGCCACTGCTCCGATCCCACCGACAGGCAGTTCGGAGACATCGTGATGCTCCTTGCCCTGGAGCTTGAAGAGATTGTGGAGTCTGACTCGGCCCCCACGAGCCAACTCGAGGTCCTGGTCGGCCTTGGCCGTGCCCGAGAAGATTCGGAACATCGAGATCCGGCCGACGAAGGGGTCGGAGATCGTCTTGAAGACGTAGGCAACCAGCGGCCCATCAGCGCTCGCCGATCCGGTCTCACCCTCGGTCAGCGGGGGCATTCGGCGTTCGAGCGGATTGGGCCCGTAGTCGACGATGAACTCGAATAGTGTGTCGATACCTATCAGCTTCTCCGCGGAGGTGACCAGTACCGGGCTTATCTCACCGTCGAGAATGCCTTGATGGATGGTGGCGACGATCTGCTCTCGGCTGGGCTCTCTACCTTCGAAGTAGGCCTCCATCATCTCGTCGTCGGTCTCCACCACGGTTTCGATCAGAGCGGTATGTGCCGCATGAACCCGATCTTCGACCTCGGCAGGCAGGTCGGTCTGCCTTCCCGTCGGTTCACCCGAGTACTCATAAGCCCTCTCGGTGGCAACCCGAACCAACCCGCGGAGGTCCGTCTCCTCCCCGATGGGCACTTGAATCGGAGCGATCGACTTCCCGAAGGCATCACGCAACTCATTCAGGGTCCGCTCGTACGAAGCCCTCTCACGATCCAACTTGGTGATCACGACGGCTCTCGGGATACCCTCCTCGGCTGCGGCTCGCCAAAGCTGTTCGGTCTGAACCTCGACACCGTCGACCGCTGAGACACAGAAAAGCGCCAGGTCGGCGGCGCGTAGACCGGAGCGCGCGTCGCCGACGA
Organism: bacterium; assembly: GCA_024638655.1. Classification (GTDB taxonomy): domain Bacteria; phylum Actinomycetota; class Acidimicrobiia; order Spongiisociales; family ZC4RG35; genus Ww567. The sequence continues at coordinate 10,043 of JAHEJW010000030.1, read as the reverse complement.
AATCACTCGAGCCTGGCGTGTCGATGATGTTGATCCGAGTCCCGTTCCAGTCCACGGTGGCCACGGCGAGTGACAAGGAGATGTTCCGGCCGGTTTCCTCGGGCTCATGATCGAAGGTCGTCGTCCCCTGCTCGACCGAGCCCATGCGCGTTTTCGCCCCGCCCACCTGGAGAAGCGCTTCTCCGAGCGTGGTCTTTCCGCTCCCGCCATGGCCGACCAAGGCGACGTTACGAACTTTCTCGGGAAACACGTGACCTCCTATTTGAAAGATCCCGATCCTAACCCTGGATATGCCCCTCTCTCCTCGGCGGGTGCTACTTTCGCTCCGTGATCGACATGCGGGTCAGGCCACACGTGACCCGGTACCTGGACATGGTCGGCCGCCTGTTTGCGGCCATAGGCATGACGCCGGCGGCAATGACCGCTCTCGGCCTGGCTGTTGTCATAGCCGGTTCGGTATTGGTAGGCACAGGCAACCTCGTTCTGGGTGGCTGGATGATCGCCGGTGGATCGCTGCTCGACGGCCTTGACGGAGCGGTTGCCCGGGTAACGGGAAAGGTCAGTGCGAAAGGGGCATTTCTCGACGCGGCTTTCGATCGGATCGGCGAGATCGCGGGATTTGCCGGGCTCGCCTTCGCCATGGAGGGTCGAGCGCGGATCCTGCTGCTCATCGTCCTCGCCATCGGTGGGGCGATCCTGGTGCCGTACATAAGGGCCAAGGCCGAGGCCGAAGGTCAGGAGGGCAGGGGAGGGCTCATGGGCAGGACCGAGAGGTTGATTCTGTTCTGTGCGGGCCTTGTCCTGAGCTTCGTCGAGATCATGCTGTGGCTGTTCGTGGTCCTCGTGTGGTTCACGGTCGTCTATCGCTTCGTGAGAACGTACCGATCGATTCAGTGAGACATCTGCTCGCCTACCTCGGGCTTCGCGCCGGAGTCGCGCTCGTGGGTGTTCTGCCAAAGAAGACAGCTCTGCTTATCGGCTCCGCCATCGGCCAGGTGTGGCATCGCACCGACGGATCGCGGAGACGTATGGCGACCCGTCACATGCGTCGGGTCCTGGGGGGTGGCGGCGACGCGGATGCCAGCGCTCGAGCTGTCATGACGTCATACGGGCGCTACCTGGCCGAGGCGCTCTGGGTGCGCGGTCATCGGGTTCCCGGAATGCTCGCCAACACTCAAACCGAAGGCCTCGACATGGTGATCGCCGCTCACGATGCCGGAAGCGGGATGATCTACGCCCTGCCGCACATGGGGAATTGGGAGGCTGCTGCACCGGTCGCCGTCAGCGAGGGGATTCCGATAGTTGCCGTGGCCGAAGACCTCGACAACAAGCGGATCACCGATTGGTTCACCAGGCTGCGCGCCGGTTTCGGGATCGAAATCGTCTTGGCAACCGGGCGTCTGGAGGTCATGCGCAAGTTAGAGGCTGCTATCTCGGACAACAAGGCGGTAGCGCTCTTGTCAGATCGTGATCTCGGAGGACGCGGTGTCGAAGTCGAGTTCTTCGGAGAGCGGACGACTCTGCCGCCCGGGCCGGCCACCCTGGCGGTCAAAACGGGAGCTCCGCTGTTCCCGGTCGCCACCTACTTCGAAGGTGACGGTCACAAGGTCGTGATCCGGCCGCCGATCGCAGTGCCAGGGGCGTCATCCCGAAGCGAGCAGGTCCGGCTCATGACTCAGGAGTTGGCACACGAGCTCGAGAAGCTCATTCGCGAAGCCCCCCAGCAATGGCACCTGGTTCAACCGAACTGGCCGTCCGACCGGGAGGCATGAGTGAGAATCGGCCTCGTTTGCCCATACGACATGGGTTCACCAGGAGGCGTCCAACAGTTGGTGACCGAGCTCGCGGATCAGCTGAGGGCCGCAGGTGACGAGGTCGTCTTGGTGGCGGGAGGTTCGACGTCGTTTCTCGGCGGGCCGGGCCCCGACGCGGCCATTCTTCCGGTCGGTCGGGCGGTCAAGCTGAGAGCCAACAAGTCCCGAGTTCCTTTGACGTTGGCACCAACGTCTTGGTGGAAGGTGCGCAAGGCGCTGATGGACGTCGATGTTGTGAACGTGCACGAGCCGATGATCCCCCTCATTGGATGGGCCGGCCTGGCGACGGACAAGCCGACGGTGGCCACCTTCCATGCAGACGCACCGCGATGGGCGGAGCGCTTCTACCGATTTGCCCCACTGATCGGTAACAGGTTCGAGCGAGCGAGGCTGACCGCGGTCAGCAGCACAGCAGCCAAAGCGATACCTGGTCATTGGGGTGCCGTGGAGATCATCCCCAATGCCATCGACGTCGGGGCCTATGACCTGCCTGTCGGCCGGGTGTCGAGGCGGGTGGCCTTCTTGGGTCGCGATGAGCCCAGAAAAGGACTGAGCACACTGCTTCAGGCATGGCCGAGGATACGGGAGATTGAACCCGACGCCGAGCTCGTCGTCATGGGGGCCGACCGGGGCGATCCACCGCGAGGCGTCACATACAAGGGTCCGGTGACCGGGGGAGAGAAGAACCGAATCCTGGCTTCCGCCTCCGTTTATGTCGCGCCAAACACTGGAGGTGAGAGCTTCGGCATGGTGATCGTCGAGGCAATGGCTGCCGGATGTGCGGTCGTTGCAAGTGACCTCTCAGCCTTCAGAGAGGTGCTTGGAGATACCGGCGTGACGGTTCCGGTCGGTGATCCTGGCGGGTTGGCGACGGCAGTATCGGCACTGCTGGCAAATCCCGATCGAGCACGTGATCTCGGGCGCCTGGCAAAGCAGCGAGCGCGCCGGTTCGACTGGAGCGAGGTGGTCGGCCTTTATCGCAATGTATACGAAGAAGCTCTTCGTTGAGCGGGGTCATCGCCGGTACAATCGAAAGCTCTGTTCAAAGGAGTACGTGTGGTCGAAATCGGAACCGAACGTGTCAAGCGTGGGCTAGCCGAGATGCTCAAGGGCGGCGTGATCATGGACGTCGTCGACGCCGACCAGGCCAAGATCGCTGAAGAAGCGGGGGCAGTCGCGGTCATGGCCCTCGAAAGGGTTCCAGCCGACATACGTAAGCACGGCGGTGTCGCTCGCATGTCCGACCCCACGAAGATCGAAGAAATCCAGAACACGGTGTCAATCCCGGTGATGGCGAAGTGCAGGATCGGTCATTTCGCCGAGGCGGCGGTACTCCAGGCGCTCGGCGTCGACTACATCGACGAATCCGAGGTGCTCACACCCGCAGACGAGGAGCATCACGTAGACAAATGGGCCTTCACCACCCCGTTCGTTTGTGGCGCCAGGAATCTCGGTGAGGCACTGCGTCGCATCGGTGAAGGTGCTGCGATGATCCGGACCAAAGGGGAGGCCGGCACCGGGAACGTCGTGGAAGCTGTCCGTCACATGCGAACTGTCACCAATGAGATGCGCGCCCTGACGACGATGGGTGATGAGCAGCTGATGTCGGCCGCACGCGATCTGGGCGCTCCTTATGAGCTCGTCCGAGAATTGGCGAAAACGGGCAAGCTACCGGTCGTCAACTTCGCCGCCGGAGGGATCGCCACGCCCGCCGACTCTGCACTGATGATGGGGCTCGGTGTCGATGGCGTCTTTGTCGGCTCCGGCGTCTTCAAGAGCTCCGACCCGGCGCTGTATGCAAGGGCCATTGTCGAGGCGACGACTTTCTGGAATGAGCCTGAAGTTGTGGCGAAGGTCTCGCGGGGTCTGGGTGAGGCCATGCCCGGGCTCGAGATCGGGTCACTGGACGAGTCGGAGCGCCTGGCCGGCAGGGGCTGGTGAAATGAGCCGCGTCGGCGTCCTCGCTCTGCAGGGCGACGTCCGCGAGCATCTCCGGATCCTGGAGTCCCTTGGTGCAGACGCTGTCGAGGTCAAACATCCTGAACAGGTCGAGGACATCGACGGTCTGATCATCCCCGGAGGAGAGTCGACCACCATCGGCAAGATGGCGGTTCGCTTCGGCCTCCTCGAACCACTTCGCTCAGCCGTTCGAGGGGGAATGCCGGTGTACGGGACATGCGCAGGGATGATTCTGCTCGCCGATGCCGTGACCGAGGGAGACCAGCCGCTCGTCGGCTCACTCGATGTCGTGGTCAGACGAAATGCGTTCGGACGTCAGAACGAGTCGTTCGAAGCAGATCTAGATGTCGAAGGACTGGACGAATTCTTTCGCGCAGTATTCATTCGAGCTCCGTGGATCGAGAAGGTGGGCTCTGAAGTGGATGTGCTCGCAACAGTCGAGGACCACCCCGTGATGGTGCGGCAACGCAACATCCTCGCAACCTCGTTTCATCCGGAGCTGACGCGGGATGGGCGTATCCACCAGATGCTGCTCGACATGATCGGAGGCAAGTGATGGCCGGTCATTCCAAGTGGGCGAACATCAAGCACCGCAAGGGCCGCCAGGATGCAAAACGCGGCAAGCTGTTCGGGAAGCTGGCGAAGGCCATCGAGGTAGCCGCCCGTGAGGGGGGTGGCAGCGTCGAATTCAACCCCACACTGGCGACCGCCGTGGACAAGGCAAAGACGGCGGACATGCCCAACGACAACATCGAGCGGGCCATCAAGCGTGGCACCGGAGAAGTCGAAGGAGCGGTCTACGAGGAGATGTTCTACGAGGGCTACGGGCCAGGTGGGGTGGCTCTCTATGTGCAGATCCTCACCGATAACCGAAACCGCGCCGCTTCAGATGTGCGATCCACCTTCTCCAGGCACAACAGCAGCCTGGGGGAGCCAGGGTCGGTCGGTTATCTGTTCAGCCAAAAGGGGTTGATCCTGGCCAGGGGGGCCGAAGACGACGTCATGATCTCCGCACTTGATGCGGGGGCAGAGGATGTAAGGGATGCTGGCTCCGGCGTCTTCGAAGTAGTCACCGAGGCGGGAGGGCTGCGAGATGTTCGCAAGGCGCTCGAAGCCGAAGGCATCGAAGTCGACTCTGCCGACGTGACCCAGCTCCCTTCCACGACCGTTCCCGTCGAGGAGAAAGAGGCAAAGAAGCTGCTGCGACTCATTGATGATCTCGATGAGCTCGATGACGTCCAGTCTGTCTATTCCAACTACGACATCGACGACAGCGTCATGGAGAGAGTGATGGCGGAGGCGTGAGCCGTCCCCTCGACGATCTGACTCGGCGGCTGAGTCAGATCCAAGATGCACTCGCGGCGCTTCCTTGCGGTCCATCACCGCAGAGGTATGCCCTGCTCACCGAGCGCGACGCTCTTCGCAGGGCAGCGGCCGGCTATCGCTCCGGCATCGACGACAGCAGATCCACCACTGAATTGGAGGCCGAGCTGGCGTCGCTCAAGAAGAGACGGAAGCAATCGATCTCCCAGAGGATCGGGTTCGTGACCTCGAAGGGTGGAGGCAGCCACAGCCCCTCGTCGGGTGCCTGGGTGAAGCTCGGCTCGCAAGCACGGTCCGGCGATGACCTGTCGACTATCAATGCGCGGATCGCCCACATCGAGGACACTCTGCTCCGGCGACGCTCGAACAAGACCTGAGACCATGACGGTCGGCCACCGCAGCGAGAGCCGTGGCAGGACTCGATCGACTTGGTAGCCCTGCTTCTCGATGCGATCACGGTTCGATTCGGAGACAATCCAGTCGTCGACGCCCTGACCCTCCGCGTCGAGCAGGGTGAGTCGGTTGCACTTCTCGGGCCTTCGGGCAGTGGGAAGACCACGGTCCTCCGCGTTGTGGCCGGGCTCGAGGTGCCTTCCTCCGGCGACGTCATCTTCGACGGGCGACAGGTGACCGACCTGCCACCCGCCCAGCGCAATCTGGCGATGGTCTTCCAAGAGAACGTCCTGTACCCCAAGATGAATGTCGAGGGGAACGTCGGGTTCTCCCTCAGAGTTCGTCAGGTCCCAAGTGCGGAGATCGCCTCCAGAGTGGAGGCAGAAACACGTGCCACCGGGATCTCGGGCCTCCTCCGGCGCACTCCCAAGGAGTTGAGCGCCGGACAGCAACAGGTGGTGCAACTCGCTCGCGCGATGGTCCGTCGGCCCGACCTGATGCTGGTTGACGAGCCTTTCGCCCGGCTCGATCACCTCGGTTCCGACCGATTGCGTGCCGAACTGCGTCTGGTGCAGACTGGCTACGGCGTGACAGCCTTGTATGCGACTCACGATTACTCCGACGCCATGGCGCTCGCCGACCGCGTTGCGGTAATCGACGAAGGACGGATCCGACAGGTTGGGTCTCCGCTACAGCTCTACTCCGAGCCCGCAGACGCCTTTGTGGCCACTTTCGTCGGAAGCCCTCCCATGGATCTGTTGGACTCAGAGCCGGCGCCGGGAGGTCTCTCGGTTGGTGGGATGTTTCTCCCCGTCGGTCGAAAGATGCCGAGAGACGCGATCGTGGGGATACGCCCCGAGGATTGGCGTGTCGGCGGGAGGGGACTCGAGGCACGGCTGGATCGTGCCTTCGCATTGGGCCCGGACTCCTATGCGGTGGTCGACACTCCGGCCGGGCAGGTGACGTTGCGGTCCCGGGAGACTCGGTTCGGTGCAAACGCGATGTTCATTCATCCAAAGCGATTCCACGTCTTCGAAAGTCGCGAAGGCAGAGCGACCTTTCACTCCGAGCAGTTGCGAAACTGATCTGCGAAACAAGAGGGGAATGACCGGGACCTGAGCTCGCCCGGCTACAGTCACAGAACATATGTTCGTGTTGGGAATCGATCCGGGTCTGTCGGCCACCGGCTACGGGCTCGTCCAGGACACCAACCCTCCCACGGCAGTGCTGGCCGGCGTGATAAGGACCGACGCAGCGACCGAGGCGTCCGACCGGCTTTCGGAGCTCTACGACGGGCTCACTGAGATCATCGCCGATGCCAATCCGGATGTGATTGCCTTGGAGACAGTTTTCACCAATCGAAACCTCCAGACCGCTATCTCAGTGGGTCGGGCCTCGGGGGTGGTCCTGCTCGCCGCTTCGCGAGCGTCTCTCCCGGTGTTCGAATACGTGCCAACGGCGGTGAAGTCAGCCGTGACGGGTGACGGCTCGGCTAACAAGGGCCAGGTGCAGGAGATGGTCGCCAGACTGCTGAAACTCGCTCAGCCTCCGAAACCCGCCGATGCGGCCGACGCGTTGGCCATAGCTCTCTGTCATCTGCGTGTCGCGCCGATGGGCTTGTCGAGATGATCGGCCGTCTGCGTGGAATGCTGGTGACCAACAGGGCCGGCGTTGTCTGCATCGATGTCAATGGGGTCGGCTACGAGGTGGTGATGACTCCGCGTGATGTGGCTTCACTCCCTGGCATCGGTGAGGAGATAGTCGTTCACACTCACACTCATGTGAGAGAAGACGAGATGAGTCTCTACGGCTTCGGATCGGAGGGTGACCGCGACCTCTTTCGCATTCTGCTCACGGCGAGCGGTGTTGGCCCGAAGGTCGCCCAGTCCATGCTCGCCTCCCTCGACGCCCAGCAAATCATCCTCGCGATCGTCAACGAGGACCCGGACGCCCTCACCGTTGCACCTGGCGTGGGCAAGCGTGGTGCCCAGAAGATCGTGCTCGAACTCGGCCCCAAGCTTGCTGGAAGAGAGATCGAGGTAGTGGGAGGGGGCGATCTCGTCTCGGTTCGTCAGGCGCTCGAGGGCCTCGGTTACTCGACCGCCGAGATCAACGGCGTGGTCAACGGGCTCAACCCCGATGACCCAATCGAGACCCAGGTCAAGGCTGCTTTGCAGCAGCTCGGTAGAGGTCGCAAAAAGTGAGAGAAGACAGTCTGCTCAGCCCGACGATCGAGGACGCCGAGGAGATAACCCTTCGACCTCGGCGCCTGGAGGACTTCATCGGACAGGCCAAGGTCAAGAATCGGCTGAGGATCTCCCTCGAAGCCGCCCTGCAGGAAGACCGACCGCTCGACCATGTCCTTTTCTCGGGACCTCCTGGGCTGGGCAAGACCACGCTCGCTGGCATCATCGCCGCTGCGCTGGGCGTCAGCATCAATGTGACCTCCGGGCCGGCGTTGGAGCGCCCTGGGGACCTGGCGGCGATCCTGTCAAACCTGCAACCCCACGATGTGTTCTTCATCGACGAGATCCATCGACTGCCCAGGGCCGTCGAAGAAGTGCTCTACCCGGCAATGGAAGACTTCCAGCTCGACGTGGTGCTGGGCAAAGGGCCGACCGCACAGAGCATCCGGATCGACCTGCCTCGCTTCACTCTCGTCGGTGCCACCACCAGGAAAGGCAAGGTCACAGCGCCGTTGCGAGACCGCTTCGGCATCGAGGAGAAGCTCGACTACTACGAGCCCGATGAGCTCGCTCGAATCATTCGGCGGTCGGCGGGCATCATCGACGTGGTCATCGACGGCGATGCTGCGGATCTGATAGCCGGGCGTAGTCGCCAGACACCCAGGATCGCCAACAGGTTGCTGGCGCGCGTACGTGACTACGCGGTGGCTCGAGCATCCGGTGAGATAGACATGCCGGTCGCCACCGAAGCCTTGAAGGTGTTCGAAGTGGACCAGTTGGGGCTCGACAAAGTGGATCGGTCGATCCTCATGGCGATCATCGACCAGTTCGGAGGCGGTCCCGTCGGATTGTCGACGCTGGCGATAGCAGTGGGGGAGGAGCCTGAGACGGTCGAAGACGCGTATGAGCCGTTCTTGCTCCAGTCGGGCTTGATGAAGAGGACGCCACGGGGAAGAGTGGCGACGAGCCATGCATACGCTCATATGGGAATAGAACAGCCAGAGGATCCGCAAGGGAAGCTCCTTTAGGGGGAGACCCTGGGCGTCTCTGACTTCGACTACGGACTCCCCGAAGAGGCGATTGCTCAATCGGCCATAGAACCTCGTCACTCTGCACGCCTGCTCGATACTCGGGACATGAGCGACCACCGCTTCCTTGACTTGCCCGAGTTGCTCAGCCCGGGTGATCTGATCGTGCTCAACGAAACACGCGTGCGAGCGGCCCGAATCGTCGGGAGACGTGTTGGCACCGGTGGTCGGGTCGAGCTTCTGCTTCTCGAGCGCTCCGAGGACGGCCGGTGGACGGCACTGGCCCGACCGGCACGCCGGCTGCGTCCTGGCGTCGTCCTCGAGTTCGATGGGCTCTCCGCCACGGTCGAGACAACTCCAGAAGTTGGAGTTGTAGAGGTCACTCTCGATGCCGACGACGAAGAGGCCGCGATCTCCAAGGTTGGGACCATGCCCCTCCCCCCGTATTTCACCGGCGAACTCGCGGATCCAGGTCGGTACCAGACCGTCTATGCGTCGACGCCCGGGTCGGCCGCTGCCCCCACGGCCGGCCTCCACTTCACCGAGGACGTCTTCGGGCGCCTGGATCAGAGGGGCGTCGCTATTGCCCGTGTCGATCTACATGTGTCTCTGGACACTTTCCGGCCGATGTCGGTTGACGATGTGGAGCAGCATGAGATGCACTCCGAGCGGTGTTCGGTATCTGATGAGACGCGGGAGGCGATCGACTCGGCCAGAGACCGGGGCAGCAAGGTGGTGGCCATCGGGACCACCGTGGTACGGACCCTGGAGTCGTTCGCCAACGGATCGGGAGGGGTTGACTCGGGCACCATGGATACTGATCTATTTCTCCGTCCGGGAAGTGATTTCCAGGTGGTCGATGCGCTAGTCACCAACTTCCATCTGCCGAAATCGACTCTGCTTGTTCTTCTCGCCGCCTTCATGGGGCCGGGTTGGCGTGATGCCTACCGGATCGCTCTGGAGCGGGGTTACCGCTTCCTGTCATTTGGCGACGCCATGTTCGCCGAGAGATACACCGGCTGAGCTGTTCGATCGGAGCGGCTTTTGCGTTGCGACGCCCGGGGTTGTGGTGATTTCTCTTTCCATGGGGGTTGTTTCTGTCTTAGTTAGAACGTATGTTCGAGTGTATGGATTTGAGTGTGTTGTCTACCGATACTTTGGAACAGCGGCTGTTGGCTTTGGAGGCGGCCCGGTCGGAGCTTGCCGGCCGGGAGATGGTTGTTTTGGGGGAGTTGGATCGTCGTCAGGTCGCGGTTGGTGATGGTGCTCGGTGTCTTTCGGAGTGGGTGGCGGCTCGTTGTGATGTGTCTTTGGATACGGCCCGGTCTCTGGTGAGGACG
>JAHEJW010000003.1:119768-166487 GCA_024638655.1 bacterium | reverse complement strand
CTGGGGACAGTCGGGAGCCATCCATCAGCGCGCCGATCCTTGCACTGCCCCTGCTGGTCCCCTGGGACTCGGCGACCGGGGCGGTCGAGTTTGCCCGACGGCTCGGTCCGAGACAGGTCGTTCCGATCCATGACTTCTATCTTTCGGACATGGGCCGGGGCTGGATTCGCGGCATGATCAAGAGCGTTCTGGCCAACGACGACATCGATTTGGTTGACCTCGACTGGGGAGACAGCTTCAGCGTCTAGCCCTATTCCACCTTCGGGAGGTTCCGGTCACGGCGAGTCCTGGCCCTGTCTTGGAGGGATCTCGCTCATGCGGGGGATGGCACCGAGGTCCCTCTCAACCCTGCGAAGGTGAGCCAGACATTCCCGGACGAGATCCCGGAGAACGTCGAGGTCGAGATCTGCCAGTGTTTTCATGTGGACGGTTGACTTGCTCGACTGGTGAGGCCCGAGCCTCTCGAGGATGGGCTCGAAGCCTCGAAGTCCGGACATCACGTACAAAGTCAAATGTCCGGAGCGTGGGGCGAAGCCGATATCGAAAAACTCACCCTCCGTGCCACTTGCGTACTTGTAGTGATAGCGGCCGAAACCGACCGTGTTGGAGCTCCAGATCTCGGGTTCCTCGCCCGTCGTCTCCCGAAGTAGGTCGAGAAGCTTGAAAGCGTCTGATCGGAGGGCCTCATCACGGATGGATGCGAGCATCTCCTCGACGGTCGATGGCGTTGTGTCCGGCATTCCTCGGGTCTCTTCCGGGTAGAGATTCAAGTGTTGCTGCTGTGGCTTTGCGAGCACTCCGCGCACATGCCCGTCACCAGCAGCTCGACTCGACTCGCCTTGAACCCGTGGTGATCGGAGAGGTGGCTCTCGATCTGGGTTACGAGGTCGCCCGTGTGGTGCTCGACCCGGCCACAAGCCTTGCACTTGAGGTGGAACTGCTCGTCGGGGTGCGCCAGCTCCCAGTGGGTTGCCTCGTTGGCGCCCAGATTGGACTCGCGTACGAGTCCCAGATCGGTGAAAAGGGCGAGTGACCGATACACAGATGAGAGGTTCACGGTCGGATCGGCAGACCGCACTGCTTCGGCGATCTCCTCAGCGGTTAGGTGCGACTCACTGCCGGCGACGACTTCCCAGACTGCTATCCGAGGGCCGGTAAGACGGTGACCGGCTTCGACGAGGGCAGACCTCAGTTCTCTCGTCGACTCGGTCATGACCACATCGTAGAACTGCTGCTCGTCACACCCCTCAGCTTATTGCAAATGGTTCGCAATTAGATTATTGTGACTAGAAGCGGTTGGAACGGAGGTTTGGTGCACGCCCCGGATGGTTTCCTCAACGCCGGCACCGCGGTGGCAACGGGTGCTATCAGCGTCGGAACCGTGAGTCTCGCCCTCCGCCAGCTCAGGCAAACGATCAATGAGAAGCAGGTCCCACTGGCCGGCATCGCAGCTGCCTTCGTCTTCGCTGCCCAGATGTTCAACTTCCCTGTGGCCGCAGGCACAACGGGGCACCTTCTCGGGGGCGCTCTCGCGGCCATCTTGCTCGGACCTCATATGGGTGCCATCGCCGTCACGGTCGTTGTGGTCGTGCAGGCCATTGTCTTCGCTGACGGGGGCTTGACCGCTCTCGGCTACAACGTCCTCAACATGGCGATAGTCCCTGCGTACGGGGGCTATGGGGCGTTTCGTCTATTCAGACGTCTCCTCCCGGCTACAGGGAGTGGCGTCATGGCTGCCACGGGCCTCGCCGGTCTCGTATCGGTCGCGATGTCGGCCATGGCCTTCTCCATCGAATGGCTCTTTGGCGCAACCGCTCCGGTTTCCTTCGCACAAGTCTTCACCGGCATGGTCGGAGTCCATTTCCTCATCGGTGTCGGCGAAGCGGTCATCTCTGCGATGGCCATCGGTGCCGTCCTGGCCTCACGGCCCGACATCGTTGCCGGGGCAGCCGATCTCGACATCGCTCGTATTGGTGGCGAACGGAGGATCCCGTTGCGAACCTTCATAATCGGAGCGCTTGCCGTCGCCCTGTTCCTTGGCGCAGTCGTCAGCCAGTTCGCCATCGATGGTCCCGATGGCCTCGAGAGCGTCGCCGGCGAGACCGGCTTGGCCAAGGTTGCCCAGGACCATGCCCTCGACACCAGCATCTTCTCGGATTACGCCACTGCCGGGCTGGACAACGAATCACTCAGCTTGGCCATAGCCGGCATCGCTGGGGTGATGATCGTTCTGGCTGTGGGGTGGGGAATTCTCGCCGCAGTCCGCGACCGCGGCGGCGATCGGGCTGCCACCTGACCCATGGGCGCCGGCCATGCCCACGCCCTATATGTCCATGAGCACAGCCTCGTTCATCATTTGCCTCCCCAGGTCAAGGTCGCCTCGGCGATCGCCTTTGTCATCATCGTTGCGACGACGCCTCGCGAGGACGTCTGGGCATTCGTAGCCTATGGTGCCGCCATCGGCTCGGTGGCGCTGTTCTCACGTATCGAGCTCCGCTTCGTTCTGGTCAGGATGTTGGGGATTCTGCCGTTCATCGCCTTCGCCTCCTTGCTCCCCTTCGTGGCGTCGGGCGAACAGGTGGACGTGTTCGGAGTCGCAATGTCCCGGTCTGGGCTATGGGCGGCGTGGAATGTCGTCGCAAAGGCGAGCCTCGGTGCTGCGACCAGCATCGTCCTCGCAGCCACCACCGAGGTTCCCGATATCCTGGCGGGCCTCAACAAGCTCAAGGTGCCGGCATTGTTCACCTCGATTGCCGGATTCATGGTCCGCTATCTGGAACTGATGGTTGAAGAGATCGGGCGTATGAGAGTGGCCATGGCATCGCGCGGGTACGACCCACGCTGGATTTGGCAGGCCAGACCGATAGCGGCCTCGACCGGAGCTCTTTTCATCCGATCATATGAGCGAGGAGAGCGGGTCTACGACGCCATGCTGGCCCGGGGATACACGGGGGAGATGCCCGACCTTCGTAGACGTGACCCGTCGCGACGCGACTGGGTCGTCGGCTCTCTGCTTCCGGCTTCGGCACTGATCGTTGCGCTTCTCGCACGGGTGATCACATGACCGCGGCTCTCGAGGCTCACGCCCTCGAGTTCCGCTATCCGGACGGCCGCATGGCGCTCGACGGTGTCGAGCTCGTGGTCGATCGAGGCCATCGGGTCGCCCTGTTGGGCCCGAATGGTGCGGGCAAGACGACCCTCGCCCTCCATCTCAACGGAATCCTGAGGGGTAGCGGATCGGTGGTCATCGGCGGGCTGGAGCTCAACGACGAGAATCTCGCTGAGATACGGCGACGGGTTGGGTTGGTCTTCCAGGACGCCAACGACCAGTTGTTCATGCCCACCGTTGCCGAAGACGTGGCCTTCGGCCCGGCCAACCTCGGCATCGATGGTGATCTCCTCGACCGGCGCGTCGAGGAGGCGCTAGGGCGAGTCGATGCAATGGCATTGGCTCCGCGCCCCCCGCACCACCTGAGTGGGGGTGAGAAGAGATCGGCCGCCATCGCCACGGCCCTTGCGATGGAGCCGCAAGTCCTGGTTCTGGATGAGCCGACCTCGGGTCTCGACCCTCAGGGTCGGCGGGAGCTCGCGGAAACCTTGCGGACTCTCGATGTCACCATGCTGGTGATTACTCACGACCTTCCTTTTGCCTTGGCGCTCTGCGAGAAATCGGTGATCATGGACGATGGTCGTGTCGTGGCCGAAGGCCCAACCAAAGAGGTTCTCGACAATGAGAATCTGCTGAGACGTCATCGTCTCGAGATGCCGTTCGGCTTTCGGGCAGGCTCGAGTCCGGGGTGAATCGCGCTCAGTCCGGGTGGACGTCCGAGTGCGATGTCTCGGTGTGAATGGAGCGCTCTCGATGGACGTGTCTCTCGTCCACTGGAAGATGCGCGGCGTCGTCGAGGAATATGCGGTCCTCCGATACATGCAGCAGCGCGGGGCCATATGCCTCCGCCAGATGCTTGGGAGTGAGGACATCCTCTGGCGCCCCGGCGGCGACGACTCGACCCGACAGCAGTACCACGTAGTCGGCGACTTGCGCCTCGGAGAGATCGTGCGTCGTGAGAATCACCGAGCAACCGCGGTCGATCTCGGCATGGATTGCGTCGTCGATTGCCTGAGCGGTGGTGATATCGATCCCGGTGAGTGGCTCATCCAACAACAGGACGTCGTGGTCCTGGGCCATTCCCTGGGCAACGAAGACACGTTGTCGCTGCCCACCGGACAGCTCGGCCAGGTGGCGGGATCCGAGATCCACGATTCCAGTGCGCTCCATCGCGGCTCTCACGGCTTGGCGGTCTTCGGCCCGTATCCACTTGTAGGCGCCAAGGCGGGCATATCGACCCATGGTGACCACCTCGGCCACTGTGACCGGAAGCGTGTCGTTGATCTTCGTGGTCTGCATGACATAGGCGATTCGATGAGCGCCCGCCGCCCTCGCCGGGACTTCGATAGATCCAGCCGTCGGCTTGACCAAACCGGCAATGGCGTTCAGCAGGGTCGACTTGCCCGATCCGTTCGGTCCGATGATCGCGGTGACCTGGCCCTGGGGGATCATGAAGGTCGAACGGTCGAGGGCCACGGCGTTTGCGTAGGCGATGACCAGGTCCTTGGCGACAACTGCAGGCTTCATGCGCATCTCGCACAGCGACCCTCGATTTCGAGGGCATGGTTGATCGGTGTGAAGGCGACCCTGGAACTGATTTCGTTGACCATGGCATCGACGCTCCTCTCGTGGGTGTCGTCGACCGCAACGTCCTCTACCGCACCACAGTCGATACACACGAAATGGTGATGGTGGCCGCGGAGCCATTCGGCGAGCTCGTAACGGGTCAGCCCTTTCGTGCCGAGGTGAGGTGCGAGGATCCCTGTCTCTTCGAGAACGACCAGGGATCGGTAGATCGAAGAGAGCGGAACAGAGCCACCGAACTCATCGTGTAGTTCGGACGCCGACAAAGGACCATCCGAAGTGATGAGAGCGGCGACAACTGACTTTCGAGCAGACGTGTAGCGGAGTTCGTGCTCGACGAGGCGATTCTCGATCTCGCCGTGGAGGCTCTTGCTTGTCACTGATCTCCCGATTTGGGTAATCTCGCGTCTTGAATGATAACGATTCTCATTATAGCTGCGAGAGTGACAGGGTGACCATGCGCAAGTCGCTGCTGATCTCGTTGTTGATCGCTGTTGGCCTGGGTGCATGTGGCGGCGAAACGGCCGCCAGAGACGAAGGCCCATTGGTCGTGGCAACGACAACCATCCTCGGTGACCTCGTGAGTCAGATCGCAGGGAGTGAAGCTTCGGTGGAGGTGTTGATGCCGATCGGTGCAGATCCTCATGACTTCCAGGCCTCGGCAGCGCAGATAGCCATGGTCAACCGGGCGGACCTGGTGGTTGCCAACGGGCTCGGTCTCGAGGAAGGCCTCCAAGATGCCCTCGAGTCCGCCAGGTCGGATGGGATCGTGGTTCTCGAGCTGGGACCTCAGCTAGACCCGCTTCTATTTCGTGATGCCATGGAGGGCGGCGGCCAGGCTTTCGAAGACCCTCACGTGTGGTTCGATCCGCGCCGGATGGCTGTCGCTGCACGATTGGTAGGCGAGGGGCTGGAGGCCGTAGACCCGTCGGTTCGATGGGTGGCACGGGCGGAGGCATATGCCACTGAGCTCGAGGCCCTCGACCAACGGATCTCCGATCTGCTCTCCGCGGTGCCTGCAGACCGTAGGAAGCTGGTCACCAGCCACGAGTCGCTCGGCTACTTCGCCCAGCGCTACGGCTTCGAGGTGATCGGCGTGGTGATCCCCGGCGGGTCCACTCTCAGCGATCCGAGCTCAGGGGAGTTGGCGCGATTGATCGACGTCATCCGGGCTGAAGGGGTCAGGGTCATCTTCTCCGAGACGACTCAGTCGAGCTCGCTCGTCGAAGCCGTTGCGTCCGAGTTGGGGGAGGGCATCATCATCGTCGATCTCTACACCGGATCTCTGGGCGAGCCGGGTTCCGGAGCAGACACCCTCATCGACATGCTCACCACCAACGCCAAGCGCATCGCGGGGGCCCTTGGTGCGTGACGCGGATCATTCTGTGCGGATCTGTACAACTGGGGTTCGCGCGAATCCGCACAGAACGGTTGTAGATGGGCAAGGTACGGTTTCGCCGTGGATTGGCTGATCGAGCCCTTCGAGTTCGCTTTTCAACAACGGGCACTTCTCGGTGGGGCGCTGGCTGCGGTGGCCCTGTCCCTGGTGGGGACGTGGGTGGTGATCAGAGGTATGAGCTTTTTGGGCGACGCACTGGTTCATGGTGTGATTCCGGGGATCGCCCTCGCCATCCTGTTCGATTTCAACGTTCTGGCAGGTGCAGCCGCTGCGGCCATAGTGATGATCGTTGGTATCAACCTGGTGCACCGTCAGACGGCCTTTTCGGAGGACACCGGGATCGGACTGCTGTTCGTTGGGATGCTTGCTCTCGGGGTGATAGTCATATCGAGGACCCCGTCCTACTCCGGGAGTCTGACTTCGATTCTCTTTGGAGACGCGCTGGGAGTGACGGCCGGCGACATAGTCATTCTCGGCGTGTTGATGGCAATAGCCGTGGTGGCTTCGGCGCTCTTGTACCGGCCGTTCTTGGTGCTGGCGTTCAATGCGCAGAAGGCGAAGCTCCTTGGTCTCCGTCCGGCGTTGGCCCACTGGGTTCTGCTCGGGCTGATCACGGCTGTGATCGTCGGCTCGTTTCAAACGGTGGGAACGTTGCTGGTCTTCGGCCTTCTGATCGGTCCACCGGCAACCGCCGCGCTATTGGTGAGAAGGGTCCCGGTGATGATGGCCGTGGCCGCCCTCATCGGTGTCACATCGGTGATGATCGGCCTAGTGATCAGCTTTCACCTGGGCACTGCGGGCTCTGCCACCATGGCTCTCGTCCCCATCGTCCTCTTTTTCCTGGTGCTCACCGCCAGGAGCATGGTCGGAAGAAGGCGCGCCGCCACCACCTGAACGGTGGAGGAGTGTCAGCGGCTACGCAACCTCGGGTCGAGGGCGTCGCGCAGGCCGTCTCCGATGAAGTTGACGCTGATGACGGTCAGGGAGATCATCATGCCGGGCCAGATCACACGGGCCGGCGTGATATTGATGGTGTCCTTGGCGTCGGTCACCAGACGGCCCCACGTGGGGAAGTCCGATGGGAATCCCAGACCCAGGAAAGACAGCGCCGACTCGGTGATGATGGCGACTGCCACCCCGAGTGCGGCGGCCACCATGACAGGGCTCAACACGTTCGGCAGCACGTGACGGAAGATGACGTTGCGCTTTCGGGTGCCGATGGAGTTGGCCGCGAGGACGAACTCCTCCTCCTTCACCGACAAGACCTCGCCACGCACGATCCTGGCTGTCTGCATCCACGAGGTGATTCCAATCACGAAAACCACGAGGAGGAAGATCCCCAACTCCGGCCCGAACTGAGCTCGCAGGGTGTCCCTGAAGAGCATGATGATCACCAACAGCAGCGGCAGGATCGGAAGGGCCAGGAAGAGGTCGGTGAACCGCATCAGCCAACCGTCCAGCCACTTGAAGTACCCGGCAAGGATGCCAATCGCCGTCCCGATGAACACGCTCAACAGCATTGCGGTGATGCCGACCGACAACGAGATCCGCCCGCCGACCATGACCCTTGCCAGGACGTCGCGGCCGAGATTGTCGGTTCCAAAGGGGCTCTCGACGGACGGAGGAAGATTGGCCAGCGAAGTGTCTATGGCAAACGGGTCTTTGGGCCAGAACCAGGGCCCGAAGTAGGAACCGAAGACGATCACGGCCAACAAGACCAGACCGACCATCGCCCCCTTGTGACGACGGAACTGGCGCCAGACGTCTCCCCACAGAGACCGGTGTTTTTCCTCAGCTCGCTGATCAAGCCCGGTGGTCTCTTCGGTGCGCTCTCTCGTTGTTGCCATTTACCTGCCCATCAGATCAGTCGTAGCGAATTCGTGGATCGAGTAGCCCGTAGGTGACGTCGGCGATGAGATTGAAGAAGACCGTCAGGGCGGCGAATATGAACGTCAGAGTCTGGACCGCCGGAATGTCGGCCGCGAGGATCGAGTCGATCAGGTATTTGCCCAGCCCGTTGATCCTGAAGATCGTTTCGGTGATGATCGCTCCTGCGAAAATCCCGGGGATCTGAAGAGCGATCAGCGTCACGACCGGGATCAAGCTGTTGCGCAGAACGTGTCGGAGCAGGACCCGGTTCTCCCGAAGCCCCTTCGATCGTGCAGTACGCACGTAGTCCTCGTTGAGATTGTCGAGGACCGACGATCTGGTGAAACGGCTCAGCGCGGCCGCGTTGAAGAGGGCCAGAACTCCCACAGGCATCGCCATCTGTTTCAACTGGAAGACGAAGCTGTCGAAATCGGTGACCTTGTGGGTTGTGTCGTAGAAGGAGGGGAACCAATCAAGCCATACGCTGAAGATCACGATGGCCAAAACGCCGGTGAAGAACACGGGCATCGAGTAGCCGGCCATGGAGACGAAAGTGCCCACGTTGTCGAAAGCCGAGTACTGCTTGTAGGCGGAGATGACACCCACCGGGATGGCGATCAGGACGCCGAGGATGAACGCAGTTCCCAGGACCCAGATGGTCTGGGGAAGCCGCTCGAGGATGGTGTCGATGACCGGAGCACGGGATGACCAGGAGAGGATCCTGAGACGCTCCTCGCTATCGCCCAGTGAGACATTGAACACCTGCTCTGTGGCGTTGAGGGGCTCGGCGATGAACATCTGACTCATCCATTTGAACCAGCGGATCAAGAACGGGTCGTTGAAGCCGAGTGTCTCCCTGATCCGCTCGCGCACTTCGGGCGGCACGGTGAGTGGAAGGCTGGCCGTGGGGTCTCCGGGGGCGAGGTCGAGGATGATGAAGATCACGAAACTGATGACGACCAGTGTCGGTATGGCGATCAGGGTCCGCCGAATTATGTATTGACCCATCTTCTACCTGCCCAGGTTGTGATGAGAGCCCTTCAGGTTACTCACCTGAAGGGCTCTCTGCTCATAGTCGAAGATCCGTGGCCGCGCTATCCGCTGCGGGTCCAGTCCTCGATGTTCCAGTACTCGGAGTCCCAACCATTCAGGTCTCCGACACCCTGGATCGTGTTGCTGAAGGCGGACACGGATGCACGCCAGATCAGCGGGACCATGACACCGTCGTTGACGGTCAGGTCGTTCAGCTGGATGGTGATCTCGGCACGACGATCTGCGTCGGCAGTCTCCGTCAGCTCTTGATATAGAGCGTCGTAGTCGGCACTGCAGTACCTGGAGATGTTGGAGCCACCGAAGTTGTCACTGGTCACGACCTGGTCGCAAGTCCAGTTGCCCATGTACGTCTGCGGGTCGGGGCTTCCCGAACCGTTGGTGTACATCTCGATGTCGGCGAAGAACTTCTGATAGGTGTCAGGACTCGCCTGGTCACCACCGAAGAACACCGACGCATCGATGTTGCGCAACTCGGTCTCCACGCCGATCTGGTCCCAGTAGGACTTGACCAGCTCCTGGTTGCTCTGCCGCACTGCATTGGTTGACGTCTGGTACAGCACCGAGAGCGGTGTGCCCTCGTATTCGCGAATGCCGTCACCGTCGCTGTCGACGGCGCCCACCTCGTCGAGAAGGGCAATGGCCCCTTCGACGTCTTGTGTGAGACACCAGTCGTTGTTGGTCGACTGTGCCGGCGGTGCGGGCCACACGTTGCAGGTGGGCTGACCACCAGCACCGTATCCCACGTCAACCAGCTCCTGACGGTTGATCGCCATCGAGAGAGCTCTCACGATGTCGGGGTTGGTCAGGAACGGGTGCGGGTTGTTGCCACCGTCGTACTCGGACCTCAGGTCACCGAGTGCCGGGTCCGGGTTGGTCTGGTTGATCATCAAGCGCTCGACGTTCGAGGCGAAGCCAGCCTTGACGGTTCCGTTTCCGGCCGCCTCCATGTTGGCCAGCACGTTCGGGTCGACTTGCAGGTTCCAGCCGTAGTCGGCCTCACCCAGCTCGAGGACGGAACGAGCCGATCCCTCGGCGTCGCCACCACCCTGGATGACGACTTCGCTGAAGAACGGCTTGTCAGCGGCGACGCCTCTGTAGTTCGGGTTGAACTCATAGCTCGCCACGTCGTTCGTCCGGAAGTCCGTCACCACGTACGGGCCAGTGCCGATCGGGCCGAAGTTCTCGTCGGTGCAGGCTGCGGCGTTGGCGCCGACACATGCCTCGAACTGTGCCTTCTGCAAGATCGGTGACTGGTACGTCACGAATGCGTTGTACGGGAACGGGGTGGGCGCATCGAACTCAACCAGAACGGTCAGCTCGTCGACGGCAGTCACGCTCGATATCCCGCCGAAGAAGCTGGACTGAGTGCAGTCCGGCGTCTGCGTGCAGTACTCCCACGTGAACACCACGTCGTCCGCAGTGAACGGCGTCCCGTCCGACCACATGATCCCCTCGTTCAGGGTCCACGTGACCGACATCAGGTCCTCTGACACGCCACCGTTGTCCACAGTCGGGATTTCGGTCGCCAATACCGGGACCAGCTCCGCACTGGGGCTGTACTCGGCCAGGGGCTCAAGGATCAGCGATGCTGCCAGGAGCTCCTTGGTGCCGCCAGAGAGGAACGGGTTGAGACCCGACGGGGCCTGCCACTGCAGAAGAGTGATGGCTCCACCGGAGCCCGCGCCCCCTTCTACGGGAGCTTGGGTCGTGTCGGTTGTTCCGTCCTCTGTGGTTGGGGTACCGCCGTCCGCGGTCGTTGTCGTGCCGTCACCTCCGCTGTCGCCACAGGCCGCAAGGACCATGGCAAATACAGCGAAGAGCGCCAGCCATTTGGTTCTCTTCATAGAGTTTTCTCCTCCATATGCCAGTACGAACGTCTGGCATCGGAAAGACGCTAACAGCGTTTTCGGGGTCCGAGAGCAGAAACTCGGGGTCTGGTTTCGGGCAAAGGTGGCCCTCAGACGATCCCTTTTACCTTCTCCCTGGCTTCTTCGGCGAAGTGGCATGCCACCCAGTGTCCCGAGTCCAGCTCCCGGAAGGCGGGGACCTCCGCCACACATCGCTCCTGGGCCATGGGACATCTCGTGTTGAACGGGCAACCGGGGGGAGGGTTGGCGGGACTGGGAATGTCACCTTCGAGTATCACCCTGGTCCGTGTCGCCTCGACCTCGGGGTCCGGCACCGGCACAGCCGAGAGCAGCGCCTGTGTGTAGGGGTGAGATGGGCGGTTGTAGAGGGCCTCTACCTCTGCCAACTCCATGATCTTGCCGAGGTACATCACGGCCACCCGGTCGGCGATATGACGCACCATCGATAGATCGTGCGATATGAACAGGTAGGTGAGGCCGAGCACGTCCTGGAGGTTCTCCATGAGATTCACGACCTGCGCCTGAATAGAGACGTCGAGAGCTGCGATCGGCTCGTCGCACACGATGAAGTCCGGGTTCAAGGCGAGGGCACGTGCGATCCCAATGCGTTGACGTTGACCACCTGAGAACTCGTGTGGGTATCGGTTGGCGTGTTTTGGCTCCAAGCCGACGAGGCTGAGCAGTTCTTCTATGCGTTGCTTTCGCTCCTTACCTTTCGCCTGATTGTGCTCCTGGAGTGGCTCCCCGATGATCGACCCCACCGTCATCCTCGGGTTCAAGGATGCATGGGGGTCCTGGAAGATCATCTGCATTTGCGGCCTCAGGGCACGCAGTTTCTCGCCCTTGGTCTCGGTCAGATCGACGTCGCGGAAAGTGACGTGACCCTCGGTCACGGGGTCGAGTTGGAGAATCACCCGGCCAGCGGTCGATTTGCCCGAACCGCTCTCGCCGACGAGCCCGAGCGTCTCTCCCCGATAGATGTCGAAGCTCACA
The DNA here is from genome assembly GCA_024638655.1 of bacterium. GTDB lineage: Bacteria > Actinomycetota > Acidimicrobiia > Spongiisociales > ZC4RG35 > Ww567. Next base: position 154,612 of record JAHEJW010000003.1, on the reverse strand, counting down.
CCGTCGACGGCTCTGACGGCTCCAACTTGGCGTTTGAAGACTCCTTTCATGATCGGGAAGTGCTTCTTCAGATTCCGGACTGAGACCAAAACCTCGCCGTTCTCCGCGACAGCGGTTGTCTCGTCGCTCGTAGGACTAGCTGACATATCTGGGCCTGTTGTTCTCGATGTCCCACCAACATGAGGCGAAGTGAGATTCACCGACGTTGAGCAGCGGAGGATTCTCGTTCCAACAACGTTCGTAGGCGTAAGGGCAGCGAGGTGCGAAAGAGCAACTTTCGGGGAATGAGTAGAGGTTCGGTGGCTGACCCTTGATGTTGGTCAGTTCCGCGCCCTTCTGGTCCAGGCGCGGGATCGATCCAAGCAGTCCTTTGGTGTAGGGGTGTTGGGGGTCGGCGTAGAGATCATTGACTATTGCCTCTTCGACGATTTGGCCGCCATACATGACGAGGACGCGGTCGGCCAGCCCGGCTACCACACCCAGGTCGTGGGTGATCCAGATGACTGCACTATCCAGCTGGTCACGCAGATCGGTGATGATCTCGATGATCTGCGCCTGAATCGTCACGTCCAAGGCCGTCGTCGGCTCGTCGGCGATCAAGATCTCCGGGTTGCAGGCGAGGGCAACGGCGATCATCGCCCGCTGTCGCATCCCTCCTGATAGCTCGAAGGGAAAGTTGTCGAGTCGGTCGGCTGCCGCCGGAATCCCAACCATCTCGAGCAACTCCTGAGCTCTGGCTCGCGACTGCTTGTCGTCCATGTTCTGATGGATCTTCAGTGACTCTTGGATCTGAAATCCGACGGTCAGCACCGGATTGAGCGAGGTCATCGGGTCCTGGAAGATGAAGCCGATCTTCGCGCCCCGCACCTTGCGCAAGGCGTCTTCGCCGAGGGTCAGCAGGTCTTCTCCATTGAACATCGCGGTCCCGGACACGATCTCGCCGGGAGGCATCGGGATGAGCCGGAGCAACGACATCATCGTGACGCTCTTCCCGGATCCGCTCTCACCGACTACACCGAGGAACTCGCCTTTGTTCAGGGTGAAGCTGACGCCGTTCACAGCGTGAACGATGCCGTCCTGTGTGTCGAACTGAGTCCTGAGCTCTTTGACCTCAAGAACCGGCTCACGTTGCGTCACATTCACCCACTCGCCTCGGGTTCAGGAGAGGCTATACGACGATTCGCCGCTTCGCTCGCGAGAACCGCTATCCCCTCGCGGGACCCAGCTCGTCCCAAACCTCCTGGTCGGCCATGTCGATGATCGTAAACGCCATCGTCAGGGCTCCATCTCTGATCGCCCTCTCCCCGGAGGGGGTGATCGTCGCGGCGGCGAAGTCCGCTTGGTGGTTGACCGCACCACCGGCTTCGAGGGCGAGCATGGGGTGGATCGACGGGACGAATTGACTGACATTGCCCATGTCTGACGAGCCCCCCTCCACTCCGAGATCCTCTTCTGTGGGCATCGGTCTTCCCAGATCTTTCGAGTTCCTGGCGAAGATTGACGCCATCACCGGATTGTTGACCATGTTGTCATACGGGTGGTCGTTGGAGCCCACCTCGAGCCTGCAGCCGGTGGCCGTTGCCGCTGCTTCGAAGCAGGCCATGACCTTGGGTATCAGCTCCTGCAGGCGTTTCTTGTCCGCCGCTCTGATGCCCCAGCTCGATCTGGTGTATTTGGGAATGATGTTCGACGCGTCGCCACCGTGCTCGACGATCACATGAACCACGTCGCCGGCGTACAGAGACTGACGCAACGTGGAGACGTTGACATAAGCCTGGACGAAGGCGTCCAGGGCGTTCACCCCCATTTGGGGGGCGTACGCTGCGTGCGACTCCTTCCCGAAGTATTCGATGGTGAAGCTCTCCCTAGCCTGAAAGGAGGGGTCGAGCATGTCGCGTGGGCTGGGGTGGACCATCATGGATGCGGCCGCGTCGGTAAACGCACCGGCATTGATCAACTCCACTTTGCCCCCGCCCCCCTCTTCGGCGGGTGTGCCCAGGACCGTGAGCCTGATTCCCAGTTCATCGACCAGACCGGCCGTCGCCACGCCGGCGCCGACTGCTGCGGTGGCGATGATGTTGTGGCCGCAGGCATGGCCGACCTCTGGCAAAGCGTCGTACTCACAACAGATGACAACTCGAGGCCCGCTGGTGCCCACGGTTGCCTCGAATGCCGTTTCGAGCCCATATGCGGGGTGCTCGACCTCGAATCCCTTTTCGCCGAGATAGTCGGCGAGCCGCCGGGACGACTCGAACTCCTGATATCTGATCTCGGGGTTCTCGTACATCCACCGGGAGATCTCCTGCAGCTCCCCTTCGATACGTGTGAATGCGTCTTCGGCGGCCTTCTTGTGAGTCATGCGCCCGGACGCTAGCCATACGGCCGCGACCGCGATCCGGGGTCAGGGGCGGCCCAGCTGATCCCAGACGTCGTTCTCGGCCATGTCGATGATCGTGTATGCGAGGCCCAAAGCACCGTCTCGTATGGCCCTCTGACCCGACGGAGTGACCGTGGCGGTGGCGAACTCGGGCTGATGATTGACCGCTTCGGTATCTATACGCAGACTTGGATGGATCGATGGCACTATGTGGCTGACGTTGCCCATGTCGGATGAGGCATAGACCGGCTCTCTCGTCTCTTCGTGGGTGGGCATCTCCCTACCGATGAGAGCGCTGTTGGCGACGAAGAGGTCGGTCATGACCGGGTTGCTGATGAGGTCGACGTACGGTTCTCCTTCTGGGGTGATGTCGAGCTGGCAGCCAGTGGCCCTCGCGGCCGCCTCGAAGCAAGCGACGACCCTGTCCTTGAGTGTCTCGAAACGGCCCGCGGTCTCGGCCCTGATTATCCATCTCGAGCGGGTGTAGGCCGGGATGACATTCGGGGCAACCCCTCCCACATCTATCACGCCATGGACCCGATCTCCGACCTCGAACTGCTGTCTGAGAACGGACACCCCGTTGTAGGCATGGACGAAGGCGTCCAGGGCGTTGACTCCAACATGCGGAGTGGCCGCGGCGTGAGCCTCCTTGCCGTGGTACTCAACAGTGAGACCTTGTGCCGCCAGCAGCCGGGGATCGGCGAGGTTCCGGGTGCTGGGATGGATCATCATGGCGGCCGACGCGTCGGAAAATGCCCCGGCCTCGATGAGGTCGATCTTCCCACCCCCGCCCTCCTCAGCCGGAGTGCCGAGGACGGTGAGTCGTATGCCCAGGTCATCGGCAAGGGGGGCTGTCGCCGTTCCCGCCCCAACCGATGAGGTAGCGATGATGTTGTGCCCGCATGCATGGCCCACCCCCGGGAGTGCGTCGTACTCGCAGCAGATGATCACCTGTCGCTCTCCTGATCCGATATTCGCCTCGAATGCAGTGTCCAGGCCGTAAGCCGGATAGGTGACATCGAAACCGTGATCTCCTAGAAACCTTGCCAATCTCTGTGAGGATTCGTACTCCTCGAATGCAGTCTCGGGGTTCTCGTACATCCACTTGGAGATGTCGCGAAGATCGTGCTCCACCTGTGAGAGGGTTTGCTCGGCTCGCTGCTTCAGAGTCGTCATGAGGCGAAGGTAGCTGTCTGTCAATCGCCAGGGTTGCGGAGCACGGCGACCACCGTCCTGAAGAGGATCGAAACGTCCAGGCCAAGCGAGCGCTCATCGACGTATCTCTCGTCGAGCCTGGTTCGATCGGCCATCGTGATCGTGTCCCTCCCTTCCACCTGGGCCAATCCCGTTATCCCCGGCTTGACCCCGAACCGCTTGTTGTCGAGCCCGATCATCTCTGCCTCCGCCTGCACGAGCGGTCTCGGCCCCACCAGGGACATATGCCCGCGCAGAACGTTCCAGAGATTGGGGAGCTCATCTAGGGATGCCGCCCGCAGGAATCGCCCAACCCGGGTGACTCGGTCGTCGTCTCGAATGGCAATTGGTACGGCTTGTCGCGAGTGATGTGCCGCCTGCATACGCGAAAGGTGCTCGGCGAAGACCTTTTCGTCAGCGTCCGCTTGCATTGTTCTCAGCTTGAGGAGGCCGAACGGCTCCCCATCTCTGCCGATCCTGGCTTGTCTGAAGAAGACGGCGCCGGGAGAGTCGAGACGCACGACTACTCCGGCGAGAAGCACCAGCGGAAGCGTGAGGATTCCCACAGTCAGGGCGACGGCGATGTCCAGGGTTCGCTTCGAGACCAGATAGGCCACCTCGACACCCCGAGCCCTGTCATCGCGGCTGGTGACGACGGCAGCTGACGCCAGGGCTACGAGGGCGACGATCTCACCGACGGAGAATGCGATGGAGACTCGGGCAACCGCATCGAGCCCTCCGGTCAGCAGGAGCCCGGCCACTCCGGCCAGCAAGCCGCCCAGCCAGGCGATTGCCAGCCTGGCGGGCTCGCCGCGAGCCACGAGTATCTGGCCAACGAACAGTCCGCCCCCGGCAAATACGACTCCGAAGGAGATCGCCGCAGACGCGAGAGGGGAAGGCGCGAACTCGGCCCCGAAGGCCACTTCGACCACCCAAGGCCCGAGATACCAGCCGAGGACTGTGGCGACGGCGGCGAGAGTCAGAGATGCCCAGGCCATTCCCCGCGCCCAGGCACGCAGCTCGTCTCGATAGCCTCGAGCAGCCATTTCAGTGAAGGGTGGCAACACCCTTGCCAGCAGGTTGTATCCGAAGGTGAGCGGTGCTCTCCCTAGGGTGAAGGCTGCGAAGGCGATGCTGATCTGAACCGCCGACCCTCCGAGTAGCCCAACCACGATCGGACCGGCCAGGAGAAGGGTCTGCGAGGCTGCCGCCGAGAGAACAAGTCCGGTGAGCAGCCCGCGTTCGTCGAGCTTCTCTCGTGCCTCTGGCTCGACCTCTTCCCGATCGACCGCTACTGGTCGAAACGGTCTCCAGAGGTACACGATTGCCGGACCGAGGATCAGCCCGACCGCGAACCCTGATGCCGAGGGGTGGATGAGAGTGATGGCGACCGCGATCGCCAACCGGAACAGTGACGCACCGCCCGAGGTCATGCCATACGCCCTGAACCTCCTCCATCCGGCCAGGTGGCCTCTCGCCGAAGCGAAAGCGAAGTGGCTGACGATGGTGAAGCCGGTGAAGGCTATGAATCGCTGGTCGCCGTTCAAGTAGTCGTCGACTCCGAGGAAGGCGAAGAGAGTTGCCGCGAGAACTGTCAGTCCGACGAGCCAATGGGCGCGCTTGGGCAGTCCTGATCGAGCTCGGTCGAGAGTCAGGCGTCTGACAACGAGCTGTTCGATCGGCACCAGTATGACGATGAAGGTGAGGAAGTGAATCGTCAGTAGGACCGAGACCGGCGCGAAAGCTTCGGCTCCCAGTGTGCGCCCGCCCAGCAACTGGTAGGCGTACGCCCCGATTCCGGCAGTGAGGCTGCCGCCGACGATGTAGGCGGTTCCGTCGCTGCGCAGGTAGGCGTAGCGGACTTGCGGCGCCTCCGCTTTTCGTTCGGGGCCCGACGACTTGTCTAGGGATGACGCCAGGGGGCCAACTCCTCCCAATGGACCGTCCCAGGATATTGACCTGGCCACCCGAATCGGCGCATTGGCCGTTTCGTGCCGGGATGAGGCGCTTGACCGGTCGAATGCGGAGCTTTCGCACCCATTTCGGTCGGAACTACCGGTTTGCGCGCTTCGTTGAACCCAGGATGGGGAGCCATGTCTGACGCAAGCCCACCCCAAAGACGTTGGCTGGCGACCCTCGCCTCGACCCTGCTGCCGGGGTGGGGTCAGATCTATCTAGGCGAGAAGCGTCTGGGCTTCTGGCTCATTGCCGTCGACTTCGTGCTCGTCGGCTCGGCCGCGGTGGCGGTCCTCGGGTTCCGGCTGGAAGTGATCAAACTATGGGTGTCGCCTGAAACCCTGATTGCAGTCGCCGTCTTCAACGTATTGCTTCTCATCTATCGCGGCATGGCGTCCTGGGCCGCCTTCTCTTCTGCTCCGGCCGAGAGATGGGCTCTGCTGCCGGTCGCCGGATCTGCGTTGGCGACAATCCTCCTCGTCGTTCCCCATCTCCTGGTCGGGTATCTGGTTCTCGTGCAGTACGGCCTGATCGAGACCGTCTTTCCAGATCCCGCGCCGGTTGCAACGGGCACCACCCCGAGCAGGCCGGAGTCGTCGACCACTGTCCCTTCGACGTCGACGACCGCTGCAATGACGACAACCAGCATGCCGAGCACGACCACGACCACGACCGAGCCCGCCATTTGGGACGGTCTCGACCGGCTCAACATCGTGCTTCTCGGAGCAGATGCCGGCGTGGGGAGAACCGGCGTGCGTACCGACACGACGATCGTGGTGAGTGTCGATCCGGCCACTGGCTACACGGTGATGCTCAATGTGCCCAGAGACCTTTCGAATGCTCCGCTTCCGCCCGACATGGGGTTGTGGGGATGCAACTGCTTCCCCGACCTCATCACCCACTTGTACGACGCCGCGGTCCGGACTCCGGAGGCATTCCCCGGGCCCGGGGAGCCTCATTTCAATGCCATCAAAGGCGCCCTCGGCGAGATCTTCGGCATCCCAATTCATTACTACGCCATGGTCACGCTGGATGGATTCGTTGGTGTGGTCGATGCTCTGGGAGGAGTGACGATCGAAGTGCCCAAGACGATCGTGGACGAGACCTATCCGCACGAGGACGGTTCAACGGAGAGTGTGGTGATCGAGGCGGGCGAGCAGCACCTGAACGGTCACCTGGCACTTGCATATGCCCGCATTCGGAGGCATTCAGACGACTTTGCCCGGATGCACCGACAGAGGTGCGTCCTCGCCGCAATCGTCGGCCAGACCGGGCCGATCGAGCTCATCGCAAACTTCGGGAGTATCGCCAGGGCCGTGAAAGACCACGTCACGACGGACATCCCACAAGACCGGCTCGTCGACTTCGTCGACCTCGTCCCCAAAGTCAGCGCCGATCGGATCGCGACTCTTCGGATCACGCGCGATGAGTACCAGACCGGGGCCGCGCCGGGCAGGGTGTACTACGACATCGAGCGCATCAGACAGGATGCACACGCACTCATGGCAGATCCCGTCGCAGCCATTGCGGAACTCGGTCTGGCGCCGCTCGACGCGACCTGTGACGAGTCGTTCGATTAGATGCTGGCCCCTCCGTCTGACGGTTGTCCCGAGCCGCTGTGTGCGGCAGGTGAACGCGTGGCAGTCTCGATCGACCGGTATACCGTCACCGGGCCATGTCATCTGCGTTCGAGGTCTCGGATAGGTACGTCGATGAATTGTGTGCCTCGAGGCCTCTCCTAGCCACGATGCTCGGTGTTGGCGGTCGGGAACGCGATTGGGGTGACCATGGATTGGATGCGGTCGAGGCCCATGTGGACCTCAGCCGTCGATACCGCACCGCGTTCGAGCGGCATCTGGACGACGGCGACTTCCTTGCCAGGTTGGCCGCTCAGGTCACGGTGGGCATGATCGACGAGAGCATCTCGTCGTACGAGGCGGGTGACCACTTCCGTGATCTCCGACACTTGGGCTGCACCTTCCACCGATTCCGGAGCATCTTCGACGTGATGCCCAAGGAGACACCAGACGACTGGGCAAACATCGTCGCCCGGCTGGAAACGGTCGGCGGAGCGATCGACGGATACGTCGAGGTCCTCGATGAGGGTCGCAAACGGGGTGTCACCGTGGCTCGGCGCCAGGCCGATTCGGTCGCTTCCCAAGCGGAACGTCTCGGTGGAGAGATGTCGTCATACCTGCTCCTGCTCGACGATGCTCAGCAGGTCGGTCGCCGAACCGTTGCCCTGGAGCGGGCTGTCGACGTCGCCAGGGGCGAGGTGGCCAGGTTTGCCGAGTGGCTCCGACTGTCCTATCTGCCCGACGCTCGTCAGGGCGACGCGGCGGGCGTTGAGCTGTACACACGCTCTGCCGATCAACTCGTTGGTCTGGAGATCGATCTCGACGAGGCATATGAGTGGGGGTGGCAGGAGTTCTCTCGCCTCATGGTTGAGATGATCAACACCGGGAGCTCGATACTTCCCGACTCGTCGCTCGAGGAGGTCACCGGTCATCTGGAGAACGACCTTTCGATTCGAGCGGATTCGACTGACGAGCTGCTGGAGTTCGTTGCGTCCCTTCTCTCAACCGCCGTTGCCGAACTGGCAGGAACCCATTTCTTCGTGCCCGACGAGATCAAGCCGGTCACCGTGCAGATCGCCCCACCGGGTGGCCCGCTCGGGGTCTATTACATCGGGCCGTCCGAGGACCTTTCGAGGCCGGGCGGAGTCTGGTACGCAATAGGAGATCAGAAGCACTTCCCTCTGTACCAGCATGTCTCCACTGCCTACCACGAGGGCTTTCCGGGGCACCACCTCCAGATTGCCACAGCGCGCTATCGCAAAGACCGTTTGAGCCGAGCTCATCGACTGCTCTCCTGGTACCCCGGATACGGCGAAGGCTGGGCGATGTACGCCGAAGTGCTCATGGGTGAGCTCGGCTATCTCGAAGACCCGAGGTTCCGCTTCGGCATGCTCGCCAAGCAGATGTACAGGGCCGCCCGAATCGTGGTCGACATCGGGCTCCACACCGGGAAGCGAATCCCCGAAGGATCGCCCATGGCTCCCCGGGGCGAGTGGGATTTTCGAACAGCGGTCGAGTTCATGAGGATCTACGGCTTTCGCACGCCCGAGCAGGCCGAGGCCGAAGTGCTCCGATACCTCGGGTGGCCGGGTCAAGCGATTGCCTACAAGCTGGGTGAGCGGCAGATCCTCGGCATCCGCGATGCAGCGCGGCGGCGTCTCGGCTCGGAGTTCGATCTGACCGCCTTCCACGCTGCCATCCTCGACCACGGCTCAATGCGGCTCGACCTCCTTGATGGCGTCGTGTCGGAGCTGCTTCCCGCCTTGGACCAATGAGAGACGGGAGTGTCCGCCGATGGTCCCGCATGCACACGCTGGTCTACCGGGCGACTGGTGGGACGGTTGGCGGCCGATTGGTCGACAACGACATGCTGCTGCTGACGACGGCTGGCCGCGCCACTGGGGAGCCCCATACGGTGCCACTCCTCTATCTGCGGGACGGCGACACGTTGGTGGTGATCGCTTCCTATGGAGGCCGACACAGGTACCCAGACTGGTATTTGAACCTGACCGAGGATTCCCATGTGCTGGTCGAGACTCCCGGGTCGAGGAAGCAGATGAGGGCCCGGACCGCAGGACCCGATGAGAGGGAACTCTGGTGGCCCCGCGTCGTCGACGCCTACGACGGATACGCGACCTATCAGAGCCGCACCCATCGTGAGATTCCGGTGGTGTTTCTCGAGCCGTTGCCTTAGGGGCGCTCCTCAAGAGGAGGCCGTCGCTGAGTGTCGCTTTCGGCCTAGCGTGTGCCTGTGTTCGACGCCCCGGCACCGACTCGCACGCTGAGGGTCCTACTCGGCGGTTTCGTCTTCGTCCTCGGCGCCCAGTCGATTCGGTTCCTCTTCGGCTCCATCACCTGGTACATGCGAGACACCCAGGGTGTCGGCGTGATCGACCTCATCCCGTTTGCCGTCGCTCCCTTCATGGTCGGGCTTCTGCTTCCGGTGCTCTCCAGGTGGCTGACTCTGCAAGGCGCGCTTTGGGTGGGCGTTCTGGTCTTGGTCGGGTCGCGGATCCTCAACCAGGTGTCGTCCGACCCAGGATTCGAGCACTGGACTTCCGCAGTCGCCGTAGCTGCATTCACCGGTCTGTTGCCACTCATGCTCAGCGTCGGTCGGTCGACCCTGGTGGGCGGCCTCCTGATGGGCCTGGCCTTGGACTCCGCCATAAAGGGTATGGGTCTGAGTCTCGATCTCGCCTATCAGGACGGTGTTGCTGCGACCGTCATCGTCCTGGCGCTCTGTCTGACAACCGTGTTCCTTCTATATATGTCCCCCCATTTCGAGAGACATGGGGTTTCCTGGCGATCAGGGTGGACACTTCTCGGGCTGGGTCCGCTTCTCTTCATCGAGTACCTCATTCTGCAGAACCAGGGGTGGACTTCGGAGGTCGCCGGGATCTCGGGGCCTCAGGCGCAATTGCGCATCGCCTTGCTCAACGTTGTTGCCCTGTTGGCCCTGGCTTGGCTGGAGAGGGCCAGAGTCGCCGTCTTGGCCGCCTTGGTGATCCTCATATCCGCGGCGGCGATCGCCGAGGGGAACGCGGTCGCATTCAACGCGGTGACCCTTTTTGCCCTCCCAGCCGCCGCCCTCGTCTGGTCTTCGATGGTTCCGGATCCGGAGGAGCGCGGCGTTGCGGCAGGGACCCTCTACCTCACTGGTGGAATGCTGCTCTTCGTGGTGGTCGGCCTCCTCTACTACCTCCCACTCGACCTCGACCTCGGCTATACCCAGGCACAGGCGAGATTGGCCGGGACAGTTCTGCTGGCGCTCCTTGGACTCGCCGGTCTCTCGAGGATGTCGGCGGTCCGTCCAGGTGCGAGCAATCAGAGTTGGGCTTTCGCCGCGCTCATAGCCGTACTTCCCCTTCTCGGGTTTCTCCTAGGTGGTGAGGACGCTTCTCCTCCGACGGTGAACGACTCGATTCGCGTCATGACCTACAACATCCACTCCGCATACGACACGGCAGGGAGCTTCGACATCGAAGAGATCGCCCGAGTGATCGAAGACTCGGGAGCCGAGGTGATCGGGCTTCAAGAGATTCCCCGCGGCCGCCTGATAAGTGGTGTGACCGACGAGTTGACGCTCCTGCAGAATCGGCTTGGGTTCGAGCACGCAGTTTTCTTTGGGACCACCGATCCGACGTGGGGAAACGCCATCCTCAGTAGATTCCCGATTTCGATAGTCGAACGGACAGAGCTCCCTCGGGTCGACACGCCGATGCAACGCGGCTACCTCGGAGCGACGATCCGCATTGGTCAGCGCTCAGTCCTCGTGGTCTCGACCCACCTCCAACACGTCAATGACCAGTCTCTGCACGACATAGATCCAGAGGCCGATCTTTACCCGGTTCATCGGCGCCAGATTCAGGTGATTCTCGAGGCGTGGGGTGGGACCGAACCGGCAGTCCTGTTGGGAGACTTCAATGCCAGGCCCGATTGGCTCCAAATCGACGAGTTGCTGTCGGCCGGCTGGATCGACACGTGGTCGGTGGCCGGGAGCGGCGACGGGTTCACCGCCAACGCGGCCAACCCCCGATATCGGATCGACTATGTGTTCGTCACCCCCGACATCGAGACATTGGACGCCGGTGTGATTCAGAGTCAGGCGTCCGATCATTTCCCGGTGGTGGTCGACCTGAGGCTCCCCTGAGTGCAGTAGATCCAATGGCCTATGAAGAAATGGGCACGCGAATGCCGATAAGGAAACATGGGCTCAAAGGTGTCAGCGCGCCCCAAGCGAAGAAAGAGCACCATCGCAGCTGCGATGGTGGCCGGGATCGTCGTTGTTCTCTTCGTCGCGGGGCTTGCATTCGCCAACTCAGTAGGGGCATCCCGTGTAGCCGACAATGCCCGGACTCTCCACTGGGCCAACGCTGCGCTGGGGACGTCTTCACTCACAAGGGCTGCCATGGTCCAGGCGACGACCTTCGTCGAGCTTCAGGAGCAGGGCCTCGCCAGCCAAGAGGACGTCGAGTTCGCGGTCGAACAGGTGGTCCGCTCCTACGAGGAACTGGTTGGTGTAGCCCAGGCATCGCAGGCTGAATTCAGTTCGGCATTCGGGCCGCTGGCCCGCTTCACCACATATGCCGAAGAGGCGCTAGAGGCCCTTCAGAACGCCGACGCAGAGCGGGCCGAGACGCTGATAGTTGGGGAGATAGAGACCGAGTACCAGGCCCTATCCGAAGGATTGCTAGCCGAGCAGGCAGCGGTACAGGCCGAGATAGACGACAACACCGCCGCAGCTTCCCGGACGACCAGCTACATCGTGTTCGTCCTAACCCTGGCGATCCCGGCGGCCGCCGTAATCGCATATTTCTGGATTGCACGACGGCAGGTGAGAGAGTACCGAATCAAGGCGGACGCCGAACTAGAGGCGGAGCGTGCGGTGGGCCGGGCCAAAGACGCGTTCATCGCCGGTCTGTCCCACGAGCTCCGCACGCCGTTGACGTCCATATATGGCTTTGCGGAGATTCTCACAGACGCCGATCCGGCATCGCAGGAGCAGACGCCCGAGATTGCTCAGATCATCGCCAACGAGTCTGCCGAACTGACTCGAATGGTCGACGATCTTCTCGCCGCAGCTCGTCTGGAGAGCACCGGACTCGAGGTAGAGCTCGGTCCCACCCGGGTCAGGGATGTGATTGAGAGTGCGGTCACAGCATTCGAGCGGGCCGGCGCCGAGGTCCACCGAACACCGTCTCTGGAGGTCGTCGTGGCCGATGGCGGCCGCCTTCGACACGTCCTGGTCAATCTCCTGTCGAATGCAGTCCGACATGGTGGGCCTGATGTGGGCATCGATGTAACCCAAAACGAGGGCTCGGTGGATATCGAAGTGTGGGACAACGGCAAGGGGATTCCGGATGATCAGATCGGGCGTGTGTTCGAACGGTTCGTTCACGACGGGCACGAGACGCTTTTGGCCGGCAGTGTTGGGCTTGGTCTGGCCGTAGCCTCACGTCTGACCGAGATGATGGGCGGAGAGCTGCTCCATCAACGGTTCTCGAACAAGACCTACTTCGTGGTGCGTCTACCGCTATTCGAAGCGGACGACTCCTGGGAAGAAGGCGAGAGCGTCGCCGACGTGATCAGGGCGATGTCGGCATGAGGCGAGCGGCGTCGATGCTGATCGTGGCCGGGATCGTGTTGATGCTTGCTCCAGTTGCGTTTGCGGGGGAGACCTACAAGTACGCCAAGGATCTCTTCACCAACGTCGGTTACTCAGGCAATGATGGGAACCGAAGCTGGACCGCAGACTGGAAAGAGGAGGGTGAGAGCAACGGCCCAAGCCAGGGTTTGGTTCGCTCCGTCAACGACCCTGGCAATTGCCCGGAGGGATCCAATTGTCTGCTGATAAAAGGTGGTGGACTGCTCAGTTCGGTTGCTGCCAAGCGATTCGTAAATACCAGCGACCTCGTCGACACCGAGCTCTGCTACAAGATACGTCGCTATGACAACTCGCTGCTGTCACTCGATCCACCAAGGCTGATTGTCGAAGTAACGGACGATGGCCAAAGCTGGGAGGAAGTAGCCAGCTACAACCTGAACACAGATGACGAGACATACGTCTACCAGTCTCACGGAGTCGAGGACTTTGCATCGGCGACCTTTGGTGTCCGATTTCGGGTGACCGACATATTGCCGGCGACCGAGGACGTTGGGGTCTTCATCGACTTTGTCGAAGTGAAAGGAACGATTCCTGCTTCGACGACGACGTCGTCTACGAGCTCGACCACCACGAGCCTTCCGATCACGACGACGAGCCTCCCCATAACAACCACTCTCCCGACTCTCCCGACGACGACCCTTCCCGGACTGCCGACCACTTCGACTTCGTCGACCACTACGACCACCACAAAGGGCACTACGACCACCACAGAGGGCGGAGCAGCGACGACCTCGACTACACCCGGTTCGTCCAATGGACAGTCTGGGGGATCTTCCAGTGATGGGAGCACGTCCTCCACGACAGGGTCGACCGAATCGACTCTTCCTTCACAACCCGGGGAGAACGAGGTCACTGAAACATCAACCGCACCCGGTCTCCGCGAGGCATCGATCGGGATTCAGGCGGCCTTCGACGGCGGACGGTTCGGGAGTTTGGAGGGGGCTGATTTCGAGGTGATGGGGATCGATATCGCTCCGAACTACACGATGGCAGTCGAGGTGATCGAGTCGTCCTGGGTCTACTTGCTCGTTCTGATCATGCTCATCGCCGCGGCGATTGTCAGCGGTCTCGACCGGCGACGTCTCAAGAGAGCAAAGCACACCGACGTCTGACCACCTCTCACCCACTGCCACACTGGGTGAACCAGCGGACCTGGCCGTCCACCAACGAAAATGCGGCTTCCGAGGTGAACTCCTGGCCCTGAAACGCAAAAGCCACGGGAGCCTGATACATCTCCACCTGCATCTCGGCGACGACTTGAGGTGTGGGCCCATCGGCCTCGCCGATCAGCCGGTATTGCTCCAGTTGAAGGATCTCCTCGGAGATGAATGCACGGCAAGTCTCCTCTTCGAAGAGAGCCAGGACAGCAGGATGCAAGGTGGCCAGCAGGTACGCGACGTCCTGTCGCGCGATGGCATCGGCGAAGGTCGTCACAAACGCTTGTATGGCACTACCTGCGTCAATGTTCGTCGTGGTGGTGGTGACCACGGTCGTCGAGGTGGTTGCTGGCTCCGTGGTCGTGGTCGTGGGAGGCGGCTCCGTCGTGGACGTCTGAGGAATGGTCGTGGTTGTCGATCTCGGCTCGGGAGGGCTGTCCCCTGAGAGGAGCAAACCCACCACTCCGGCCAGCGCGAGAGCCACACCCGCGATGATCATGATCAAGCCGTAGTTTCTCCTGTTCAAGCGCAGGGCCCGGGCTCATGCTCCGAGCGCCAGCGGGCGAGGCTCTCGGCGTCGCGTCGGATCGTCGTAGCCGCCCGGTGGGAGAGACCCCGGATGACCCGCTTGAACTCGCGACGTCTCACCTCCGAGTTGATCGTGAAGGATCGGTCCTGTCCGAGCAGCCTCTTCAGCCGGCTGACCTCGATCTCCCATACCCTCTCGACGCAAACCCAGCCCCGCTCACTCGTGCACTCCCATATCTCGAATGGTGTGGCGGTGATGTCCTGATAGAACATGGTGAGGCGGACCGTCATGATCTGGACGTTTGTCATCCATTCGGTGACTTTGGATGCGATGACGCTCCCGAGGCGTGCCAAGCCCTCCAACCCTTCCAATCCGGCCTGGACAGGTGTGGTGGGGACATCCGGAACGGAATCGGTCGTGGCCATGGCCGTGTCGATTCCGCCTTTGATGACGCCGGCGGACGTCACAACGTATTTCCCGGTTGCGTAGCCGTTGACCGCGCCACCTATATGGAGTCCCGCCGAACGTGCGCTCAGCAGGTCGCCGGCGAAATCCAACTCGGTCGCCAAGTCGTTGAGATCGATCGCCAGCTGAGTTCCTGCCGCAACATTCCGCTCCGAGCCCTCCGAGACCCCGGTGATCACCGAGAAATCGACAAACACGAGCGTCCTGTCGGGGTCACCTGCGGGTCGCGCCTCACGCTCTCCCTGCCTGCCCTCACAGGGATCGAACGGTTCCTCGCCTGTAGTCCCGGAGACCACCGAGGGTGCGTCGCCACGAGCTGCCCTCCCGTCCCCGGCCCCCCCATCGCCGGCGACAGCGGTGGCCTGGCCGACACATTCCTCATAGGCGAGCCGGGCCTTCTCGGCTGCTTCGCAGGCTCCGTCAGCCGCTGCCGAGGCGCGTTCCGCCTCTACGCATGTCTCGTCCAGCTTCCGTTCAGCATCGGCAATGTCCTCGTCGATGGTGTCGAGCAAGTCTTTGAACGCAGCATCGGTATCTCTCAGTTCCTCCCTGAACTGCGGCGTGTCCATCTCTCGCCACTTGGTTTCCACTTCGCCGGCGGACAGCTTTCCCGCCCGGTAATCGGCCCATACGTCCCCGAGAGCCACCCTTCGCATATGGATGTCTCTCGAGGTGATTCGATTGCCTCGCTCGTCTTCGATCCAGTCGCCTTCCTCGGTGTCCCAACAGACAGGTGGCCAGGTCCTGCAGATCTCCTTGCGCTCGTCTTCGAGGCCCGCCAGCTCGAGTTCGGCGCTTTCACATTCGTCGGCTGCTTCATCGGCGACATCACGTTTCTCCCGACAAGCCTCTTCGGCAGCCATCCACGCCTCGAGGAGCTCCTTACACGGATCCTCCTCCCGGCCGTAGATCCACCACCCGACAAGTGCCAGGGCCAGCCCACCGCCAATGAGGACGAACCACCACGGAAAGCCCCCTTCATCAGCCGGGCCCTCATCCACGACGGAAGACGTAGTCGTGGTGGCGGCGGACTCTGTGGTCGTGGTGGCCGGCTGTGTCGTCGTCGTCGAAATCGGGACATCCACCGTCCCGATCCGGACGGACCCGAACTGCTCGGCGTTGAACTCGACCAACCCCGTCTGGTCGGCGCCACTGACCTCGGGTTCGAAGCCGAAGTCCTGCTCGACGCAGAAGGCGTAGAAATTCACGGCTGCCATCTCGCCGATCGATTGCCGAGGAACTGTGATTCCCACGTAGTCCGGCGTGACGAAGGCCCTTATGTCGGCCTCGAAGTTGGGGGCGAAGCCGCCACCCTCCTGGAGCTCGAGGGAGAAGGCAGACTGCAGACCGGGACCCCCCTCAGGATTGAGGCCGAGGCCGAACGCGAGATTCGTGTCGCCCGCAGGGTCCAGAGGGAAGTTCGGGTTTCTCACGAAGGTCTGCCCGCGAGCGAGGTCGTTGATCCAAACGACATATTCGCACCTTCCTGGAGGTGCAGGCGGCGGCGTGTCGGCGAGAGTGAAGCCGAATAGAACGGCCCCGCTCCCGTACTGGCTGCCGTCGTGGATCTGATCGCCGGTGAAAGTGTGGAACGGCTCGTACCCCGGTGGGTCGACTTCGCGACTTCCGGTGGGTGCCCAGATCTGGTTGGCGTCGGTCGCTCCAAACAGATCGACAGGTCCAGGGTCGAGCTCGACGGCCCAAGTGCTCAGGATGTCGATGTGCCCCGGTGTGTGGCCGGGAGTTTGCCCGGTCGAGTGTTCGAAGTCGCCTACAGGATCGACTAGGGAGCCGGCTCCGGTCGGCTCCCTCAAGAATTGTGCAGTGAATTCCTTGCCCTCTGGGGTCTCGAAGGCGTCGAGCAGGACGTCCAAAGGATTGGGAGTCCCGTTCTCTTGTGCCGACGCAGGCGCGACCAGAAGTGCAGTCAACAGGCACGCTGCGGCGAACCGGTTCAAATACCTCGTGGCCGCCTCCCTCTCGGGTGCCGGCTCAACCTATCAGTGAGCAGGCAACGGTCCTGGTCCCGTCGGCTCAATTGTCGGCCAGCTCCTTGTCGAGGGGCGTGCGAAACCTGGCTGTCACGTTGACATCCCCCAACCAGGTCGTCAGATCGTGGACTTCCTCATCGACGAGGTTCACCGTCTCCCGCCCGACATCCTCGAGGATTCCATAGACGACCTCCCCATCCGGGCGCTGGGTCCACCCACCGACGACACGGCCATCTGCCCAGATCGTCGGGCCGGCGTTCCCATTCCGGTCGAAGAGCCTGTTTCCGAGATCTCCGAGATACCACTCGCGCCGTTTCCACCCCATGGTCGTCGGATCCAGAGAAGGAAGGAGCGACACGCACATGAGTCCGGGCTCCGGGGCTTCTTCGTCGTCTGGAAGCAGGTATCCGACCTCGGTCTCCATTTCCACTTCGACTGCCCCGATGCGGTCAAGGGTCTTTCTGACGCGTGTCACAGGCCAGCCGGTCCACCACTTCAGATCTGTCTCGGTGCCCGGCCCAAATGATCTGAGCCAACGCAGCAGGATCTCGCTTTCGGCGCTCGCCCGATCGACCTCTTCGAAACCGGCGGACACCCAGTTCTCCATGGTCGACCATCGGTATTGGCTGCTCAACCAGGTCCCCATCGGTCGGCCGCGAACAACCCTTCCTTCGGTGGCCAGTTGAAACAAGACGCGCGTCGATGCACCGAACTCGCCGATCAACGAGCCGTCACTCTTGCGGGCAGTGATTCTGGCCGAGAGCTGCGGCACTGCCTCTGAGAGTTCTCTCGCTGTCGCCTCACCGAGACGGTCCAATGCTTCCATGGTTTTGGTAGCGACCGACGTGAGCCACGCTTCTCCGTCCTCGGCTACGCCGCCGTCCTCGAACATCCTGATCAGTCTTCTTCTTTGCGGCTCGATCAACGCGCTTGTCGAGGACGCCTGGACGTATCGGGCAAGCCCCGTCGGAACCACCCACATCGTTCTCCTCATCCCCAAGATGCGGAGAAGTGTCTTCTCCTCGTACAGCGCCTCTTCGAGGTCCGTCGGCTTGAAGTCGGCTACACGCGCCCGACACGAGAGAAACACGGTGGCCGGGTCCGAGGAGTGCAGTCCGACCATCGCCCCGGCCGCCTCGACCACATTGTCGAAGGATTGCCCCAGACCGTGTCGCGCCACCAGCCTCGCCCTGCGCTCGTCGACACTCACCCGTCTCACCACCCCAGGATGCCAGGGAGGGTCTTTCTGTGCGGATTTGTACAACTGGGGTTCGCGCGAATCCGCACAGAAGCGTGGAATCTTCACCGTCCGCGGCGTCTCTTCACACAACGAAAGGAGACGAGCATGCGAAGAGGGGTGCGACTGTCGGTGGCGACGCTGGCAATGGCGATGGTGGCGACCATGCCTTTGGCGGCTCTGGCCACCGAGCGGGATACGGTTCGAGACCACACCAAAGTCGACCAGGTCGAAGATCGAGTGTCCGATGTTCCTGTCGAGCGGCCCCCTGATCGAGTGGTCGACCAACGCGACGAACGAGTACAGGACAGGGCAACCGACGTCAGGCCAGTCACAGATCAAAGGCCGGATGGGCAGATAGATCGTGAAGTTGATCGGATTACCGACCGATGCCATCCGAGGATCGTCGACAACGTTCGGAGATGTCTGCATGACGATCGGCCACACGATCTCAACATCCGACACCTGATATGGCGGCTCATCAAGGCCCACGAGTGGCAGAAACTCTTTCGGTTGCTCCACTGGCTCGGATGGCTGTGAGCCGAAGGCCACTCACGCCATGTCGTCGACCCATGCGCTCACCAAGGGGGTCTGGATCACCCGTCTGACCGAAACCGAATCGCACCCACTCGACGCACACGCGGATGGAGTCCGAGGCCTCTCCGAAGAGGCCTTTCGGGCTGTGTATCTGGCGCTTGCCGACGAGTTGGTGTCATTCGCCTACGGCATGGTCAGCGATCGGCGCACCGCCGAAGACATCGTCCAACAGTCGTTTGTCGAACTGGTGCAGGCCGCTCCCAGGCTGAGGGGAGAAGGGAAGGCTCTCAAATCGTGGCTCTATCGCAGTGTTCGCTTCGGGTGCATGGACGAGTACCGGCGGCGGTCACGTCGGCGCGAGTTTCCCGTCGAAGAAGTGCCTGACATGCCGGAGAGCCCTGATCCGCTCGCTACGCACCTCGAGGCTGACTTGGAGCGGGCGCTCGGCGCGCTCAACAAGAGACAGAGAACGGTGATCCTCCTGCGACACGTCGCCGGGTTGTCCGGTGAGGAGATCGCTGAGATCCTCGGGTCGACCCGTCGTGCCGCATATGCCGTCCTTGCCCGTGCAGAGGCGAGGTTGAGGTCTCTCTTGGATGGTCGAGATGAGTAGCAGGTTCCCCGAGCTCGATCAGATCCGGCTCAGCGTCGCCGAGAACGTGCGGGATCGCCACCTGGCGGCAATTGATGATGCGATCAGATCGGCGAAGGCGCCCCGACTGCGACGGTTCCGTCTCCTTGTTGTCGCTGCGGCCCTGATTCTCGCGTTGCCCGTCATGGCTCTGGCATCAGACGACGCAGTTCCCGGAGACCTCCTATACCCGATCAAGATCATGCTCGAGCCGGTTGTGTCGCTAGTCGACCCCGACGTCGAGGTCGATCATCGCGTTCGCGAAGCGGAGGGTCTCTTGGACCGTGGAGCTGAGCCCGCAGTCATTCGTGACCGTGTCGAACGTGCCCGAATAGTCGTCACGAAGGAGCACCCTGGCCATGTCGCCCGTCTCGATCTGATCGTCGATCGCCTGCAGCGCCCGCCCGATGACGGTGGGGGCAGCCCGGTCGCACCCGACATTTCCGATGAGGGCGCGAGCGAGCCGGAACCCCAAGATCGCGTCCGAGAGCATCGCCAGCGGGAGGCAGAGCCATCTGACGCGCCGGTGGAATCGGTTGACGAAACGCACGACACGACCACCACTACGGCAGACGATGGCACCACGAGACCCACTGACGGGAGGCGGGACGGCTGACGAGAGCGGGTCATCTATCCTTCACCTGATGAAACAGATCCACCACTGGATCGACGGGTCCTTCACAGCTGGCGCGGCAAATCGCACGGGTCCGGTCTACAACCCGGCAACGGGTCGCCAAACCGGCGAGGTCGTCCTGGGGACGTCAGGCGACGTCGATGTGGCCGTAGGGGCCGCGGCGCGCGCCTACGAGTCCTGGCAGCACTCCTCACTGTCTCAGCGCCAGAACATCATGTTCGCCTTCCGCGAGCTGGTTTCCGCGCGTAAGAGGGAGATCGCCGAGACACTCACCGCCGAGCATGGAAAGACCGTCGACGACGCAATGGGAGAGGTGCAACGCGGGCTCGAAGTGATCGAGTTCGCCTGCAACATCGCTCATCTGCTGAAGGGCGAGTATTCGGAGCAGGTTTCGACAGGAGTGGACACGTACACCATCCGGCAGCCCCTGGGGGTGGTCGTAGGGATAACACCCTTCAACTTCCCGGCCATGGTCCCGATGTGGATGTACCCGATCTCGATCGCATGCGGAAACACCTTCGTGCTCAAGCCCTCCGAGAAGGATCCGTCGACCTCGCAACTCGCAGCAGAGATGCTCGCCGAAGCCGGTTTGCCCGATGGCGTCTTCAACATCGTGCACGGCGACAAGGAAGCCGTCGACTCCCTCATAACCCATCCCGATGTAGCGGCGGTCTCCTTCGTCGGGTCGACGCCTATCGCCCGTTACATATACGAAACCGGCACGAAGCACGGAAAGAGAGTTCAGGCTCTGGGCGGAGCCAAGAATCACATGATCGTCCTGCCCGACGCAGACATCGATCTGGCCGCTGACGCAGCGGTATCGGCCGGCTACGGATCCGCAGGGGAGCGATGCATGGCGATCTCGGCCGTGGTTGCCGTGGGTGATGCGGGAGACCGGCTCATCGACGGTGTCCAGAGTCGTATCGAGAAGCTCAACGTTGGGCCCGGGGACCAGCCAGGCGTGGAGATGGGCCCCCTCGTCACCAAGCAGCACCTCGATCGGGTGCGTGGATATGTCGATGCCGGCGAGAAGGAAGGGGCGCTGCTAATCGCTGACGGGCGCAACTTCGTCGTCGACGGGTACGAGGAAGGCTTCTTTCTCGGCCCGACCTTGTTCGACAGAGTGGAGCCGGACATGTCGATCTACACCGATGAGATCTTCGGTCCGGTTCTGTCGACCGTGCGGATGGAGCACTTCGAAGAGGCAATCGACCTGATCAACGACAATCCCTATGGCAACGGCACTGCAGTGTTCACAAACGACGGAGGTGCTGCCCGGAAGTTCCAGAAGGAGATCCAGGTCGGGATGGTGGGAATCAACGTCCCGATACCCGTGCCGTTGTCCTTCTACTCATTCGGAGGCTGGAAGAACTCGATCTTCGGGAGTCACGCGATATATGGTCCCGAAGGAGTCCACTTCAACACTCGCCAGAAGGTGGTCATCTCCCGCTGGGCCGATCCGATCCACCGCGGTGTCGATCTCGGGTTCCCCACTCACAACTAGCAGATGCGGGGCTGGGGCGATCACCGCCCATGAGCGGCAACCGCCCCATTCCTCGTTATTGGGTCGGTGTCAGCGCTTGCCGGCGTTCTGGGCCAGCACCCACGCGACGCCGACGATCGTCAAGAGCACCAGAGCGACCACGAGCGGTTTGCGTGATGCTTTCTCAGTCGCGGACACGACCTCCTCGGCGGCGCGCAGACCGGTCTTGGTCTTGTCAAGCACCTTCTGCGCCTTGGCGATCTTGTCCTCGGCGTCCTTCAACTTCTTTGCAGTCGTTGTCATTTCGTCTCCTTGATTGTGTGAATTGAGATGAGCTATCGAACTCAGCTGCGTGCGAGCTTCTTGGCCTCGCCTATCCAAGTCGAAACCTGATCCGAACCGGGGATCTGATCGGGCATCCCCGGCATGTCCATCTTCTTCATGCGTTCGGCGATCTTTCCGGCATCGCCTTTGGCGAACTGCGGAATGGTCCAGATCTCTGCTCGATGGAGCAGGCCCAGGTAGCTGTCGCCAACTCCCTTGACTCGGGTGAGGTCGGCCTGTTTCCGCCACTGGGCGATCTGGTCGGCCGTGAACCCGGTCTTGGCAGCGATTTCGTCGATGGCTTCCTTGGTGCTGGTCTTCATCAACAGGGCGCTGATCCCGGCGATTCCTGCCATGTTGAAGCGCTTTGCGTATCCGGGGCCGATGCCCTTGATGGTCTCCAGAGACTCCTCTGGCTCGATCATGTCGAGAGCTTGGTCAATCTCAGACTTCATCCCCTCGGCGGTCTTGCTGACACGCTCTCTCACTCGCTCACTGGCGGCTCGAGCCTGCTCGGCGGTTCCCGAACGGCGAATCCTCTCGAGGGCCATGTTCACGACGCGCTCGCCCTCGCTCACCCAATTGTCGAATTCCTTGGCCAGGTCCTCGGTCAACTCGCTTCGAGATTCCATGATCGTCTCGCGGAAGTCAGCGAGCCTGGCGCTGAGTGCCTTCACGGCTGCTACCGGAGCTCCCACCGCCGTGTAGGCAGCCTTCTCGAAGGTCTCCTTGGTTTGCGGTGACATTGCTGTCTTTGCCTTTCGTTGGATTGCTTTCCAACTCGGAAAATACCCTGCGCCTGGGCTTTTCAAACAGGGCCTAATGGACGTTTCCGGGCGTAGCGGCGCCATTCGCCTCCGTCTTCGAAGTCGTTTCGATGTTGACTTGGGTGGCCATCGGTATTACAACTCTCACCTCAATGAACAGAGCAAGCGCCGCGGCAACCCGCAACTGGTGGTGGTCGTCCCCATAAGAGGTGGCGACTGACGCTCTGTATTCTCAGAAACCAAGCCCACCTCGAGACCGTGAGGTGGGTTCTTCATTTTGGGGCGCTCCTCAGGTCCGTCAACAAATCGAGGAGACATGCAATCCCCATTCGACATAGCCGCAGACCTCCATACTCCGGTCTCCGCCTTCCTTCGCCTATCCGATCTGAGCCCCAAGTACCTGCTCGAGAGCGTGGAAGGCGGCAGCCAGGGCCGCTTCTCGTTCATCGGGTTCGGTGAGGCTGGCCGGTTCTCGATCGCTGATGGACAGGTCTACGCCGGCGACATCCGCCTAGCCGACAACCCTTTGGATGGGCTCCGCCAGGCCCTGTCCGGGGTGCCCGAATGTGGGCCCGTCATCAAGGGCCAGCCCTTCTCGGGAGGGCTGGTGGGTGTCACGGCTTTTGACCTGGTGAGACATCTCTATCCGGTTGGTCGGGCGCCTCATCCCGCAACGGTTGAGCAAGGGTCGTACATGGCTACAGAGTCGATCCTGGTCTTCGATCATCTGACCCGACGCATGGCGCTTCTCCACTCGGGCTCGGAGTCGGATCGCCAGTCCCTCAGACGGGAGGTGATATCGACCCTCGGCGGCCCGATCGTCGGCGTGGAGCGTGGGGGAAGCCAGAGCGAGCCCATGCCAAGCATGACCCGCTCCGAGTACATGTCGGGCGTCACCGAAATCAAAGGGCACATCTCCGCAGGGGATGTGTACCAACTGGTGCTCGCCATCAGATTCTCCGGTGAGACCGACATCGATGCGTTCTCGACATATCGAGCGCTGCGGCTGACCAACCCCTCTCCCTACATGTACTTCCTCGACTTCGGCCAACTGCAGGTCGTTGGCAGCTCACCGGAGGCGCTGGTCAAACTCCGCGGTGAGACCGCCGAGCTGCGGCCGATTGCCGGCACGAGGCCGCGTGGCGAAGATGACGAGCACGATCTCCTGCTCGAGAGACAGCTGCTAGCCGACTCGAAGGAGGCCGCCGAGCACGTGATGCTCGTCGACCTGGCCAGGAATGACCTCGGACGAACTGCACGCGCTGGTTCCGTAGCGGTCGACCCCTACCGAACCATCGAGCGATACAGCCACGTGATGCATCTGGTGAGTGGAGTCACCGGGAGCTTGAGAGAGGACCTCGACGCCTTCGACCTTTTTGCAGCGACCTTCCCGGCCGGGACGGTGTCGGGCGCCCCGAAGCTGCGCGCAATTCAGCTGATCGATGATCTCGAGCCGGTGAGCCGCGACCTGTATTCGGGCTCTGTTGGCTACTTCGGCCATGGCGGCTCGATGGATCAGGCCATAACCATCAGGACAATGGTGTTTCAGGAGGGTCGCTACAGCTACCAGGCCGGAGCCGGCATCGTCGCCGACAGCGACCCAGCCCACGAGCACGAAGAGGTCCTCTCCAAAGCGGCAGCGCTTCAAGGTGCGTTCGACCTGGCCAAGGAGGGATTGTGAGCAATCGGGTCTTGATGATCGACAACTACGATTCCTTCACCTACAACCTCGTTCAAGCTCTGCTGGTCTTGGGAGCGGACGTCACCGTCAGGACCAACGACGAGATCTCTGTTGACGAGGCAGTCGATTTCGGCCCGACGCACGTCGTGATCTCGCCCGGCCCTGGTCGTCCCGAGGAAGCCGGTGTGTCGGTCGAGGTGATCCGATCCTTTGCCAGGAGGGTCCCGGTCCTGGGCGTCTGCCTGGGTCACCAGGCGCTGGCCGTGGCGTTCGACTCCACGGTCGGGGCGGCCCAGAGCCTCATGCACGGGAAGCCGAGTCCCGTATATCACGACAGACGAACGATCTATGAGGGCCTGCCCAACCCGTTCACAGCGGGTCGCTATCACTCGCTGGCCGTCCTCGAGGATGAGCTGAGCCCTGAGCTGGTCATCACCTCGTACACATCCGAAGGCGAGATCATGGGCCTGCGTCATCGAGAACTGCCTCTGGAGGGAGTGCAATTCCATCCAGAGAGCCTGCTCACTCCGGTCGGCGACCGTCTGCTCATGAATTTCCTGCAGCTCTTGCCGGCGAAGCAGCCAGAGGTGGTCGCATGAGATACCTTCTCGAGAAACTGGTCGAAGGCAGGGACCTCACCGAACAGGAGAGCCGCCGGCTGCTCGTGGAGCTCACCGGCGACGAACTCGATGAGATCGTCGCCGCTGCGGTCCTGATCGCCCTCCGCTCAAAAGGCGAGACCGCCGACGAGCTAAGAGGTTTTGCCCTTGGGCTCCGCGATCTCGCCGTTCGCCCCAACATCCCTAGCGACACCGCTGCGGTCGACGTGGTGGGCACGGGTGGCGATGGCTCGGGAAGTCTCAACCTGTCTAGCGGCTCGGCGTTGGTGGCTGCAGCGGCAGGACTACCGGTGATAAAGCACGGAAATCGTTCCGTATCGAGTCAGAGTGGCAGCGCCGACGTCCTCGCCGCACTGGGGCTGGAAATGCCGCTCGATCCTCGTCGAGCCGGTCAGACGTTCGAGGAAACGGGCTTCACGTTCCTTTTCGCACCCGCGTATCACCCTGCGATGAAGTCGATCGCCCCAGTGCGTCGAGCTCTCGCCGTGCGGACTCTCTTCAATCTGGCCGGCCCACTCGCCAATCCGGCGATGCCCAAATATCATGTCATCGGCGCCTACAGCCTCGCCATGGCCCGGGTAATCGCCCAAACCCTGGCTGGGATGCCGATGGAGCGTGCCTTCGTGGTCCACGGCGCCCCCGGGTGGGACGAGGTGACGCCAGTAGGGCCCTACCACCTGCTGGATGTACGTCCCGGGTCGGTGGCCGAGACGGTCGAGGATCCGGCCGACTTCGGCTTCGGCCGGTGCTCCCCCGAAGACCTTCTCGGCGGTGACGCGGACCACAACGCATCACGAATGAGGCAGGTGTTCGAGGGGGAGAAGAGCCCTCACCGCGATGCTCTGATCCTCGGGGCGTCTCTGGCGATACGGGTCATGGGGACGACTCCGGCCAAGGCAGTCGAGCGTGCCCGAAACGCGATCGACGACGGTGGCGCCGGTCGTTTGGTTGACCAACTGACAGGCCAAAGGGCTGCGCATGTCTGATTTCCTGGCGGTCATGGCGGCCGCCAGTCGTCTCCGAGCTGAACGGGTTCGGAAAGCTCCGGGCGGTGCGAAGCTCCTTTCCGGGACACCTCCGGCCAGCCCAGCTCTACGCCTCCAACTGTCGGAGACCGGTTTCGACTTGATCGCTGAGGCCAAGCTCGCGAGCCCTTCGGAAGGGAGGCTGACTTCTGGCGAGGACGACCAGGCGGCGGTGGTAGGAATTGCCACAGCCCTCGCCTCGTCTGGCGCGGTAGCCCTCTCGATCCTCACCGAGCCCTCTCATTTCGCCGGAGATCTCGACCACGTCCCAAGTGTGGTGGGCCACGTCGACCTGCCCGTCATGCGCAAGGACTTCCTGGTCGATCCGATCCAGGTTCTAGAGGCGCGGGCCGCAGGTGGTTCCGGTGTGCTTCTCATTGCCAGGATGCTCAGCGAATCGCTGTTGATCGAAATGACCGACCTTGCTCTGGACCTCGGGATGTTCGTCCTGGTGGAGCTCTTCGATGAGGAGGACATCTCGTCGGCTTCGGTCGTCTTCGATCGTGATGTGCTCGTCGGCGTGAACGCCCGAGACCTCAGCACCCTTCGCGTCGACGCAGGTCGTCATGAGCGACTGATCCGCGATCTGCCGCTCGACCTGCCCCTGGTAGCCGAGAGCGGGATCGTCAAACCCGAAGACGCAAGTCGGGTCGCCGAGCTCGGTTATCGGCTCGTCTTGGTCGGGACTGCCCTCGTATCAGCAGATGACCCAACCCGGCTGGCGGCCGACATGCTCGAGGCCGGTCGGGAAAGGGTGACGTCGAGGGAGGTCTGGTGACCATTCACGTGAAGATCTGTGGGATCACCGACCTTGCCTCAGCGCAGGTTGCAGTCGAAGCCGGAGCTGATGCCGTCGGATTCGTGTTCGCCGACTCTGCGCGGAAGGTCAGTGTGACCCGAGCAGCCGAAATCGCCAAGGAGCTCCCGGGGCGGGTCCTGCGAGTTGCTGTGTTCCTGAGGCCTGACCAAGCCGAGGTGAATCAGGTCTTGGCGAGATTCCCGGCTGACCTCGTGCAGGTCGACTACCGGGCCGTTTTCAATCCTGACGGCTCCAGAATCCTGCCGGTGTTCCGGGAAGGCGACGACCACCTGTTGGGGGCATACCTGTCGGGCACGGTCGGAAGGCGGTTCCACTACGAGGGGCGTGCCAGCGGTGCTGGAGAGTCCGTCGACTGGCAGCGAGCAGCGGTGTTCGCGGGCCGGGGGAGGATGACTCTCGCCGGCGGCCTCAACGCGGCGAACGTGGGGACGGCTATCGCCACTGTCGAGCCTTACGCAGTCGATGTGAGCAGCGGAGTGGAAGCGAAGCCTGGAGTCAAAGACCCGGGCAGGATCAGAGAGTTTCTGGCAGCAGTGAGACAACATGAGAAAGAGTCGGTGAAGACATGACCACGACCACAGCCAGCCCAATCGAGCTGCTCATCGAGGGAGGTCCCCCACCCAACGGGCGCTTCGGGCCCTACGGCGGGCGGTTTGCGCCCGAGACCCTGACCTCGATTCTCGATCGCCTCGAGGAGAAGACCGAGCATCTCTTTGCCGACGCAGAGTTCATGACCGCGTTGGAGGCCGAGCTGGCCGACTTCGTCGGCCGACCGACTCCCTTGACGCCTGCGCCTGCGCTCGGGAGCAGATGGGGCGCCGAGGTGTATCTCAAACGGGAGGATTTGTGTCACACCGGTGCTCATAAGATAAACAACGCCATAGGTCAGGCCCTCATCGCGAGAGAACTCGGTGTGGAGCGCATAGTCGCCGAGACCGGCGCCGGTCAGCATGGGGTGGCCACCGCCGCGGCCTCGGCTCGTGTAGGTCTGCCCTGCACGATCTTCATGGGCGCCATCGACGCTCGTAGACAGCGGCCAAACCTCGAACGTATGCGCCTGCTCGGCGCCGAGGTGATTCTCGTCGAGGCCGGCGACCAGACACTGAGGGCGGCCATCGACGAGGCTTTCCGCGCCTGGGTGGCCGATCCGGCCGGCACTTACTATCTGCTGGGCTCGGTGGTCGGACCTCATCCATATCCATGGCTCGTCCGCCAGCTCCAGGCGGTGATCGGCCGCGAGGCAAGGAGACAAACGATTTCCGCCGCAGGAGATCTCCCCGACGTCGCGGTGGCGTGCGTGGGGGGTGGTTCCAACGCAATCGGGCTCTTCCACGGCTTCATAGCGGACTCCGACGTGGAGCTCCTCGGGATCGAGGCCGGTGGAGGGGGTCGTCCCGGCGAGTCGCACTCGGCGACTCTGGGAGCCGGCACCACCGGAGTGCTCCACGGTGCGATGAGCGCCCTGCTACAGGACGAGCACGGTCAGATCCTGGAGACCCACTCCATCGCACCCGGTCTCGACTATCCCGGGGTTGGTCCCGAGCATGCATTGCTCCGTGACCTGGGTCGAGCGACGTACGAGTCGGTAACGGACGATGAGGCGATCGATGCCTTGAACGAGTGCGGGTCTCAAGAGGGAATCCTGCCCGCGCTGGAGTCATCCCACGCGCTGGCCGGCGCGAGGAGATGGGCTGGTAGCCACCCCGGTGGCCGGATCGTGGTCGGTCTTTCCGGGCGCGGAGACAAGGACCTGCAGATCATCAACGGGGAGGTACCTCATGACTGAGCGAGGCAACGGGATCACCGCGGCTATCAGGGCTTCCGACGGCCCGGCGCTCTGTGGTTACGTCACGGCGGGATTCCCCGATCTGGGTAGCTTTTCAACGATTCTGGAGGCGGTCGCTGCTGCCGCGGACGTTGTCGAGGTCGGTGTTCCCTTCACAGACCCGATGGCTGACGGCTTGACGATCCAGAAGGCGAGCCATGTCGCTCTGGAAAACGGAGTCACCCTCGACTGGATCCTCGAACTACTCGAAGGATTGGACCTAGACGCGCCTGTGCTGCTGATGGGTTACTACAACCCGTTTCTCGCCTACGGCCTAGACCGGCTGGGAGAGTCACTCTCGAAGGCGAACGTTTCGGGTGTGATCGTTCCCGACCTCCCTTTGGAGGAGAGCGGTGAGCTGAGGGATCGCCTCGCACGATCAGGTCTGGCCATCGTCCAGTTGGTGACTCCAACGACGCCTCCCGATCGTCTCCGTGCCATCGCTGGGGCGAGTAGTGGGTTCGTCTACGCCGTGACTACGACTGGTGTCACCGGTGGGAACGTGCACTTCGCCGACTCGGATCTCGAGTATTTGGGACGGGTTAGAGACGCATCGGAGCTGCCGGTGTTGGCCGGGTTCGGCATCCGCGATAGGAGCCAAGTGGAAGATCTGGCTCCGTATGTCGATGGTGTAGTGATCGGAAGCGCACTGATCGACTCGATCGAGTCCGGGACCGACCCTGGTGACTTTCTGGCGGGTCTCCGTCTCACGGGAGCGCCCGCATGATCGTCGTTCTCGACCCGGAATGCTCTCTGAAGGAGAAGGCCGCGGTCGTCAGGTACGTAGAACAACAGGGAGGGCGCCTGCTGGTCAGTGTGGTCGGTGAGGAGACCCACATCGGACTGATCGACTCGGAGGCCCAGGCGCTTGCTCCGGAGATCGAGATGATGGCGGGGGTTTCGGAGGTCAGAGGTGTTGCGCCTCCGTATCCACATGTGTCCCGCGAGTACCAACCAGGTCCCACGGAGGTCAGGGTCGGCGATGTGACTATCGGGGGCGAGGAAGTCGTGGTGATGGCCGGTCCCTGTTCAGTGGAGAACGCCGAGCAACTCGAGGCAGTCGGGCGCAGCGTCGCTAAGGAAGGAGCCAGGATGCTCCGTGGTGGTGCGTTCAAGCCTCGCACATCGCCATATAGCTTTCAGGGTCTGGGAGAGGAGGGCCTCGCCCTGCTTCTCAAAGTCGGAGCCGAGACCGGCATGCCCGTGGTCACCGAGGTCGTGGCGCCAGAGGACATCGCGCTGGTGGCGTCATATGCAGACATGCTCCAAATCGGAGCCCGAAACATGCAGAACTTCCGGCTGCTGTCCGAAGCTGGGGCGCAGGAGAAGCCCGTGCTCCTCAAGCGAGGGATCTCATCGACGGTTGAGGAGCTCTTGCTGGCTGCGGAGTACATAGTCTCTGCAGGCAACTCACGGGTGGTCCTCTGTGAGCGGGGTATCCGAACGTTCGAGACCGCAACCAGGAACACGCTCGACATCTCAGCGATTCCGGTGCTGAAGCAGAAGTCTCATCTTCCCGTGATCGCCGATCCCAGTCACGCGGCAGGCGAACGAAGTCTGGTGCCACATCTGGCGAGGGCAGGCATTGCCGCAGGGGCCGACGGCCTCCTGGTCGAGGTGCACAATGACCCGGAAACGGCCTTGAGCGACGGCAAGCAAAGCCTGACCCTCGACGGCTTTGCCGACATGATGGACAAGCTCAGGGGAGTTGCTGCTGCCGTCGACCGGCGTTTGTGACCGTCAGGTGGATCTCTTGACGAGGGTGTAGCTTCGGTTGGGACAGCGAAAGGGGTCACATGGAGCAGGAGAAGGATGTCACCCTCTCGATCCACATCGAGGAGGACGACACAGACACCACGGCACGAGCTGTGCTCGATCTGCGGGGCGACCATTTCGAGGCCACTGGCAGGGCTCGAAGAAACCCGGCCGACCCTGTGAAGCCGGTAATCGGTGAAGAGTTGGCGATAGCCCGCGCCCTCAGGAAGCTGGAGAGCCAGATCACCGAGGCAGCAGAGGACAAGATCGAGAGGTTCCTGGTCGACGCCGATTAGGCCTCCGTTCAGGTCGGGTGGGCACTCCCGGGCGGGATGGACAGGCGACTCGGCTTATTAGGCTCCGCCGCCACGTCGAACAAAGGACCCGAACATGGCACTCGACAGCACCGGCCGGACACATTGGGAGGGTGACCTCTTCAACGGGAGTGGCAATACGATTCTCGACTCTGGGGCCGCGCCACCAATGGAGGTGACGTGGAAGGCGAGATCTGAAGAACATGGTGCCTTGACCAGTCCGGAGGAGCTGATCGCCGCCGCTCACTCGGCATGCTTCTCGATGGCTTTCTCCAACACTCTGGCGAAGAACGACACTCCACCGACCAGTCTCGACGTTGAAGCCATTGCGACATTCGTGCCGGGAGAAGGCATCACCAAGATGGCGCTCAAGGTGACAGCCAACGTCGACGGGATTGCCGACGAGGTATTCCAGGACCTTGCGGAGACCGCCAAGAACGGATGCCCTGTCTCCCAGGCGCTGGCAGGCAACGTCGACATCACCCTCGAGGCGGTACTCGCCTGACCGATCGAAACTGGAGATGACTCCGGTTCGCTGAAGCGGAACCGAGACGAATTCGGGCCAGGGAGACGCATGGGTTTGACCTGTGATTGATCAGCAGACGGTGGAGTGGTTGATCGCCGGAGATCCGGCCGTTGGATGGCAGACTCAGCGCGACCTCCTTGCTCAGCCGGAATCAGATTGGGATGAGACCAGGAACAGGGTCTCGACCGAAGGGTGGGGCCAGCGCCTTCTGGAGTCTCAGGATTCCGACGGCGGCTGGGGTGGGGGTCTCTACGGTCCAAAGTGGACCTCGACGACCTACACGCTGCTCTTACTGAGGCGGCTCGGTGTTGATCCAGCATCTCCCCAGGCGGTTGAGGGCGCCCGACTACTGCTCGACCGCGCCGCCTGGATCGACGGCGGGGTCTCCTATCACGTCGGCCATCCCCACGCCGAGAAATGCATCAATGGGATGGTGCTCTCGATTGCTTCATACTTCGACTCTGACGACTCGCGAATCAACGAAATCGCTGATTACCTGATCTCGGAGCGGCTCGACGACGGCGCCTGGAACTGTCGCGATTATCAGCCCGGCGTGTATCACTCGTCGTTCCATACGACCATCTCGGTACTCGAAGGTCTCCTCATCTGGAAACGGCGGACCGGCAACGACGGCGCAGACCTGGCGCTGGAGTCGGGCGTGGAGTTCATGTTGAACCATCACATGTTTCGGTCCCACAGGACGGGTGAAGTGATCAACGAAGCTTGGACGAAGTTCTCATTCCCCCCGCGATGGCACTACGACGTCCTCCGCGGCCTCGACCACATGCGCGACGTCCACGCGCCACGAGATCCTCGGGCTGGAGAGGCAATTGCCCTGGTGCATGAGCGTCGCAGGAGCGACGGTCGGTGGGGGGTGGGCCCCACATACTCCGGTGAGACCTTCTTCAAGATGGAGGGTGGCCGCCAGCCTGGAAGGTGGAATACGCTCCGCGCCCTGCGGGTGATCCGTTGGTGGGAGGATCACGAGGGTTAGGAGCGTCCTCGGCCCTTGGCGCACATATCATTCCCAAGTGCTTCCGCTTCGTGACATCAACCCCACCAGGTCCACCGCGGTTGTCACCCTCGTCTTGATCGCAGCTTGTCTCTACGTCTTCTTCGCCATTCAGGCACGCGACACTCCCTCCGAACAGCAGGAGTTTCTCTACAGACGTGCGGCGATCGGTTGTGAAATCATCACCGGCGATCCTCTCAGCGAATCCGAGATAATCGATTCGACTTGCAGCTCGGAGCCGGGTCAGCCCGTCTTCCCCGAGAAGGAGCCGTTGATCTCGGTGCTCACCTCGCTGTTCTTGCACGGGTCGATAGGTCACGTCCTGTTCAACATGTGGTTCCTGTGGATCTTCGGAAACAACGTCGAAGAAGCTTTTGGCCGGGTGCGGTATCTGCTCCTCTATCTCCTCGGGGGCATCGCCGCCACTGGAGCGTTCGTCGTGCTGAACCCGAATTCGACGGTTCCCCTCGTTGGTGCGTCGGGCGCCATTGCTGCAGTGCTGGGCGCCTATGCGGTTTTGTTTCCGGCCCACCGTGTTCTGTCCCTGGTTGGGTGGTTCATCATTCCGGTGCCGGCGGCGATATTCCTCGGCGTGTGGTTCATCGCCCAGTTCGGGCTCGGTGGCACGAATGTTGCCTGGGAGGCGCATGCGGGCGGGTTCGTCTTCGGGTTGCTGGCTGCGATTCTGTTGAGACGCTCACTCCGACGCAGGCTCGCCTGATCCCCCCGTCCGGCCACGGTCGATGCCGAGGACGAGGATGGCAAGCCCAACCGCGCCGAGGGCGAGGGCAGCGGCGGCAACCAGCAACGGCATCCACATTCGGTATGCGTCGAAGTCGTCAGCGAGCCCGTCGAACTGCGTCGACATCTCGTTTATGCCGCGGGCTGCGTCATTGACGATGTCCTCGGCTTCGAGCAGGTCGATCCTTATCTCGAGCAGGCTTGCGGCGAGGTTGCCGGAGCTCTCGGCGATCATTGCCAGGTCGGCGGCTGCTTCGTCGAGAAGCCGGGACTGTTCCCGAATCTCATCTGGCAAGGGTGCCAGTGAGTCGCGTATTGACTCGAGGGCGGTGTCAAGGGGAACTGCAGGGTCGTAGTCGACGCCGAGCAGACTCAAAGCGCTCAGTGTCCGATCGATGACGAGCCCAGTCCGGATGATCCCGGGCATGGCGTCTACTGTGCTTTCCAGGCTTCGAGCAACGTCCTCAGTCGCCTGATCGCTGATGTCGCTGAGCAACTGCTCCACGGTGCCGAGAGTTCGTCCTCCTGATCGCGCCGCGCTCTCGATCTCCTCGACTACTGCTCGCATGTTGGTCACGCTCAAAGCGGCCGCCTCGGTGGCGACCGCGGCGTCGTCGACAACCTCGGCCGCACTTCGGATGGTTGCAGCGGAGCCCGAGATCAGACCGCTGGCCACGATCCAACCGCCGATCCCAAAAATGAGGGCAGCCACGACTGCGGTTGCCCCAGCGACCACGAGAATGGTGCTGGTGGAATCTCGGTTGGATGGCATCGTCGCCACCCTATGCCGTTGGGACGAGGTGACAGCAAGTCCATCGCCGAAGGCCCTCCGGCCTCTGAGTGTGTGGTGTTCAGGCCCTCACTCTGCCTGCCGGGCCCGGTAAGCGGCTACCGCTTCACGTGTTGAACAGGTCGTGGAGCAATGGCGGCGTGACCGGTTCCGGGAGGTGTCGATGTAGACGTCCTCACAACTGCTGGCACCGCAGACCCCGAACCGCTCCACCCCGTTCTCGATGATCACTGTGGCCAGGCCCATGGCGGTGATGGCACCAAGCCACGACGAGATGGATGTACCGATCGGCTCGAAGTGAAGATGGGGTTCTCCGCTGTGAGTGGAGACCCTCGGAGCAGCCCCATGCTCAGCGAGAATCTCATTGATCATGTCCGCCGCCACGGCTTCGTCTCTCGTTGCGAGCACCGTGCGCAGGTCGGACCTGAGTTTCCTCACCTTCTCGAGGTCCGCAGCCTTTGGGGGAGTGGCGACACCTGCCCACATCTCCGCATAGGACTCCAGGAAAGCCTCTAGCTGATCAGGCGTGGCGATCTGGTCCCCGTCCATCTGTGAGGTGTTGACGAGGTCCACCGCAAGGGCGACGGGCCGATCCGAGTAATGGGAGAAATTCATTTGACTACTTACATCGACTTGAGCTAATGTAATGAGCATACATTGAAATGCTCCTTACCGCAAGGGGTACTGAAAGGACAGGTGAGCAAAGTGCTCGAAGCAGCAAACGCAATCCTCGACGATCGCAGACGTCAGGCGTGCAGGCAAAGGATGGCGGCCAACCTGCCCAGGGAACGGACTCTGTCCGTAGGCCGTTACCAAATCAAGGTGTCTCGCAACTCGCGAGTCCCTCGCAGCGCCTGAAGAAAGACGGGTTATCCGGATCCTCCTCCCCGGATAACCTGTCTTCATGCCCTTGCCAGGAACACCCGAGCGATTCGAAAGCCACGTCGACAGGCTCATAAGGGAGGCGATGGAGCGGGGCGAGTTCGACGACCTACCCGGGACTGGTCGGCCGATCCCCGGTACGGGAACCAACGACGACGAGCTCTGGTGGATTCGCCGCTGGTTGAAGCGAAACCTGAGAGGCGATCAGCCAGAAACGGACGACCCGGATGCGAGTAGATCCTCATAGATAGATCGATTCTCTCCGTCGAAGACGACGAACAGGATGCGATCGATCTGACTGGGGTTCTGGTCCACCCATTGACGAACGG
>JAHEJW010000003.1:117000-119668 GCA_024638655.1 bacterium | reverse complement strand
GATACTCCCGGACGTCAAGCCGGGCGAGATCCGAACCCGCCTACCGGAGGTGGCGCCGGAACAGCCGGAGAAGTTCAGCGAGGTCCTGTACGACCTCGATGAGGTCGTGATGGACGGCCTCACCCATTGGCAGTCCCCTGGATGGTTCGGATACTTCCCGGCCAACGCTTCTTTTCCTTCGATCCTCGGGGAGCTGGCAAGTGCCGGACTGGGTCAGCAAGGGATGCTTTGGTCGACGAGCCCAGCGTCCACCGAGATCGAGAGCCGAGTGCTCGACTGGCTGGTCGACCTGCTCGGGCTTCCTCCTGAGTGGAAGACGACTGGCCCCGGTGGTGGTGTCATTCAGATGAGTGCGTCCGACTCGACTCACACCGCCTTGGTGGTCGCCCGGCACCTTGCTTCAAGGAGCGCCGGGATCGACAGCCTCGTGGCGTACACCTCCGAGCAAGCACACTCCTCGATAGAAAAGGGTGCCCGAGTCGCCGGCTACCAGCACCTGCGGCTCATCGAAGTCGACGATGTCTATGCGATGAGTCCTCCGGCGCTCGAGACCGCCATGTCAGAGGATCTCGACGATGGCCTGACTCCGGCTTTCATCGGCTCTGCGGTGGGAACCACGGGCACGACAGCGGTAGATCCGGTCAGACGAATCGGCGAAATCGCCAAGGAGTTCGAGGTGTGGCATCACGTCGATGCCGCCTACGCAGGGTCAGCGATGATCTGCCCGGAGTTCCGGCACCTCCAGGACGGCGTGGAATTGGCCGACAGCTACACCTTCAATCCGCACAAGTGGATGTTCACGAATTTCGACTGCAGCGTGTTCTACGTCAGGGACCGATCACCGCTGATCGACACACTCTCGATCCTGCCGCCCTACCTACGAGATCAGGTCTCCGAGTCCGGTCAGGTCATCGACTACCGCGATTGGCACGTTCCGCTGGGTCGGAGGTTTCGCGCGCTGAAACTCTGGTTCGTGCTCAGGTCTTACGGGGCTGAAGGGATTCGTCACCACATACGCCAGCATGTCGCCCTGGCGCGAGACCTCGAGCAGAGGCTGGCTGATGACGATCGGTTCGAGCTGATTGCCCCTACACCATTTGCCCTGGTGAGCTTCCGCCACGTCGATGGCAACGACGCCACCGAAAACCTGGGCACTGCGATAAACGCTTCAGGTCACTCGTACGTGACGCCTTCGAAAATCGGCGATTTGGCATTCATTCGAGTGTCGATCGGCCAGACGCACACGGAGCATCGTCATCTCGATCGGCTCTGGTCCGTCATCGACCGAGCGGCCTGAATCAGCCGGCAAGCAATGCCAACTCTTGATCGGTGTCCCGGGCGAACTTGTCCCGGCGGCCGTAGATCAGCTCCTCTTCAATGATGCTGAAGCTGACGTGAGCGCAGCCCTCACAGATGCGTCGCTCGACCCGATGGCTCCGAACCGTCATGGTGGATTCATGGGCGCATTTGGCCTGTCGCCTCGAAGAGCGCGTGGTTCCAGGGCTCATACGGATACCTCCTATCCCAGTGACCGCTCATTGTGGTCGGCTCGCGCCCTTTGTGAAGGCCTTTTCGATGGGCCATTCGGCCTAAATCTCGCTCGCCCGGTCAGGCCGGAACCCAGACGCTGCCCGTGAGGCTTCGTGACATAGTGGCGACATCCGGCCCTGCTCCGAAGACCGTGCCCTCGGGTATCTCGATCCAGTCCTCTTCGGTGATCGGTTCGGACGCCACCACGACAGAGCGGTAGTTGTCGTCAGCGGTCGGGCAGTGCGGGGTCCCACAGATCTGACAGTCGGTGACTCCCACCCGATAGGTCCAGTAGAGGCTGTTGCCCCATCGGGAGGCGGCCAGATGCTCCCCATCACCGAGCATGAAATTCAGCGTGGGCTGGTCATCCGAGCCGGCCCGTATCGATATCTGGATGAGGTCGCGCACCGCGTCGTGAAGCAGTTCGACCAGACCTTCGAGACCAGGCGCGGGCACCAACGGATTCAGACCGTATGAGTGCATTCGGTTGAGCAGCCAGAGGAAGATCGTCTCAGAGTCGGTCGTCCCCGAAGGGGGTCCGAAAACCCCGAGGTCGAGGTGGGTCCGGACATGCTCGAACGAAGCGAGTGTGCCGTTGTGAGCGAACACCCATGGGCCGTACTGGAAGGGATGGGTGTTCTCGAAGGCGACCTTTCCGACCGTGGCAGCACGGATGTGAGCGAGGGCTGACTTGCTGAACACCGACGAGGCGATCTCGACGAACTCCCTGTCGGCGAAGGCCGGCAAGGTGCTCTTGACTATCCCCGGACGATCCTCATCCCATGCCGCCAGGCCCCAACCATCCGGGTTGCGGACGCCCCGGAGGTCGCGGTCACTCTGGACGATGAGAGCGTTCTGAGCCTCGACGAGACTGCACTCGAGACCGGTCTCCTCCGAAGCGATGAATCCATAGAGCCTGCACATGTCAGTGGGCGCAAGGGGTCCCGCGCAACGTGGTGTGATTGGTCAGCGGCCCGAGCGCCAGAAGCAACACGGGGATTCCGATCACCGCTCCGACGAAGGTCATCGTCAGGAGAACACCGATTGCGAAGAGGCCGAATCCGGCGGTAAGTCCGAACCAATCGATCTTGGGTGTGCAGTTGGTGAGTTTCATATCAACACCTCCACCCGATAAAAC
>JAHEJW010000003.1:4011-116900 GCA_024638655.1 bacterium | reverse complement strand
TCTGCATACTTCAACTATGAGATTCGAGCTCGTCACATCGGTCGACCCGGGGACCGCCTTCGCCCGGGTGGCGGACTTTGGGAAGCTGGAGCACTGGGATCCCTTCGTTCGGGTTTCTCGCCTCGAGCAAGGTGAGCCGATGACTCCTGGTGCCGTCTACCGCCTGTCTTCGCTGGGTGGGCTGACTCTTCGCTATCACATCGTTGACGTTGAGTCGCCACGGATCATCGTCTATCAGGGAGGTACCGACCGAGTTCGAAGCACCGATACGATCGAAGTCGCGCCGACCAATGAAGGCTCTCGGGTCACGGTCGGCAGCGAACTGAGCTTCTCGGGTCGTATGAGGCTGCTCGGCCCGGTCGTCCGAGCCTTGGTTTGGCTCGGAGGACGTTTCGTCTCGCTTCCCGCTCTCAGGAGACACCTCGCCGATTCCGGTTGATGACGGGACTCCACACCCATCTGCCGAAGGCCCTATTCTCGCCCGCGATGACCACCGGAGGAGAACAGAGGGGCCGCTGGGAGCTGCTTGCCCCGAGAACTCGCAAGGTGATCTCCATCGTGGGTGTCGTCCTTTTTCTGGCGACGGCATGGGAGTTATACAAAGTGGTCTGGGGCGCATTGGGATGGATCAGGCCTGTTCGCCCAGACAATGTGGTCATGCCTCACACCTGGGACATGGTCATCGAGCTCTTCCAGCCGGTGCGACGGGGCGGGGCCATACTGATCATCGATCTCGCCGCGCGTACCTTCTGGACTCTCCGGGAGGCCCTCGTCGGCTTTGTGGTCGGCGCTGGCATCGGATTTGGCCTGGGGGTGCTCTTCGTCAGGTCGCTTCTCGCCGAGCGGGCATTCATGCCCTACGTGGTGGCCAGTCAGACGGTGCCCATCATCGCCATCGCACCGATGGTGGTCGTCTGGGGCGGGCGACTCGACATACCTCAGTGGCTGGCAGTCTCCGTGATCGCCGCCTACCTGACCTTCTTCCCTGTGGCGATCAACACGTTGCGCGGGCTCAGATCGCCCGATCCGACGACGCTCGAGCTGATGCGTTCTTATGCCGCCAAACCCAACGAGGTTCTCTGGAAGGTGCAGACTCCTGCCGCACTGCCCTACATATTCACCGCCCTCAAAGTGTCTGCCACAGCCAGCATCGTCGGAGCTTTGATCGGTGAGCTCCCGGCCGGCTTCCAGAACGGGCTCGGGCGGGCCCTGCTCACGTTCTCGCAACAGTTTGCCGTCCAGTCAACGAAGCTCTACTCGACGGTGATCGTGTGTGCTTTGGCCGGAATCCTCTTCGTCGGGCTGGTCAGCTGGGTCGAGCGACGCGTCATCCCGGTGCGGGCGGTTGAGCTTGACCTCGAGACAGGTATTGAGCCCGCATGAGCCAACTCGTGGTCGACGCACACTCGGTCGGGAAAGTATTCGGCAAAGGCGAGGGTCGTGTCGAAGCCCTCCGCGACATATCAATGCAGATTGAAGCGGGGGAGTTCGTGTCCCTGATCGGCCCCTCCGGCTGTGGGAAGTCGACCCTTCTCAGACTCGTCGGAGATCTCACTACGCCTACCAGCGGTGAGATCGAAATCAACGGCAAGCCGCCTCGGCGGGCACGGCTCGATCGCGACTACGGGATCGTCTTCCAAAAGGCGACTCTGCTCGACTGGCGTACCGTCCGAAAGAACGTCGAGCTACCTCTCGAGATCATGGATGTCGATGACCGCGCCAAGATCGCCGACGAGATGCTGAGCCTGGTCCAGCTGGGAGATTTCGGGGACCACTACCCGTGGCAGCTGTCCGGTGGGATGCAGCAGAGAGTTGCGATTGCCCGAGCCTTGACATTCAACCCGTCGCTTCTCCTGATGGACGAGCCCTTCGGCGCTCTCGACGAGATGACCAGAGAGCTGATGCAGCAGGAAGTGCTGCGAATCTGGCATGAGACCGATACGACCGTTGTCTTCGTGACCCACTCGATCCCCGAAGCGGTCTTCTTGTCGACTCGGGTGGTCGTGATGTCCCCACGACCAGGGCGGATCAGCGATGTCGTCGAAACCAACTTGCCTCAACCTCGGGATGAGGACACACGCGAGGCCCAGGCCTATTACGACAAGATCACCGAGGTGCGTGAAGCTCTGCGTCGTCAGGAGGCGCGTGCATGACCGTCGGGGATCAGGAGCACAAGGCGAGCGAGATCGACGACGTCTACCAAACGGAGTTTGTCTCGGCGTTCGAGGGGGATGTTCCTGCGGGCACCCGGACACCGTCGGCGCTGCGACACCGCCTGCGAACGGCCGGTCCGGCGATTGCCGCTTTCATCCTGGTGCTAGCACTGTGGGAGGGGCTGACCCGGCTCTTCGACGTCAAGACGTTTGTTCTTGCGCGGCCCAGTCTGATCCTCGAGCGGTTCATCTTGACAAGTGATGTCGTCTGGTCCGCCGGCTTCAACACGTTGTTCGAAGCCGGCATTGGCCTTGTTGCGGGCACCATTCTCGGAGTCGGGGTTGCTTTCGTCACGATCAGGTGGGCTCCGGTCCGCGAAGGACTGATGCCCTTCGCAGTTGCTGCCAACTCGGTGCCGATCATTGCCTTGGCCCCGATAGCCAACGGCATGTTCTCACTGACCAGCCCGGTCTCGAAGATCGCAGTCGTCACCGTGGTGGTCTTCTTCCCGGTGATGATCAACAGCGCGAGAGGACTGATCGAAGTCGACGAGGACGAGCTCGAGCTGATGCGCTCCTACGCCGCCAAACCCAGGGAGATCATGTGGCGAGTTCGGGTGCCGCATGCACTGCCCTACTTCTTCTCCGCGATGAAGGTCGTCGCGGTCCTCTCGATCATTGCGGCCATCATCGCCGAGTACTTCGGCGGATCCCAGGATGTACTCGGTCAATACATCCTCACAAAGGCGAGTCTCTTCGTTTACGCCGACGCCTGGGCAGGGATCCTCGTGGCCTCGATTCTCGGGGTGACGCTCTACGCGATCGTGTTGGTGGCCGAGCGCCTGATCATGCCCTGGCATGTCTCGTTTCGGGCATCCGACGCCACCTAGCTCGACAAGGCAGGGTTTCGGATGGATAGGCTCGGGCGATCCAGTTCGACAACCCAAACCCTGGATAGGAGGAACCATGATGCGAAGACTCAGGTGGCTGGCGATCCTCGGCGCTCTCGCCCTCGTCGTAGCTGCATGCGGCGATGACACCGGAGGCGGCGATGGCGACGGTGGTGGTTGCGACACGATCGATGATGTCCGGCTGCAACTGCAGTGGGTTGCCCAGTCGCAGTTCGCCGGCTACTTCGTGGCGAAAGACCTCGGCTTCTACGAGGACGCTTGTTTGAACGTCGAGATCCTCGAAGGCGCGGTCGAGATCGTCCCGCAGACCGTCCTGGCCAGTGGTGGAGCGGAGTTCGGGCTCGCTTGGGTGCCAAAAGCCCTCGTCTCACGCCAGCAGGATGCCGACATCGTCAACATCGCTCAGGTGTTCGAGCGCTCCGGAACGTTGATGGTTGCGTTTGCCGATTCAGGCATCGACAGCATCGACGACTTCGCTGGAAAGGACGTAGGCAACTGGGGATTCGGCAACGAGTACGAACTGACCGCCGCCCTCGAACAGGAAGGCATCAGCGGCGATGTCAACCTGGTGGCCCAGTCCTTCGACATGCTGGCCCTGCTAAACGGAGACATCGACGTCGCAGAAGCGATGATCTACAACGAGTATGCCCAAGTGCTCGAGGCCGTCGACACTGACACGGGTGAGCTGTATCAGCCCTCCGATCTCAATGTGATCGACTTCAACGACGTCGGGACAGCCATGCTGCAGGACGCTGTGTGGGTGAACGCTGATTGGATCGCCGAGGAAGGAAACGAGGACGTCGCTCAGCGCTTCCTCGAGGCCTCTTTCCGGGGATGGATCCACTGTCTCGATGCTTTCGATGAGTGTGTCAACGTCGTCCTCGATAACGGATCGACGCTTGGACGCAGCCATCAGGCCTGGCAGTTGAACGAGATTCTCGGCCTGGTCTTCCCGGCCTCGAACGGCATAGGCGTCATGAACGAGAACCTGTGGCAGCAAACGGTGGATGTGGCAACGAGCCAGATCCCAGAGCTCCAGGGTGTCGAGATCTCCGATGATGCCTACCGCAGCGACCTCGCAGAAGCGGCTGTTGCTGCCCTCGAGGATCAGGGACTCGATGTCGACGGCAGCTCTTACGAGCGTCGTGACATCGTGCTGGAGGAAGGCGGCGAATAGGGCCTCACTCGAACGCAGTTGGAAGAAAGGAAGGGCCCGGGGACGACGGGCCCTTCCTTTGTGGGGCTCAACCCTCGGTGACGGTGATGCTGCCGACCATCCACGGATGGGGCAGGCAGTAGTAGGCGAACTCCCCGGCTTCATCGAAGGTGTAGGTGAAGGTGTCACCTTCTTCGAGGAACCCGGAGTCGAAGATCCCGTCGGCCTCCCCGATGGTCCCGTCCGAGACACCCGAAGTGACGGTGTGGGCCACTGTGTCCCCGTTGACCCAGCGAACCGTCGTCCCCACCGGGATTGTCAGGTTGAGCGGGTCGTAGGCGTTGTCGGCATTGGCCGGGTCGAATGCGTTGGCAGGGATAACCACTTCCTCGTCGAATGAGGCTGACGCTTCGACGCCCTCGTCCGTTGCCGCTTCGGCTGCTCCGGTCGAGAAGATCTCAGGGTCGGCCTCACCCTCGATCACGATCGTGCCGATGGCCCCCTTGTAGAAGGTTCGGACAAGTGCATGGTCGACCAATATCACCGTGGAGGGAACGATGGCGTCCAGTTCGACGACTGTCCCGCCTCCGGCTACGACCAGCGTCGACTGTGATCCCCTTATCGCTCTGTTCGCTTGATGGGTGGCCGCCTCCGGGTAGACCAGATCCCAATGTGATCCGATTGGGTGGAAGTTGGAGTCGAGATTCAGGCCTTCGTTGACGAAGTAGATGCGCGCCCGCTCTCCAACATTCATCCGCAGGGTGTTGTCGCCCACTAGCGCATCGGTTCGCCCGTTGAAGGTCACATAGCGCGGCTCCTCGTCGAACAAAGAGTCGGGGTCGTAGGGAGCTTCCCCGCTTGCGTCGGGCTCTCCGACATACCACTCGCTTTGCATGATGGCCCACTCTTGCTCAACGCTGGGCAGAGGCACCTCGGGGTCGACGATGAACATCCCATACATGCCGTGTGCGATATGCGACGGGACGTCGCCATAGGCGCAGTGGTACATGAAGGCACCCGGGTAGAGGAGCCGCACCTGGATAGTGGCGCTCTCACCCGGGTTGACGGTCAAATCCGCCGCGCCGCCGCCCTGACCGGTGACCGCGTGGAAGTCGATGTTGTGTGGGCGCTGACTGGTGGCGAGGTTGGTCAGAGTGATGTTGACCACGTCGCCCACGCGTCCTCGGATCACGGGGCCGGGCGAGCCGCATGTAACTTCCTCATGTCCGGCGATGCGAAAACCCCACATCTCCGTGTTGACACCGTTCTCCGGGTCAAGGGGGCATACACCTTCGATCGATTCGATCTCAACGTCGAAGATACGCTGATCGGGGCGAGCGATGGGCGGGGGCACCTCCGGCGCATATGACACGTGCTCCTCGTCCGAGGGAGCCTCAGCCATGTCGGCGACGGGTGTCAGGTCGGGGCGAATGCTCTGATCGACCGCCACACCATTGCCTGCCAGTGCCACGCCGGTAACCCCGTCACCGGACCTAGCCAGGCCTTGCTCGGACATGATCTCCCGAACATCAGCCTCCGACACAGCCGAGCCTTGGACGACGATCGAAGCGCCCATCAGCACCACGACCGCGAACAGCAAGGCGAATTGCCATGCTCGATGCCAGAATCCGTCATACATCGTCTCTCTCCTCGTTGTCGGTCTCGGAAATCGGGATCTGATCGAGTCGCTCCACCAACGCGGTGCGAGCTTCCTGCCACGGAAGGTGGACCGCGCAGTACTCCATCTCTCCGCAGGGTCCACCCTTGAGGACGCAGGTTTCGCTTGCGATCTGGCCCTCACTCAGCTCGATCAGCTCGAGCATCGTCTTCTCGTCGAGGTCGGCGGCCAGCCGATAGCCCCCGCGAGGTCCGGGCTCGCTGGCCAGCCAACCCGCTGCGACAAATGGGGCGAGCACCTGGGGCAGATATTGAGCCGTGCTAGCGAGCAAAGGAGCCATCTCCCGTGCCCGCATGTTCTGCTCACGGCCTGAAAGGAGAAGAAGGGCGCGGAGGGCCAGATCGGTTCGCTGCTCGATCTGTAGTCTCATAGTCTCAGAGTCGACGACTCAGAGATTGTCCAGTAGGGCACAAAGTCCCAAACCTGTTGGGGCCTGGTCAGCGGTGGGTGGCCGGGATGCCCGACGGACTAGTAGGTTGAGCGCCGACGCAGCATCAACTGAGGAGGTTTGACTCCATGCCGAACATCGTTAGAGCCGCACTCGTGCAAACCGCTTGGACGGGTGACAAGGAGTCGATGGTCGAGAAGAACGTCAAGTACGCCTATGACGCCGCCGAACAGGGCGCCAAGGTCATGTGCTTCCAGGAGCTCTTCAATGCTCCCTATTTCTGTCAAGTTCAGGATGACGAGCACAAAGACACCGCGGAGGCGATCCCGGACGGACCGACTACGCAGAGGATGATCGAGGTCGCCAAAGACACCGG
Organism: bacterium; assembly: GCA_024638655.1. Taxonomy (GTDB): domain Bacteria; phylum Actinomycetota; class Acidimicrobiia; order Spongiisociales; family ZC4RG35; genus Ww567. Next base: position 110,238 of record JAHEJW010000003.1, on the reverse strand, counting down.
AATGGTCCTGGTCGTACCCATATACGAGAAGGAAGACGACGGGTTCCTCTACAACAGTGCCGCCGTCATTGACGCCGATGGGACGTACCTGGGCAAGTATCGCAAGACTCACATCCCGCATGTCAACGGGTTTTGGGAGAAGTTCTACTTCAGACCCGGGAACATGGGATATCCGATCTTCGACACCGCCGTAGGGCGTATCGGCGTGTACATCTGCTATGACCGCCACTTCCCGGAGGGATGGCGGGCCCTAGGTCTCAAAGGGGCCAAGATCGTGTTCAACCCGTCTGCGACCAGCCGGGGACTCTCGATGTACTTGTGGAACCTGGAGCAGCCGGCAGCAGCTGTGGCCAACGAGTATTTCATCGGTGCGATCAACCGGGTGGGCAAGGAGCCCTACGGCGACAACGACTTCTACGGCTCGTCTTACTTCGTCGATCCGAGAGGTCAAATCGTAGGTGATTCCGCATCGGACACCGACGAGGAGGTCATCGTCCGTGATCTGGACATGGACACGCTCGATGAGGTACGCAAGGTGTGGGCCTTCTACCGCGACCGTCGGCCGGATGTCTACGACGACCTCGTGGCTCCCTGAGACGAGTGCACTAAATGGGCAAGCACACAGACCTTCTGGCCAGGCACAAGGAGGTCTTGCCTGCCTGGCTTGCGCTCTATTACTCGGAGCCGATCAGTCTGGTCGATGGAGAGGGCCGCTATGTGACCGACGCCGAAGGCAATCGGTATCTCGATTTCTTTGGTGGGATCCTCACCACCATGTCCGGCTATCGGGTACCCGAAGTCGTTGAGGCGATCAAGGCTCAGGCGGACAAGATGCTCCATACCTCGACCCTCTATTTGATCGAGTCGCAGATCGAGTTGGCCGAGAAGATCGCCGACCTGAGCGGAATCCCCGACGCCAAAGTCTTCTTCACCAACTCGGGGACCGAGGCGAATGACACTGCGTTGATGCTGGCCACCCAGTATCGCAAGTCGAATCAGATCCTCGCCCTGAGGGGCAGCTACCACGGGAAGTCGCATTCGGCTGTAGCCATCACCGGTCAGAGGAGCTGGTCGGCGACGAGCCTCTCGCCATTTCAGGTGACCTATGTGCACGGTGGGTACAAGCTGCGCAGTCCGTTCGGGCACCTGCCCGATAAGGAGTTCACGCAAGCATGCGTCAACGACCTGAGAGACCTGCTCGACATAGCCACTGCCGGTGATGTCGCCGCCATGATCGCCGAGCCGGTCCAAGGGGTTGGCGGCTTTGTGACCCCACCCGATGGATTCTTCGGGGCCCTGAAAGAAGTCCTCGACGAGCATGGGATTCTCTTCATCACCGACGAGGTCCAGACGGGTTGGGGCAGGACCGGGGAGCATTTCTGGGGATACCAGGCACACGGCATCACTCCCGACCTGCTCACCTTCGCCAAGGGCCTCGGCAATGGTCTTGCGATGGCGGGCGTGGTCGCACGACCGGAGATAATGGATTGTCTGAAGGCAAACTCGATATCCACGTTCGGTGGTAACCCCCTCGCGACTGCCGGTGCCCTCGCAAATCTGAACTTCGTGCTCGAGAACGACCTGCAGACCAATGCTCTCAAGGTTGGAAACAGGCTCAAGAACGGGCTCCACAGCATCGCCGACGATGTGCCTGAGATCGTTGAGGTTCGTGGCAAGGGGCTGATGCTGGGCGTGGAGTTCGGTCGCGACGGTGACGGTTCCCCCAATCCAGAGCTGACTGCACGCGTCATGGAGGAGGCCAAGGTCGAAGCCTTGCTGATCGGCAAAGGTGGCCTCTACGGCAACACCCTCAGAATCGCCCCACCGCTATCCATCACCGAGGACGAGGCCGACGAGGGTCTGGAGAAGCTCAGAGCGGCGATCAACAGGGCGCGCGAGAAGTAGGAGGGACAATCATGGGCAAAACACTCATAAAGAACGGAACCGTTGTCACTGCCATAGACCAGAGCGAGGCAGACGTCCTGATCGAGGACGGCAAGGTGACAGCAATCCTCGCCAGGGACCATGGGATGGAAGCCGACGAAGTCATCGACGCCTCCGGCAAGTACGTGATGCCGGGCGGCATCGACGTACACACGCACATGGAGCTCCCTTTCGGTGGGACTTTCGCCGCCGACACGTTCGAGACGGGGACCCGGGCGGCCGCTTGGGGTGGGACTACCACGATCGTCGACTTCGCGGTTCAGACCGTGGGCCAATCGGCTATGGAGGGGTGGGAGGCCTGGATGGAGAAGGCGCAAGGCAACTGCGCCATCGACTACGGGTTTCACATGATCACGGGTGACATCAACGATCAGACTCTCAAAGAGATGGAGCAGCTGGTCAGGGAGGGTGTTACCAGCTTCAAGATGTTCATGGCCTACCCGGGGGTCTTCTATTCCGACGATGGTCAAATCGTCAGGGCGATGCAGAAGGCGGCCGAGGACGGCGCAACGATCTCCATGCACGCCGAGAATGGGATCGCCATCGATGTCTATGTCGGGCAGGCTCTCGAGCGGGGCGAGACCGACCCGATCCATCACGGGATGGTTCGCAAGTCGATCCTCGAGGGGGAGGCGACCCACCGAGCGATCAAACTGGCTCAGGTGACGGGAGCCCAGCTCTACATCGTCCACCTCTCGGCCAAGGAGGCGCTTGATGAGGTTGTCCGGGCGAGAGACGAGGGTCTCAACGTCTGGGCCGAGACCTGTCCGCAGTATCTGTTCTTGTCGCTGGACAATCTCGGTAACGGATTCGACGGTGCGAAGTACGTTTGCTCACCACCTTTGCGTGACGAGGACGCGGGTCATCAGCAGCGGCTCTGGCAGGGTTTGAAGACCAACGATCTCCAGGTCGTTTCGACCGATCACTGCCCGTTCTGCATGGGTGATCATCATACGTTTGGCACCCAGAAGCAGCTGGGCCAGGGCGACTTCTCCAAGATCCCCAACGGGATGCCAGGTGTCGAGAACCGGATGGAGCTGATCTACAACGGTGGTGTCGCCGAGGGACGGATCAGTCTCAATAGATTCGTCGAGATCACCTCGACGACGCCGGCGAAGATGTTCGGTCTCTACCCGAAGAAGGGGGCGATCGCCGTCGGCTCGGACGCCGACATCCTGATATTCGACCCTCACGGGAAGCACGTGATCTCGGCGGACACTCACCACATGGACGTCGACTACTCGGCATACGAGGGTTGGGAGATGACCGGGAAGGTGGAGACTGTCCTATCCAAGGGAAAGGTCATCATCGCCGACGACCAGTATCACGGTCAACCGGGCGACGGTGAGTATCTGGCCCGGGGCACCAGCCAACTGAGCATCTGAAGTCGCGGTGATCGGACTCGACGCCCGAGAGGTCTGACACCGAGCTCGGCCAATCAGGCTCGAAGTGCCAGGCGGTGCGCGGCCACCCTTTCGAGTAGGTCCGGAAAAGAGGGGTCGATCTCGTAGTCGTACCCATCCCAGAGACCGTCTCGGTCTGGGTCGAACCGACGCGGCGGAATCGCGTGGCGGCGGAGCGCGATCTCCTTCATTTGGGTTTCCAGTTGCCGGGTACTCCTTGCGGCGGCGCCGACAGCCAGTGGTGGCAGCACTGTCATCTCCACGGCCTGGCCGAACCGGAGACGATCGCTGTAGGGGTGCTCCCAGACTTTGTGAGTCCCGGTGATGACGATGGGCAAGACAGGGACCCCGAGCATGTCGGCTATCCGGAACGGCCCAGCTCTAAAAGCGGTCTCGACGCCGAGGATGGACCCCTGAGGAAACATCACGACGCTCTCGCCTCGCGAGGCACTTGCTTCGATACGTGCGAGCAGGTTGCGGAGGCCAACGACCCTTCGCTCCGGTTGCACGAGGATCTGATCTGTCAGTCGAAGGGCACGGCCGAGAAGCGGCCAATCGAAGAGCTCGTCTCGCACTACGAAGCGGAGGTCGAGGGGCAGTTCTGTCAGAACAACGGCATCGGCGAAGCCCTCGTGCAGTGGCGTGACCAGATACTGAGATTCGGGATCCGGTAGATCGAGCCCGTGCGTCTCGAGACGGACGTCGGCCAGCTTCAATGCTGTCAACGCCCACGACCTGGCAAGGGGTGCACCCAGGCGATGGGGAAGCGACGCGATCCCCGGTGCCAGAGCGCCGGCACCTATTGCAGCGTGCGCAGCGAGTAGGGACCCCCTCGCTGCATCTCTCAGCCCGAGGGTCTCAAAACGGCCTATACGGAATCGGCGCATCGACCCATGGTCGCTCACTTCGTCGCTAACTTGGCCCAATGGACTTTGGTGTTGTACTTCAAACCGACCCGCCGGCGAGTCGGGTCGTAGAGCTGACCAGACGCGCCGAAGAGCTCGGATTCAGCTATGGCTGGACCTTCGACAGCCATGTCCTCTGGCAGGAGCCTTTCGTCATCTACTCCCAGATGCTCGCCGAGACCGAGAACATGATCGTCGGACCCATGGTCACCAACCCGGGGACCAGGGACTGGACGGTGCTCGCCTCACTGTTCGCCACGCTCAACGACATGTACGGCGAGCGCACGGTGTGTGGCATGGGCCGGGGGGACTCGGCTCTGCGCTATATCGGGAAGAAGCCGAAAACTCTCGCCACGATGGTCGAATCGATGCGGGTGATCAAGGGCCTGGTTGCGGGTCAGGAAGTCGACTACGACGGACACCAGGTGCAGATCCCCTGGCTCGAAGGGAGGGGTTGGGACCTCCCGATGTGGGTCGCCGGATACGGTCCGAGAGCGCTTCACACGATCGGAACCCACGCAGACGGCTTCATCCTTCAGCTGGCCGACACCCAGGTTCTCGAGTGGACCATGGCTGCGGTGAAAGCAGCCGCCGAGGAGGCTGGGCGCAATCCCGACGATGTCAGCATCTGTGTGGTGGCACCCGCCTACGTGGGCGACAACATCGAGCACCAGCGTGACCAGCTCCGCTGGTTTGGGGGCATGGTTGGTAACCACGTCGCCGATATGGTCAAGCGCTACGGCGAGAACACCGAGCTCGTGCCCCAAGCCCTCACCGACTACATCAAGGCGCGTGAGGGTTACGACTATGACCATCACGGCAAGGCAGGAAATCCCTCGACCGACTTCGTTCCCGACGAGATCGTGGACCGGTTCTGCATCCTCGGTACGGTCGACCAGCACATCGAGCAGATGAAAGAGCTCGAGCGAATGGGGGTGGATCACTATGGCGTCTACCTGATGCACGATGACCAGGAGAACACGCTCGAAGCCTATGGTTCCCATATCATCCCGGCCGTCAACGGCTGAGTCGCGTCTCGGTCTGGAGTCCTAGCCCGCCAATGATGCGAGCGCAGCCATGCCTTTTCGCATCGCACACCGCCACGGGCATCCCGTGACGCCATTTCATCCTGCAACTGTTCACGTTGGGGGAGTAGGGGATTACGACTCGACTTCGGCTGACCGCAGCAGCCCTTCCGCCAGCTCGTGATCCCAGGGGTCCAAGCCCGTTGAGATAGCCGTCTCAAGATGGCCCACGGCCAAGTCGGCCTCCCCGAGCTCGAGGAGGATCGCGCCGGCGTGATAGTCGAACAGCGGCTCGATCGTGCCAAGGGCGAGCGCTTGCTGCATGTGAATCCACGCCTCTTCGTATTCGCCGGTGCTGTGGAGGGCGACGGCCATCACGTCGTGGGCATAGATATCCTCACTCTGCTCCAGGGCCTTGGTGGCGTACTCCACCGCCAGGTCCGGTTGGGACGCCCCTGCGTAGTACAAGGCGAAGTCCCGCGGGTGGATCGATCCGAATTGGTCGATAGTGGCGAGAGCGGCCTCCAGGTAGTCGGCGGCGACATCTTCTCTACCGACCAGAGAATTGAGGTCGGCGAGGGCAAAGAGCCAGGCTGGGTCGGTTGCCAACTCTGATGCTCGTTCGAACCGGGCAATGGCCTGTTCGAGATCGCCGTTGGCGATTGCCAAGTCACCCAAACCGGCAATTGCGGGGGCGTAGTCGGCAAGGGCCGCCAGGGCCAGCCTGAAGAGGTCCTCCGCGTCACGGGTTTGTCCGGCCGACAAATGAAGATCCGCTAGGCGGGTGGAGAACCACGCCAGAGGCTCACCGGCCGAGGAATCGGCTGCCACTTCGGCTTGCGCCGCCTCCATGAGGCCGATGGCGAGCTCGACGTTTCCCCGAAGCTCGGCGATTCGAGCCAATCTCGCCGCAAGCGGGGGAGATACGTTCTGCTCGGCTAGCCCGTCGAAGGTCTCTTCTGCTCTCTCGTACTCACCCATGGCGAGCAGCGCATCTCCGATGGCGAGGGCCGCGTCAGGCTGCGGATTCGACTCGTCCGAGGACTGGGCCAGCAACAGGGCTTCATCGAAGCGATGCAGGTCGATCAAGACCCGAGCGAGTGCAAGCTCCGTTGGTGCGTACCCTGGCAGCATCTCTAGTCCTCGACGAAGCACTTCTTCGGCCTCGTAGAGGTACCTGATGTCGGTCGTCTCCCGCTGTCTCTGTCGGTAGGCCACACCGAGGCGCGTCGCACTGATGATGTCGGTCGGTTGTGCCTCCAGCCGATTGGAAAAGAATTCGATCTCCTGCTCCGTGGGATTGAGGCCCGCGGCCTCGGGCGTTGAGATGGGCCCTAGCCCGAGAACGATCGCCAGGATCGAAGCGATGGTGATTGCTGTGATGGTGAATCTGTTCATGTTGGCTCCACTTGGGGAAGTTGGAGGCGTCCCAGGTGGGGACGCCTCCAACATTCAGGATCAGCTTTCGGTGTGGGCCTCCGCCAGGTATGGGAACCCGGCCGGGAATTGCACATCGTTTTGGTCCACGCAGTCACCCGCATTCATGTCGCCGGTGATGATCTGCAGCTCGATGTCGATGACGTCGTCAGCAGGCTGGCGTCCGTTGAGGAAACCGTCTGAGCTGGCGGTGTCGAGTGGCAGGATGTCGGGGAGCAAAACTCCGGCGAAGTCACCCAGGTATTGGCTGAACTTCTGAGCATCCTTACGGGGCTTCGTCTCGTTATACCGATTCTTGACCTCGCTCGGGATGAAGACCGTGTTGATGGCGGGAAAGCCAATACGGTCGACCTGGCCGTCGTCGTTCTTCGTCCGGGCCCAGACCCCAATACTCGAGTCACCGTCGGTGACGGAGCTCGACGGGACCTTCAGGACGATGCCGGAGACGTTGAAACCCGCCAGGGTGTCCGATTCCATGCCGTCACAGAAACTGCGACCGTCGACACCTAGGAAGGCGATCAGGTCGAAGAAAAACGGGTCGTCGAACTGGTCGACACGGAGGAGCCCTCCGCCTGCGACCGGGATGTCCTGACCGGTCCATCCCTCCGCGATCACCGAGCCACCATTGGCAGGTGTTGCCCTCAGGGTGACCCACTGCTCGCCTGACGGCTGTTGTGGCCCGAAGGTCGCTTTGTAGGTCTTGTCCGCCTTAGCGTCTCCGTCCTGGTCGACGACGAACTCATAGCTCGTGTCGGCATCGAAGCCAGGGTTCGGCCCCGGTGTCGTGAGCGGGTTGACCGTCTGAATCAGCACCGTGTCGGATCCGTCCTTGAACGCATACAGATCGGCGATATCGAGTCGGCCGTCTCCGCCCGGTGACGTCAGTCCCGGTGCGTCGAGGTGGTCCGCCGCGGAGACCGATCCCGGCACTGCGGCCAGTGCGATGAGGGTGACTGCCAACGCGGCCAGCCCCATCGTCTTGATGAGCTTGCCCATGATTACCTCCTATTGGCCCGTATCTCGGGCCTTATGGTTGGTTCGCAGCTCCCTTAGGTCCGGATGGGTGATGCGCGCATCCCCACGGACGTCGTAGGTTCCCGGTGATGAAGAGACGTATTCAGTTCATCGATGTGTTCGGAACGACTGCGATGACCGGGAACCCGCTGGCGGTGGTCATCGATTCGGAGGGTTTGACTGACCGCCAAATGCTCGAGACCGCGCGTTGGCTGAACCTCTCTGAGACGACATTCCTATTGCCACCGACCCGGAGCGGAGCCGACTACAGAGTCCGAATCTTCACGATCTCCGGAGAGCTCCCTTTCGCCGGACACCCCACTCTCGGCACATGCCATGTATGGCTCGGCCTGCAGAGGGAGAGCCAGGATCACGTCGTTCAGGAGTGTGGTGCCGGGTTGGTTCGGCTGGACAACTCCGCCGGTCGACTCTCGTTCGAGGCTCCCCCCATGGTTCGATCGGGGCAGGTCGAGTTGAGCGCGCTTGAAGCGTTCGCCGAAGTCCTGGGCATCGAGTTGGGGGACGTCGTCGACGCGAACTGGGTGGACAATGGTCCTGGTTGGGTGGGCATTCAGGTGAGCGACGCAGGAGCCGTGCTTGAGTTGAAGCCCGACTTCACCCGTCACTCCAATCCGGAGAGCATTTTCATCGGAGTGGTCGGCTTTCATCCCTTCTCGGAGGAGGCTCTATACGAGGTTCGGGCGTTCTTTCCCGATCAAGCCGGTCGGATGCTGGAAGATCCGGTCACGGGCAGCCTCAACGCTTCGCTTGCCCAATGGCTCGTCTCCGAGGGAAAAGCGACACCGCCCTTTGTCGCCACCCAGGGAACCGCACTGGGCAGATCAGGACGGATCCACATCTCCCAGGCTGAGGCCGGTGCCCTCTGGGTTGGAGGTAGCACTGTCACGATGGTCGAGGGCGTCATCGACATCTGATCGATGGGTCGTGATCTCGCAGAGAACGGCAGTCAGATCTCTCAACGCTTCCTGAGTCGCTGCGCCGAGATGGCGCCAGACCATCCCGCCCTCTCGGTCGAGGAGCGCTACGAGGATCTCCGACTCGTCGGGTAGCGCGACTTCATCGAGGAACTCTCGCCGATTGGTGTAGACAGTGATCGTTCGGCTCCTCGTCTTCGGGTCGGGTATCCCTGACCGCATTCCATCGTCGATCCAGCGGCGATAGAAGGCAGGAAAGCGCATCAGAAGGGGTATCTCGTACACAGCCAAGCCTTCGTAGTCGGCTTCGATCTCGTTCAGCTCGCGGAGCCAATGATCGATGTCATTCTGATGACGCCTTTGAAACGCAACGAACACCAGGTTGAGATCACCTTCGAGGTCTCCGGGGAGGAGCATCTGCCGTCTGGAGAGACTCTCGCCTCAGAGCCTGGGGAAGGGCTTCGGCCGCTCGACTCGGCTCATCGCATTGCTCGGGATCCAGCCTCCACAGGCGTAGGCGCATATGCCTCCACATGCACCCTCGGCGAGTAGAGAACATGGGGAGGCCCGGGGGTGTCCTCGTAGCCGGCGGCATTTAGTAGGGACGTGTCGTAGGAGGGGGCGGAGGCTTCGTGAAGGGGCCATGGCTCGTGTCGAACCTCGGCTTTGAGCAGACGCTCTCGGCGATAGGTGAACAGACGCCAGCGGGACGTGAAGAACTCCTCTAGTGGGCCCCGTGAGTCGATAGGGTCGCCAACCTGGATGGTCACGGTTCCTCCTACTCCGCGCGGACCGGGCCAGCGCCGAAGCGAGCTATAGCGGACAGTGCGTCCGTGACGCTCGATGTGCATCGACGCATGGAAGTAGGGGAGGGCGTAAACGGCTCGTGCAACTGCAACGGGAATGAGGCGCGACGACTCCAAGGAACTGAACCACACACCTCTCAGTCCTTCGTTGGTCCTCACATACGTCCTCACGTTGGTCTCGGGAAACGTGCCGAAGTAGGGGACTGCGGGAAGCCCAGCTGGCGAGATGCCACGCATCTGGAAGGGGACCAGGCCCACCCAAGCTCGACCATCGAACGTATCGATGTCGAGTCCGGGCGGGAGCAGAGACTGTGCAGCTTCCGGATCGACGTCCCAATGGAGGAACGAGACGTCGTCCCATCTCTGCCTCATGAGTAGTCGACCGAGGGGTACCTTGGGGTGGAGCCCCGCACGGGTCTCTGGGTCGAGACTGATGACCTTGCCGCCTTCCATCAACCCCACTTCGGATCCAGACCTTTCGCCGGATGTCTGCCATCGACACGAAACCGTGTGCCAGGATGCCCTTTCGAACCTTCGGCAAGGCGATTTCGCAGATGTATCTCACCCCCATCACACCCGCCCGGGTCATCCCGTGACCGATCGTTTCATCACCCCCGGAGGTGTCGAGGTCCCTGGTATCACGACCGAGCAGATGCGCGAAATCGACCGCATAGCCATCTCTGATACGGGCCCGAACCTGTTCCAGATGATGGAGAATGCCGGTCGGAGCATGGCCGAGCTGGCGATGCAGTCGCTCCGTGAAACCTCTGGCCATGGCCCGGTGGTGGTTCTCGCCGGCACCGGAGGCAACGGTGGTGGAGGGATCTGCGCTGCCCGTCACCTCGCCAATCGGGGAGTGGACTCGATAGTGATCGTTAGCGACGAGGCTCGCTTGGGAGATGTGCCCCAGGTTCAGCTGGACATCTATCGGGCGACCCCGGGCACGATCTCTGATTTGTCCGAGTTGGACGACTTCGTTCCAGCACTTGTCATCGATGCCGTGATTGGGTATTCGATCGAAGGTGCGGCCAGAGGGAGAGCTCTAGACCTCATCGAATGGTCGCTGCTGACCAAGGCAGAGGTCCTGAGCCTCGATGTTCCCTCGGGCATGGACGCCACAACCGGGAGATCAGAGGGAGCACATGTGTTGGCGTCCCGGACATTGACCCTGGCACTGCCCAAGACCGGGCTCGGGCAGATCGAAGGGGATCTGGTCCTGGCCGACCTGGGTATCCCGGCCTCGGTATATACGCGGGTGGGCGTAGAGGTACCCCCCGAATTGTTCGCCGGGTCGTTCATGGTTTCTATCCGCCCACTCTCATGAATGACGCGGTTCGGTCATAGATCACCTTCCCCGATCGCTGCGATCACTTCTGTTGCCCTTTGCCTGACCTCGTCGACATCGGACAGGCGCCCGAGGTTGGCGTACTGACGGGCCATCCGAGCGTTGGAGGAGAGGACATCCTTGTGGCGGTCGAGGAAATCCCAGTAGAGAGTCGTGAAGGGGCATGCTTCCTCGCCCGTTCGTTTGCCTGGGTCGAATCTGCAGTCGCCGCAGTAGTCGCTCATCCTACTGATGTACGCCCCCCCTGACACGTAGGGCTTGGTCGACATCCGACCGCCGTCGGCCCAGAGCCCCATACCCATCACGTTGGGTCCCATCACCCAGTCTGCGCCGTCGATGTAACGCTCCCGCATCCAGTCGCGCACGAGGTGAGGATCGATCCCGTAGAGGTTGGCGAAGTTGGAGAGAACCATGAGGCGCTGGATATGGTGCACCCAGGCCCTCTGGTCCAACCCCTCCAGGGTGATCGCCACACAGTTCATCGACGTTGCGGCCTCGCCGACCCAGGACGGAGGCAGATCCCGATCGTTCCCGAGAGCATTTCCCTCGCCCTGGTCGGGCCACAGCCAATAGATGCCCCAGACAAACTCTCGCCAACCGATGATCTGGCGGATGATGCCTTCAGCCGAGTTGATGGGAACTGCTTTCGCTCGATAGGCCTCTTCGACCCGATCACAAACCTCGTCGGGGAGGAGAAGTCCATTGTTCAAGTAGGGACTGAGCAGCGAGTGGGCCAGGTGCCAATCGTCGGAGAGCATTGCGTCTTCGTACGGGCCGAAGTGAGGAAGCACCTCAGCGATGAAGTGGTCGAGTCTCGAGAGGGCCGCCCGTCTCGAGGTTGCCCACCACCCAACCGGATGCTCGCCGGGAGCTCCGGTCGGGATCTCCGACAGCACTTCCTCGTCTAGATCGCCAAGGCGAGACCGCTGGGGCTCGGGCCAAAGGGCCGATTCCGGCGGCGGTTCGCGATTGTCGTGGTCGAAGTTCCATCTGCCTTCGGCCGGCTCATCCCCATCCATCAGGTAGCCGAGACGACGACGCTGCCACCGGTAGAAGTCCTCGAGACGGAGGTTCCCTCTGTTCGCGGCCCACTCGGCGAATTCCGACGGCTGACACAGAAACTGGTTGGAGGGGCGCGATTCCACGCCGAGTGAGTCGAGGTGTTGTCGAACAGGCCGGGAGTTGGCCTCAGTGGCGATCACAACCTCGGGCTTGTGCGACTCGATGTGTCTTCGAAGGCCGTTGGCGAGCGATCCGGACATTCGATAGTCCACTTCGAAACCGACCCCTTCGAGCTCCCGAGCGAACCTGCGCATCGATGCTTTCACGAAGTGGAGGCGCTGACGATGGTATTGGCGACCCGTGAGCATGGCATCGCTCTCCACCATGAGAATCCGATGCTTGCCCGGGTCCCCCTCGGCAAGGACACCGATCTTCCGGTTCAGCTGATCTCCGAGAATCCAAATGGTGTTCTTTGAAGACTCCAAGACCTACTGCTGGCTCTCTGCGCCCGCCTCCGCTTCAGCGTCGATGTGTAGCTCGGTCAAGCCGCTGTCTTCGAGACGAGCACTTCGGCCGGTGCGCTCCAACTCCTCGTCTTGCAGCTCGTGCATGCGTCTAACCCCGAAGGCGATCGTGGCCCAGGTGGTTGCGATGAACATCACAGAGCCAAAGCCGAATATTGCGACTTCGCTCATCGCTTCTCTCCCGTCAGCACGAGTGCGCCGAGTGAGTGAATCGCCGGCACCCACAGCCCTACGAACAACCCCACTTCGCGGTCCACGAAGAACCACAGCGATACGGAGAGGAGGAACGACGCAAACGCTGCGGCCAAGAACACCAGCTTGGTGCGATGAAATGGCCCGAGCCCTCGTACGACGTCCATGGTCGTCCTGTCGGTGGTGGAAGTAGTCACATGTCTCCTTTGATCTCTCAGCCCGAATACGGAACGAGCCACACATGCGGATGACCGGGCGGGCGATCCGTTGTTGCCCACCGCTCCGAAGATGCAGCGATGAGAGGCCAGATATGGATCTGAAGGGCAAAATGGTCGTAGTCGCCGGTGGCTCGGGCGCCCTGGGGGGCGAGATGGCCGGTCTCCTCGATCAGAGGGGCGCAAGGCTCGTCCTCGCGGGACGGGATTCGACGAGACTCGAAGAGACGGCCGGACGACTCGCAGGATCCCCGATTCTGGTCGGTTTCGATATCAGATCACCGGGCTCCGTTGTGCGCCTTATCGAAGTGGCAATGGAGCACTTCGGCCGGATCGATGGTGTGATCAACGCCACCGGTGTGGTGGCCTTTGGGCCGATCGACTCGTACCCGGAGGAGGTAATCGACGACTTGGTTTCCACGAATCTCCTCGGTCCACTGCACCTGATGGCGGCAGCGGCACGCCGGATGGACAACGGGTTCTTCGTGAACATCACCGGGGTGGTCGCAGAGCAGCCTGTGTTGCGGATGAGCCCCTACGTCGCGGCGAAAACAGGCTTGAGCGCGGCTACCAAAGCGCTAGGTCGCGAGTTGAAGCGAGAAGGCCTGCTGGTCATCGATGCTCGACCTCCCCACACCGAGACCGGGTTGGCCACACGTGCGATCCACGGGAGACCACCTCGTTTTGGCGAGGGGTTGGATCCCGGTGTGGTTGCAGAAGTGATCATCGATGCGATCGAGTCCGGGCAGTCCGAGGTGCCATCAGACCGGTTCCAACAGGCTGGTTCCCCCTCGGGCGATTGACTCCTTGGGTCGGCTATCTATCCCCGAGCTGGGGGATCCGGTTGAACCGGTCGTCCCTCCGGTCGACACTCTCATTCCGGACTCCGATCAGCTCTGCCGACATCGCGTTCGCCAGGTCGCGAGCGAAGTCATCCATCAGACGGTGGTGATTCCACACGAACAGGGGTCTGGCCAGTGGGGCCAGCACGTTCATCCAGATCTTGGGTGTCTCGACGAGCCAATGGAACGTGATGAGAGTGGAATCGCGTTCAGTCTCTTCTAGTGCGAACTGGCCGATCCCCTCGAGGTCTCCCTCCGCCTGGAACCGGCTCATCACGGGCTCTTCAGCAACGGTGACTCTTCCCACATATGTGAGCCGATATCTAAGTGGCGAGGAGACCTGATGCCGAACCAAGTGCCCGGTGCCTGCGGCGTCACCCTGATCGAGCACCTCGGCTTCTTTCAACCAGCGCCACCACTCGACCCAGTCCTCCGATCTGGCCAGGGTTTCCCATATGGGCCTTGGCCCAGCGGCGAGCTCGATCCAAGTGATGAAGTGGTACCTCGTCCCCACGAAGCCAATCTAGGGCCCACCAGACCCTGGGCTGTCGCTCATCCGAAACGCTTCCCACGCACGAGCACGCACACAGCAGACTTGGAATAAGGGCCCTGCCGATACGATTCCCATTGAGCAACGCCGACCCGAAAGTGACAATGAGCGCCATACTGGATGTAGTCGAGCTGGGATTCCCCTGGGAGGGTGTCGACCCCTTTATCTTCACCGTCCACCACGTCGACCACTACCCGACGGGCAACGAGCACCTGGGTCCCACCGACCCGCTGATCGGACGGAACCTAGGGGCCGACTTCTCCTACCGGGATGGTTGGAGCATGTACCACGGGATGGCCGTTCCCGGTTTCCCCCAGCACCCCCATCGCGGTTTCGAAACTGTCACGGTGGTCAGGCGGGGTTACGTCGATCACTCGGACTCTCTTGGGGCGACGGCGCGCTACGGAGAGGGCGACGTTCAGTGGCTCACCACCGGGAGCGGGATCATGCATGCCGAGATGTTCCCGCTGCTCGAAACCGACGAGCCCAATCCCCTGGAGCTCTTTCAGATCTGGCTCAACCTGCCACCGGAGTCGAAGATGGTCCCGGCCCATTTCGGGATGCTCTGGGATGAGGACATCCCCACCGTCACACCGGCCCCGGGGGTTTCGGTCGAGGTTGTCGCCGGAGAGCTCGAATCGAGACGTCCCCCCACTCCACCTCCCGACTCGTGGGCCTCCAGGTCCGACACTTCTTTCGCCATTTGGCTGATCCGATTGGATTCGGGCGCGAGCTGGGAGTTGCCCACCGCCGCTACAGGGGCGAACCGGATGCTTCACTGTTTCTTGGGGGACGATGTGGTGGTAGCTGATGTGGGCGCCGAGGCGAATGTCGGTATGAAGCTCGACCCTTCCAGACCGGTGGCCCTCGACAATCGAGGCGAGCCCGCAGAGTTCTTGTTGCTTCAGGGCAGGCCCATCGAAGCGCCTGTATTCCAACTCGGGCCCTTCGTGATGAACTCTGCGGAGGAATTGCAGCAGGCCGTCATCGACTATCGCCGGACTCAGTTCGGTGGCTGGCCTTGGGATCGTGCGGACCCGGTTCACCCACGTTCTGAGGGTCGATTCGCTATCCACGCCGACGGAAGAGTCGAGCACCGGGAGCGCCAGACGGTCTGAGCACTCGTTTCTGGCCGAAGCCTCGGGAAAGAGAGAAACCGATGGAATTGGGAATCACCAGCTTCGCCGAGTCCTATCCGGACCCGATGACGGGCGAGACGGTCTCGCACGCGGAGCGTTTGCGGCAGGTGGTCGATGAGATCGTACGAGCCGAAGAGGTCGGTCTCGACGTGTATGGGCTGGGCGAGCATCATCGCCCCGACTTTGCGTCTTCGGCGCCTGTAGTCGCGCTCGCCGCAGCAGCCGGGCAAACGGAGCGAATACGCCTCTTTCCCGCTGTTTCGATTCTGAGCACGGATGATCCGGTGCGTGTCTACCAGCAGTACTCGACGCTCGATGCGGTGTCGAAAGGCCGGGCTGAGCTCCTGGTCGGACGCGGGTCGTTCATCGAGTCCTTTCCGCTATTCGGCTATGCCCTCGAGAACTACGATGGGTTGTTCGCCGAGAAGCTCGATCTCTTGCTTCAGATAAGAGACAACGAGAAGGTCAACTGGTCGGGCGAGTTCCGACCCCCGATCAAGGGTCAGGGCATCTACCCGCGGGCGGAGCGTCGACCGCTACCGGTTCGGGTGGCCGTTGGAGGCACGCCGGCCTCGATAGTTCGAGCAGCCGAGCGTGGCCTGGAGGTCGCCCTGGCGATCATCGGAGGCAGCCCTGACCGCTTCAAGGTGTTCGCCGACCTCCACCGACGGACGCTCGTCGAGAGCGGATACGACCCTGAGGAAGTGCCCCTATCTGTGCATGGCCACGGCTACGTAGCCGACACTGACGAGCAGGCGGCTGAAGAGTTCTACAACCCCTATGCAGTAGCGATGTCAACCATCGGCCGAGAGCGAGGATGGGGCCCCATGACGCGACAGCAGTACGACGTGATGCGAACTCCCGACGGATCTCTCGTCGTCGGCGACCCCGAGACTGTGGCCGGGAAGATCCTCCGGTGGCGAGACGTTTTGGGAGTCAAGCGTTTCGAGCTTCACATCAGTGTCGGAACACTCCCGCACGACAAGGTGATGCGCAGTATCGAACTCCTTGGAAGCAAGGTCGCTCCTTTAGTCCAAGGGGCGTGAGGTGTCAGTCGCCTTCGACTATCGCCTTGAGCCGAAGCTCTGGATTGGTGATCAGGTGGAGCAGGGCTTGCGCGTAAGCGTCTGAGGGGCTGGAGGTGATGAATTCGACCTCGCCCCCGCCAAAGTCGGCTACGCACACATAGTCGCCGTCCGCAGAGCGGAGTTGTCGGAAGGTGGCGCCAAGCCGATCACGCAGCTGTGACTCGGATGGCATCCAGACGACCTCGGACTGCATAATGGAGTCAAGGGCCCACTCAACGGCGCCGTTGAAGGCGATGCGAGTACCACCTACCACCGGCCGAACCTCGATGGTCATCTCGCTGACCGTGAAGACGAGACCGTCGAGATTGCGCCCCGGGATGACGAACTTGTCACCCTCACGCGGCATCCAATCGAGCCCTGCCCGATCAAGCTCCACTGCCATTCCGACCGTAATCACATCCCAACTCTGGCAGATCGAGGGGGTATTGCTCACTCCAAGACCGGGAATGGGCGGCGGCTCGGTGGATGGCAGTTCTTGTTACGCAAGTCAGCGGAACAGCCCTGCTACCGATTCGGGGTCCCTGATAGCCCGGTCCGCGAGCAGATACGCGCCCGCATTCCATGTCTGCGACCGGGCGCCACCAGCCTCTCCCGTCTCGCCGTGGAACCACTCGTGGAAGCCCCAGGAGTCGACCCGATTGGCGTCTGCCAGGTGATCGAGCAAGCCTTTGGCCGCCTCGACTCTTCCCGCGAGGGCCAGCGACGTGGCACGGAACCCACCGACATAGGGCCACGCGCCGCCATTGTGATAGGCATGGGGCAGGTTTCTCCACCTAGGGTCCAGCTGGCTCTCGACACCCGGGAGGAACATCGATGTTGTTCCTGTCGTGTCTACCGGCTTGGTCCAGACCCGCGTGGGGTAGGGCTTGTCAACGCTTCGCGCTGTCAGGTGATCGAGAATCGCCCCAGCCCTGGCCGCGTCCGTGACGTCGGTGCAGATGAGGATGGTGTTGGCTAGGACGTCGCAGTGCTCGTCGTAGTGGGCGTGGATCACATGGGAGAGATAGTGAGCTCTGCCGCGACCGGCTGCCTCGTCGTGGGCCCTGACCGTCGCCGAGTGGGGGAACTTCTCCGGAGTCCGTGCCAGACCCGTCATCAAGACTTCTGGCCCCTGGTCAGCGGAGGGCCAGAAGAGCGTGTTGATTCGCCAAGAGAGATCCATCGGGTCCAATGGCGGCTCCGCCCCGACCGCTCGAGCAACCTTGGCCGACGCGACCCCCGCCCAGTGGTAAAGGGCGTTCAGATTGAGCGTTCTGCCCGATCTGACCAGCGACGAGTCCATCCAATCAGTGGACGGTGCCACCGAGACGAGGCCGGACCCTGTCACATCCTGGTGTCGTAGCCAGTCCATTGCCTTGGAGACCGGTCCCCAGTGGTTTCGGGCGATAGTGGTGTCGCCGGTCGTCGTGAGCACTGCGCCTGCAAGGATCACGTACCAGGCGGTGGCATCGACGACTCCGCCTTCTCCCCAGTCCCAAGAACCACCATCGAGGTGGATGACTGCCGCGATTTGCCCCAATGGCGTCGCCGTAGCCGACATCGACTCCAGAGTCCTGATCGCTCCGGAGATCAGTTCTGTCTCCCCCGAGGCCAATGCACCCAAAGAGGAGATGGCTCCGTCCCGGGACCACATCTGCGCATAGTGGTCGAATTCGGGTGATGCCAGATATCCGCGCGGCGAGGATGCCCTATGGAGCAACTCGATGGACCTCTCCCGGGCCTCATGGGTAGGGGGTGACACACCTCCATGATCGTCTGCAAGGTCGGAAAATGCCGAGGGCTGTCAAGATGGCGTGATGATTCGTGCTGGTGCACTGGTGCTCTCCCTACTTCTCTTTGCATGCGCTCAAGGGGAGGAGATGGATTCGGCGTGGACCGGGAGAGCTCCCATGAAGGTGGCGCGGAGCGAGCACCCGGCCGTCATCCTCGATGATCAGATCGTGGTGCTAGGGGGGCTCATCGAGTCGGCGCCGGGACGGTTCGGTGTCACTCCAACCGTCGAGACATACGACCCGGCGGGCGACTCATGGGCCAGGCTTCCGGACCTGCCGCAGCCGAGGCATCACAACATGGCCGCAGTCTTGGAAGGACGACTGTTTGCGGTCGGCGGCTTCTCGGAGCCGGGTTTCACAGCTACGGATCGAATGTGGGAGTTGGTCGGTGGCTCGTGGATCGACCGTGCGCCCCTTGCTCAGGCTGTGGGAGCCGGTGCGGCAGTTGTCCTGGATGGCCGTCTATTCGTAGTGGGAGGGGCGCCCGGGGGCGGACTGCAGGCCTACGACCCAACCGATGATTCGTGGGAGATCCTGCCCGCACCGTCCACATTTCGTGAGCACCTCGCAGCCGTCGTCTTCGCGGGGGAGATCTGGGCGATAGGGGGCCGTCAGCCCGGTCTGGTCCATGACAGCGTCGAGATATTCGACCCTGTAACGAGTAGTTGGCGCCCAGGGCCCACACTCGGCCAACGACGATCCGGGTTCGGTGCGGTAGTCGCAGGCGACCTCATCTATGTGGTCGGGGGCGAAGTCTTCGACCCCGACGAAGCGTTGGAATCGACCGAACGCTTCGATCCCTCCGTAGGTTCATGGATGGAATTCGAGCCATTGCCGATCGGATTGCATGGCAACCCCCTGGCGGCTCACGACGGCAGCCTGTATCTACCCGGCGGTTCCATGCAAGCGGCTGGTGTCGAGAACAGCGGCGAGCTATTTGCGATCGAAATCGGTTGAGTCCCGAGCGATCCGATAGGTCACGTCTGTTGCCACCCAGGACAGAGGTGGCCCGATTCCGGGGTGGCCCACATTCGTGACAGCGTGTCACCCAATCCACCGATCTGTTGCGTCTTAGGGGCATGATCACCGTCACAAGTGTGATGGACAACGAACAGGCCTATCGCTCCTATGCGGAGGAACTAACCCGGTATGCGACGGCACTGGTCGGTCCGGCGGACGCGGCCGATGTGGTGACCGACGCATGTCTCAGGGCGTTCGATTCGAAGAACTGGCCGAAGGTTTCGAACCGCCGTGCCTATCTATATCGAACGGTTCTGTCCGTGGCGAACGATCATCACCGAAGCACCCTCTCTCGAAGGCTCCGGGAAATGAGGACCGCGGATCGTGATGTCACCCCGCCTATCGAAGTCGACGTGGATGTGCTGGCCGCGGTCGAGCGCCTCTCGGTGCGACAGCGCGCGGCGGTCGTCCTGACGTATTGGGCCGACCTGCCAGTCGAAGCCGTTGCCGACCGGATGGGAGTGACCACCGGCGCCGTCAAACGTCATCTGGCGAGGGCCCGCAAGCAACTGAAGGGATGGTTGTCATGAGCCGCGACGACCAAAGACTCAAAGAACTAGCCAATCGCTTGGTGGCCATGGCCCCAGAGCCACCGCCATTCCCGGAGGAACAGATCACCTTGAGCACACAGACACCACAATCCCGTCCCCGGCCGGCCCTTGCCTTCGTCGGAGCCGCACTCCTCGTGTTGGTCGGAGCGGCGATCCCCCTCGTCCTGCTGAACTCGAACGGATCCGACCCGGTGGCGACTACCGCACCGCCCGCACCTGGAACAACGGATGCCCCCGCAACCACCCAGGCGCCGGGTACGACCCAGCCGGGGACCGACAGCACCGAACCCACTCAGACCACTGAGCCGACCGCTTTGGCGACGTTCACGACGAGCGTATTCCTCGTCCAGGACCCGGAGAACAGCTTCACCGGCAATCCTGCCTTGGTTGCGTTCTGGACGGAGATAGAGGCTCCGGAGAACACGGTGCAGCAACTAGTTCCGCTGCAGCTGCTGATGAGAGATGATCTGGAGCTCCCCACTCCCGGCTATTACAACGCCATCCCATCGGAGGTCGAGTTCCTCGGTCTCGGGTGGGACGGTTCGGCGATCGTCATAGAGGTCAACGAAGCGTTTCGCCGTGGTGCAGGCGGGCTGCTGGCGGACATCACCATGCTCAACCAGATCGTCTACACAGTCACCTACATGTCTGATATCGAAAGCGTGCGTTTCTTGATCGACGGACAGGATGTGACCGACTTCGGTAGCGATGGCTTGGACCTGACAGGAGGTGTCACCAGAGAGACTTTCCGAGACTCACTGAACTCGGTCCTCGTCACGGAGCCGATCTATGTCGGAGACGGCCTTCCGACGGTGACCGGGGTCGCCAACGTCTTCGAAGCAACCGTCTCACTCGAGATCGTGGATGCCGACGGAGCGGTGCTATATCAGGACTTCACCACCGCCACCTGTGGCACGGGATGCTGGGGTGAGTACTCCTTCGCCCTGGACACTCCGGCGCTCGAACCCGGCTCCCTCGTCCGTGTCTTCTGGAACTCCGCCGAAGACGGATCGTTGTCGGACGTGGTGTACATCCCCTTCGCCGAGCGGGCGGTCTGGAATTTGATCCCCAGGCAATAGTCACGCCACCCGTTCTGTGAAGGTCTTCGGCGAGGGCTCCGCCACAGATCTTCACAGAGCGGTCATGGCGCTGCCGAGCTGGTGTGGAGCACCCGTTCCGGTTCGGCTCTTCGGTCGAACCTCACGTCGTTTTTCATCGAGAAGCTGAGATAGCCACAGCCTTCGCACACCCTCCGCTCGACGTGGGGAGAGCGCACCACAATGGTCTGCTCATGAAGGCAGGGCTTGCGAAACAGTCTGGTCAACCTGGCCGGCATGGTCATCTCCTAGCTGCCGCCCAGCGCCCCGGCGACAGTTTTGACCAACCATCCGTCGGATCGGTGGCAATCGGTCCTCGAATGGGTCAGTCCTCGTCGAACCCTTCGAGGACCTCTTCGAGTCTCTCTCCCACGGATTGGAGTCGTTCCCGGCAAAAGGAGAGCAAGTCGGAGGCCCGTTGGACGTCTTCGAGGAGGCGATCGACATCCACGTCTTCGCTTCTCAGACGGGCATGGATTGAGCGAAGCTCGTCCAGGGCCGACTGATAGGTCAGATCGGGGTCGGTCATGGCTCCTCCACTTCGACTGGAACCGTACCGTCGGCAAATCGTATGACGGCTCGATCTCCCGGTGCGAGTTGCCCGGCCGAGCGAAGCACGCGACCACCGTCGGGGGTCATGACGATGGCAAAGCCACGGCTCAGCGTCTGGTCGACACCGACCGAGGAGAACCACTCGGCCAACGAGTCCAATCGTCTCGACTCCCCCAGGATCAGCGACCGGCCCGAATCAGCGATTCCCTCGCTCAGATGATCGAGTCTGGACCTTTGTTGATCGAGCATCACGCTGGTGGACCCCAGAACGCCCACCATGCTCCGAAGCTCGCCTTGGGCACGTTCCAGACCGTTGCGCGCCTGCATCCTTATGTGAACTCTCGCGGCGTCGACGCGCCCGACGAAGTCCAGGACGGTGGAGACCAGCCACTCGCTGGCTGCGGTAGGCGTCTTCTGATAGACGGCTGCGGCCTCGTCGGCCACGGTGCGGTCGATCTCGTGGCCGATGCCAGTGACGACCGGGACCGGTGAGCCCGCCACCGCTCGGCCGACTACCTCCGTGTCGAACACGGCCAGGTCGAGTTTCGATCCGCCGCCTCTGATCAGCGCAACGATGTCGACATCAGCTGCCCCGGCCCTGGCGATCGCCCCGGACAGACTGTCGGCCGCCGCCTCACCCTGTACGGCGGTATGAGCCGTCTTCACCGAGAACCTGAGCCCCGACCGGCGCAAGTGGTCTATGAAATCGGCGTGGGCTGCAGAGCCGCGGCTCGTGACCAGTCCGATGCGCTGCGGAACCAGCGGGATCGGCAGCCGCCGATTCGCCTCCAGCGACCCATCTGCGGAGAGCTTGCGCAGGACCTCGGCCCTCTGAAGCGCCAGTCGGCCTGCGGTGAACGCCGGGTCGATCTCGAGCAGCGAGAAACGGATGCGAGACTGCCGTGGGTCGACGACGACGGTTCCCCTTGCCCGCAGCTCAACACCGTCTCGGAGGGGTCCGATACCGCTGCTGTCCAGTTGTTTGTCGATCTCGAACATCACCCGCCCTCTGGCGGTAACTTCGAGAGCGGTGTCGTCGAGCTCGGCATCGGCCATTCGGAAGAAGGCTGCTCCGGCGCTGGTACGTCTCAGGCCGGTGATCTCACCGCGAACCCAAACCGGGCCGGGCAGTGTCTCCGCTATCGCCCGATCGATTCGGCTCAACAACTCGGCGACGGTGAAGGTTCCCTCACTCATCAATCGCCCTCCTCATGGCGTCATCTGTCGTCTAGCGGCGAGCATGAGAAGTGAGGCGAGCCCTGCCACTGCACCGGCTGCGAGCCAGGCGGCCCGAAACGAGATCGATTGGGCGGTGAGACCGAAGAGAATCGGCCCCGCGGCGTTCCCCACCCCGAGCCCGGCCGCTCCGATGCCAGCGACGGCTCCCGGATTCGATGGACTGGACTTGACCAATGAGAGGAAATAGAGGCCGGTCCATCCCCAGCCACCCGTGAACGCGCCAATGGTCCCAACGATGAGAAGAAGGTTGTTGCCAGAACCGCCCAAAGCGATGGTCGCTGCTCCGACGACCAGCATGCCGGCGATCAGTCGGAACTGGGGCCCTCCCGATCGATCGGCGGTCACTCCTGTGCTCACCCGAGTGATGATCCCGGCGACGCCGCCCGCCGCCAGGAGAACGCCTGCGGCTCCGGGGCTCATTCCCATCGCAACCGCGCTCTCTGTCAGAAAAACCCCGACCCCACTTGCTGCCGTGGTCCCCAAAGCCGCGGCGACGGCTGTGATTGCCACCGCTTTCGTCGGGGCCTTGACGGGGTCTCCGGTCGTGCCGGTGGGGGGATGATCTTCAGCTATGCGCTGGGGTCTACCGGGTATCTTGCGAAGCAGCAGGGCCACCGCTAGCAGTGGTAGCAAGCCGACCGCGAATGCCCACCGCCATCCGATCGTCAGAGCGATTGCCGGCACAGCTGCTCCCGCGGCAAGAGTTGCGGCCGGGATCGATGCCTCTTTGACCCCAAAGGCGAGACCGTGAATGTCTTCGGTGACCGAATCGTTGACGAGGATGGCCAGTCCCGGGTCGGTTACGGAGATGGCCAACCCTGCGAGCGCGAGGAACGCGGCCATCTCACCCCAGCTGTCGGCGACAACACCGAGCCCGCTGAGGGAGAGGGCGCTCAGCGAGCCGCCCAGATAGAGAGCCGTGCGTGGGCCGATTCGATCGGCGATCCTTCCTCCGAAGGGAGCCGAAAGCGCTCCCACGATGAAGCCGGTGGTCACGGCACCTCCAAGGGCCGCTTCCGTCAGTCCGAGCTCGGCACGAATCTGTACCGCAAGGCCGCCGACCATGAACAGTGGCAGGGCCGCCAGCACCAGTGCGCTGGAGACGACGACGAGACTGGAACGGGTCGACAAGGTCAGGACGAGTTCGGGGCTGCTCGATTCACCGTGCGAGGGTATCCCGCCGTCGACTGGCGGCGGTACCCCTGCGTCAGCCAGTGCCTCCGGGGAGCAAACCGTAGCCGCCCCCGAACGCATTGCCGATGCCCCTGCCCACGGAGCGAATGCCATCGGACAAGCCGCGCAGGGCACTGCCCTCGGGAAGCGACTCACCCAGCACCGCGAACAACGCCAAGGCGACGAGGGCAATGAACGCTACGAGGAAGAGCTTCCTCATGTGCGGAAGCCTAAGTGGGCCGGGCCGCACATCTCATCCAATCGGGAGAACAGCATCGAACTGACGTCGATGCTCCAGAGCACACGCCCGACGACCGACGCCGAATTCGAGCGGGTCGTTGAACACCTCGTCTCCGCCAGCGGGGTCCTCGAGGCCCTCAGAAGCATGGGCGACCTCTCCCAAGCCGCAAAGAGCGTTCCGCCGTCGCGAGCCATACAGGTCCTCCGTCCCCTCATAGCCAATCACGGAGCCGACCCCCTGCCCGCCTATTTGGGCCTATTCGCCATAGCCGGCGTTGAGTCGATCGAGCCAGACGAGGTGCTGGTCGATGCGGTGGCGAGTGGAGATCGCGGGCTCAGTGAGCATGCAGCCTGGGGACTGAGCCGCAGAAGACCGATCGCGTCGGCTGTCCCTCATTTGATGGGTTTGGTAGACCACGGAGGGTTCACCCAGATGATGGCTGAGCTCGCACTCGAGACGTGGCTCGATGAGATGCCCGACATCATCTGGCAGGCCGGGAGGGATGTGCCCGAGCGTTTCCTACACATGCCTCAGCGAACTCCACGCTCACGCCGGAGCCGCCCTCAGGTCGGCGGGTTGAGGATCGCGCAGGTTCTCGTCCAGGGAAGAGTCGACGCAGCTCTGTCAGCGCCCGCCTCGGGCGATGGCGGAGGGCTCATCACCCTGCAGGTCGGGCTGACGAGTGAGCTCGCCCGGAATGACGCCGTTTCGGAGGTCTACTTGGTGAGCCGCCGCATCGAAGACGGGTCGGGGCTCTTCGACACCGAGAGCCAGGAGATTGCTCCGGGAGGGATTCTCGCCAGACTCGCCTTCGGCGGGTCCGACTACCTACCAATGGCCGAAATGTGGAGCCACCGGACGGAGCTAGAAAGGGAGCTGAGAGATCTTCTCATCAAAGAGGGCCCTTTCGACGCCCTGCATCTCCGCTTCGCCGATGTGGGGACCTTCGCTGGTGCCAGAGTCGCCGAGGAACTGGGTATCCCTCTCCTTTTCACGCTCGCCCCGGACCCTCATGCCGTGATCGCTTCTGGTGAGTTGGCAGGTTCGATCACCAGGGAAGACTTCGCAGGGGTCGATCTGCAGCAGCACTACGTGTTTCGAACATGGCTGGTCGCGTGGATGCTGGAGAGAGCGGACCGGCTCGCCCTATTGCCACGGGTCGACCAGCGCCGTCAGTTCAAGGCGCTGCTGGGAGTAGACATTGACGACTCCGACAGGTTTCGAGTCATCGCCGAAGGTGTTGACACCGCCTTGTCCACCGAGGCCCGCAGGGTCGTGTTGGCAGCTCCCGAATCTGACCTTCCACCCGTCATCGACGAACTGCGCAACCTCGTCGATGAGCTCCCAAGCGCCAGACGGGGGCTGCCCCTCATTCTCAGTGTCGGCAGGCTCAACCGGGTCAAGGGAATGGATCGGGTCGTAGCGGCATGGGCCGGAGACGAGAGGATCCGCAGCGAGTACAACCTGCTCATCGTCGGGGGTGACCTCGAGAAGCCGAGCGCCGAAGAGAGATCGTCGCTCGAAGCGATCTTCCGCGCTACCGGTGAGAACCCATCAGGCCTAGTGATGATGGGTGGACGCTCCCACACGGATGTGGCAATTCTGATGGCGGCAACAGCAGACGGCGTTGAAGCCGTTGCGGGAGTCGGCGGCGTCTATGCCTCCGGAAGCGAGAAAGAAGAGTTCGGGTTGGCCATCGTCGAAGCGCTCGCGGCCGGACTTCCAGTGATCGCCCCGTCAATTGGTGGTCCCGCCACATACGTTGAACACGGCTTCACCGGCTTCTTGACCGATACGACCGATATCGAGCGGATCAGAGATGGCATCCGATGGGCCAGTGACGTCAGACTGTCGGAAGTCCGCGCCGATGCCGCCAGAAGGATGGTGCGCTCCCGCTACAGCCTCGCGGCGATGGCCGAACAGCTGGTCGAGCTCTACGGCGAAACACGCCAAAGGCGGTCGTCGGCGTCGTGAGTCATGTGTTGATCATCAGCCCGGACTACGCGTCGCACTACTTCCCTATGAGCGCCGTCGGCCAGGCTCTGGTGGGTCGTGGCCACAGAGTCACTTTCGCCACCGGTGCCGGGTTGGGCCCAAGAGCTCGCTCAGATGGATTCGATCTCGAGACGTTGGCGCTGGGCCCCGGGAGCAACGCAGGTCTCATGCGCCCGGAGCTTCAGAACGATCGAGAGCGTTCTCAGATCGAAGGGTTCTTCGAGGCCTCACGCAAGGGGATGATCCCGACCTTGATGCATCAGGCGCAGAACCGCCAGAGGGATCTTCTCTGGCAACCGTTGAGAGTTGCACGAGATATCGAACGATTGCTCGACAAGTTGGCTCCCGATGCGGTCGTGGTTGATCAGCTCGCCTTCGGGGCTACCGCCGCACTACGCGGACTCCAACGGCATTTCGTCTCCTTCCATCCCGGACATCCCTCGGCGATTCCCATCGGTTGGCCATACGGCTATCCGCCCCGCATGCCCAAAAGGCTCCGGATCTCGTTGGACGACCTCGATGAGCTCAAATCGGTGTGTCAGACCGTGGTGGTGCGATTCACCGAGGAATACAACGGTGTGATTCGCGACCTCGACCCGGACGCGTCCATCGTTGGCGATGCTTTCGCCGCCGTCTCCGAACATCGCACGTTGATCAACTACCCCGTCGATTTGGCGGACGGCTACGGGCTGCCGTCCCGGTCCCGATACATCGGGTCCTCGGTGAGGCGACAGAGCACAGGTTCGCAGCTGGTGAGTCGCCGCAACATGGGAGGGTCCCGGCCGAGGGTCTTTGTGTCGCTGGGCAGCTTCTTCTCTGCGAGGTCGGACCTCTTGACGAAAGTGGTGATGGCTCTGCGCAATGAGCCGGTCGATGTGGTGCTCGCCCGCGGCGTAACGCCACGTGGGGATCTCGAACCGATTCCCGACCACTGGACCGTCGAGGAGTACCTGCCGCAGCCGGCGGTAATTCGAAGAAGCGACTTGGTGATAACGCATGGGGGGAACAACACCGTCACCGAGGCTCTCACCGCCGGTGTTCCCCTGCTGGTTGGGCCACTCTCCACCGATCAGTTCGCTGCTGCGGCCGACATCGAGCGAGCCGGCGTGGGAAGAGCGTTCGATCCCAACTTCGACGATTCGGGCACCATTGCGGACCTAGTCGGGGCAGTGCTCCGGAGTGACTCCGTCGAGCTAGCCGCCGAACTAGGTGCTCGATTGGTGGCGAATCCGGGCCAGGAGATAGCAGCCGATCTCATAGAGGAATCCGTAGAGCGGCTGGCTCCGGTCTGAAGGCTTCATCGGGGTCACCCGGCGAGCATCTCGAGGAAGGCAACAAGATTCTTCTCGTAGGTCCCGGGGTTGACATTCCAACTGGTCACATGACCGGCGGATTCCATCTCGTGGAGCTCAATGAGATCGGGTGCGCGATCTCGGAACTTTGGGAGTCAACTTTGGGCGCTGGCCGGCCTAGCGACCGTACGCTACCGAGG
Organism: bacterium; assembly: GCA_024638655.1. Taxonomy (GTDB): domain Bacteria; phylum Actinomycetota; class Acidimicrobiia; order Spongiisociales; family ZC4RG35; genus Ww567. The sequence goes on along the minus strand of JAHEJW010000003.1, from coordinate 82,740 downwards.
TGAGGAGGCTTGTCATGGTTTCGAAGGCCTCAGTGCTCGGCCGGTAGGCATCGCCGTGCGTTGCCCCGTCCAAGATCACGACTTCTACGTCGTAGCCGGCCGACGCGAGAGCTGCTCCGAAATCTCGAGTGACCTCCGGCACCACGTCGTATACCGAACGGTCCTGATCGATTCCGTGGACCAACCGGACGGTGAGGTCCGCGTTGCCTCCGATACGGACATAAGGATTGATCTCGGCCCAAACGTCGGGCTCGTCGCTTTCCAGGATGGCGGGATCGATCTCGTAGGTGGTTAGGGCTAGGTCGTATGGCCCCTCATATCCGACGAACGCATCTGGCTCGGATGAGCCTTCGGCCACTACGCAATCACCGCTAAGGCCGTCCCCGCCAAGACCGACCACTGATCCCATCGCGGCTCCCAGGGAATAGCCGGCGAGGGTGATGTTGTCGGCCGAGCCGCCGTATTGGCTGGTGTATCTACGAGCAAACAGCACGGCGCAGGCGATGTGCTCGACGGTCTTCAGATATGGGGCGCGGGTGGGAGCCGTGATATTGAACACCACGAAACCTTCAGAAGTGATGGCTTCGGCGAGGCTTCGCATCGAGATGGCATTCTGTCCTGATCCGTGGGCCAGTAGCACTGTCGGCCAAGGGCCGATCTCGACCGGAGAGTGGACTTCGAGCAGGTGTGAAGCGGTGTATTCAACACTTGGATCGAGAGACCCTTCGCAGCCTTCAGTTGGACAGTTGCCCCAGTCCGCTTGGCCGGAGCCACACGCTGCGAGCACCATGAATAGAGCCAGCGTGACGAGGCGCAATCCGTTTCTGGGCCAACACCTCATTCGTCGACCACCAAGAAGCCTCCGCTACCCGTGATGCGGTGGGGGAAGACGCCACAAGCGAAACCGTATTCACCAACCTCGAGGGTTCTATGACGGGTGATCTCAGAGCCTGGGATCATTGTTCCGGTCCACACGACCTCTTCGATCCAGTCCGGCCGAGTAGAGGTTGGGTCTTCCGCGATCAGCTTGTACATATCATCGAGGGTCTTGTCGTCCTCGGTGATTCGCCCGAGATCGACCCACCCGGCCCTGGCGGATGAGTTGGCCAGAATGAAGGTTGCGTCGCCAGGGAGCAGCGTTGTCGGTCCCTCGTAGAGGCAGTTGGCACCGTCGTGAGTGATCTCTAGCGGTCGAGTCCCAGCCGGCTGTGGGGCATCGAGGTCGCTCAGTGCGCCAATGGCCACGCCTGCTGCCCCTATCAGTGCCGCCACGGCGAGTCCGATGAGAAATCGAGGTCTCGGCAGCTGCGTGGCCCGCGGTCGAATGTTGATCTGATGGTTCGTCTCACTCCCGTGTTTTTGGTCCAAGAGGAATTGTGGGTCGACTTCGTTTGTCTCGGCGAGGATCGCCGGATCCGGAACCGGGTTGGCGCCGGCAAGGCGCTGGAGCACGTCTCGGTTGGTCACTCCCACCCCTCGTGCGTCGACAGTCTGGAAGCTGTGGAGTTGCGTCCTTCGACTCGTGTCAGCGCCTTATCGAGCTTCTTCCTAGCTCGTGAGACCCGCTGGCTCACGGCGACCTCACGCATGCCCAACACTTGGGCTACTTCCGCATGGCTCAGGTTCTCCCAGGCGACAAGCCGCAGTAGCTCGCGTTCGTCAAATGAGAGTTGCCTGAGAGCGTCGAGCATCATCTGGTCCCGTTCCGACCGGAGAACGTAGATCTCTGGGCTGATAGGCGGTGGGGTGGCCAGGCCGGCCAGGCGCGTGGTGAGGCGTTTGCGGCGGAGCCATTTCCTTGTGCTGTTGCGAAGCACATTATGGGCGACACCGAACAGCCAGCTGCGCGGGTCGTTCATTGATTCCACTTCGGCCAGCCGACGCCAAACCACCACGAATACCTCGGCCGCAGCATCCTCGGCGTCTTTCTGGGGCAAGCGGCGGACGAAGTAGGCGAGGACATCGAGGTAATGCATCGCGTACAGAACCCGGAATCTGTCCTCAGCACCGGTCGTGCGGTTGGCCCGCTGACTCATCTTGACTCGATTGTCGATTCGGCATCCAACCTATAACTGTCCGGTCTCCGATGCGCCTGACGCGTATTCCCAGTCCGGTCAGCATGAGGCGAATCCTCGTGGCGCCTCGCCAGGACATGTCCTCCGTTGGTAGCCTTGGCTGCTCCCCTCGATTGAGAGCCTTATGAGCGGTTGCTTCGGGCGAACTGTGGGACGGATCTTCTCAGGCTCATCGAAAAGCGCCGTATCGACAGCGTTGATCGTCAGCTTTTGCATGTCGACGTGAAGCCGCCGCCGCCGGGCCTACCCTGATGACGTCAGATGAAGTCTCCGGGTTGGAGAAAACCCGTCTCGAATGCCATGCGTGTCACCTCACTTCTGCTGGCCACACCGAGCTTGTCGAAGACGTGTTTCATGTGGGTCTCCAGGGTCTTCTGACTGATTCCCAGTTCATCTGACACCTCGCGGTATTTGAACCCGCGGGCGATGAGCGTGACGACCTCACGCTCCCGGGGGGTGAGGCTTTCCATCTCCGACTCGCTGGCGGCTATCTCATCGATCTTGAGCAGATGTCCGGCAACGTATCGAGACACAGGTCTGCCTCCGGCAAGCGCTTCATCGATCTGTTCTTCCAACTCGAAGCCCTCAGTTGTCTTGACGACGTATCCGTCCACACCTGCTTTGAAGAGGCGCACGACGTCTTCGGCTGAAGTCGAGACCGTGAAGGCGAGGAACTTCACGTTGGGGGCTTTGGACTTGACGGATTCGATCACCGCGGCGCCTCCGCCGCCCGGGAACTGGACATCGAGCAGGACGATGTCAGGTTTGCGTTCGATGATCATCTCGATGGCGGCCGTGGCCTCGGATGCCGATCCGACCAGGTGATAACGGTCTTCCAGGTACTTCTCCAGACCGAAGAGAGTCAGAGGGTGGTCTTCGACGAGGAAGACCCGCGGATTTGCCCTGTCGGTCATTTCAACGGCAGCGTCATGGCTACTTCGGTGCCACGGCCAGGAGCAGTCTTGATCTCGGCCGACCCGCCGACCGCTTCCATTCGTGCCACGATCGAATGGCTGATCCCGGTCTGGGGCGCACTTGGATCGAAACCCTTTCCACGGTCCCGCACATTCACCTTGACCTGCCCATCGCGTATCTCCGCGAAGAGATCGATGCTCTTGGACTCGGAATGGCGGGCGGCGTTGATCATCGCTTCGGTTGCGGCTCCGACGATTGCGGACAGTCCCTCGTCCATCTCGGCGTCGTCATTGATGACGTGGTCGATCTCGATTCGATAGTGGTCCTCGACCGCTGCTCTCGCCTCGAGGAGACGTGCCCGGAAACTGTCGTCATAGGGCGATCGATACTCGTTGATCGTGCGGCGAAGGTCGCGCTCCTGCACTCGAGCAAGGTAACGGACTTCGTCCGGGTCGTCGGCGGAAGCGCTGATCAGTTTCAGCGTCTGGAGCACAGAGTCGTGCAGTTGGCGGGCAATCACCGAACGCTCCTCGAGCCTGGTCGATCTCTGGCGAGCGGATGCCAGCTCATTCTCCGCCTCTAGTCGGAGCCTCTCTCGCTGGCGCAAGGCCTCGAATGCCCACCCAACGACGAGAGCCACGATCGTGAATTGAACGCTGCCCAACGTTCGTTCGAGCCCCAGATCCATGACGACGTGCAAGGACGCGAACACCACGCTGGCGAAGATTCCCGTGATCGTGGTGATGGCGAAGTTGGTGGCATAGGCCACTATGAACAGTGCCGACACCGGATATCCGCCGACGAGAAACTCGTTCGAGCCGGCGATCCAGCCGGCTGCCGTGATGAGCAGGGCGATTGCGACGTCGAAGACGACGTACCAGGACTCTCCCAGGAACCTCCTTTGTGCAGCCAGGAAGGTGACGGCTGTCCCTGCGGTGCCAACTACGACAGTGCCCCACACCACTGCGGGATCGATTCCGTCCGTCGAACCAAGAGATGCAATGGCCAAGATCAGAAGCCACACCCAGCCGAGGAGTCTCATTAGCAAGACGACCCTGGTCAGGGTCTGGTCCACCGGCGGAACGGTCGCTGATCCGGATCGGGTCCCCGCCATGAGAGAAGGCTATCGGCGTCGTTGACGGGCGGCCCGTCAACTCTCGAAGCATCAGCCAACTCCCGACAGCGTTTTCTCCAACGTCGGGCATCCCTTCGATGTCCCGCACCGTCTGGCTCTGGCAGCCTTTTCGAGTAAGCGGGCATGTATGTACTCGTGTATGACGGCGTGGGCGATCAGATCACGTGGCACGTCCCGGTTGGTGCGAACGATCGGGTTGTAGCCGGCGGGCTTCCAGGATCGGAAGACGTCGTCGCCGGTGAGCTCGGCGACACACGCCAACACCGACTCGTCGAGCTGCAGTGAGTGGACTGCTCGGCGATATTCGTCTGAGGTGGTGAGCAGGCAGAACGCGATGTTCATCAAACAGAGACCCGTCTCGAGGTCCAACCGAAGGACTCTTCTGCGGTTGCCGGCTTCGATCGGCCCCACCGCGAGCATCGAGTAGTCGATCGGGCCATCTCGTTCCTCCGGTCGGGGGAGGGGGCGCCCGCCAATCCCGGCGAGCACCTCATAGAGGTTGAGATCGTGGACGATGACCGCGTTGTCTTCGAGGTCATGGAGAGACTCGGGTCTGAGCGTGGGCGCTTGCCCACCAGTGTTGCGGGCGATGAATGCCAATACGTTTGTCTCGAGCACGAAATGCCGAAGTAGAAGCTCCCCACCCTCCTCGGACACGAAGTGTGAAAGGAACCAGATGCCCAGCCGGTCGAGCAGGTCGTGGGACGAGAACTCGAAGGGCAACACGCGCTTGACCACAGTGATCAGATTCACGGCAACACGGCTAACCACCCGAGCCGGCGGCCGCAGGAGTCGATGTGACCGTCTCTTCTGATCATGCTCCAACAGGCCGAGGGCTCGTTGGTCGAATTGGAACGTCGGGTCGCCCCTCAGGGCATCCCATATCCCCGGGCCCTGCGAGTCGAGAATCCGGCTGGCCAGGAAGTCACCCACGATCGACCTCCTCGAGTTGTAGCGCATATAGGCGAGAGACCACGCGCGCTGTGTGCACGATGGATTCGGCGACATCATGGGTGATCAGGTCGGAACGAAGGATCTCGAACATCTTCTCCGTGTGCTCCTCGTCAGCGCCACCGTGATATGTCAGGAAACTGACCTGATCGGGCTCGAGGTCGAGCTGATCTCGAAGCAGCTCCATCCAGCGAGTGGCCTTGTTCGCGCCGAGACCTTCGATGACGTACATCGCTCCGAGCAGATCCAGTGGATTGTCCCGGCTCGCCTGATTGAACATGAACGCCGACAAACCCTCGGACCCTGCGTTCTTGGTTCCTTCGACGATTTCCTCTCTCCGACCCCCGACTGCCACGTAGTCGTCGTCGAGCATGCGAAAGTCGAGTTGCTCCTCGGCTGCGTGCTCTATGAACTCGGCCCGCAGATCGGCGTGCTCCGAGGTCAGGCTCGACGCGGCCCTAGTTATCCAACGCGCCCCCTCCTTGACCTGCTGGCGAAGGTTGCAGAGAAGCCTCCGATAGTCCTGCAGTGAGGCCTCTCGGCTTTCTATCCGTCGAACAATCGGCACGCGCGCCAACTCCGTCTCGAACTCCGACCAGACGAATGCGAGTTCCTCGAGTAGCCAGTCCGAGGCGTCTCCTCGTAGAGCGTCATGGCGATCCTTCTTCTCGAGAATCGTTCCGGGGTCGGCGAATTCGGTCGGCCGTGCCGAGACACAGGTGAGGTGAACGAACGAAACGGAGAACCTGCCCGACTCGGGCACCATCAGCAGGATGCGCTCTCCAGGCGAGAATCGTCCGCCGTTGAGGGCCTCTTCCAGCATGATGTAGATACTCGCCGCACCCGTATTCCCTTTGGTGCGGAGGTTGGTGAACCATTTGTCCTCGGGGATCATCAGCCCCGCTTCGCTCATCAGGCGCACTATGTCGGATCTGAAGTACTCCGAGCTGTAGTGGACCAAGAGATGGTCGATCTCGTCGGGCTCGATGTGGCCACCTCTCACCAAGCCGACGTACTCGGACACTCCCAAGGCGACGATGTTGTTGAGGATCCCGGTGTCCTGCCTGAGGTTGAGCATCCCGGCTCGGTGTGCCTCTCCCGGGTCGGGTGAGTCCTGCCAGGTCGTACCGGGTGCGACAGAATCCGGCGACGCCACACCGGCATACATGCAAACAGGGAGGCGGTCGGCATGCGACACCAGATACGACCAGTCGATCCGCAGTGACATCCCTTCCGATCTCGGCTCGGGCTCGACTATGACCGCACCGGCTCCGTCAGAGAGCATCCAGCGGAGGAATTCCGCATCGAAACCCGCCTCAACGTCGAAGCGCTCCGCTCGAAGTGTCCGACTGACCAGCTCTGATCCAACCGACACAGCGACTTCGTGGCGGCCGAGACGGACCGACGCCTCGACAGCTCGGAGTGCTGCGACCCCCGAGCAGCAGACGCCACCGGCTGAGAGAATCTCCATAGGGCCGCCACCAAGGCGGCCGTGCACCATGGAGGCGAATCCCGGCACGGGCAGGTCCGGCTGAGTCGTCCCGACAGCTAGCATTCCGACGTCCTCGGGCCGGTAGCCCCTGTTGTCCAGTGCGTCCCGCACGGCCCTCTCGGCCAGCTCTTCGTTGAGCATGGTCGTCTCGCCGGCTCGATTCAGGGCGTAGTGACGCTTCTCGATGCCATTTGCCTCCAGCATTCTTCGCGCCAGCCTCTTCGAGCCGGTGCTGGTTCCGAGGTAGGCCTCGATCTCATCGTTCCCGATCGGATCGCCCGGCAGGTATGCCCCGGCACTCGTGACGTATGCGTTCATCGATCGTCCTTTCGTTTGCTGAAAGAATCGGTCAGGGAGCGACCCAGCACCATCGGGGTTAACCCTGACTGCTAGGCCCGCCGTGTGTCACGCGGACATCCAGCGGTCACAGCTGTAAAGATGGACGGGGTGACGGTCACCCGGACACGTCAATCAAGAGGCCGCCTGTCGTCCGCGCTCGGGATCGGCGAGGGCGAGCAAGGGCTGGCCTTCTGGACGGCCCTGTTGTTTCTCGTGACCCAGTCCACACATGGGTTGGGAGCCAACGCGGCCGACACGCTCTTTCTTCTTCGCTTCGGCGTCGAAGAGCTTCCCCGCATGATCGTGTTCGCCGGGTTGGCCGTGATGGCACTCGTGTTGGGTCACACGGTCGGCCTCACGTCATGGGGCGAGCGACGATGGCTCCCGATCGTCACGGCTGCGAGTGCCCTGTGGGTCCTTCTCAACTGGCTCGGGGTCTTCCTCGATGAGCCGGTGATCTACCCCATCGTTTGGGTTTCCACTCAAGGAATCATCATGGTCACGTTCACGATGATGTGGAACGCAGCCGGCGCAGTGTGTACCACCCGGCAGGCGAAGAGGCTGTTCCCTCTCTTTGCTGCCGCAGGGGTGATGGGGGGAATCCTCGGCAACCTGGCGACCGGGCCCATCACATCCTGGTTCGGGACCCAATCGCTCCTGCTGGCGCAGACGGCGTTGTTGGGGCTCAGCACGGTGCTGGTCCTTCGCCTGTTCCGTCTCATGCCGGACGGGCAACCCGGCGAGTCCGGCAGCACTGTCCTCACCCAGTTGAGAGGTGCCTTCAGGGCGATCCGCTCCAGCACCCTCCTCAGAATGGCGGCCGCAGTCGGATTCCTGATCTGGGCCCTTTTCTACATGGTGGTCTTCCCGTTCAACGAGGCCGTGGTCGCGTCGTTCGAGACCGAAGCCGAGGTCGCGACTTTCCTCGGGATCTTCTCCTCAGCGGCGACGGCCGTGACATTCGTCGTAGCGCTGCTCCTGGCCAAACGTCTCTTCTCGCGTCTAGGGATCGTGGTCTCACTACTCATCCTCCCCGTGGCCTACGCAGCGGGTTTTGGGGTCTGGCTGATCGAATTCGGGTTGCCAACTGCCTCCCTGGTTAGGGGGGCGCAGTGGGTGACACTCAATGCCATAGGCGCGACTGCCTTCACGGCCCTGTTCAACGTGCTCACCGGAATGCGTCGAGCCCAGGTGATGGCCTTCATGACGGCCGTTCCGTCTCAGCTTGGAGTCATCGCTGGCGGTCTCTTGCTGGTGGCATCCCAAGGGGCGTCGGATGTGGCTCGATTCGGCCTGGGTTTGGTACTCGCTCTGATCGCGGTAGTCGTCGTCGTCGCCATGAGACCGGCGTACGTGGAGGCGATCCTCGCATCGGTCAAGAAAGGCCTCACCAGCGTCTTCCTGGTGCCGAGCCCGGGCCTGTTCTCGCCGACGGATGCCGAGGCTCGCCGTGTCCTCGAGAGTCATCTGACCGACGAGAGGCCGGAGGCGCGGGCCTACGCCTTGTCAGCTCTCGCCCGACTCGAAGACCACAGCCATCTCCGAGACATGTCCGAGTACCTGAGGGACCTGAGCCCGGTCGTTCGAACGGCGGCGTACTATTTGATGTGCGAGCGGGAGCCCGAGCGGTTCAGGCTGCACATCCGCGACGCTCTGTCCGATGAGACCGCCGACGTGCGCATCGGGGCGTTGCACTACGCAGCGACTCATGACGCATCCGATGAAGCCCTAAACGCGCTGGCTGACCCCGACCTTCGGGTCCGAGCCACTGCAGCGGCCATTGTCGGAAGTGAGAAAGGGACGGCTGTGGCACTGGTGCTCCTAAACGAGGGCGATGCTGTGGCGAAGCGGACACTTCTCGCCGAACTCATCAGGAGTGGTGTCCGGTTGGCCATCGATATGCGAGCCCTGCTGGATGACGACGACGCCGAGGTTCGAGCACTGGCCGCGCGGCTGGGCATGACTTACGGTTTGCGACCGGAGGATTTGAGATCGCTCCTCGATGATCGCTCCATCCGGGTTCGCCGCGCCGCAGGCGCCGGTCTGGCGACGACAGAGTCGGGTCGCAGGCTTCTCCTGGAGATCCTGCAAGTGGGCACTGTCAACGAGACCGACGCCGCCCTCCGAGCTCTGGTCCCACACGAGCAGTTGACCGAGGACTTCGTTGAATGGGCACGTGGTGAGGCTGAGAGGGCAGCCCGCCTCGATCTGTTTCGACGCGGTATGGCCGGTGCGATGGACACGCCGGTCGCTCGCTTTCTCAAGAGCGTGCTCGACGCAAGGACGGCGAGGCTGGAGCAGTGGGTGCTCATGGCCATGACAACCACTGAGACGACTGACATCATGCCCGTGGTGCAGCGGGGGGTCGCTGCGAGCGACGTCGAGACCCGGGCCCAGGCAATCGAGGCACTCGAGACGATTGGCGACCGCAGGATATTGGGCGTGCTTCTCCCGCTCCTCGATCGAGCGGGTGGCGAATCTTTGCTGGAGGAGAGAGAGGCTCTCCGCCAGCTCTCGTCCGATTTCGATCCCTGGCTGAGGGCGCTGGCGATGCGCTGTTTGGCCGAGGCCATCCAATCCGATCTGACTCTCCTTCATCGCGTTGCCCGGACAGACCGTTCGGACCTGGTACGCGAAAGCGTGCCAAGCTTGTCAACTATGGCTTTGGAGAAGTCGGACACGCTGGGGGTGATGGATCGCGTTCTCGCCTTGCAGCGGGTGCACATGTTTTCCGAACTCGACCCGGAAGACATCGAGGCTCTGGCTCGTTCAACCAACGAGGTCGTCTACGGAGCCGATGAGATGATCTACCAAGAGGGCGCAGAAGGAAGCGAGGGGTTGATGATCATCGACGGTTCCGCAATCGTCACGGCGACCCGAGGTGACGAAACCAGAGTCGTGGCGGAATACGGACCCGGCGACAGTGTCGGTGAGCTCGCACTGCTCGGGTCGGGTGTCAGGTCGGCTGATGTCACCGCGGGACCAAACGGGCTCCACGGCGTTGTCATAACGAAGGCCGACTTCGTCTCGATTCTCGAGGAGCGGTCGTCGGTTGCCCTAGGGATGCTCTCGACCCTCGCGGAGCGAATGGCCCAGGAGACTTGAACGGCGGCTGGGCCGTGCAAGTAGCCTTTCTCCTGGAGGAGAGCTCATGGCCGACAGCCTGACGACTGGCCGAGATGCAATTCAACGGCACGACTGGGACGCCGCCCTCGACGCGCTGTTGGAGTCCGACGAGAAGGGCGGCCTGTCGCCTGCTGATCTGACCATGCTCGGCGACGCATACTGGTGGAGTGGCGAGCCCGATTCGGCAACAGCCGCCTACGAGAGGGCCTTCGCCGGCTTCGATCTCGCCGGTCAGGCTGCAGAAGCAGCTTCCACAGCGGCTCTTCTCGCCTACTTCGCCATTCGTCGCCAGAACACAGCAGTGGCGGGCGGCTGGATGTCACGCGCATCGAGCCTGCTCGAGGACCAGCCTCGAGGGCCTGGCCATGCCTGGCTGAGCCTTCTCGGAGTGGCGTTCGCCCTGTACGTGGAGATCGACATGGAGAAGGTGGTGGTCCAGGCGGACGAAACCATCGCCCTGGCCACGGAGCTCAAGTTGCCAGGCGTGCAGTCCTTGGCGATGAGCTTCAAGGCGACGGCGCTGATCCAACAGGGAGAGTGGCGCGAGGGCGTTTCGCTGATAGACCAGGCAACCGTTGTGGCGGTTTCCCAGGATGCGGACCTGCGCACCGCGAGCGACGTCTACTGCAACACCATCGCCGCCTGCGCCGGCTTGGGTGACTTCCGGCGAGCGAGTGAGTGGACCGAGGAGGCAGAGCGCTGGATGCACTCAAACTCGGTCGGGGGCTATACCGGGATCTGCCAGGTGCACCGGGCAGAGTTGAAGAGGGTGCGTGGTTCGTGGTCGGAGGCCGAGGAGGCGGCGAGGAAGGCCTGTGTCGAGCTGGAGAAGTTCCGCCTCCTCGACGGCATTGGCTTCGCCCGTTATGAGATCGGTGAGGTGCGCAGGCGCATGGGCGATCTGGAGGCGGCGGAAGAGGCCTTCCAGCAGGCCTACGAGTACGGTCACAACGCCCAACCCGGCTATGCGTTGCTTCTGCTCGACCGGGGTGACGTAGGTGCTGCAGCCAAGTCCATTGCTTCGGCTCTAGGACGGGCCGACGGCGATTGGGATTCCCGGGCTCGGCTCGGGCGGGCGCGCCTGCTTCCGGCTCAGATCGAGATCGCGGTAGCTGCAGGAGACCTCGGCACTGCCCGGAGTGCTCTCCAAGAGTTGGAGCAGATTGCAGAGGACTACGACAGCCAGCTCTGGAGGGGTTATGCGCTGGCATGTGCCGGAGCAGTCGCCCTGAACGAAGGAAAACCCGACGTGGCCCTCGACACAATCAACAGAAGTTGGCTCATTTGGCGGGATTCGGACATGCCTTATGAGAGTGCGAAAGCCAGGGTCCTTCTTGGGCTGGCCCGTCGAGCCGTTGGGGACGAGACCGGTGCTTCGCTCGAGTTTGGCGCGGCGAGATCGACATTCGAAAAACTCGGCGCCGCTCGCGATCTGAAGCACATCGCCGAGCTCACCGGTGAGTCCGAGGCCTCGGAATCTCAGAGCGAGAGAGTCACCAAGGCATTCATGTTCACCGACATAGTCACTTCGACAGACCTGATCGGTCTCATCGGCGACTCTGCATGGGAGGACCTCCTCAGGTGGCACGACCGAGCTCTACGACACGCCTTCTCATCCCACGGCGGTGAGGAGGTCCGGCACACCGGTGACGGGTTCTTCGTGGCTTTCGGAAGCGCCAGATCTGCGATCGAGTGCGCCGTGGACATCCAAAGGAGCCTGGAGAAACACAGACGGGACCACGGCTTCTCGCCGTGGGTGCGGATCGGCATTCATTGGGCGGAGGCGAACCGAGAACAGCGTGATTATTCGGGTGGGGGCGTCCACGTTGCCGCCCGCGTCGGCTCCGAGGCGGGCAAGGAGGAGATCCTGGTGTCCTCCGAGCTACTCGAGGCCTCGGGAAGGATCCCATACAAGGTGTCAAACCCTCGCGAGGTTCAGCTCAAAGGCGTATCCGAGCCTGTCGAGGTCAGCTTCATCGACTGGAGTCAGGACTAGCCGCGCGCCTCAGAGAAGTGGGGATGGCTGGAAGAGGATCCAGACGATGACCATCGCGAACAGGCAAATCACCGCGGCAGCCATCAGCATCGAGGCGTGGACCGCAATGAAGCGGGCGCCCGAGCCGATCGCTCGCTTGACTCCATGCCAATCGATGAGCTCGCTGCTTGGTTGTCTACGACCGGTCACCTCGCCCCTTTCCTCCTCGGACATAGTCGAGCGAACCCTGCCTATCGCAAGGATCATCCCATGCGGCCAACCGCGCTAGTCATAGCGCTGTCGAGAATCGAGTGCTAGAGCCAGGCGATCACCACAGGGAGTGTGAGTGCCGAGACCAGTGTCCCAACGAGAACCACGGAGGTCACATAGTCCGCTTCGAGGTCGTGCTCGAGGGCTATCAAAGATGTGAAGACCGCAGCCGGCATTGCCGCCTGCAGGATGACAACGTCCGCCGCCACGCCGGTGAGGTTGAGGAGCGCCACGGCCGCGAAAGCTCCGAGAGGGGCAATTGCCAGTTTGATCGCCAATGGCCCGGCGATCCGCGGGTCGGGAATCGCCCGCGGCATCAAGGCCAGCTGAATTCCCAGCGTCAACAGCATCACCGGAATCAGAGCTCCGGCCAGCAGCGAAATCGGCCGGTCGGCCCAGACGGGAAGATCGATGTTCGAGATGTTGACCAGTAGCGCCGGTACCACTGCTAGTGCCAGTGGTGAGCCGACTGCCGTTCGGATCGCGCTCCAGGCCGAACCGTGCCTGAAGGTGGCTAGCCCTACTCCGACCAGTATGCCAAGTGTGTTCACCGTCACCATCACAATGCCGGCGATGGGCAACACGTCATCCCCGAGTGCGAATGCGCTGATCGCGAGACCAAAGTTCCCCACGTTGCCGTAGATGGATGTGAGAACCGTTGCCGCCAGACGGGAGAAGCCGACACCCATGGTCCCCGACAACAGCGCGGCTGCCACTCCGGCCACGAGCATCGCCATGGCCGAGGCGCCTACGACTTTGCCGACCACACCCGGATCGAGGTCGGCTGTCGCCAGAACGTTGAAGATGAAGGCGGGCCCGAGGATCCAGTAGGAGAGTGTCGCCAGCGCCGATGGCTCGATATTCACAGCCCGAGCGATGACGAAGCCGATCGCAACGATGGCGAAGACCGGGGCGAGGACGTCGACGAGGACCGGGAGCATCGCTCGAGACGTTAGAAGGCGCCAATCGAGGATCCGCGACCGCGTTCCTCAGCGGCCGGCTGTGATTCCCGTCTCTAGTTGCGGGCTGGGGGATGCGGCGATCAGGGGACGGGTGTGGCCAGCGTTTCGACTTGGCGGGCCACGACCATGAAGAAGGTGAGGTCACGGTCGGCGTCGTCCTCGAGAGTGTGGGTGAACTCGAGGACTCGCTTCAGGGCGTGGGCCCTCCGTGCCAGGAAGAGATCGACGGCGTCATCTGCCTCGCGATCGCCGCCCTCGGCGAGTACTCGCTCGGCGATTAGCCGCCGCATTTCCGCGAGGTCGTCTTCGATCGTTTGGCGCGCCCACCGGTTCCATGAGTCGGTGGTGACCATTCCGGCCAAGATCCCTTCCAGTGCATCGAGCTGGACGGCCTGGCCGATCCGGAAGAAGATCCGGGCGATGTCCGACGGAGCTCGACTGCCCCTTCTGGCCAGGTCGATGATCCCCGGGGCGTGAATCAGATCCCTCAATGAGGCCAACCTCCGCGCTATGGCGGGAGCGAAGCCGGCAGATATCAACTCGTCGGCTCTCGACGCCCGCTCTGATTTCCAGCTGGGCGGTCCGAGATCCGGTGCGAGAGTCTCCAGCTCGCTGAAACGCGCCTTCCATTCGCTGACCTCCCCCGAGTCAGGGCGGGTGTGTCGTAGGAACCACCTCGTGAGAGTCGACATCGTTCGATCGTGATTGTTCATGACTTCGAGCCAGGTCCCGGCGTCAACATCGGGCATATGGGACTCGATGAGCCTCCGTCGTGATCGAGCATCGGCCACGTCTCGAGCTGTTGTGTATGCCAGGGCGACCTCGGCCGTGTCGGCGCCGCTGCGAGCTTCCAGCTGCGAGACGAAGGAGGTGCCCTGGGTGTTCACGATCTCATTGGCGGCGAGGGTGCAGACGATCTCGCGGCGAAGAGGATGCTCCCCGACGACGGAACCGAATTCCTCGAAGATCGCAGAGGGGAAATAGGCCTGAAGGTACCCGGTCGAACCTGGCGACTGGGCGAAGCTCGAGGCCAGCAATGAGCGAGCAATAGCGCCTTTCGCATACGCCATCAGGACCGCGAGCTCCGGTCGGTCCAGACCGGCCCTCCGGCGGGAGCGCTCCGTCATCTCCTCGGACGAGGGCAAGCCTTCGATCTCTCGATCCAGCACCCCATTTCGCTCGAGCTCGGTCATCAGATCCTCATAAGAGTCGAGCCGGCCAGGGGAGGTCTCCACTTCGAGTGAGATGCGTTGCGCCTGCTCGAAGTTGTCCTCGAGGATCTTCTCCACCACCTCCGATGCGGCCTCTGAGAGCTTCACACGGCTATCGATGCTTGTGATCAGACCCTTGCCCGCCATCAGCCGCAGGAGAATCTTCAGGTTGACCTCCCGGTCGGAACAGTTGACGCCGCCCGAGTTGTCGATGAAGTCGGTGTTGATCTTTCCGCCGCCACTCGAGTATTCGACGCGCCCCGCCTGGGTCAGGCCGAGATTGCCCCCTTCCACCACCACCCGGCATCGCAGGTCTGATCCGCTGACACGCACCTGGGCGTTGGCCCGATCACCGACAGCGTCGTCTGCCTCGTCGGTGCCCTTCACATAAGTTCCGATGCCGCCGTTGAAGAGGACGTCGACAGGAGCCCTAAGAATCATCCGGATCAATTCGGCCGGGGTGACTGACTGCGCATCGACTGCGAGTGTCTCCCTGACCTCGTCCGTCAACTGGACTTCCTTCGCCGATCTCGGGTAGACACCTCCACCATGTGAGATGAGGGAGGCGTCGTAGTCGGCCCAACTCGAGCCCGGCTGGCCGAAGAGCCTGCTCCGTTCCTCGAATGCTCTATTGGGGTCGGGTTCGGGGTCAATGAAGATGTGACGGTGGTCGAATGCGGCTATGAGGCGAATGGTGTGCGATTGGAGCATTCCGTTCCCGAAAACGTCACCTGACATGTCGCCGATACCGATGGCGGTGAAGCTGTCTCTCTTAGGGTTCAGCTCGAGCTCGAAGAGATGTCGCTCCAGTGACTTCCATGCACCGCGTGCGGTTATCCCGAGTTCTTTGTGGTCGTATCCGGTCGATCCACCCGAGGCGAAGGCATCTCCGAGCCAGTAGCCATAATCTGCGGCGATGGCGTTTGCTGCGTCCGAGAAGGTGGCCGTCCCTTTGTCTGCGGCGACCACCAAGTAGGGGTCGTCGCCGTCGCGCACTCTCACGTTGTCCGGATGAATCACCTCACCGTCGACGAGGTTGTCGGTCAGGTCGAGAAGCCCTCGGATATAAGTGTCGTAGGCGGCTTCGGCGCGGTCGCGTGCCGATTCGTGCCCGGCCCCGTGGCTGGTGAGCACGAATCCGCCCTTTGCTCCGGTCGGGACAATCACCGAGTTCTTGGTCACTTGGGCCTTCATCAGACCCAGTACCTCGGTCCGATAGTCCTCTCTGCGATCCGACCAGCGGATGCCGCCCCTGGCTATTGGCCCAGCTCGGAGATGGATTCCCTCGACGTCGCGGCCCATGACGAAGACCTCGACATGCGGTCGAGGAGCAGGCATGTCCGGAACTTCCGGGGATGCCAGCTTGAACGATATCGAGCGGCGTTCCGGCTTGTATACATTCGTCCTCAGCGTGGCATCTATGAGTCCGAGGAACCCCCTGAGGATTCGGTCCTGGTCGAGCGAAGGGACGTCGTCCAGCAGTCCGAGCACTTCGTAACGGAGAGCTTCGTAGCCGTCATCGGTGCCTGCAGGGTCGAATCTCATGGCAAAGAGCTCCATCAGGCTCCAGGTGATCTCGGCATGCTCGACGAGGGTGTCGTTGACGTAGGCCACCGTGAATGTCGGTTTGACGCGACGCCAGTAGGTGCGGTAGGCCCGAAGGATCTCGACCTGGACATGGTCGAGGCCTCCGACGACCACGAGTCGAGAGAGGGTGTCAGACTCGGCCCCTCCACCCCAAACCGCGGTCAGGGCGGCGGAAACCCTGTCCCGTGAGGTCTCGAGGTCGAGCTGTCTTCCCAATGAGCTCTTGACGCCGAAGTCGTGAATGAAGATCTCTTCGGCGCCGGTGATCCTGGTTGGCACCTCCTCGATGACCTGGAGACCCATGTCTTCGAGGGCAGGGATCAAGTCGGACAGAGGACGTTTGCCGTACCCGTACAGGGCGACGCGGGTGAGGCTCTCCGAGCCATCGAGCTCGTTCTGTATTCCGACCAGGGTTTCGAGGCCGTTTCTGGTCATGTGGTCGAGGCTCTCGATGTCGCCGGCGGCGACATTCAGCTCCGTTGAGCTCGTGTAGTAAGAAGGAAATCGGGGGGCCCACTTCTCTGCCATGTGCGTGGCAGTCTGCTTGCCGTAATCCCTGCCGAGCACTTCGGTGACCTGTTCTTGCCAGGAACGTGTGATCCTCAGGACATCCCGGTCGAGCTTCTCGAAGTCCACGTCGGGTACGGGCCCTTCACCCACCCAGACCCGGAAGTGGAGCCGGGCCAACTCGCTGGAGCCGAGTTCCAGATGGAAATCCACCGACTCGCCTTCGAACCTGTCCAAGAACAGCCTCTCGAGACGCCTGGCGAGGCTGGTCGAATAGCGGTCGCGCGGGATGGCTAGGAGGACTCGGGCACTCCGGTCGAGCAAATCCCGTCTGACGAATAGCTGCACTCTCGCTTTTTCCTGGAGCTCGAGCAGACCTATCAGCAAGCGACGAAGGTCGTCGTCGGGGACGCCGAAGAGCTCGTCTTTCGGGAAGCTCTCGAACAGCGCAACGACTGCTTTGTGGTCATGGGATCCTTCGATGAGGTCCTCGGCCCGGGCAATGTCGGCGAGTTTCTGTCTGAGCACTGGCGTCCTCGACGCCCTCTCCATGTAGGCCTTGGACGTGAACAACCCAAGGAGACGGGCTTCACCGACTGACGAGCCGTCGTCGCCGACAATCCTGACGCCGATGTAGTCCATCCTTGCCCGGCGATGAACGGTGGCGAGCCGGTTCGTCTTCGAAATGACGAGCAGTTCGCCTCTTTCGTAGCGAGCCGCGACCTGCGGCGTCAGAGTCGACAGCGGCTTTGGTTCGCACAGCGATGAGCCACGATGGTCGGAGAGGATCCCCAGACCCGAGTCCGGCACGCATTGGATGGTCTTCCCATCAGGGCCGTCATCGAGTCGGTACTCCCTGTATCCGAGCAGCACGAAGTTGTCGTCGGCAAGCCATTCGAGGAAGGCCACGGCCTCGTTCACATCGTCGACCGGGTAGTGGCTCTTTCCCCTTCTCGCATACGACGCCATCAGGGGTAGCACCTCGAGCAGTGGCTGGAAGTCGCGTACGGTTGCGCGCACGTCCTGCAAAACCCGGGTGATCGCCTTCTCCAACGCCGGCAGGTCGGCTTTGAACAGCTGTCTTTCCAGGAGATAGTGCTGGACCGACTCTCTCTGGTCCGAGGACCTCGCCGACTTGAGGCCCGTCAGCCGACCCTCTCCGTCTCGGGTGGTTCCCAAGACCGGATGGAGGACCCTCACAACGTCCAGCTGGTGGGCAGCCAACTCGTTGGTGATCGAGTCCACCAGGAATGGGCTGTCATCGACGTGGATCTCGACGACGGTTCCACTCGATGGATATCCGTGGTCATCGATCGTTGGGTTGAAAGCCCGGACTGCGATCGGGCCGGACCGCTTCTCGATGAACTCGAAGAGATTCAGCACCTCTCGATACAGGGAGTCTGCCGACGTGGTGTCGGACCAGGGATATCGATAGAGATAGCTGAGGGCGAAACTCTCGAGCATCTCCGATCGTGTATCGGATTCGACCTCTATCCGTTCGACCACCGCCTCGAGAAAAGCAGCCTCATCCTGGCCGGGGTCAATGGTCACCCTGACGTCTCTCGACTGGCACACATGGGCAGCGCGCCCGAAAACCGCCGGTTCATACAAACAGCCCACCTCATGTCCGTACCGTACAACAGGGCCGTATGCCCCTAGTTGGAAGGGAACACTGCCCGCACTGTGGGAGGAGAACCATGGGGGAACACCCAGGTATCTTCACGTTCTGTCATGGCGGAGCAAGTGTTCACCGAAACCGAATCGATCTTCGATCGGATACCGATCGTTTCGACGCTGCGGAGCTATCAACGGACCGATCTGCGACCCGACGTCGTGGCGGGTGTGGTGCTGGCGACGATGCTCATTCCCCAGGGAATGGCGTACGCCGAACTGACGGGGCTGCCGGCGGTGACGGGCATCTACACCACTATCGCTGCGCTGATCGCATACTCGGCTCTCGGCCCCAACCGCCAGTTGGTTTTGGGCCCCGACTCCTCACTGGCACCCGTCATCGCCGCTGTGGTCCTCCCTCTGGCAGCAGGAGATGGCGGCGCCGCGATCGCTCTCGCCTCTGCAATGAGCATTCTCGCAGGCCTTGTCTGCGTCGCCGCCGGATATCTGAATCTCGGGGTGATCACCGAACTGCTCTCAAAGCCGATTCGCATCGGCTATCTGAACGGAATCGCGGTCCTCATCTTCGTCTCGCAGGTGCCGAAAGCCCTCGGGTTCTCAGTAGACGCCGAGACCACCTTCGATCTGGTGGTGGGCTCGGTGAGGAGCGTTCTCGACGGTGAGGTTCTCGGCGCGGCTCTGACGCTGTCAGCCATCGGTGTGGGTGTCATTGTCATCCTCAACCGGTTGGTCCAGCTCCGCCCGGGTGTGATCGTCGCGGCGGCCGGCTCGATTGTCGCTGTGGCGATCTTCGACCTGACGACGTCAGGTGTCGAGCTGGTAGGCGATATTCCCGCCGGGCTTCCGCCGCTCACGATTCCAGGGGTCGGGCTCGACGTTGTTCCCGCTCTAGTTGGCGGTGCGGTCGCAGTTGCACTGGTCTCGTTTGCCGATACGGGAGCGCTCTCAACAGCCACCTCCCTCAAGTCGGGCGTTCATGTGGACCCGAACAGCGAGATAAAGGCACTTGGGGCGGCCAATCTTCTCTCTGGCCTCTTCCAAGGCTTCCCGACCAGCGCCAGCTCTTCTCGCACCGCCGTGGCGATGGCCGTCGGCTCGCGGACCCAGCTGACGGGTGTCGTCGCTGCTGTAGGAGTGATTGTGATCATGTTCGCCGTGCCCGGAGTGGTCTCACTCATGCCAGCACCGACTCTCGCCGCGATAGTCATCACAGCCTCGCTGTCGCTGTTCGACTGGCGGGGATGGGCCTGGCTACTTCGGGTAAGACGATCCGAGTTCCTGCTGTCCCTGGCTGCCGCGGTGGCGGTTCTCTTCATTGGTGTTCTAGAAGGCATCGGTGTGGCGATTGCGCTTTCGATCGCCAACTTCGTTCGTAAGGCGTGGCGACCGCATAGCACTGAGCTGGGGAAGGTCGAGGGTGTCCCCGGGTATCACGACCGGGAGCGTCATCCTGAGGCCAAGGTGATCGATGGCCTCTTGATGATCCGCTATGACGCTCCTCTCTTCTTCGCCAACGCTCCTGACTTCGGCCGGCGGCTGCAAGAGAGGATGCGAGATGTCGGTCGGCCGATCCGACGGGTAGTAGTCGTAGGCAATGCAATCACCGATATCGACAGCACCGGGGCCGAGATACTCACAGATGTCCTCGAGGATCTAGCACAGAAAGGTGTGACGTTTGCCTTTGCCGGTCTCAAGGGCCCGGTCAAGGACAGATTGCGCAGCTACGGCCTCTATGACCAGATCGGGGACGACAACTTCTTCGCCAACACGATCTCTGCCGTCGACTCATTCGTGAAGAGCTGAGGGAGTAGGGGAGTCGGGTGTCGTCGCTGAGCCTCATTCGCCGGTCGATCCGACCGAAGTCGTTGGCTGATATCGAGAAACTGCAGGCTCAGTTCGAGGTCGACCTCTGGTCGAGGAGGAGCTCAGCCAGGGCGCGGTACTCGAGCACCGGGTCGTCTCCTATTGCCTGGACGCAAACGTGGTCCGCGCCTGCAGCAACGTGGGAGCGAATCCCTTGAGCGACGGTCTCGGCGGAGCCGTGTAGAGAGAGGGAGTCGACTAACTCGTCGCTTCCCCCATCAGCGAAGTCTGTTTCCTCCCAGCCTTCCCGGAGCAGGTTGTTCCGATAGTTGGCCAGTCTCAGGTAGCGCTTGACGATCACCCGGCCCGCTGCTCGAGCGCGTTCCAGGTTCTCATCCACGGTGATCTTCTGCTCGGGAGCCAGGAGCCGACCGGGACCGATGATGTCTCGAGCCATTCTGGTGTGGCGTGGTGTGGTGAGATAGGGATGTGCTCCTGCGGTTCGATCGGCCGCTATTCGCAACGCCGTGGGCCCCAGCGCGGCGAGGACCACTCGTTCTGAGGGCACCTCTGCGGTGCTCAATCCACCCAGGTATTCGGAGATCTTCTCCATGGGGCTCCGGTATTGCTCCACGGACTCACGGTGCCCGACTCCAACGCCCAACCAGAACCGTCCCGGGTGACGGCTTTCGACCCGGTGGTAGGACCTGGCGACCGCGCTCGCTTGTTCACGCCACATGTTGACGATGCCGGTCACGATGGGGATCCGCTCGGTGGCATCGATGATCTCCTCGACTGCCTCGAGGTCGCCGGGAGGAGAGCCTCCGATCCAGATCGCACCGTATCCCATCTTCTCGATCTCACCGGCCATCGCCGGAGTGATCGACCGAAGAGACCTCCAAGCTCCGAAGGTTCCGAGCTCCATGGCGCGACCCTAAATGCCTATCAGGCTCGAACCGAAGTTCATCTGACCGACGTGTTCACGGCTCGTAAGGCGTCGCCGATGATCTGATGATGGTCGAATGCAAGAAGCTCGGGATGGTCGAGGGCGTGATCGACAGGCAGGACGACCACATCTGCGGCGTCACTGCCACCTGCCAGCCCGGATAGCGAGTCGACCACGACCCAGTAAACGACCGTGACAACCCTCATCCTCGGGTCGCGCCCTGGCTGCCCATACGCCGCGACCTGGCGGAGAACATCCGAATTCAGTGCCAACCCGGTTTCCTCTACCAGTTCCCTCACCGCTGCATCGGGTAGATCTTCATCGGGTTCCACGAACCCGCCCGGAAGCGCCAGCTTGCCCTGGTGCGGATCGTTGCCACGTTCTATCAGCGCGATGTGGAGCTGACCCTGGTCGACAGCGAAGGCGGCAACGTCGACCGTGACGGCAAAAGACTGGTAGGGCGACGTGTCTTTGAAAGATCCGGTGCTCACTCGGGGCGATCGTAGATCAGGCTCCGCCCACCCCGATGGGATGCGGGCTCGCCCTGTTCGAGGTTTCAGCTCGGCTGCAATGAGGCATAGAGCTCCTCTTCCTGGTCGAAGTGGAGCTCGAGGATCGCATGCAGCCCATACAGGGTGCGACGCAAGTCTCGAATGTCGGCCAGGTCGGGTCCACTGTCAGGCAGATTTTCGAGCTGACGCTGGAAGAGCTCCACGAGGTGAAATATCTCACGATGAGTTCGACTCATCATCGCCATTGGATCTTCCCCAGGAAGGATTGCAGTGACCTGGGGATAGATCTCGATCTCATCTTTCGACTCATGCGGCACGATGTCGTCGACCAGGAAGTGCTCAACGTCTCGTAGTGCGCTCAGACTCTCGACCGGGTTCATCGTGTCGAGTGCGTCGGCGACCTGGTGCAAGCTGTCGAGTCGCGGGATGAGCCTCTGATGGTCTCTTCGGAGCTCGTCGGAGACCTCGGCGGACAGTCTCGGACCCGTTCGACTTCCGCTCGGACCACCGAGCGCCCGCAGAGCATTGAGGATCGCCACGACATCTATGCCTTCCTGCACCAGCGCACCGACGATCGGGACGAGGGCGCCGATCGAGGCAAAGGCCATGGCGAGGAGAGAGAGCCCCATGCCGATAACGACGCTTTCGATGGCGATCCGCCTTGACCGTTGGGCGACGACGATCGCGTCGACTAGGCGATCGAACCGATCGACGACCAGAACGACGTCTGCGGCTTCGGAGGACGCGGTTGCTCCGCGTGCCCCCATCGCCACTCCGACGTCGGCTGCCGCCAGCGCAGGGGCATCGTTGATGCCGTCCCCGACCATTGCAGTGATCCCAGACAGCTTGAGCTCTTTCAGCGCTCGAACCTTCTCCTCGGGAGACGCCTCGGCGAGGGTGTCGTCGACTCCAATGGCCACGCCAACGGATCGGGCGACCAGCGGATGGTCTCCCGTGGCCATGACCACGCGGTTCACCCCGGTCTGGCGGAGGATGCGGATGGTGTAGGCAGCGTCAGGTCGAACTCTGTCATCGAAAGCCAGCGACCCGACGATCTCACCGTCGACCGAAACGTGGACAACCGACGGCGACATCGTCCCTGCCCTACCCCGGAGCCTGCCGACCTCGATCGGTTCCGGTGATCCGGCGAGAAGCCACTCGAGCTTCCCGACTGCTACCAGTCGACTGTCCACTTTGCCGGAGACACCCGCACCGTGCACCTCGCTCACTCCGGAAGGCATGACCAGCGCGAGCTCTCGCTGGCGCGCCGCCTCGACTATGGCTCGGGCGAGTACGTGTGACGAAGTCTGATCAACCGAGGCGGCCCACGACAGGACTTGTTCCTCTGAGATCGTTCTGTCGAAGAGGTCTATCGAACGTAGAGACGGTTTGCCGATCGTTACGGTTCCTGTCTTGTCGATCACGACGTTCTGAGTCTGTGCCAGTTGTTCCAGTGCGGCGCCTCCCCGGAAGACAACCCCTTGTTTTGCGGCTCGCGAGATACCGGACACCAGCGCAATCGGCACGGCCAGGAGCAGGGGGCACGGGGTGGCGACCACCAGTACGGCCAATCCCCGCACCGGGTCTCCTGAAACCAGCCAAGCGAGCCCGGATAGCCCCAGGGCGAAAGGCACGAACCAGCCTGCCCACCTGTCGGCAAGTCGGACCGCCGGGGCTCGAGACCGACGGGCCGACTCGACCAGTCGGACGATGCCGGCGTAGGTGCTCTGCTCGGCAGTGTCGATGGCCACCAGCTCGAACGCGTCGGCAGCGTTGACCGTTCCGCTGCTGACTAGGTCGCCGCGGCCTTTCTCCACCGGGAGAGGCTCTCCGCTGAGAGCTGACTCGTCGACAACGGCCACGGGACTCACAACAACACCGTCGACTGGCACTACCTCGCCCGACTTCACCAGAAGTCGGTCGTTTCGGTCGACATCGTCGATGTCGACCGTTTCGACCACGCCATTTCGAACCTCGTGGGCCACCCGGGGTGCGCGGCTGATGAGGGCGGTCAGCTCCCTTTCGGCCCTTCCTGCCGCGAACTCCTCCAGGAAGCGGCCGGTCGCCAGCATGAGTCCGATGATGGCTCCGGCCAGGAGCTCACCGAGGGCCAACGCGGCGGAGACGGCAAGCAGAGCGATGACGTCGACTCCCGGTTGTCGTTGTCGCAGCCTGGCGACAATATCGCTCAGCAGGGGGACTAGGGGAATTGCCGCGACGAGGATCAGGCTCGCCTCGGTCCAGCGTTCGAGGCCGACCATGGAGAAGAGCCCGGCGGCCACCAACCCGGCGGCGGCGAACGCCAGTATCAGCGCGCTCGAACGTGCCGGCGGCATAACCCCATAGAACACCCGAGACGGCCAGGCTCCTAGGGGAGGCGGCCCCCAGATCATGGGACCATCGGCACCTTCCGAACACCCTCGTTCTTTGATCGGCGGACTCATGCCCTCTGGTGACCAAATCCTCTATCACGTGCCCGACATGCCGGGTAGCAAAGGGGTGAAAGGTCGCGATGCTTACAACCGAACTATTGGTGGTTGCGCTGGTGCTCACCTGGTTGGCGGGTGGTCTGGTTGCAGCCGTGGCAATGCGCCGTTCCGGGGGTGACTTCCGGATCTGGTTGGGTATGGGGGTGGTTCTGGGACCTCTTGCCGGTTGGCTGGCGCTGGATCGGCTCCGGCACCTGCCGGCTCGGCGCCCGATAGCCAGAGAGGAGTTTCACCCCGGGCAGCTCGACGTTCTCGTTGGCATCGATGGCTCAGCAAGCGCGGTTTCAGCAGCACGGGCGGCCCTGGGCTTGCTCCGAAACGACCTGACGAGCGTGACCTTCGTCATGGTCCTCGAT
The DNA here is from genome assembly GCA_024638655.1 of bacterium. Taxonomy (GTDB): domain Bacteria; phylum Actinomycetota; class Acidimicrobiia; order Spongiisociales; family ZC4RG35; genus Ww567. Next base: position 58,457 of record JAHEJW010000003.1, on the reverse strand, counting down.
CACGACTCCAGCGGCGCTTTCTCTGGCCTAGAGGCACAGGCGAGGGGCTATGACCAGTTGGTCGAGGCGGCCGAAGAGATCGGATATCAGCCTGACGAGATGAAGCTCCTCTTTGGCAGACCCGCGTCAGAGATGGCGATGTACGCAAGAGAGTCGGGCATCGAGTTGATGGTGGTTGGGGCCCGAGGACATGGAGTTTCTGAGGCGATGTTCGGCAGCGTCACCGGGGCGCTCATTCGGAGCTCGAGCGTGCCCGTGTTCGTAGGGCCTACGGTTTCCGCCGAGCAGCAGCCAATCGAGACCGGCTAGCGGTCCCATGTCCGAAGGCGGTCCCGGACCTCAGGCACCGGTATGCAGTACTCCCTATCTTTGTCGCGATGACGAGCGAACGGAATGAGCCGATTGTGGACGGGCCAGGTTCAGGTCAGATCGATCCTGCCTATCTCACCGACTTCCTATGCAGGGCAATTGCCCATCCGACGCCTGTCACAGATGAGGGTGAGGCCGACGATCAGGTCTTGGGATTTCTCGAAGAGCTGGTGGCCACGGAGTTGGAGCAGCTCGGGCTGGACATGGTCGACTTCGACGAGATGGGCAATGTCTGTGGGCGGATGAACGGTTTGGAGCCGACTCGTCCTTCCATTCTGCTGGTTGCCTTCGCCATGACCCATCCGGCCGCCTCGATGCCCAACCCGTTCACACCGAGGATCGTCGACGGGACCGAGATGGGTGTGGAAGGACGTGCTGTCGTAGGCCGAGGCGCGGGTGAGCAGAAGGGGCCGCTGGCAGCGTTGGTGGCTGCCATCGAGACCTTGAGCCGCTCGGGCACGAGACCGTCGTCAGATGTTCACCTGGTCTGTCTTGCTTCGGGAGAGACAGGGAGACATGACGCGATCCGGGGTGCCATCGACCATTTCCGCCTCGAGCCGGCGGGAGCCGTTGTAGGCGTGTGCACGAGTAACGACATCGTGATTGGGCACAAGGGGAGAGCGGATGTCGAGGTCCTGGTCCATGGTCGAACGGCTCACTCCAGCTCCCCGGATCTCGGTGCCAATGCCCTGGAGGGCGCGATCGAAGCCCTGGCAAGACTCAGTTCGCTCGACCTGGGTGAGCCGGACCCGAATCTGGGTCGGAGAACCATTGTCCCGGTGGCGTTGGAGACCAGTCCGAAGGCAGCCCACACCATTCCGGACTTGGCCAAGGTCAGGCTCGATTGCCGGATGCTCCCCGGAGACACACCGGAGGCCTTGCTGTCACAGATCGTCGATGCCGTGTCCGGGATGGACAAATACCGGGTGAATGTCGAGCTGGGGGACGTCATGTACCCCAGTTCCGTTGCGTCGGACTCATGGCTCGTGAGCGCGCTTTCGTCTGCCGTAGAGAGGGCAACGGGGTCAACCCCGGGATTGATTTCGATCTCGGCTGCCACTGACAGCGGATATCTGACCAATCATGGAATCCCCGCAGTGCTCTTTGGGCCAGGTGACTTGACGAAGGCCCACACAGACGCCGATTACGTGTCCGTAGACGAGGCGGTCGCGGCTGCCCAGGCCATCGTCCAGTTTCTCGGCGACTGAGGTCCTCCAATCTCGAGAGTCTGATGCGGTTCTGAGAATTCGGATTCAACCGAGGACGTGCTGTCCGAAACCCTCGAGGACGGATAGAGGCAGCTCATAGGAGTGCACACCACGCACATAGAGATTGTCGACACCCGCGGAAGCCAGGCCATCGACCTTGCGTCTGATGCTGGGCCCATCCCCGATCAGGCAGTAGCGGTCACAGAAGTCATCGAGGACTCGGTCCGGAACCCAATCGGTCGCTTCGATCGCAGCCTCCCAGTCCCGCGCATGACCGAGGTCCGGGTAAAAGGCGAGTTGCTCCTCTGTTCCGGGTGCCGTCACCTCGTCTCCCAGCAACTCCGGATGCCGCAAGGCGAATACGGCGGCATACGGGCGCATCAACCGCTTGCCGTGGTCGATGTCGTTGCCGAGATATGCGAAACAGCCGACGGCGATTTCCACTTCTGACGCATCACGCCCGGCTCCTGCAGCCCCAGCGGCGATGTTCTCACGGGCATATTCGAGTGACGCTTCGTCGATGCCGCCAACGAAGATCGCACCGTCTCCGATCTCACCAGCCAACTGGAGCATCTTCGGTCCAGTGGCGCTGACAAACACCGGCACTTCAACCTCGGTGGCCTCGACCATCCGGTAGCGGCCGCTCGAGCCGGAAAGAGACTCGCCTCGCAGCAACGCCCTCACCTCCGATACGTATCGTCTCAGCTCCGACATCGTTGCGGGTGGCCGACCCTGAATGCGTACCGAGCTGTCTCCGACGCCTATCCCGAGGACGAATCGTCGGTTGGTCGACTCGATCAGAGTTCGGGTGGCGCCGGCCGTCACTGCAGCTTCTCGGGTCACCGGATTGGTCACGTTGGTGCCGAGCACGATTTGATCGGTGCCCACGGCGATCGCTCCCAGTGTTGCCCAGACGTCGTTCCAGAGCAGCTGGGAGTCGGGTACCCACAGGTAGGCGAATCCCACCTTCTCAGCTCGCCTAGCCACCTCGGCCATATCGCGAAGCGGAACACACGGTGGAACCCTCAACCCGATCCTCAACCTGGCTCCTTCCGACGGGAGAATCGCGTTCGTGTTGGCCGCCGGGAGAGTGATCGGCCGGTCAGTTGAGGCCCTTCATGCCGGAGAGACGACGGTCTCGCTCTTCGACGCAGGCTTCACAGATCGGCAACCCCTGGTAGTCCCGGCTGGGCACCCAGGTCTTCCCGCAGAGGGCTTCGATTGCCTCGCCGGCGATATAGCCCCGCATCTGCTGATCCTTGGTGACTATGTGAGCCATATGATCGGAGTCGCCTCCACCAGTCTGGGTCTTGGTCTCGGGCTGGCGGGTGATCTGGGGTCTGGGATCGCTCATTGCATCCCCATCGTACGTCGGGCCTGCCTCGATCGGCGCTGGAGGCGTCGCCCGGTTCCGATCCGTATATTCCAATCGTCCCAAGGAGGTAACTGGTGATCCTGTCAGTCGCACACGCGTCGCTCGACGACGCCGACAACACGAACATGTTCGGTATTTGGTCCAACCTGGTGGTGGGTGAGCGGCCGGCGGGCCTCGTCAACGCATATCTCCTGGAGGGAGACGATGCCGTTTATGTTCACTCGGTCTGGGAGAGCCGGGAAGCTCACGATCATGCCATCGATGCCGAATCGAGCCACCCGGCATATGGCTTCTTCGAAGCATGCGGCCTCGACCCGACCCACACGGTCTACGACGTGATCGGACACATGCACTGACATCCGGCGTCTAGGGAGTCATCCCGAACCAATGGTCGAGGACGGCCGCCCAATCGTCCTCGGCCACAGGGGTTTCGGTCCATAGCCCATCACGCCGGAGCTTCAGCCGGTCCTCGAGCAGAGTGACCCGATCGGGGCCGCCGTCCAACAGCCTTGTGGCGAAGGGAGAGATGGTCCATTGCAGGCCGGGCTCGGTCTGCAACCAAAGTGAGGCCTCCTCGAAGTCGCCGAGGGAGCGCTCTGTTCGGTCGAAGCTGTAGTGGTCGAGTGCTTGCCCGCGAGGGTCCCAGGTGATCAGAGTCGTCGTCGCGTCGTCGAAGACGAACCCATATTCCTCCGTTCCACCGTCGTGGGGCCCCGGGGAATCGAGTGGTAGAGGCTTGATGAAGGAATCCCCAAAGCCGACGTCGACCAAATATGGACGATCGAGCGCCACTTCGATGGTCAGGTGAGTCGGCATGGGGGATTGGCCTCCATAGAGGACCGTTGCAGCCAGCCGACGCACCGAGAAGCCGAGTCTGATCAGCAACTCGGAGAATGCGCCGTTCAGCTCGAAGCACCACCCGCCCCGGCCCCGTTCCACGATCTTTGGAACGGACCAGTTGTCATCCGTTCGGACCCCTCGCCGGTGGAAGACGTCGAGGTTCTCGAAGGGAACAGAGGACAAGTGGGCCCGCTGGAGTCGTTCCAGGCCTTTGAGGTCGGTCGAGGGCGGATCCGAGAGGCCGATTCGCTCCAGATAGCCTTCGATGTCCATTGCTCCGATTCTGCCAGGGGCGGTGGGGATTGTTTTGCACCCATTGAAATACCGGGGACCTCTTCCACAGGGCAGCGAGGACAGGGACCGATTAGCTTCCCGGCGATGCTCAAGCGGGTGAGGCACCTCTTCGACACGCCAATGCTCCGCCGAATACGTTGGCACTTGTGTCGCGTGGCCGGCAAGATCGAAAAGCGCTTCTTCGTCTCACTGCTGGCCGGCTTGGCTGTGTTCGTCGGTGTCGCCGGCTTGGTCGTTTGGCTCGCCGAAACCGGCAGGTCGGTCCCCGACCTGGGTGCCTCGCTGTATTGGGCCGGGGCCACGGTTCTCGGATTCGGTCACGGCGATTTCGTCTCGGGACCGGCCGGGTGGGCCGTTGGTTGGGTGCTCGGGCTCTTTGGTGTCGCCATAGTCGCCACCATTACGGGCGCCCTCGTGGGTTTCGTGATCGATTTCCTATTGAAGGAGGGACAAGGAATGGGCGCAGCGGGATATCGGGACCACATCGTGGTCTGTGGCTGGAACTCGACGGCCAGGGACCTGGTAGCCGAGCTGGGGAGCGATGAATATGGAGCGAAGATCGTTCTCCTCCACGATGCCGAGCAGAATCCCGCAGGCGATTCCGTCTACTTCGTCAGGGGGGACTGCACCAAGGAGGCCGACCTGAAGCGAGCCGGGATCGAACATGCCGCTTCGGCCATCATTTGCCCGGCTGACACCTCCAACGAGGCCGACATGTCATCCATTCTCACGGTGCTCGCGGTCGAGGCTCTGGCGCCGTCCGTACGCACGGTGGTCGAGGTGAACAACCCTGACCACGTCCCCCACTTTCGGCGGGCGTCAGTCGATGAGGTGATGGTCACTTCCAGCCTCGCTGCGCATCTCCTGGCGCGCACCGCTATGTATCCAGGCCTGTCCGGCCTGGTCGTGGACATCGTCTCCGGTGGTGAGGGCTCCGAGCTATATGGCGTGGAGCTTCCCGATGAGCTCGTCGGTCTCTCGGTCGATCAGGTTGCGGCCAAATTGCGACGGGACCACAGGGCAACGCTGCTGGCCGTCACAAGAGACGGCGCCACTCATCCCAATCCTGGGGAGGACTTCCGCATGCAGACGGGTGACGGCCTGATTGTGGTGGCGGAGTCGATAGGCCACCTGAGCCCATTGCGGCAGGCTTCGGCCCTCAGCTAGTTGGGTCGAGTCTCAGCCGGTCGACGCGGTCAGACGAGTACCGCGCTTTCGTAGTCGGCTCGGCCCTTTTGGCCGGCCGGGAATAGGTCGAGACTCTCCATCCACGCATAGGTGCTCTCATAGACAGAGCGGGTGTATGGCTCGAAGACGATTCGCTCACCGGCGCCGAACCCGTTGACGTCGATGATCGGGTGATACTTCTCGTCGACCTCACGCAGGTAATAGTGCTTGTAGAGCTCGGGCTCGGCGTCGAGATCTCTCTGTGCTCTTCGCAATGCGCGGAAGTACCTCTCCACGTCTTCGAGGTCTGAGCCTTCGTCGATGAGGAAACCGATCATGAACGTGGTATCGAGCACCCTCCTGAAACCTTGCTGCTCCAGCACGTACATCGGGGGGCCAAACATGTTCGCGGCCTGGACCTTTCCTTCCAGCAGAAGGGTGAGCCTGTCCTGGGGCCCTCCGATGTAGGAGATCTCGATCTCGTCGTCGGCGAGGATCTGTTGGAGGGCCCGCAGGGCCGAGAAGTGGCTTCCGGAGTGATAGCCGACCCCGATGGGCACATTGGCCAGGTCTTGGGGAAGCTGGATCTCGGAATCGGGTGCGACGTAAACGCCGCTCGGTGTCATCGAATAGGCCTTGCCCCACATTCGGCCATGAGTGGCCGAAGCCGCCATGTTCACTGCCCAGTGACAGGCGGATCCGACTTCACAAGCGTTGCCGGTCTCCATCTCCTCGAAGGCGCCGGACCGATGGTCGGGGATTGACACGTCCGATTCAACCGCGACCTGATCGCTCATGAGCGGGTTGTGCACGAATTCGTAGTCGAGCCCCTCTTCGGTGAAGTAGCCCTTCTCGTGTGCGATCCACTCCTGGAGCCGCCCATGAGACTGGATACGGAATTCGGGCATCCTGATGTCCTCCCTCTGATGACTGATTCGAATGTATCGGAGTGGATGTGAAACACAAGCCTCGACCATCTCATGTAGGGCTAGGACAAACTCCCCGGTCCTTTGTCGTCGGGATGCTCACCCCGGTCAATCGAGTGGTCGCGCCGGCTGGGGCCCTCTTTTGTTGGCTCTCGCCTCGGCCAGGGCGCGACGCATGCGGACGGCTGCGAAGAAGCCGAGGATCGTGAGACCGAGGCCAACCGCAACGCTGGCCGCGAACCCGGATTGAACTGCCTCAGCCGCACCAGCAGGACCACCACCTTCCGGCGAGGAGATCAGCTCGCGAACGAGCTCGACATCTCCGAGTTGCAGGCCAACGACAAGCAGTAAGACTGCGCCGCCGATGGCCGCACCGAAGGTGAAGCCCTGATTCCTGGAAAACAGGTGAGCCGAAGAGACGCGTCCCATTCGAGACGGCTCTGTCACGGCTCGGAGGAGAGTCAGTGCGGCGTTGGTGGCCATTCCCACCCCTACACCGGCCGCGAAGAAAGACAAGAACGCCGCTGCGATCGACTCGGTGACCGCCGCCAGGAGCCAGGCCACCGCGAGGGCAGGCATGTTCACGAAGAAGCCGACCAATATGATCCAGGACTCCGAGTGGCGGTCTGCCATCCGGCTCGAAATGATCGCACCCACTGTCCAACCCACCGTCAGGGGGAGCACCGACCAGGCGGTAAGACCTGGTGAACCCTCCAGGCCGGCCCGAACGTACAGAGGGATATATGAGCTCATGGCGAAGGTGCCGGTCAGCAAGAGTGCTGTGGAAACGGCAAGACCGCTGTAAGGCTGCGGAACGATGTGCTCCAGCTTGACCACCGGGGAGTCGACGGCCCGGGCATGGCGGACATATAGGACGAGCGCCAACGCGGCTAGAGCGAGCCAGAGAGCCGACTGCACCCCGAGCGCGTCCACTGCAAAGAGCGTGGCCACGGTGACGGCGGCGACGAGCAGGGATCCCTTGGCGTCGAATCTGGTGGACTCACCGAACGGACCGGGAAATACTCTCCACCCGGCCGCCAGGGCGATCAGGCCGAGGGGGAGATTGACATAGAAGATCCACTCCCAGGAGAGGAACGTGAGGATGAACGCGGCTATGGCCGGTCCGGCTACTCCCATGACGCCCCAGACCGTTGCGTTGGCCGCGAACGCCCTGGCGGTCAGATGGTCGGGATAGACCAGTGATACGGCGGCGGTGCCCGTGGAGAGGATCAGGCCGGCTCCGACCCCCTGCAGCACTCTCAGGGCGATCAGGATCTCCATGGTGGGAGCGAATGCAACGGCGAAGCCCATCGTGGCAAAAACGGTGACGGCGATCCGGAACATCCGGGCCACGCCTATGGCGTCTATGAATGGGCCCGCCACCACAGTGCTGAGAGTCGAGGTGAGGAGAAAGGCAGTAATCGCCCAGGGGAGGAGCGAGACATTTCCCAGGTCGGTGGCGATGTCGGGCAGCGCGGCTGCGATCCCGAGGGCCTGGAAGGAAGCGAGCGCCGAGGTGGAGAAGACGGCTATCGAAGCGGGTAGGAGCTCGCGGGAAAGGACACTGCTCGGCGGCTTCGGCGTCACGAGACGAACCCCGCCGTGGCCACCTGGCAGGACACTAGGAAGCTTCGCTCGCCAGGCTGGCCAGAGACCTGAGGGCACCCGGCGCTCGGCGAGCGAGGAACAGCGACAGCTGATCGACAGCGGTGAGACTCTTGGGCTCTCGCAGATCGATGATGATCTCCTCCACAGGGCGCGAAGCGGAGTAGAGCTGCCAGGATCCGGGGAATCCTTTGAGCTCGTACGGGCCCTTGTCAGTGAACTCGATGTTCGTTCCGGCGGACAGGTCTCTCACCGAAGAGGACACCAACACCTCGCCGGGGCCGGCCAGAGCCGAAATTCTCGCCGCGAGATGGACCGATTGCCCAGCCACGTCATCGCCCATGATCTCAACGTCGCCTGTGTGGACGCCGGCGCGGATGCTCAATGAGAGGTCTTCCAGGCGGTTCATGGCGTCATACCCGCACTCCACCGCTCTCGCCGATGAGTCGAACAATGCGAGGACCCCGTCGCCCAGCGTTTTGACTTCCTCGCCCTCCCACTCCTCTATCGCATCCTTCATCACGACATTGTGCTGCTCGAGGAGGTTGCTCCACGCCTCGTCTCCCATTTGAACCGCCTTGACCGTCGAGTCGACGATGTCGGTGAACATGATCGTCGCCAGCTTTCGGCGCGACGGGGGAGCGATGTCATGGGCACCGCAGAATTCGGCCACGGCGCGGGCGATGGCCGCATAGTCACCGAACCAGGGGAGGTGCTCGGTACCTTCGGTCACAACGAGACGAGCGTCGGGTATGAGCTCTGCCATCTCACGACCCCAGCGAACCGGGGCGAAGGGGTCACTTTCCCGGTTCAGGATCAGACACGGGATGTCGAGCGTGGGTAGCACGGCTGACACGTCGGCCCCTCTGACCGAGTCCACCAGCGCCCGCGCCATTCCGGGACTGGCCGAGGCCCTCTCGAAGACCGACGCAAGACGGCGATGCCAGCCTTGGTTCCTTTTGGAGGCGGAGAAGATGTCAGCGGTCAGACCGGTTCCCCAGTTCGCGATGGCATCGGAGAAGGCTTCGTACATGTCGCCGCCGAGCTCAGATCCCTTGGCGAAAGTGCCGTACAGGATCAATGCCGAGACCCGCTCTGGTTCTTTCGCAGCGACGATGACGCTCAGGGGCCCCCCTTCGGACACGCCCATGAGAGTTGCCCGGTCGGAGCCAGCGGCGTCCATGACCGCCATGATGTCGTCCGCACGCTGGTCGAACCTGACCGCGCCGGGGGTCGGATCGGACAGACCGGTGCCGCGCTTGTCGAAGATGATCACTCGGGTCACGGTGGAGAGCATCTCAAAGAAGCGGGCGTAGGAGGGGATCGTCCACTGCAGGTCGAGGTGAGAGACGAATCCGGGCGTTACCAGAAGGTCCGGCCCCTCCCCGAAGACCTGATACGCAATCGATGCTCCCCCTACATCGGCATAGCGAACCCGTGGCACCTGCATGGCCGTCAAGGGTACAGGCGCTTCGGTGCCGTTCCGTGTCGAGAATCGCCTACACATCCGGGAATTCGAGACACAGAGCCGACCTTGGACGGCCGGGTAGCCTCGCTGGGAGATGACTCTGACCTCGACGATCGCGGGCAGCCTGCCCAAGCCGGCTTGGCTCTCCACGAGCGAGAAGCTGTGGGCGGGTTGGCTCCACGAGGGCGAAACGCTCGATCAGGCCAAGAAGGATGCCATGCGACTCGCGGTCGCCGATCAGGAGCGCGCTGGTCTGGCGATCGTCTCTGATGGCGAGCAGACCAGACAGCACTTCGTCACCACCTTCATCGAGGGCTTGGACGGCGTGGACGCCGTCGATCGAGCAACCGTCACGATCCGACGCCGTTATGAAGCATCGGTTCCTCGAGTAGTTGGAGAGGTTTCGCGTCCTGGTGGCGTCTTCACCGAGGATGCCCGTTTCCTCAGGTCGATCACCGATCACCCGATCAAGGTGCAGCTGCCCGGGCCCATGACGATGGCCGACACACTCAAGGACGATCACTATGGCGACATGGAGACACTCGCGAGGGTGTTCGCCGGCATCTTGAACGCGGAGGCCAGAGACCTAGAAGAAGCCGGGGTCGATCTGATCCAGTTCGACGAGCCTGCATTCAATGTGTTCCTCGATGAGGTCGCTGCGTGGGGCGTGGAGGCCCTGGAGACCGCAGTCGACGGCCTGGAGACAGAGACCGCCGTGCATATCTGCTACGGATACGGCGTCAAGGCCAACATCGACTGGAAGAACACTCTCGGTCCCGAATGGCGTCAATACGAAGCGACATTCCCGCTCCTTGCCGACTCGTCCATCGGTCAGGTGTCACTCGAAATCGCCGGCTCCCATGTTCCCCTCGAGGTCTTGGATCTGCTCGGTGACAAGAGTGTCCAGGCGGGAGTGATCGACGTCGCCACGGACCGCGTGGAGACTGCCGACGAAGTTGCTGCACTGATCGAGGTTGTGGCTGGGCACATCCCTCCCCAACGCATCTACCCGTCGACGAATTGCGGGATGGTGCCGCTTTCGCGTGCCCTGGCTATGGCAAAGATGAGGGCCCTGGGTGAGGGGACCCGGCTGTACACCGGGTAGGACGTCAGCGTTTCAGCTCGAGCCGTGGAGAGCCCGGGTGAACGCCTGATCCCAGTCGAACGGATGTCGCCCAGTTCGGCTCTTTCCGGTGGCAGGGTTGGTCACCGTCACGCGCCCGCCTGCGAGGCCGCTGGTGGTCCATTCCATCGTCAATGGTCCTCTGGAAGACGGGGCGGCAGAGGCATTTGCCCTGGGTGCCAATCTCTGCTGCCTCTCCAGGTAGAGCGCCATTCTCTTCTGATCGGCCTGACGAACACGCTCCTCTGCTAGGTGCTTTGCCAGGTCGTACATCTCGGGTCCGCCGAACATTGAGAGCTCCTCTCTCGTGTAATGGGCGTTAGTTGAATCACTCATTACGTTAGCTTGTCTTCTGTAATGAGTCAACCTTCTTTTCCCTATTACAGGTTTTGGTAAACCTCTCGAGGCCGGTCGAGGGAAAGATCGCCTTCGAGTGGTAGCCGGTAGGTTGGTGATACACACCAGAGGAGTAGGACGTGGCGTGGGATGTGGAAGTCGAGCTGGTAAACGAGCCCGGGACGATCGCGGCGCTCGGCGAGGCGGCGGCTTCAGCAGGAATCAACATCATGGGAGTTTGCGGCTTCACTCACCGGGGCGTGGGTGTCTTCCACGTACTGGTGGACAAGGAGGTCGCTCGCGCCGACGTCTTCGAATCGGCCGGATTGAAAGTGCGGGGCCGGCGGGAGGCTCTTGTACTGCCTCTCGAGGATCGGCCGGGAGCTCTTGGCGAATTGGCCCGTCGCCTCTCCGGTGCCGGCGTCAACATCGACCTGCTCTACCTGGCCACCGACACCAGGGTCGTCCTGGGCGTGGACGACCTGGAGACCGCGAGAGGTCTGATCTAGTCCCCCAGGCGACCTTGGGCAGTCAGGCAGTCTCCTGCAACCCTGCTCGTTCCAGCGCCTCCTTCCAGCGACCCACGAACTCGTAGTCCTGGAACGGGCGTTGGTCGAGCCACTGGGAGACCTTCACCGAAGGAAACCTCTCTTTGATGGTTTGAGCGGTGGCCCGGGCCCGCCGTTCCAGGCCTTGCTCTGCTTGGGCGGCGGCGAGAACCAGGAGCGCTTCGAGGTTTCTCGGCTGGTACTGGAGCACGTCTTCGGCAATTGCTGCGGCGGCCTCATTGCGGTTTCCCATGTAGAGGGAGCACGCCTTGACGGTCGGGTACCAGGGCTTGTTGATTGCAGTCAGCCTCATTGCGCGGTCGAGAAGGTCCAAAGACTCTTCCCACTGGCCGATGTAGCGGCGGATGCTGCCGGCCAGGGCGAAGGTGACATCGCAGGTCGGACGTGTCATTCCCGCGGACTCGACGATTCGAAGGGCCTCTTTGGCGCCACCATTCTGCAGGAGGATGGCAGCCTCGACCACGTGGGCCAGATCGGTACGGTCGCCCAGCTTCGTAGCCTGTGACGCCAGTTCCAATGCCCGTGCGAATTGCTTCTCCGGCTCCGGCAAGATCCCCTCAGAAGCTCCCATCCAAAGGGCAAAGGACGTGAGCGCCGACCCAAAAGGATGCTCGGGATGAGACTGCGCAACCTCGCCGAACAGCTGCAGGGAGCGGTTCAAGGACTCCGGTGTCATGGTCGTCAGGTGATACCACCCCTCGTAGATCTTCTGGACGGCCACGGGGTCATGCAGTTCGGCGTAGTCACGCGCCGGCTCTCCGATCACCAACTCCACCTCGACGGAGAACGCGACATCCTCTGACATCTGGTCCGAGAGGTCGACGATTTCATCCGGAGTCGTCTTCCACTTGTGCGAGGCAATGACGTTCATGGTCGCCAACTCGAGGAGCTGAAAATAGAGGCGGACAAGACCACCTACCTGATGCAGCCCGGTCTCCAGGATGTACTGCGGGGCCTCGTGCGGCGTTTGCTGGAGGTCTTCTGTGGCGTCGATGAGGGTTAGGCCAGGGATGCTGGAAAGACGATGGATGAGGTCGGACCCAAGCAGCTCCACGACCCCCTCTGCTTCCGGACCCGTCCCTGAGGTGTGAATTGGCAGCACGGCCAACGTTGGAGACTGGAGCGAGAGTGAGACTTCACCCACAGATGTCGACCCGGTCGCAGGAAGCTCGGCGAACTCGAACACTTCGACGGGCTCAGGGATGTTCTTCAAGTCCCGGAAACCGGTGGACCTGAAGCGCAGCGCCGGCTCATCCAGCGCTTTGTAGACCGACCCCGAGACGCTGACTCCGCCCGGTTGAGCAAGAGCCTGTATGCGAGCAGCGATGTTGAGGGCATCTCCGAACCACTGGTCACGCGAGTGAGCCACAGGACCCTTGTCGATGCCCATTCGAAAACGGACTTGGCGTGTGCTCGCCAGAGCTTTGTTGTGTTGCTCGATCGCCTTGGTTATGCCAATCGAGGCCCGAAGGGCGTCCATCGGTTCGTCGAAAACCGCCATGAAGTTGTCCCCGACGAAACTGATCAATTCGCCTGATGAATCTGCCACCTTCTCCTCGACCAGGTGCTGATAGCGATCCATCGTCTCGGCCGTGGCCGAGAAGTCGTCTGCGAGGAGTCGGCTGTAGCCGACGACGTCGGCATTCAGAGCGACACGCTCCTTTGACTGTGCGAGTGCTTCCGGTTCACCCATCTGCGGCGCTCCACTTCCGCCCCATTTGGCGTCAGTAGTAGAAACTACCAACTCGTGTGTTGAGACTCGGCTGACCCGATCCTCTCCTTCTTCGGTAGGCCGCCTCTCTCTGTCAACCGTCCGAGGCGGCAAGGTCCCTTTCCCACATCTCGAACAGGGCTCTCCCGTTGGCGTTCAGTCCCTGCAGCCTCCCCTCGGAGTTGTCAGCCCACCATGCCCGCGCCCAGGAGCCGGGAACACCGAATCTGGAGCTCATCGTTGCCCCGTGCTCGGTCTCGTGGCCCTCGGGGGCGTAGGCGAAATGCAGCGTCACCTTCCAGCTTGGAAGGCTGAAGACCGGCTCGAGGGTGGCTACGAGCTTTTCCAACAGGTCGGCCAGGACGTCTGGGCCTGCTCGAGCTCGGTTGCTAGCTTTTCAGGGTGGCAAGCGAAGACCGTCGGTCGGTCTGCCCTCACTGTGGCCACGCGAACGAGACAGGGTCCCGCTTTTGCGCAATGTGCGGGCGTCGGCTCGAATCCGATTCCTTCGACGCACGCAAGCTGGTGACCGTTCTCTTTGCCGACCTCGAGGGTTCGACCCAACTGGGAGAGAGACTCGACCCGGAGGCTCTGCGCGATCTCCTCAGGACGTTCTTCGAAGCGATGAGCGAGGTGATAGCGGATTGGGGCGGGACGGTGTCCAAATACATCGGCGACGCGATAGTCGCGGTGTTCGGCTACCCGTTTGCCCGCGAGGACGACCCCATCAGAGCACTCCACGCCGGGCTGGCCATGCAGGGGCGCCTCTCCGAGCTCAACGCGGACGGATCCGGCCTCGATGTCCCTCTGGCCATGCGTATTGCGGTCAATACCGGTGAGATCGTGGTTTCGGATGATCCCGATTCCCTCCTGGTCGGGGATGTGTTCAATATCGCGTCACGCCTCGAGGGTTTGGCACCTGCAACCTCTGTGATCGCATCGGATCGCACCAGGAGAGCTGCCGAAGCAGGGTTCGTTTTCGAAGACCTCGGTCTCCATCCCGTCAAAGGCAAGTCGGAGGAGGTCCGAGCGTGGAGGGTGATAGAGCCGCTCCAGGGTCCGCCTGGCGAGGAGCTCCCGTTCGTCGGCAGGGAAGGCGAGCTCGCCATTCTCGACACCGTGGCGTCCCAAGCGGTCGAGGAGGAGAGGCCCCGGCTCGTCCTGGTGGTGGGTGAACCCGGAATCGGGAAGAGCCGTCTCATCAAGGAGTTCGGGATGCGAGCTGGAGATCGCTTCAGGGTGCTGACGGGTCGATGTCTCCCATACGGTCAAGGCATCACCTTCTGGCCGCTGCGCGAGATCCTTTGGGACCTCGCTTCGGTCTCTCTCGAAGATGACGCAGCTGCGACTCATCGAAAACTCACATCGTTCGTCCAGGACCTGCCGGCCGACGTCGTGGTGGACCGCCCCTGGCTGGTCCATGCCCTGGCCATGACCGCCGGCATGCGTCTCGAGGACAACCCATTGGACTCGCTCAGCCCCGAATCAGCCAACGAGGAGCTGCGACTGGCATGGCCGACATTGGCGAGCGCCATCTCAGCCGAGCGTCCGGCCCTGATCGCTATCGAAGATCTCCACTGGGCGGAGGACCCACTTCTGGACATGCTCGAGCAGATTGCTCTCCGAGCGATCGGCCCATGCGTGGTTATGGGAACCGCTCGCAAGGAGTTCAGCAACCAGCGGCCAGGATGGGCTGCTCGGGCGATTCCATCACAGATCAGCCTCGGGCCTCTCACCAGGAAACCCCTGGGCATGCTGGTAGACGAGCTCGTTCCTTCCATCGACGAGGCGCAGAAAAGCCGAATCGTCGAAGCGACCAACGGGAACCCCTTCTTCACGGTCGAGATGTCGCGTCAGATCCGGGACAGCCCAGAGTCATCCCTTGACCTGCCCGACACCATTCGCGGCATGTTGGCCGCGAGGATCGACTCTCTCGATCCAGCAGATCGGCTCGTTCTCCAGGCCGCTGCAGTTGTAGGTGACGTTTTCTGGCCTGCAGCAATCCAGGCCATTAGTGCCGAAGTCGTCCAGACGTCTCTACAGGTGCTCGAAGACGATGGGTTCGTCACCACCAGGCCGGGCAGCTTGGTGCCCCAACAGCGTCAATTTGTGTTTCGTCACGGTTTGATGCGAGAGGTCGCATACCAATCGATCCCAAGACGGGATCTGGGGAGGCTCCATCGCTCTACGGCCGAATGGACCGAGTCGACAGCAGGGGGCCGCCGCGATGAGTTCATCGAGCTGATCGCTCATCATTACGAGGCAGCTGCCAGCGCCGATCGTCAGAAACCAAATCTCGAAGACGCGACTGACTCCTTGGAGGTCAGGCAGAAGGCGTATGCCGCTCTCCTGGCCGCAGGGGAAGCTGCTCGTAGCCGCTTCAGCATCGAGCAGGCGATCGGGTATGCGCGGAGAGCTAAGCGCCTGGCTGAGTCCGACATGGAGAAACTCGTCACCCTGGAGCTGGAAGCCGCCAGCTATCACGCTGCCGCCCATGCCCATGAGGCCTGGCCGGTCTACCTCGAGGCAGTGCAGCTCGCACGCCGACTGGGTGATGAAGAAGCCATTTCGAGGATCACTACCAACGTGACTCTGCTCTGGTCCCGATACGGCGGAACCTTCACGAACGACGACTGGAAGCCAGAAGCGATAACTCTCGTCGAAGAGCGTCTTGCCGAGATCGGAGAGGATGGTGACACCGAAGAGCACGTTGCCCTTCTCATCGGAAGAGCGGTATGGAACCGACGCGAAGGGGTGACGACGCCGTTCAGCGACATCAAGGCCGATGCAAACCGCGCCCTCGAGATCGCCGAGAAGACTGGCTCAACTCCACTCCTGAGCCATGCCCTCGACTCGTATTTGATGGAGCGTCGGACCGAGGGATTCTGTGGAATCGTTCCCGTTGCGGATCGGATTGCCCAGGTCGCCGAGCATTATCCCGATCGTCGGGAGATCCACGAGATGATCGTCACGGCCTCCATCGCTTGTGGTGAGGTCGGTGAATGGGATCGGGCCGAGCGTCTCGGGCTCCGGGCGTACGATGACGCCCAGCGGATGGGCTTGCACCAGCGCATTCACGGTCTCAGGGCTCGAACTGCGGCCATGGTTCCGCGGGGGGATTTCGCAGACCTCGACCAAGCGCTCTCACTTCTCGCCGACATGGTGACCGAGGATGGCGGGCGCATGTGCGAGTTCGGAGCGGGCGCAGTAGCTGCTGCGTGTCTGACCGCATTCGAGACACGCAGCTCCGAAGCCGGGAGAGAAATGATGGAGTTCTTCGGTCAAGCGCTCCCGGATCGGATCCTCCATCGTCCCCAGCTTCAGCTCGCCGAGTATGTTCGGCCGTTCGTGAGCCCAGAGGAGACTCTGAACCTGCTTCGGTCGGTGCCGAACGCGCGGCCGGCCCACCAGATCTTTCGGCTGCGTGCCCAGATACCTCTGGCCGCGATGTCGGGCGACAACGACCTACTGGGTCGAGCTGCCGAAGAAGCTGAAGAGTTGGCCGCTGCGGTCTGTGCTCCGCTGCTGAAGAGTCTCGCCGTTTGGGCCAGGGCCGTTCTGTCGGGTCAGGCGGACACATCCTGGCCGGACCTGAGCCAGCTCGAGACTGAAGCCGGGAGCTACT
Source organism: bacterium (assembly GCA_024638655.1). Classification (GTDB taxonomy): domain Bacteria; phylum Actinomycetota; class Acidimicrobiia; order Spongiisociales; family ZC4RG35; genus Ww567. Next base: position 41,841 of record JAHEJW010000003.1, on the reverse strand, counting down.
TCGCCTCGAGGCTTGCAATTGACCTGATGGGACTCGGGGCCCGGCCCCCGAGACCGGAGTTGGATGCGCTGAGAGGACGGCTCGACCGGATGGGGGCCCATAACAGCCTCGGCCAGCTCGAGGCTGTCCTATGAGGACTCTGCGGTGGGCGGGAGTAGGTCGACAGATGCTAGGCGCCGAGACGGCTGCAAATGGTGACGGTCATGATGGATAGCCGCGCTTCGACCAACGCGGATCCTCCCATCTCGAGAGTTCGCATCGATCGTGCTCAGGGGGCCACCTTCGTCGAGCTGTTCTTCGACCTGGTCTTCGTCTACGCCATCACCCAGCTGACGTCTACGATGATTCACGATCTGACCTGGGCGGGGGTGGGCCGGGGTCTGCTCGTCTTCTGGTTGGTCTGGTGGGCCTGGACCCAATTCACTTGGACGTTGAATTTGGCCGACACGGAACACACCGTGGTCCGGCTCCTCACCCTGGCCGCCACCGCTGTTGCCTTCTTTCTCGCACAAGCGGTACCCGATGCCTTCACGACCGCCGGCGCATGGTTCGGGATCGCCTACGCAGTGGTTCGTCTGCTGGGAATGGGAGTCCACTCCTGGGTTCTGTCTGGCGACGAGGCCCAGACCTCGGCGTTCAGCCTCTTCGCATCACTTTCTCTAGTTGGCCTCGCTTTGGTCGTGGTCGGGGGGTTCGTTTCAGACTTGACGCTCTGGTTTTGGCTGGGTGCGGTCGTCGCCGACTTGGTGACGGTCCTGTTCGCCGGGCGAGGTGCCTGGTCGATTGCCTCCGGTCACTTCGCTGAGCGGCATGGTCTGATAGTCATCATCGCCCTCGGCGAATCACTGATCGCCGCGGGTGTGGCCACGTCGGAGCTTGCTCGCGACGCCCAGTTCGCTGTCACCCTGGTTGGGGCGGTTGTCGCTGCATGCGCACTGTGGTGGGTCTATTTCGGATCATTGCATGGCCGTCTCGAATTGGCCCTGGAGAGTTCCTCCCAGGGAGGATTGACACAAGGCAAGTTCGCTCGAGACGTCTTCTCCCTCTGGCACGCAGTGATAGTGATCGGCGTGATAGGTGTCGCAATCGGATTCGAAGAGGCAATAGCCCATCCGGACGAGTTGCTTGAGACGGGTCCGGCCCTTGCCCTGACCGTTGGGGTTGGGCTCTTCGTAGGGGGTCTTGCTGCGGCGGCATGGCGAGCGAACGTGCGCGACGCCGTTCTACTCCGGCTCTCCTTGGCGATCCTGGTCCTTGCGCTAACGCCCCTTGCCACTCGTGTTGCGGCTGCGGTAGTCCTGTGGACCCTGGCGGCGTTGACCATCGTCATGGTCTTGTTGGAAGACCGGAGGCCAAACCGACCAAAGGCTCTGATCGCCTGACGCGCCTCGGCACCCGCGAATCAATCTGTTGACGCCTGATTCCCCCTCGGAGACCCCTTTCCCTATAATCTGGCGCCGCTCCGTTCCCCCTTTGTTCCTGGAGGAATTCTCAACATGACGGAAACGATTCTGTACATCGCGCTCGCCGCCGGTGTTCTGGCCATTCTTCTGGCCGTCTATTACACCCGCGCGGTTCTCGCCGCCCCACAGGGCAACGAGCGCATGGTCGAGCTGTCGACCGCAATACGCCATGGCGCTATGGCGTTCTTGCGACGCGAGTACACCTGGGTCTCGGTCTTCGTGGTCGCGATGGCGATACTCATCGCCGTGCTCCTCGACTGGGGCCGCCCCTGGGGTGCGATCGCCTACGTCTTCGGAGCCGTGCTCTCGGCGTTCGCTGGTTTCGTGGGTATGCGCATTGCCACGGCGGCCAACTCGCGAACGACCGAAGCCGCCCGCACCGGCGGCATCCCGGCAGCGCTTCCCGTCGCCTTCAGGGGCGGAGCGGTCATGGGCTTCACCGTTGCCGGTCTGGGGCTGCTGGGCATCGGTCTCGGCTTCCTCGTCTTCAATAACCTCCTCGGGGATCCCGACTGGGTGGACATCGTCACCGCGATCGGCCTGGGTGGATCGTCGATTGCGCTGTTCGCCCGTGTCGGTGGTGGCATCTACACCAAAGCAGCCGACGTGGGTGCGGACCTGGTCGGAAAGGTCGAGGCCGGCATCCCGGAGGACGATCCGAGAAACCCGGCCGTTATCGCCGACAACGTGGGTGACAACGTCGGTGACGTCGCCGGGATGGGCGCCGACCTCTTCGAGTCCTATGTCGGAGCGATAGTCGCCCCGGTGGCCTATTCGGCGCTTGTGTTCGCCGGTTCCGGCTTCCAGGCCGAAGCCATCATCTTTCCTCTGGCAGTCGCATCTCTGGGCATGTTCGCCTCGATCATCGGGTCGTTCCTGGTGAAGGCCAAGGACGAGTCACACCTCGCCGCCGCACTGCACAGAGGCACCAACTTCGCCATGGTCGTCACGGCCCTGGGTGTCGCCGGCCTCGCCGCCTGGATATTCGGGGACCTGGTCGACAACTGGGCCGGCATCTGGATAGCAGTCGTTGCCGGCCTCATCGTCGGCTGGTTGGTCGGCAAGATCTCAGAATGGTTCACCTCCGATCACTACAAAACGGTCAAGGAGATCGCCCGTCAATCGCAGACCGGTCCTGCCACCGTGATCATCTCGGGCATCGCAGAGGGCATGCGCTCCGCCGCCTTCAGCGTCATGGCCGTCGCCGTCGGCATCGGGGTCGCCTTTTGGGCGGGTGACTGGGCGATGGGCGACGGTGGAGGTATCTACGGCGTTGCCATCGCGGCAATCGGAGTGCTGGCCACCCTCGGCATCACCATTTCCGTCGACGCCTACGGGCCTATTGCCGACAATGCCGGTGGCATCGCTGAGATGGCGCATCTTCCCCCCGAAGTGCGTGAAGCGACTGACGCGCTCGACTCTCTGGGCAACACCACTGCTGCCATTGCCAAGGGTTTTGCCATCGCCTCCGCGGCCGTCACAGCGCTGGCTCTCTTCAACGCATTCACCCGAGCCGTGAACCTCGAGACGATCGACATCTCCGACGCTCCGGTGACCATCGGATTGTTCATCGGTGCGATGTTCACCTTCCTCTTTGCCGCCCTGACGATGAATGCCGTGGGTCGCGCCGCAGGCAAGATGATCGACGAGGTGCGCCGGCAATTCCGTGACATCCCAGGGCTCAGGGAAGGGGATCCCAACGCCAAGCCCGACTACACCACTTGTGTCGACATCGCCACCCAGGGGGCGCTGCGCGAGATGATCATCCCCGGGGCGCTCGCAGTTGCCCTCCCGCTGATCGTCGGCTTCATCAATGTGGAGGCACTCGGAGGTCTTCTCGGCGGTGCGTTGGTCACAGGGTTCCTGCTGGCGATTTTCATGGCCAATGCGGGCGGGGCATGGGACAACGCCAAGAAGTTCATCGAGACCGGCGCTTTTGGGGGAAAGGGGAGCGACTCCCACCGCGCCGCAGTGATCGGTGACACCGTGGGCGACCCCTTCAAGGACACCTCGGGCCCGGCGATGAACATCGTCATCAAGGTGATGACCATCGTCTCTCTGATCTTCGCCTCAGCGTTCATCGGCTGAGATCGATCGGGGACGACCCCTGATCGATCTCTGCCAACACGGTTGAGAGATCCCCAGCTAGGGGTTCATGTCGTCCCGGGTTCCAGACTTGACCGCCGACGGGGTGCCGTACTTGGCCCACCACTGCTTGGCCGCATCGATGCCACCGACGCCGAAAGCGATCGCAAGGGCTACTGCGGTCGCAGCGATCAGGATGAGTGTGACGTCTTCGGCAAACGTGATCTCGACCACGTCAAGGGCGAATATCACGCCGAACACGATGATCACAATGCGAACCGCGTTGTCGAGCCATCCCACACCTTTGTCCTCGGCGAACGGTCTCACCAGGTCGGCCGTCCAGTTCGCAGCCGCCGCTGCGACGATGATGATCACGGCCGCAAGGATGAGTTGCGGAACCCAGAGCAGCAGCCGCTCCAACAGGTCCACGATGGTGCCGAGCTGCAGGATTCTGGCGACGATCAGGAATAGCCCGATCATCAAGTAGGCGTAGACGACCGTTGCAGTGATCGACGCTGGCGTCTGCCCCGAAGGCGCCAGAGCCGATTTGATGCCCGCACGCTCCCATACCTGGTCCAGCCAGCCTGTCCCCAGTAGCCGTTCGATCACGTTGCGGATCAGCTTGAGCAGCCACCGCCCCACTATCAGAACGACCAGCGCGACGACTATCAACACAGCCCACTCGACTATCTGTTCTCCTAGAGCTCTCGCCTGCTCCAAGAAGCGATCCCAAAAAGACACTCTTCATCCTTTCTCGTGCCTGAATGGAACCTACATGCCCAGGCGTCCCCTTTCCGATAACTTCGCCAACAACCTTTCGTCGCGCCATCATGGGTCGTCGATGCGACAGGACTCGTCACAGTGAAAGAGATCGTCTTCATCCGGCACGCAGAGTCTCAGGCCAATCGTGATGGCTATTGGAACGGGCGGACCGACGGACCGCTCAGCGATCAGGGCCGCGACACCCTCCAACACCTGGGCCGTCGTCTATCGGGTTGGCACTTCGACCGGGTCGTCAGCTCCCCGCTGGAGCGAGCGCGGGCAACAGCTGAGTCGTTTGCGGCGAGCATCGAGATCGACGAGAGCTTCATCGAGATCGATCTCGGCGTCTGGGAGGGCCGCAGTCTCGAGGAGATCAGAGCCGAGGACGGACAAGAGCTCCAGGAGGCGATTGCGAATCGGGAGATCCCGATGGGCCGGACTGGGGAGAGCCTCGACCAGGCAGGGCGCCGGGCATTGGACGCGGTGGACCGCCTGGCCGAGTCGATGGAGGTAGACCAGAAGGTCGTCGTGGTGACCCATGGTGGATTCCTTCAGGCGGTGCTCCATCGTCACCTCCCGGGCCCGGGAAGGAGAGCGCACGCCTTCACCCTCAACACCGGGATCACACGTGTGGTCTACCAATTCGGGCGACCCCGCCTCGCGTCATTCAACGACGTCGGGCATCTCGGCCCCGAGTCGCCACTGGTGAGGGAGCACTTGGGGCAGGGCTCGCCGGTCCTGGCGCTGATTCGCCATGGCCGGACACAGGCGAATGTCGAACGCCGATGGCAGGGTCACGAGGACTGGGGCCTCGACGAAGTCGGAAGGAAGCAAGCGGAGGCACTCGGCGAGTGGTACGGGCGCCTCAGGACCGTCTATGCATCGCCACTGAAGCGCGCAAGAAGCACGGCGAGCCATGTCGCCCGCAACGGCGTGGTCGAGGTAGACGAGCTGAAGGAGATCCATATGGGGCGCTGGGAGGGCCTGACCTTCGACGAGATCGCCGAGGGCTGGCCGGGTGTCATGGAGACGATCTACCGGGACGGGGTCGATCTCAAGCGGGGCGAGATCGGGGAAAGCTGGGGCGAGCTCACCTCGCGCTTCGCCACCGCCGTCAGCCGGCTGGCGACGGACGATGAGGAGCAGACGGCAGTGGTCGCCCATGGGGGCGCCATCCGCTCCTTTGTGTCATCACTCACCATGACTAAAGACACCTACGCAGAGTCGCTGTCCACGCCGGAAAACACATCGGTCACCCACATCGCTCTCACCGATCGGGGTCCAGAGATCCTCGACTACTCGGTTGCTCCCCACCTCGAGGGTCTCGAGTTGGAAGCCGATTGAGTGTTCACCTGCCAGACCTGCGGGAAGGACTTCGAACTCCGTCAGGACGTCCTCGATCGATACCCAGGTTGGGTTCCTCGACATTGCATGGATTGTCGGAACGGCTCGAAGTCCGGGTCACCCTCGGGCAACACCCCTGAGGCGAAGCCGTCCGCATCGAAGCGACGTGACATGACGACGACGGAGGTGCTGGAGACGTTCGAGGGCGGTCCTAGCACCGGGGTGTTCACCGATGGCGCATCAGAGGGGAATCCAGGCCCCGGCGGTTGGGGGGCGGTTCTGGTGGTTGACGACGAGGTAGTTGCCGAGGACTACGGGTCTGAAGCCCACACCACGAACAACAGGATGGAGCTTGCCGCTCTCATCGCAGGTCTCCGCATGATTCCGCCCGGCCAGGCGATAGACGTGTACAGCGATTCACAGCTCGTGGTGAACATCATCACCAAGTGGGCCGAGGGCTGGGAGCAGCGAGGTTGGAAGAAGAAGTCTCCTGGACCGATAGCCAACTTGGAGCTGGTCAAGGAGGCCTATCGGCTCTTTCGAGCTCTCCCTGACGTGGGTCTCCGATGGATAGCGGCGCACAGCGGGAACCGTTGGAACGAGTACGCGGACGCTCTGGCAACGGCTTATCGGCGGAACGAGTTTTGACCGATCGCCAGGAGGTGACTCCCGAATACGTCAGAAGTTGGAGCCGACGCGCCCACGGCTCGCCGCTCTATCACACCCTCGCCTCATTTGTCGCCGACGACCCGGAGCTGATGAGCGTGCTTCGCCGAATTGAGCACCGGCCCGCTCCCAATCTCCTTTTTGCATCGGTCCAGTTCCTCCTGATGAGACATGCGGAAACAGATCTGAGGCATCACTATCCGAGTCTCGTGGAGCGATCGAAGCCACCAGAAGGGGCTGTGGGGCCGTTCAAGGAGTTCGTCCTCGAGAACGAGGCGTGGATCGTCGAGACAAGCAATAGCCGCTACACCCAGACCAACGAGATCAAGAGGTGCTCTGCTCTGCTCCCGGCGGTCTGGGAGACCGGCCTCGAATCCTTTCACCTCATCGAGATCGGTGCCAGCGCCGGGCTCAACCTGGCGATGGACCTCTACAGGTATCGATGGGATGAGGTGGAGTGGGGCCCATCCGACTCCCCGGTTCTCCTCGATGCGGATTCACGAGGCGGACGTGTCAGACCAAGAGGCTTCCACGCATTGAGTCGGACCGGGCTCGACCTCAACCCGATCGATCTCGATGACCGGGATGAACGGGATTGGCTGGTGGCGCTCATCTGGCCCGAACATCACGATCGGCGGGCCCGTCTGGCAAGGGCGCTGGATCTCGCCGCTGGGGTTCCCATGGAACTGAGGGCCGGGGATGCCAGTGAGACTCTCTCCGAAGCCATTGGCTCATTGCCGCACGACGAGCCGGTGGTTGTGATGAATTCGATGGTTCTGATCCAGTTCACGACTGCTCAGCGAGACTCCCTTTATCGCGCGATAGAGAACGCCGGGCGGAGGCGGATCGTGCGTAGGGTGTCATTCGAGTTTCTCGCAGCCGGTGACGATTGGGTGACGATCGCGGCCGACCGGGGCAGAGGGCTTGCACAGATAGGTCAGGCCCATCCGCACGGTGAGTGGATCGAGCTCTACGCGCGGCCGTAAACGGGGACCAGGGCGCCGTTCATCACCTCGGATTCCTCGCTGACGAGGAACTCCACGACCGAGGCGATTTCGTCTGGTGTCGGCCAGTTCACATAGTCGGCATACGGAAGCGACTCGCGGGTTGCCGGAGTGTCGATGACCGATGGCATCAGGACATTGGCCGTGACGCCGGAACCCTCCAACTCCGCGGCGACGGTCTTGCCCAGAGCAACGACTCCCGCCTTGGCGATGTTGAACGCGGCCTGTCCCTCCGGAAAGTCGACTGCCCCCCTGCTCCCCACCAGCACGATCCGGCCCCATCCTGCCTCTTTGAGATAGGGAACCGCCGAGCGCACTGCATAGAAGGCCGACCTCAGATTGAGATCGAGCATTCGCTCGAATCGGACGTCGTCGGTCTCCTCGACGTCGCGACCACCGGCCCAGCCTCCCACGAGAGCGCAAAGACCGTGGATCTCGCCCCAAGTGTCGGACACGTTCTTGAAGAGGGTGGCGACCGCCTCCGGGTTGGTGGCGTCGACGCGGGTCAACATGAGCCGATCGTCGTCTGCCTCGAAAGACTCCTCGAAGGTCGTGGCCTCCTCGGGCATGATGTAGGTGACTGCGAGCCGATAGCCCCGATCTATCAGTCGGCCGACGAGCGCCGAACCGAGTCCGCCTGTTCCCCCTGTGACTACGACCGTCTTGTTGTCTGTCTCCATGTATGCCTGTTCGCGACCCCTTCAATATAGATTCCGACGGCTGTCATGGTTGCCAGAGCAGCCATAGATCGGCGACATTGGTGCCTGTCGGGCCGGTCACAACGAGATCCCCACTGCGATCGAGATAGGCGGCCGAGTCGAAAAGAGCGAGGCTCTCGGTCGGATCCCCTCCTCGGGCCAGCGTGCCCCCGTCCACTATCGCACCGGCGGCTTCCGCTGCTCCATCAACACCATCTGTGGCAAAAGCCGAGAACAGCAGATCTGTCTCAGCGATCCGTGTCGCGGCGAGGAGAGCGGCGTGGGTGTTTCGCCCACCTCGACCACCGCTGACCACTTTCGGAGCGGTCTCGCCTGCACCGATACTCAGGCCCTGACCGGCTCCCTCGAAAAAGGCGTCGAGGGTCTGTCCCGGATCGCCTGTCAGCCATTTCGGGTGGAGCCGGGTCTGGACGCCATCGGCGTCTGCGGCCTCGGATATCGCCCTGGCAGCCTTCAAGCCATCGCCGATCACCTCCACGCGGGTTCCGGCCGATCCCTGCCCTGGGGGTCTCATCATGGCCCCGGATACGGAGGCTGGGACCTCTATTCCGACTGATTCGAGAATCGCCAGCGCTCTCACAGGGTCATGACTCATCTCCAGGGTTGGTCCTGAGGCGACGACTTCGGGACCTGCCCCCGCCACGTCCGAGAGGACAAGGGTCTCGAATCCTTTCCGGCTCGCTCTGGCCAGTCCTCCACATTTGATCGCGGACAGGTGCCCTCGCACGAGATTCGTCTCCTCGATCGAAGATCCGGCCAACAAGAGCCGACGATTGGCTTCTTGGATGAATGACAGATCGACGCCGGGTCTGGGCCATTCGCACAGCGAAGACCCTCCGCCTGAGATCAGCGCAATGCAACCGTCATCGGCATCCGTCGCGATCTCGAGCACCCGGTGCCCGGCCCGAAGACTGGCCTCGCCGGGGACAGGATGATCGCCGACCAGCAGTTCGACTCCCGCCGGGACGTCGGACTTGGAAGCCGCCACACAAACACCACGCACTGGTCCAAGGGCATCGGCGGCGCCGTGACACATGGCCGGGGCGGCCTTGCCTATCGCTATCAAGGTTCGCTGGTCGATGCGCTCGTCTCTGAGTGCCTCGAACGTGAGGCGGCGGGGGTCGACTGCGTCGATCGCCACGTCGAGCCAATGACGTATCGCTTCTCTCATTGCAGAGCGGTCTCGATCCATTGCCCTCGTGGATGGGTGCGAGCAGACTCCAGGTCGATAGGCGAGTCGAGGTCGTGCAGGAATCCTGTGAGCGCCACAACCGTGGGCGCAGCCATTCTCGCCAGGTGTTTGGAGAAGCTGCCGGGCCCGAAGGCGAAGTCGAGTTGCCTTGGCGACATGATTGCGCTGGTGCCGCCATCAGACGATGGAGCAATGGCTTCACCGCCTGTGGAGACTGTCATGAAGCGATGGATATCGGCGACCGAGAGGAGGGGCAGATCTGCGTGGAGGATCATCCAGCTGCTGTTGCTCGTCGCGGCCCATCTGGCTCCTGCCATGGCAGCCGCGTCCAGTCCCTCGCCGGGGTCTGGAATGGAGGGTATCCCCTTGCCAGTTGCCCACATGGCGACCTCCGCATCTGCTGTCACTAGGACGGGGATCAGACCAGCAGTGACCACTACGTCCGAAACATGCGCGACCATGGCCTTGCCGAGACTCGACCGGGCGGACGGGCTGATGGCCGTGGCGAGCCGTTGCTTGCCGGCGCTGAACGACTTCACGGGAATGACGGCGACGGTCGGCACGATGGCAACGCTAGGGGGAATAGGCCCCGAAGTGCAGCGGTTGGGAAACGCCGAACGCCGAGAGAGGAACTCTGTTGCCAAAAGCGGTCTGGAACGGCCAGGTCATAGCCGAGAGTGATGAGACGATCGTCGTGGAGGGCAATCACTACTTCCCCATCGACTCCGTCAAGCCCGAATTCCTCGAGGACTCCGACAGTCACACGAGGTGCTTCTGGAAGGGTGTCGCCAGTTACTACGACGTCGTCGTTGATGGTGACCGAGCACGCGACGGTGCTTTCTACTATCCAGACCCCTCGAAGGCGGCGAAGGACATCAAGGATCGCGTCGCATTCTGGCGGGGAGTCAGGGTCGAATCCTGACCCTTCCGATCAGACTCCTCAGGGGATGATGAGAACGGGACAAGGAGCCATGTGACATAGCCGATCGGCTACTGAACCGAGGATTATCCGCTCGGCCAATCCTGCGCCCCTTCTTCCGATGACCAGCAGATCTGCATCGTTCTCGTCGCACACATCCACCAGCCTCGACACCGGATCTCCCAACTCCTCGACCGTCTCGTGCTCGATCCCGTCCAATTCGAGATGGCCCTCGATTTCACTGAGGATCTTCTGCTGACCCTCGATCAGAGCGGCGGAGAGCGCCTCTGGCGACGGCGGCGCACCGCCGATGCCCCACCACCCCTCGGGTGTGCGCACGACCGTCACCAGCAGGAGTTTCGCACTCCAATGCCTCGCGATCGCTGCGGCGTGCTCAGCGGCCCGGCGGCTCCCTTCGGATCCGTCCACCCCGGTGACCACCGTGTTGACTTGCCAGTCCATTTATGACCTCCAGTCCTGGAATCTACAGCAGAATTCGCACCGCCTGGCCGGCGACCAGCCCATAGGCACCGGCGACGAGGTCGTCGGCCGTGATGCCGAGGGGGCCCTCCATCCTGTCCGCTGCGGAGACCCCGGGAAAGACTCCCTTGAATATGTCTGCTGCCCGGAACACCAGGAAGGCAGCTATTGCGGCCGGTGAGATAGTCAGACCGACGGTTGCGACGAAGGTCCCCGCTGCCTCGTCGATTACGATCCAGCCGGCGTCTCCCTCCTCGGCCGCAAATTGGCGTGTAACCCACACGCTGGTGACCGTCACCAATCCGAGGCCGGCCACCTGAGCCCAGACGCCGAGATACTCGCCGACCGCCATGGAGACGATGAAGGCCACCAGCGCACCCACCGTTCCCGAGCCGCTGTCGCTGCCCCGGATGTGGCCGAGCACGAGCCCTGATCCGAACCAGGAGGCGACGAGTCTCCGCACCGGGCGAGCCTAGGAGCTGTGGATCGGGAACACGGTTTCAGCAGCGTCTGCGGCCAGGTAGCCTCTGGCCGCATGGAACCGTCATCACATATCTGGAACGACGGTGAGTTGGTCCCATGGGACGAGGCCACCGTTCACTTCCTGGCCCACGCTCTCCACTACGGGACGGGTGTTTTCGAGGGCATCCGCGCCTATGACACGCCAAATGGAACGGCAGTATTCAGGCTCCACGAGCACATGATGCGTCTCGAAGCCTCGGCGCGTGCCTACGGGATCCCGATGAAGTGGACGGCCGAGCAATTGGACGAGGCATGCCTGGAGCTGCTTCGGGTCACCGGGCTCGAGTCCGCCTACATTCGGCCGCTGGTCTTCTACGGCATGGGCGCAATAGGGCTGAATCCTGAGAACAACGTGGTCCACGCAATGATGGCTGCCTTCTCGTTCGGGGCCTATCTGGGCGAAGATGGGATCCATAAGGGGATTCGAGCAATGGTGTCCAGCTGGCGACGCATCTCGCACACGTCGCTAATACCCACCGCCAAGGGATCGGGCGGCTACCTCAACTCCATGCTGGCTAAACAGGAGGCCGTCAGAGCGGGATTCGACGAGGCGATCATGCTCAACGACGCCGGGAACCTGTCAGAGGGCAGCGGGATGAACCTGTTCATCGTCAACCAGGGGATCGTCTACACCCCACCGGTCTCCTCCGGGATCCTCGAAGGGATCACCAGGGACTCGGTTGTTCAGCTCATGCGACGCGAAGACATCGAGGTGAGAGAGATCGATCTTGCAAGAGGGAGCCTCTACACCGCCGAAGAGGTCTTCATCACAGGTACTGCGGCCGAGGTGACCCCGATTCGCGAGATCGACGGCCGACCGATCGGATTCGGCGAGCCCGGGCCGATCACCCGCAAGACACAAGGCCTGTTTGCCGACGCCACCGCGGGAAAGATCGACGACTTCGCCCACTGGCTCACCTACATTTGATGGCCCAGCAACCGAACGTGGAGGTGACAGCTGAAGAGTTGCCTCCTCCCGAACCGCATCCCGGACCTGCGAATGCCCCAAGATCTGACAAGCCGGGCATCCCTGAGGGCCCCTGGGACGTGCCCCGAGGGGGACCATTCGGCGTAACCGGGCCCGATCCCGGCTATGCGCTGCGGCTTCTCAGACTGGCAGAGCTACCGACCGACGATCCGCGGCTCGAGCAAGTCGTCAACAGGCTGATGCTGGCGCGGTCGTCGGTCCTCGGACGGGCCCCCGTCCCAGAGGACATAGAGGCCGCTCTCGTCCTCTGCGGATTCTTCGACGGCGCTCCCACAGAGCTGGTACAGCGGTGCGAGAGATGGCTCGAGGCAGTGCCCCACGAAACACGTCCTGGTGAGACGGCGGTCGCAGAGATCGACCGCTCGGTCCTGGTGAACAAGCCGCGCGAAATCGAATACCTGTTGAAGCGTCGGCCCTTCGGGTCCTGACCCTCTCCTGAGCTTCGAGTCGCACTCCCGGGTGGGTTACCGTTTGTCTACAGACACCTGACAACTGCGAAGAGCATGAAAATCGTTCGAATCAAGGCAGGGGATGACATCGCATACGGCGTGGCCGATACCGAAGGCGTCCTCGTCTACAACGGGTCCCCATTCGTCGCCTGGGAGCCAACCGAGACAGTGGTGCCCTGGTCGAGCGTCAAGCTCCTGTCGCCGGTGCTCCCGACAAAGGTCCTCTGTGTCGGCAAGAACTACGAGGACCACGCCGCTGAATTCGACGGCGAGGTGCCCCTGGAGCCTCTGATCTTCATGAAGCCGGCCACGTCGGTGATCGGCCAGAACGACCCGGTCGTTCATCCCAGACTCAGCTCCGAGGTCCACCACGAGGCCGAGTTGGCCGTGGTTATCAGCCGCCCTGCTCGAAACGTCAAAGCCGAGGACGCATCCCGGTTCATATTCGGCTACACGGCCGCCAACGACGTCACCGCCCGAGACCTCCAGCGCAGGGATGGTCAATGGACCCGGGCCAAGGGGTTCGACACGTTCTGCCCGCTGGGACCGGCGATCGAGACCGAGCTCGACCCCTTGGAGCGCCTGGCCGTCATATGCAGGGTGAACGGTGACGTGAGACAGGCTGGATTCACCTCGGACATGGTCTTTGGTGTCGCCGAGATCGTCGAGTACATCACCGCGTTCATGACTCTCCTGCCCGGTGATGTGATCCTCACGGGGACTCCATCGGGTGTAGGGAAAGTCGAGCCCGGGGACGTGATGGAGGTCGAAGTAGACGGTATCGGAACGCTGGCCAACCGCGTGGCGGCTCCATGACGGTCCGGGTCCGGATGGCACCCTCACCCACCGGCAACCTCCATGTCGGCACGGCGCGTGCCGCCCTCTTCAACTGGCTCTACGCCCGTCACGAGGGTGGCACCTACATCGTGCGGATCGACGACACCGACCAGGAACGGTCGACCAAGGAGTTCGAGGACGAGATCCTCTCCTCATTTCGCTGGCTCGGCCTCGACTGGGATGAGGGCGTTGAGGTCGGGGGCCCGCACGGGACCTACCGACAATCGGATCGCCTCGATCGATACCGCCAGGTCGCTGAGCAATTGGTTGCATCGGGTGCCGCCTACCACGACGTCCGCTCCACCGAGGAGCTGGAGTCATTGCGCGCCAGAGCCCAACAGGAGGGCAAGCACCCGGGTCATTACATCCGACGACCAGACTCGGTTGCCAACGAGCCCTCTGACGAGGGTGCGATCAGGCTTTCCGTGCCCCAGGACCGGCCCGTCGTCTTCCAAGACCTGATCCGCGGAGAGGTCAGCTTCGAGCCTCGCGACGTCGATGATTTCGTGATCCTAAGGAGCAACGGAACCCCGACCTACCACCTGGCCTCGACGGTCGATGACGTCGACTACGCGATAACTCATGTCGCCAGAGGCGAGGACCTCCTCCCGTCGACCCCCAAGCACATCCTGCTGACCCGGTCGTTGGGGGCCACCGAGCCCACCTATGCGCATCTGCCTCTCCTCTTCGGCACTGATGGCAAGAAGCTGTCGAAACGCCACGGCGCCACCGCCCTCTCCGACTACCGGGCGATGGGGTATCTACCGGAGGCAGTCTTCAACTACCTGGCGATCCTGGGCTGGTCACCCGATGGCGAGACCACCATATTCACCAGAGAGGAGGCGATACAGGCCTTCGACCTCGAAGAAGTCTCGCGCAATCCGGCGGCCTTCGATCCGGCAAAGCTCGAGTGGATGAATGGCGAGTACATCCGGGCCATGGATCGCGGCCAGTTCGTCGACTCCGTCAAGCCGTTCGTCGAAGAAGCGGTTGGCCGGTCCCTGGAGGAAAACGAGTGGGAGCGATTCGAGGAGCTGGCCGGGCTCATCCAGGAGCGGACCAAGCTGCTGCCCGAAGCCGGGCGACAGGCCGTGTTCCTCTACGCCGACATCGATGAATACGACGAGGAGTCCTGGGCGAAGGTGATGACGAAATCCGGTGTAGGTGATGTCCTGGACATGGGCATTGCCAAGCTCTCGTCACTGCCACTCTGGGACGCGGCCAGCATCGAGTCGGTATTACGTGAGATTCCCGAAGAGCTGGATATCGGAGCCGGCAAGACCTTCCAGCCTCTCCGGGTGGCTGTCACGGGCTCGTCGGTGAGCCCCCCTCTCTTCGAGTCGATGGCTGCACTGGGGCGCGAGCCTACGATGGCGCGGCTGAAACGGGCCCGGGAAGAGTTGGGCTGACCTCCGTACCCGCAATAACCTCTAACGAGCCAACTGGTCCCGTCGTCCAGGGGTCTAGGACGCCGGCCTTTCAAGCCGGAAACGCCGGTTCGAATCCGGTCGGGACTGCCAAACCGTATCGACTGCACATGATGCCGGTCATGGGCGGATTGCTGGGCAGCCAGTGCAGGCGTAGAGGTGGAGTGCTTTCTTTGCTCTCCGTAGTCGACTCGACACCACGCCTTTTGGCCGGGTGAGTTAGGGCCATCTTCCCCTGTCACGAATCCGCGCGGGGTCCACAATCGGTACACATGCGAACAACTTCGACGCGCCTGACGGCTTTGCTTCTGGGCCTTGTGCTGGGTCTGGCGGCATGTGGAGAAAGTGATGGAAACTCCCCGGTTCCTGGTGCCGCAGAAGGCATGACGGGAGACGCGGCTGCCGGGGAGACGGTGTTCGCAGATACGTGCACAGTGTGCCATGGCCCGGATGCAGGGGGTCTCGAAGGTCTGGGGAAGGGTCTTCATTCCAATGAGTTCGTCGACGGGAAGACCGACGACGAACTCGTGGCTTTCATGAAGGTTGGCCGTTCCGCCGACGATCCGCTCAACACCACTGGCGTCGCCATGCTGCCCAAAGGTGGCAACGATGCCTTGACGGACCAGGATCTCTACGACGTTGTCGCTTATCTGAGGGCGCTCGACTGAAAGGCTTCGCCTTCACCAACGTTCTCGAGGACGACGCCAGCCAGTGCGGGCGTATCCTCGCGCGGGCCCAACGTCCGACAACCCTCCCCCCTCGACCCAACGCGACGACGATCTAACGGACACTCTTGAGCCGAGGGCTTCGAGTTCGAGGCGCGTAGCGTTTCATATGTCTCGAAGACCTCGCTGTCGCGCCGCGATATTGCTCATCGGTGGCCGAGTCGCTGCGCGAGAATTCACTTCGTGAGCAGGAGACATCCGACAAAGGTCGCCCCACTGCGCAGGGAGGCGGTGCAAGCTGCTCTTGCTCCCTTCGGCGAGAGCCTGACGTTTCCGGCCGACGCCTACATATCAGACGAAGTCTTCGAATGGGAGATGAAAGAGGTCTTCGCGTCGACATGGGTGTGTCTTGGGCGGGTCGAAGATCTGGTTTCGCCAGGTCAGATCTGCGCGGTCGAGGTGGCAGGTGAGGGCGTTCTTCTGGCGAGGGACCCGGAGGGGCACCTATCGGCCTTTTCCAACGTGTGCCGTCATCGGGGCCACGAGCTCGCCCCGATCGGCCCGGCCATCGACGCCCGCCTGATCCGCTGTCCCTATCACAGCTGGTCATACGGATTCGACGGCGCCCTCCGTGCGGCCCCAACGCTCACTCAGTCTCCAGAATTCGAAATGGCCGACTATCCGCTAGCTGGCATCGCGCTCGTTGAGCTCGGAGGTTGGGCATGGGTCGACCTGTCCGGTGAGGCGCCACCCATCGACATTCACGTCGGCAACCTGATCGAGACGATCGCGCCCTATGAGACTGAGCGGCTGATCACGGCTGCCACCCACACCTACATCGTCGAGGCCAACTGGAAGGTCGTCGTCGAGAACTACAACGAGTGCTATCACTGCTCGTCGATCCACCCGGAGTTGTGCGAGGTCACACCACCCGCCAGTGGGGTCGATCGACAGCCGACCGGCATGTGGTTCGGAGGGACGATGGACCTCAAACCTCACGCCGAGACGATGTCGCTCGACGGCAGATCGCGCGGCATCAGGTTTCGCCGAGTGGATGAACAACTGGCGAGGAAGGTTCTCTACGTAACCGTGATGCCCAACCTGCTCCTATCCCCCCACCCGGACTATGTGATGACGCACATCCTGACTCCGGTTTCGCCGGGTCGAACCCGTGTGGAGTGCTCGTGGCTCTTCCCACCGGAAGCTCTCGTCTCGTCCGACTTCGACCCCGCCTATGCAGTTGATTTCTGGGACATCACAAACAGGGAGGACTGGGCTGCCTGTGAGGGCGTGATGCGAGGGGTCCGGAATCGCGGCTACCGCCCAGGGCCCATGAGCACTTGGGAGGGCACCGTCTATCAATTCTTCTCGGTCATGGGTCACCTCTACCTCGGCGACGGCTTCGTAGTGCCGACCGTGCCGGTCAAACAACCAGGCGGCAGTGATCCTGCGGACGGGGACAAGGGCTTGGTGGCGGACACCGGCGAGCTAACTTCCTGACCGAGGGTTGAACACGGCCTTCGGAGTCGCCGATGATTCGTAAGACGCCATTTCATCCTCGCACGAGCGAGGCGAACGAGACCGGGCTGTGGAGCCACTGGTCGGGCTATCTGGCAGCAGACCGGTATCAGATGTCCGACAAATTCGAGTACTTCGCGATTCGGAACTCGGCAGCGCTGTTCGACACATCTCCGCTGTACAAGTACCGCCTAACGGGCCCTGACGCCGAGATGTACCTGGCGGGGGTCATGACCCGGGACATACGCAAGTGTCAGCCAGGTCAGGCCCAGTACACAATCTGGTGCGATGACGAGGGATGGATGCTCGAAGACGCGGTGATCCTCCGGCTCTCGCCTGACGAGTATCTGATCACCACGGCCGAGCCCAACCTCTTCTACTTCGAGGATCTGATCGGTCGCCTGTCCGTAGAGATCATGGACGTATCCGACGACTACGGCGCCCTTGCGCTCCAGGGCCCGCACTCGAGACGGATTCTTGAGCAGCTGGCACCGGAGGTGGAGGACCTGGGCTACTTCCGGGTCATCTCGGCCAAGGTCGGTGATGCCGCTGTGACGATCTCCCGAACCGGCTACACCGGCGACCTCGGCTACGAGATATGGGTGGATCGGGACGACGCCGTTCAGCTATGGGACCGCCTCCTCGAAACTGCGGCCCCGCATGGTGCCGTTCCTTGCGGTCAGGACGCCGTGCTGATCACGAGGATCGAGGCGGGCCTCCTCCTCATCGGTGTCGACTTCCACTCGGCCAGATTCGCCTGGAACGACGACCAGAGAGCAACACCCTTAGAGCTCGGCCTGGGATGGATGTTCCGCGATCTCGCTTCCGACGACCGGCGGTTCATCGGGAGGCCCGCTATCCAACGGGAGATCGAGGAGCGATCCTCGCGGTGGGCCACCACAGGAATCGTCGTCGACTGGCAGGACTGGTCCCGACTGCACAACGAAAGGGGTCTGATCACCTCCAAGGACCACACCCCCGAGCATGGCGGAATGATGATCTACGACGCCAACCTCGAGAGGATCGGATACACGCCGAGCTTCGTCTACTCACCGATCCTGCAGAGGCACATCGGCATCGCCAGGCTGCGTCCACAGCACTCCGCGCCTGGTTCACGAGTCGGGCTCGAACTGAGCATCGACCATCGTTACGAGGTAGTTGATGCCCACGTTTCCAAGCTCCCTTTCTACGACCCCCCAAGAAAGACCGCCTGAGGAGATCATGGCCAAGAACAGATATGACGCGATCGTCATCGGAGGCGGGCACAACGGACTCGTCAACGGTGCATACCTGGCCCAATCCGGCGTGCAAACTCTCATCCTCGAGCGACGTCACCTCGTCGGTGGCGCCGCCATCACCGAGGAGCTCTACCCCGGTTTCCAATTCACCACCTTCTCCTATGCCCTCAGTCTGCTCCGCCCGGAAATCGTGCACGAGCTCGAGCTGACCAAGCACGGCTTCATGCCGCTACTCATGCCGTCGAGCTTTGCGCCAACCGAAGACGGCGATTATCTGCTCCTGGGCCAGGACAAGGACGAGAACCATCATCAGATCGCGCGGCACTCCAAGAGGGACGCCGATGCCTATGACGCATATGGACACATGATGGAGCAGGTGGTCCACGCGATCCGGCCCCTCATGGACTCGATCCCGCCGGACATCACCTCCAAGGACCCCGAGGAGCGGGCGCGGCTGGCGGCGATGGGCTCATATCTGGCGGATCTGCCGGCCGGCGTGCTGCATGACCTGGTCAGGCTGCTGACGGGTAGTACAGCCGACATACTCGAGGACTACTTCGAGTCCGACATCATGCAGGGCTGGCTCGCCTCCTCAGGAATCATCGGCACGAAGGTGGGGCCCAGATCGCAGGGTTCCGGTCTGGTCCTTCTGTACCACTCATTTGGTGAGCACGACTCCGACTACGGCGCGTGGGCATTTCACAAGGGCGGCAACGGCGGGTTCACTCAGGTGCTCGCACGGGCCGCCGAATCGCTGGGCGCCACGATCGAACTCAACGCCCCGGTTTCCCACGTCATCACCAAGGAGGGCCGGGCGATGGGAGTCGTCCTCGAAGACGGGACCGAGTTTCAGGCGAAGGTCGTCGTCAGCGCTCTCGATCCGCGTCGAACATTCACCGAATTGGTCGAGCCCAGAGAGCTCCCTGCCGACTTGGTCGAGAACATCCAACGCCTCAAGTTCCAGGGAACCTCCGCCAAGGTCAACTTCGCCCTCGATCGGAATCCGACGTTCCCCGCTTTGGAGGGCCGCTCGGATCAGTACCGGGGATTCATCAACGTTGGGCCCAGCCTGGATTATCTGGAGAGAGCCTTCGATGACGCCAAGTACGGGTGGTACAGCCAGAGGCCCTACATCGACGCCTGCATCCAATCGAATATCGACCCGGACATGGCCCCTCCTGGCAAGGCGGTGATGTCGAACTTCGTCCAATACGCCCCCTACCATTTGAAGGAGAGTGACTGGGACGGCGAACGGGAGAAGCTCGGCGATGTCGTCCAGCAGCGACTCGAGGAGGTCTTTCCCGGGTTCGGCGATCTGGTCCTTCACCGCGAGGTTGTCACCCCTCTCGACATCGAGCGAACCGTGGGGCTGTCGGAAGGGAACATCTTTGCCGGCGAATTCCTGGCACCCCAGATGTTCTTCTTCCGCCCAGCTCCCGGTTGGAACCAGTACCGCACCCCGATCGAAGGCTATTACCAATGCGGGTCGGGCACCCATCCCGGCGGTTGTGTCATGGGCGCGCCCGGACGTTTCGCCTCCCAGCAGATCCTCACGGATCTCCAGAAGCGCAATAAGAAGTCGAGCTGAACGCGCGAGCCGCCTACGTGCGACTGCGTCTGTCGTCGGCAAGAACCCTGAGGTCGCGTCTGTCGGTCACCGCCAAACGCACCGCGAGAATGAGTCCTGAGAGAGACCCCTGGCTCACCACCAGGATGTCGTCGACGACCGCTTCGGATGGTGTGATCTCGCCATAACAGTCGTGCCAGGCCAACTCGGCCAACTCGAGCAGATCGAGAGCAGGCTCTACGTCGGAGTTGGCGAAGATCGACGAAATGCGAGACCTTCGCTCTTCACGGCGCTCTGCTCTGCCAATCGCCATGGCGCGAGTGTGCCAGCACTTGTCCCGTATGGGTCCCTACGCGGCGTTCAGCGCCCCCACATGTGGGGGCGCTGGTTTGGGGCGATCTGAACTCTCAGAAGTCACCGGTCACCGTGTGACGCACCACCAGGAAGGTGTCTCCCTGGTCGATGATCGTCAGCATTGCGATCCCGTCTGCTTCCCTGATGTTCGTCGACGTATGGACCGGCATGGCCACATACCATGGCCCGTCACCCATCATCACCGGGAAGCCAGGCCGCTCCATCGCGAACCGATGGGTCGGCAGCTCATTGGTGACCAGGGCAGATGTGTCGGGGCGGTCCATCTCCGTGCCGCCCGCCGACACATAGGTGAACCCAGGAGCGGTCAGCTCCAATACGGCCTCACCGTTGTAGTCGTTCCAGGCAGCCGAGTAGTCGTCGAGAAGAACCGCGATCTCCCCGGTGGGGGTCACGGCCGAGGATCGGAACATGTCGTAGACGAACCATGTCCCGAGCCCAATCACGGCGATTGCCAGGATCGCCACTGCGATCCTGAGATCGCGATTTCGCTTCGAGACGAACGCGAGCCGATCGTCGGTAACCGTCTCCGGCCGACTCAGCGTCGTTGTCATGTCGCTCCTCCTTTTGCTCAGTGACCCGACGAGGTCATCTCCTCCGGAGCATCTCCGGGCTCTCGTGCGGGTCGATGTTTTCGATGCCGGGGGCTGTGAGTCCTGGGATGTTGGTCCTGAGGATCTCTGGGCTCTCGTGCGGGTCGATGTTTTCGATGCCGGGGGCTGTGAGTCCTGGGATGTTGGTCCTGAGGATCTCTGGGC
Source organism: bacterium (assembly GCA_024638655.1). Lineage (GTDB taxonomy): Bacteria > Actinomycetota > Acidimicrobiia > Spongiisociales > ZC4RG35 > Ww567. Next base: position 20,866 of record JAHEJW010000003.1, on the reverse strand, counting down.
TCTCGTGCGGGTCGATGTTTTCGATGCCGGGGGCGACGAGTTGATCTTCCTGCACCCCGAAGCCCCACCAGATCAATGCGACCGTTCCAAGCAGCACCAACACGCCGACCAACCAGGCAAGCCAACGGACGTATTTCGATACTTCCGGAGGCGGAACCGGTGTGGGGCGCATCCTGTCGCTGGGACGCTCGCGTGTCTCCGGCTGCTTGCGATCCGGGCGAGGCTCCATTCCCGCCGGTCGCTCGCGCACCTTGCTCACGGCTTCCTCCTTTCGTAGTCGGCTTCCGCTTCCGATCTCATGATCCGTCCCAACGCTGGACGACTCGTTGCAGTCCCGTTGCAGGAAACTGGCGGGTCGAACGAAACCCCAGTTCAGAACCGGCCATTCTCCTCTATCCCTGGTCGACCGTGTCTGGAACCGTGAAATCGATGGAAGTGCCTTCTGTTCCGGGTCGTGCGGCCGACGGGCACGGAAAACTGGTGATGATCCGAGTGCTCGGCCCAGTCGATCTCGTCACCGTCTCAGGGTCTCGTGTTCCGCAGTCGCGGGTGGGTCGGAAGTTGCTTGGCGCCCTGGCGATCTCAGCAAACCACCTGGTGTCGTCGGAGCAACTCGCCCAGATCATCTGGGGGGAGAAGCGACCACCCAGCTGGGCGAACACCCTTCAGACCTACATCTATCGATTGCGCCGTTTGCTCGAACCACCTCGCATCATCACCGAAGACCACAGCTATGGACTGATGGTCTCGCCCGACGAATTGGATGCTCTCGTCTTCGAGAGAGGAGCCGGCGAGGCGGCAGACCTTCGGCTCGATCCTCCTGCTTGCGCCGCGACTTGCAAGGATGCGTTGGCACTCTGGCGCGGTGTGCCGTTTGGGGAGTTCGCCGACGAAGATCCCTACCGGCTCGAGGCGATGAGGCTCGACGAGATACGGCTCTTCGTGATGGAGCTCGAGCTCGAGGCCGAGCTCGCCATGGGTCACAGCGAGATGGTGGTCGGAGCTCTCGAGGCTCTGGTGGAGGAGTATCCATATCGTGAGCGAATCTGGTTCCTCCTGGTGAGGGCCCTTTCGCTTTGCGGTCGCCGGGTGGAGGCCATCCGGGCGGTCACTCGACTCCGCGGCATACTGGCATTCGCCGGGCTCGAACCAACGCTGGATCTGCTGCAGTTGGAAGACGAGATCATCACCGAGAGCCCTCACGTGCGACCTCACCTATACCAGCCTTGACACGTTCGAATGCCTGAACATGTCAGCTTGTTAGAAGCGAGCCGGTCCTACTGTTTCCGACAACACCAACAACGCTGGAGTCCTTCTCATGTACCCCAAGATCGCGATGGGTGCCCTGGTTCCGCTCCTGGCGATGACGCTCTTCGCCTGTTCGGGTGGAACCGGCACCGAAGTGCAGCCCTTCAGCGAGGTGCAAGGGAGCGAGTTCCTGTTCGAGGCGGACCCGACCGCCCTCGACCGCGGGATCTTCCGCATGACGACGACCGAGCCCATGATCTGCGCCATCATCTGGGGTGAAACCGAGGAGTTCGGCAACTTCAACAACTCGCTGGCGATGAACGGCACCGGGATCATCGAACATGACGTGTTCCTCCCGGGTGTCGAGCCGGGTGTCACCTACTACTTCAAGGTCCAAGGATCGACGGCCGACGGGGTCCTCTACGAGTCGGAGGTGGGCACTTTTGTCATTCCAGAGCCGGCTGATGATGAATCATCAACTCGAGAGGCCCTGGGCCCGAATCTGGCCTTGGACGCTTCCGTCGTGGACGTCAGCTCCGAGTTCTCCGACACATTTGCAGCAGCCAAGGCCATCGATGGCGACCCTGCTACCGAATGGGCGACCTCCGGGAATGGAGATGAGGCGTTCATCACCCTCGACCTTGGCGAGGAGCTTCAGATCGGAGGGGTTGAATTCGTGACCCGATCGATGGCCGATGGAACTGCCATCACCGATGAGTTCACCGTTACGGTCAACAGTGAGACTCTTGGGCCGTTTCCGGCTTCGAACCTGGCCCAGCCTCGAATCGCAGAGCTCGAGGTCACGGGACAGGTAATCCGCTTCGATGCCACGAGCACGACCGGGGGCAATACCGGAGCAGTGGAGGTGAGGGTGTATGGGCCCCCTGCCGAAGGTTGACCTAGTTCCCCACGGTTCCTAGCTTTCGAGGCTCCGATGTCTGCACAGTTCGTTCAGTTCTACAGCACCCTCGTCGCGATTCTCGCACTGGTCTCGCTGGCGTTGGCCATAACGCTGGTCGGCTATCGGTCGTTTGGAGAGGACGACGCTTCGGACCTGACCCGCCCGGCTCTCTGGCTGGCCTGGCTGGTCGCACTCGTCGCGACCGTCGGGTCACTGATCTACTCCGAGGTGGTCAACTTCGAGCCGTGCCTGTTGTGCTGGTACCAGAGAATCGCCATGTACCCGATGGCTGTGGTCCTATTGGTCGGGGCGATACGTCGCGAGGCAGTGGTCAAGTTCTACGCCTTGCCGCTAGCCCTCGTTGGGCTGGGCATCTCGATCTGGCACTACTTGATTCAGACGTTTCCTTCTCTGTCCTCGGGTGCGTCCTGCGATCCAGATGTCCCATGCTCGGCCAAGTACGTCGACGTTTTCGGTTTCATAAGCATCCCATTTATGGCAGGGGCCGGGTTTACCCTTATCGCTGTCCTACTGCTCCTCTATGTGAAAGCCGGCAAGCAATGACCAAGAGCACGACTACCGAAAAGAAGTCGCAGAAGAGCGAGCCCCGTTTTCCCGCCAAATACATCTGGTGGAGTGTCGGAGGTGTCCTCGGTCTCGTCTTGATCGTCTGGATGGCCTGGGCGATCGCCAGCGAGGCCGATGTGGACGAGTCCGTCGCATTCGGCCAGGTGACGGTGGACGGCGAGGCGCTGCCCACCGCCGACCTCTCGAGTGGCGACCCCTTCGTCGGTCTCACCGCGCCCACCGTCACCGGCACCGACGCCGACGGCAACGAGTACACGATCGGGCCCGACGGGAGACCCAAGATCGTCGTCTTCCTCGCTCATTGGTGCCCGCATTGCCAGCGCGAGGTTCCCCAGATCGAATCGTGGCTTGCGTCGGGTGGGCTTCCCGAGGGCGTCGACCTCTACTCCGCGACAGTGCTCACCAACCGGCTGCGCGACTCTTCGACGTGGCCACCAAGCGAGTGGCTTGCCAATGCAGGATGGTCCACGCCTGTCATACGGGACAACCAGGACGGCAGCCTGGCCCTGGCCTACGGGCTGACAGGGACTCCCATGTACCTGGTTCTCGATGGTGACAACACCAACCTGGGACGCATCTCCGGCGAGATCGGGGTGCCCGGGCTGAATGCGCTGATTTCGATCGCCGAGGCCGGACAAGGTGGCTGAGGGCTAGCTCTCCAGCGAGCGGATCTTCTCCAGCCGCCTCACATGACGGTCGTCGCGGGTGAACTTCGCCTCGATGAAGGTTCTTGCCAGGTCTTCGGCCAAGGCCTGGCCGATCACCCGCGACCCGAGGCACAGGACATTGACGTCGTCGTGCTCGACCATCTGATGGGCGGTGTAGGTGTCGTGGGCCACCCCCGCCCGGATCCCATTCAGCTTGTTCGCCGCAATACAGGCGCCGGCCCCGGAACCGCAGACGATCACGCCGCGTTCGGCGCGTCCGTCCAGGACCGCCCTGGCAACCGAAGCCGCATAGTCGGGGTAGTCGACGGGATCGTTGGAATGCGTGCCCAGGTCGTATACAGCGTGCCCGGTCTCGGCCAGCCAGGAGGCGAGATGCTCCTTCAGCGGGAACCCGGCGTGATCGGAGCCGATTGCGATTCTCATCTGCGGCCAGGGTAGCCATGCCCTCTGGCGGCACCCGGTCACCGTGATTTGCCTTTTGCAGCACTACATTCGCCTCGATGTCGACCATCGCTGTCGAAGGAGGGACCCGCCTCTCGGGCACTGTGAGGGTGCTCGGTGCGAAGAACGCCGTGTTGAAGGAGATGGTCTCGGCGCTGTTGGCCCCCGGTCGCCATTGTCTGTCCAACGTCCCGTCGATTCTCGATGTCGAGTTGATGTGCAGCGTCCTCGAGCACACCGGATGCCGCGTCGAGCAGACTGGTGACGAGCTCGCCATCGTCGTGCCCGAGGCGCTCAACCCCGAGGCGCCCATCGATCTGGTGCGACAGATGCGAGCCTCGATCGTCGTGCTCGGGCCCCTTCTCGCGCGTTGCGGGGAGGCGAGGGTTGCGTTGCCCGGCGGTGATGATCTCGGGGCAAGGCCGATCGAGTGGCACACCAGCGGCCTAGAGCAGATGGGTGCCGGCTTCGAGCTGGTTCACGGCGAGCTCATCGGGCGAATCGATGGCAGGCTGAAAGGGACCGAGATCGAGCTCCCATTCCCTTCGGTAGGGGCGACCGAGAACCTCCTTCTGGCCGCGGCATTGGCCGAAGGCGAGACGGTGATCGTCAATGCTGCCCGTGAGCCGGAGATAAAGGACCTGATCGCACAGCTGACCGAGATGGGCGCATCGATCAGCGGTGGTGGCACATCCATCATCACAGTCCTGGGCGTCGATGAGCTGAGGCCGGTGGAGCACAAGGTGATACCCGACCGTCTCGAAGGCGGCACCTATGCCCTCGCCGGTGCGATCACTGGCGGAGATGTGACTGTGACCGGCTGTTATCCCGAACATCTTCGGATGGAGCTGCGAAAGCTGGAGGACACCGGATGTGAGGTTGAGCACGGCGACGGTTGGCTTCGGGTTCGCGGACCGGAGCGCCCCACGCCGACGGATCTCGCCACCCTTCCGTTCCCCGGATTCCACACGGACATGCATCCACAGATGGTTGCGCTGCTTTCGGTTGCTTCAGGAACGTCCGTGGTGACGGAGAACCTGTACGACGCGCGCTTTCGCTACGTTGGAGAATTGGCCCGCATGGGGGCTGACATCACCATCGAAGCCCAACACGCCATCGTCAGGGGGGTGGACCATCTGTCGGGATGCCCAGTCCTTGCGCCTGACATCAGGGCCGGAGCAGCGTTGGTTCTAGCGGGCCTCCGAGCCGAAGGCGTGACCGAGGTCGGGGACGCGTCTCACATCGATCGAGGTTATGAGGACTTCGCCGGTCGACTCGCCTCCCTTGGGGCGTCCGTAGAGCGGAGCTGAGGCGTCGCCCTAGAATCAGGAACAAGCCAAGAGCGTCGACTGTTCATTCGAGAGATGTCAGAAGCCACACCAGTAACCATTGCCTCCACCAGGGCAGATCCGGGGCCGATCGACCCAGACGAGCTGGAACAGGCCCTCAACTACATCCGCCCCGCCGTCCAGGCGGACGGTGGTGACATCGTTTTGCTCGGGGTGGAAGACGGCGTGGTGAGCTTGCAGATGGTCGGGGCCTGTGGCGGTTGCCCGCTATCGATGATGACCCTCAAGGCGGGGATCGAACGCATCCTCAAGGACCGGGTGCCTGGCGTGGTCGAGGTCAACGCCTCCGCCGACGCTCCTGGATCCTTGGAGGAGGCCACCCAGGGAACCGGGATCACTCTCCCGACGCTCTGACCAGGCGAGGTGCGTTTACGCTCACCCGCATGGATGATCAGATGCTCGACGACGTACGCTCGGGCGATCGAAGAGCTCTCTCGAAGGCCATATCCCGGGTGGAATCCGGAGAGGCGGTCTACCCCGGCGAACTCCCCGATGTCCCGGTCGTAGGGGTCACAGGGCCCCCTGGCGTGGGAAAGTCGACTCTGATCTCATCGTTGATCTCGAGACTCCGGGGCCGCGGTGAGACCGTTGGGGTTCTCGCCGTCGATCCGTCGAGCCCGCTGACGGGCGGGGCTCTTCTCGGGGATCGGATCCGCATGCAGGGACATGTCGACGATTCTGGGGTTTACGTGAGATCGATGGCCACGAGGGGGCATCTCGGTGGGCTGGCAGGTGCGGCAGGAGATGCAGTGCGTCTCATGAAGATGGCAGGCTTCGATCGCATTCTCGTGGAAACCGTCGGTGTCGGTCAGTCGGAAGTGGAGGTGATGAACGTAGCCGACCACGTCGTTCTGATCGTCGGTCCCGGATGGGGAGACGAGATACAGGCCGACAAGGCCGGCATCCTCGAAATAGCCGATGTCTTCGTCGTCAACAAGGGGGACCGACCGGGCGTCTCCGACGTGAAGCGAGCCCTTGCCGAAACCGCCGAGTCGAGAGATGCCGGGATCTTGGTCACCACGGCCACGACCGGGGACGGCATCGATGAGCTGATCGACTGGATCGACCGCCTCCAGAGCGTTTGAGCCCCGATCAGCCCCCGACTTCCTCGCCCCTCTCGATTACGGCCTGGGCAGCGGCGAGACGGGCCCCTTCGATTCGCGGGGGGCTGCACGACACGTAGTCGAGCCCGAGCTCGTGGACGAATGCAATCGAATCCGGATCACCGCCGTGTTCGCCGCAAAGACCGAGGACCAGGTCAGGATTCGCCTCCTTGCCTTCCTTGCACGCCACCCTGATGAGACGTCCGACGCCCTCACGGTCCAATGTCTGAAATGGATCACTGTTGAGGATCCCACGCTCGATGTAGTCACGTAGGAAGCGGCCCTCGGCGTCGTCCCGGCTGAGTCCGTAAGTCATCTGTGTGAGGTCGTTGGTGCCGAATGAGAAGAAGTCGGCGATTTCGGCGATCTCCCCGGCCGTCAGTGCGGCCCTGGGAAGCTCGATCATGGTTCCTATCGGAACGTCGAGCTCGGTTTCTGCCCGCTCCGCCGCTGCGCTGACTTCTTCTTCGATCACTTCCTTCATTCGCACCAGCTCTTCGACGGTGGAAACCAGAGGGACCATTATCTCCAGCTTGGGATCGCCGCCCGCATCGAGACGGTTGGTGAGGGCTGCTGCTGCGGCCCTCGCTTGCATTCTGTACAGGTCGTCGAGCATCAGCCCGAGGCGGACACCGCGCAGGCCCAGCATCGGGTTGTCCTCCTCCCAACGAGCTACCTCTTCGGACATGTCCGTCAGATCGTCGATGGGTCTCCCGGCTCTCACCCTCCGAAGCGCTTCTTCTTCCAACTCGAGCCGGGAAGGCAGGAACTCGTGCAGTGGTGGGTCGAGGAGACGGACCACGACAGGCAGACCGTCCATTGCCTCGAGGAGGCCTTCGAAGTCGTCGACTTGTTGACGTTCCAGCCTCTCCAGTGCCTGGCGCCGCTCGTCGGCGTCATGGGTGAGGATGATCCGTTGAACGATCTCGAGCCGCTCTCCCAGGAACATGTGCTCGGTCCGGGCCAAACCGATCCCCTCGGCGCCACGAGCACGAGCTTCTGCCGCGTCTGCGGCCATGTCGGCATTGGCCAGAACCCCCATCGTCCGAATCTCATCGGCCCATTCGAGGAGGGTTTCGAGGTCGGGGAGTTTCTGCGGCTCAACGAGCTCTACCTCGTCGACGAAGACGGCGCCGGTCGTGCCGTCGATGGTGATTCGATCGCCCCGTTGGAGGTCAACGTCTCCGGCATGCGCGATCCCGGAACCGGCGTCGACGTGCAGTCCCGAGGCCCCGGTGACCGCCGGTTTGCCCATGCCGCGAGCTACCACGGCTGCGTGTGACGTTTTACCGCCTTGGCTGGTGAGGATCCCCAAGGCCGAGGCCATACCGTGGATGTCGTCCGGGGTCGTCTCCGGTCTCACCAGAATGCAATCGATACCTTCTCTTGCGGTCTCGACCGCCTCGTCTGCGGTGAAGACGACAACGCCCGCCGCGGCTCCCGGTGATGCAGCAACTCCCGTGACCACCGGGGTTGCTGTCGTCTCCGGACTTATCGATGGTCTGTGGAGTTGCTCGAGTGAGGCCGGCTCGACGCGGGTGACGGCGGTTGCCTTGTCGATGAGGCCATCGCGCTGCATGGCGACGGCCAGGCGAACCGCTGCCTCTGCGGTCCGCTTTCCCGATCTGACCTGGAGGATGTAGAGCGTGCCTGACTCGATGGTGAACTCGATGTCGAGCATGTCGTGGTAGTGCTGCTCGAGGTCAGCCATGGTCCGTAGCAGCTGTGCGTGGCCTTCTGGATGTAGATCGGCGAACTCGTCCAAGGTCAGGGTGTTCCTGATACCTGCGACGACGTCCTCTCCCTGCGCCCGTGGCAGATAGTCGCCATATGCCACGGCTTCGCCGGTGGCCGGATCCCTGGTGAAGCAGACGCCTGTGCCAGAGTCGTCACCCAGATCGCCAAAAACCATCATCTGAACGTTGGCCGCGGTCCCCAATGTGTCGGGAATGCGATGGATTCGCCTGTAGTCGATGGCGCGCTTGTTCGACCAAGACCTGAACACGGCGCTGATGGCGCCCCTGAGCTGTTCACCAGGATCAGAGGGCAGCTCGCCGGGGCGTTGTTCTTCGACGATCGACTGGAACACGCGGGTCGCCTTTTCCAGGTCATTGGAGGTGAGCTCGGAGTCGTCGTCGACTCCACGCTCGCTCCTCAACTTGGCGAGGACGTCTTGGAAGAGCTGGTCGTCCACCCCGAGCACCACCTTTGCGTACATCTGGACGAATCGCCGATAGGCGTCCCAGGCGAAGTGGGCACTGCCCGACCACTCGACGAGGTCGTGGACGACGTTGTCGTTGATCCCGAGATTGAGGACGGTGTCCATCATTCCCGGCATCGAGACGCTCGCTCCGGAGCGGACGGAGAGCAAGATCGGCTCCGGCCCTACTCCAAAGGTGCGCCCCGACTTCTCCTCCAGTCGTTCGATCGCCCGGTCGACTTCAGGCCACAAATCCTCAGGGACATCGCCTCTGCCCATGGCCACCCTGCAGACCTCGGTCGTGATGGTGAACCCGGGAGGCACCGGCAGGCCTAGCCGTGTCATCTCAGCGAGGCCCGCGCCTTTGCCACCCAGCAAGTCGCGGGCTTTGCCATCGGCCTCAGAGAAGTCGTAGAGATAAGCCAATCTGTCTCCGTTCACGTTGCTGCCCGGACGGTACCAAGGGCCAACTGCTCACCAGGAGGCGCCCAGGTCAAAGAGTGGCCGGAATTCGCGCTCCGGAGCACGTGGGTAGCCTCGGATGATGCCGATATATTTCGCCCACGCCACGAGCTTCTGTTCGTCCGTGTGGCTGCCGATCGTCGGTTCCCTCGAGGGTTTCGAGTGCATTACCTGGGACTTCGCCGGTCATGGAAGCGGGCCGAAGCTCGAGCTCCCGGCCCGTTGGAGCCGATTCGGTGAGCAGGTGCTGGAAGAGACCCGACCTGGTGGGGTGGGAGTGGGGCACTCCATGGGGGCGTGTGCCCTCGTAATGGCCCAGCTGGCGGACCCGGCAAGGTTCCGCTTCCTCGTCCTCATCGAGCCGATCATCTTCCCCGGCCCGCATCAGCGTCTTGAGCACCCCCTGTCGGAAGTCGCCGCCAAGCGGAAGAAGACCTTCGAGTCTCGAGAAGTCGCCCTCGAGAACTTCCGTTCGCGCCCGGCATTCTCGGGATGGCAGCCCGATGCCCTCGCCGCATACGTCAGCTGTGGCCTCGTAGGCGAAGGGCCGGTGGAGCTGGCCTGCGATCCTCAGGTCGAGGCAGACATCTATCGGGCCTCAAACGATCACCCCACCTGGGAGCATCTGGACGAAGTCGAGATTCCTGTGTTGATACTCTCCGGCGGCGAGTCGGACACAATCGCCCCGGACTTCGCCAGAGCACAAGCGGACCGCTTCCCAAGCGCCGGTGTTGAAACAGTCCCCGACGCGGGCCACTTTCTTCCGATGGAAAAGCCCGATCTGGTGGCCGATCGCATCCGACGCATCGTCGACGCGGTCGGAGTCGAATCGGGCAACCCTCAGACCGAGCGATGAACGGCGGGGTGGAAAGGCAAGTCGGGGCCATCGAAAAGGCCGATCGTCTGATCATCCCTTGGCTGCGGAAGTGGGCGATCCCAACACTCCGCGTCTCCTTGGCTGTCGTCTTCATCTGGTTTGGGGCACTGAAGGTCTTCGACGTGTCACCGGTTCATGACATCGTTGCGGCCACTGTCCCATGGGCGAATCCTGATTGGTTCGTCCCGTTCCTCGGGTTGATCGAAGTTGCAGTCGGGCTAGGGCTTCTCTTCCGATTCTTGTTGCGTCTGGTCCTCGCCCTACTGGTCACCCAGATGTTGGGGACTTTCTTGGTCTTCGCGCTGGTACCCGACCTTGCGTTCCAGGGTGGAAATCCACTGCTTCTAACCACTGAAGGTGAGTTCGTCCTCAAGAACCTGGTCTTGCTCGGTGCCGGACTGACGGTGGGAGCGAAGCTGGATGAAGAGCGTGAGCAGATTCCGGGGGGTTCGAACGTTGAAGAAACGGGTACATAGGGTGCTCGACAACGGAGGCGTGAACATTGGTCAGGTTCAAACGAAACCCCACTGGACCCGGGAGGGTCATCGATCGAAGAGGCGCCAGTGGCAGCCGCGGCCTGAAAATCGGTGGAGCCGGGGGAGGAGCCGCGATCATCATCGTGCTGCTGATGATGTTCCTCGGTGGAGGCTCCGGACTGGGGGATCTCACCGAGGTCCTTGCCCCAGTCCAGGCGCCTTCAGGCGGGGAAGCACCCCTCGACCCGGCAAACGACCCTGACGCCGACCTGGTCGGGTTCCTCGAGGATGTCGTACAGGACAGCCAGGCGATGTGGGTGCAAATCTTCCAGCAATCGGATCTCGACTATCGAGCAACCGACCTGGTCGTTTTCAATGGGCTCACCCAGTCGGGTTGCGGTGGTGCATACGCACAGGCCGGGCCCCATTACTGCCCGTTCGACGAGCGCGTCTATCTGGACATCGACTTCTTGGAGCAGCTCCAGGCGCGCTTCGGCGCGCGGGGGGACACTGCGCAGGCCTACATCGTGGCTCATGAGGTGGGCCATCACGTTCAACACCTCCTCGGCGTGCTCGATGAGCTCAACCGAATACGGGCCGAAGATCCGGATTCGGCGAATGAGGCGAGTATTGCCGTGGAGCTGCAGGCGGACTGTTTCGCCGGAGTCTGGCTCTCGACACTTCAATCAGGTGATTCGGCCGCGATCCTCGAGCAAAACGACCTGCAAGAGGCAATCGACGCGGCGGCTGCGGTCGGAGACGACGCCATCCAGCGCGAGACCACCGGCAGGGTCGATCCAGAGACCTGGACCCATGGGACTTCCGAGCAACGACTCAGCTGGCTAATGAAGGGTTTCGAGACCGGTCAGCCGAGCCAGTGTGACACCACCTAGACGACGGTTCGTCAGTTCCCGGCTCGGTAGACGAGGCCCTCGTCACCGGCAACCCATGTCGTCATTCGGTCATCTTCGATTTCGACGCGAAAGCCGCCCTCGAGTGCGCTGATGACCCGACTGTCCTGCTCGGCGAGCTCCGACGAGCACTCGCCCTCGGCGCCCCAACTGGTGAATTGCACCTCGGCGCCTGACACCTGATATTGGCCGGAGATCGTCCTGCACCCGGTGGAACCCTGGAAGGTCCCGTCCTCGAAGAGCTCGAGGGTGGCCTCGGCCGCACCGGCTGCGGGCGAGGAGATCGCGTCCCCTTGGACCAAGCCATTTAGGACCCAGACCGTTCCGATCAACTCGGCGGTCGGTACCGGCGCCAATACTTCGAACTGGAGTTCGGTCTCCGGCCCGGTCAGGACGAGGCCTTCGTTGGTGATCTCGACCTTTTCGACGTTGGCGATCGCATCCAGGAAAGCTCGCTCGGATCTCATCACCTCTTCGGGTTGGCAGGCCATCTCGGTCACGGCGAGACCTTCGGCTATCGAAAAGGTGGTGCCCGACAAGTCGTATTCGCCGCCGTACCCGTTGCAGGCGGCGGTTCCGCTGATCCGACCCGACTCGAGGTTCAGGGTGATCGGATGAGACTCGACGATCGGCACGGGCTGACCGTCGTGAGTGCCGTCGGTCAGCTGCCACGAGCCTTCGACGCTGTCGACGAAGTCGGACCCGAGGCATGCAGACAAGACGAGTGACATGACTAGAAGCGTGGTTGTTCTCATGAAGATTCGACGTGTCTGCGGGATGAGAGGTTCCCATCCTCAGACCGGCAAAGCAGCTCCAGCCGCGAGGACGAGACCGGTCACCAGGTGGAGGCGGGCAGTGAGCTTCAACGCCCGGATCAGCGCGGATCCGGTCGTCTTGACCTGGATGATCCGCGATGGTGCGCCGGCGAAAGGTGCGAGCAGTGCCGCAAAGGCGGTGGGCAGAGGGGTCCAACCGAGGAGAGCGAATATCGCCACGAGGGGGTAGGGGCCGTACACCAGGACCATGAAGAGGATCCTGGTGCGCTCCCTTCCCAGGATCACTGCCAGCGTGCGCTTGCGTGTCGCCCGATCAGTTTCGATGTCCCGGTAGTTGTTTGCGACGAGAATCGCTGTGACCAGCATCCCAATCGGTATAGCCAGGAGCCAGGCAGGGAGAGGCGCCGACATGTCGTGCACGTACCTGGAACCGACCGTGGCAACCAGTCCGAAGAAGATGAAGACGAACACTTCTCCGAGGCCGCGATAGCCGTACGGCGCGGGACCCCCGACATAGCCCAGCATTGCGATGATCGAGGCCACGCCGATGATGAGGATCCAGGGGCCGGCGATCAAGGTCAACGCCACGCCGGCGGCGGCAGCTACACCGATGGACAGCCAGGTGGCCAGCCACATGTGCCGCGAGGAGATCACACCGAGTGCGACCATCCTCGGCGGCCCGAGACGATCGTCGGTGTCGGCCCCCCGGTACGCGTCGGATGCGTCGTTGGCGAAGTTGGCCGCCACCTGAATGGCGAGGGCACCGAGAAGTGCCCAGGCCAAGGCATCCCACCTGAAAACCCCTTCGCCCGATGCCAGGCCCCCACCTACGAGCACCGGGACGACAGCGGCTGGCAGCGTGTGAGGGCGTGACGCGGTCTTCCAGGCCTCAAAGCGGGTCATGACGTCTTGTCAGTAGTGCCAGGGGAACTTTGAGAAGTCGGGATCTCGCTTCTCCAGGAAGGAGTCTCGACCCTCTGCAGCCTCATCCGTCATGTAACCGAGCCTCGTCGCCTCCCCGGCGAAGAGTTGTTGGCCTACGAGCCCGTCATCGATCATGTTGAACGCGTACTTGAGCATCCTTTGAGCCATGGGGCTCTTGGAAGTGACTTCCCTAGCCCACTGAAGAGCCACCTTCTCGAGGCGATCGTGAGGCACGGCTGCGTTCACCATTCCCATCTCGACGGCTTCCTGGGCCGAGTAATCCCGACCCAGGAAGAAGATCTCCCTGGCTCGCTTCTGTCCCACCTGGCGAGCCAAGTAGGCCGACCCATACCCCGCGTCGTAGGAGGCAACATCAGCGTCAGTCTGTTTGAAGATCGCATGTTCTTCGGAGGCGATTGTGATATCGCAGACCACGTGGAGGCTGTGGCCACCCCCAACCGCCCATCCTGGAACGACTGCTATGACCACTTTGGGCATGAAGCGAATCAGTCTCTGCACTTCGAGGATGTGCAGCCTGCCGACCCGCGAGGGATCGACATCTTCCCCCTCGGTGTACTTGTAGCCGTCCTTTCCCCGGATCCGTTGGTCTCCCCCGGAGCAGAACGCCCAGCCTCCGTCTTTGGGGGAGGGGCCGTTTCCGGTGAGGAGCACACAACCCACATCGGAGGTTTGCCTTGCGTGATCGAGGGCGGTGTAGAGCTCGTCGACCGTGTGGGGTCGAAAGGCGTTGCGGACATCAGGGCGATTGAAGGCCACCCTCACGGCGCCGATGTCGCGTGCCCGGTGGTAGGTGATGTCGCTGAACTCGAGTTCCGTCACCTGATCCCATGCCGCGGGGTCGAATATCTCAGAAACCACGAAACGAGAGCATAAGGGGCAGAATCGACACTGTGATCGAATGGTTCGAGAGGAGAGACCCACAAGCCGCCTACCTGGTTACAAACGAACGGGTTTGGACCTATGGCGAAGTCGCTGGCGATATCCGGCAGAGGATGGCGCCCAGGGCCCGGGTCGTTCGACCCAACCTCGATTTCGAATCGCTGGTCGAGGTGATGGGGGGAATCAGCTCTGGCGGCGTTCTCGTGACCGACGGCACGTACGAGAAGGAGACGCCAGACCTGGATGGTGCGGCTCTGATTGTCTTCACCTCCGGGACGACCGGCTCTCCTCGAGGGGTCCGTCTCACCATGGGCAATCTCGTGGCGGCCAGCCAGTCTTCTGTCGAGCATCTCGGTCACGGGCCTGAGGACTCGTGGCTGCTGACACTGCCGCTGACCCATGTCGGGGGTCTTTCGATACCCGTGCGGTCGGCCTACGCCGGGGGATCGGTCCGGTTGCTGCCGGGCTTCGACCCCGAGCAGGTGGTGGTCGCGATCGAGGAGGGAGTGACGTTCCTCTCGCTGGTTCCAACCATGCTTCGCCGAATCCTCGACCACCGACCGGTGGCGAGCTCGGCCCTGCGAGCGGTGCTCGTTGGAGGCGGTCCCATTCCGGAAGGTCTTCTGGAAGAAGCGGGTGAAGCGGGCCTGCCGGTACTCCCCACCTATGGCATGACCGAGACCTTCGGCCAGGTGGCCACCCTTCGCCCGGGATCCGCTTTGGGCCGACGTGCACACCCTCTGCCCGGGATCGAAGTCCACATCACCACCACTGGGGAGATTGCGATAAGGGGGGATCAGGTTTCGCCGGGCTATTTGGGAGAGCCCGACCGCGAGTCGGACTGGCTCGTCACCTCTGATCTTGGCGAGGTATTGGACGATGGGTCACTCAGGGTGATCGGACGGACTGACGATGTGATCGTCACAGGAGGCGTCAACGTCGACCCTCAGCGCATCGAGGACGTGCTCACCCGTCACCCCGAAGTGGCAGAGGTCGTTGTGGCGGGTGTTCCCGATGAAGAGTGGGGTATGGCGGTAGGCGCGGTCTATGTCGGCGATGTTGGAATCGCCTCATTGATCGAATGGGCCATGGAGAGGCTCACAGGCGCGCTGATGCCCAAGCTGTGGAAGCAAGTCGATGAGATCCCGAAGCTGTCCATCGGCAAGCCCGACCGCTCAGAGGCCGCGAAACTGCTCTAGGAATTCCTCCCATGTTGTCCTGCCAACCGCCCGGTCAGGGTTGGTGTGGGCTCCTTGACGGAAGGCTCGGGCTGCACGGCCTGGTACCGGAAGGTTGAGGACGGGTCGTTCCCTGCCTTTGGCACTCATCAACGATCTGGCCAGATACTCCGCGTCGTGGACGGCCGGTCCTGCCAGATCGGGCTGCAGTCCCGGGGTCCTCGCCTCGACAAGCCGGGCCAGCTCGGATGCGACCTCTGCGGTGTCGATGGGCTGGAAGACGAATCGCTTCGGGATCAGGGCGACCGGGGGTCGGCAAGCTGCGCCCAGGAAGAAGGCAACGAAGTCATGGAACTGGGTCGCCCTGAGAATGGAATGAGAGACGCCTGAGTTTCCGATGAGTCTCTCGACCTCCAACTTGGTTCGGTAGTAAGCGAAGGGGTGCCGATCGACGCCGACGATCGAGATGTAGACGAGGTGTTGGTCGTCGAGCATCTCTACCAATCTCTTGGTGCCGGAGAGATCTGTCCTCGCCGGCCTTCTCGCGTCGGAGACGAGATGTACGACGACTTCGGCCGCCGCAACCGCCTCTTTGATTCCTTCCCCGCTGATGAAGTCGACCCGGATTTCGTGGTTGTCGACTGGATTGCGAGTCGTGACTGCCACGTCGTGGCCGCCCAGCTCCAACATCGGCACCAGGTGCCTGCCCAGAAGGCCCTTACCTCCCAACACAGAGACTCTCACGTCGTCTTCCTTGCTATCAGTAGGCCTTCTCGCATTGGAGCAGCCGTGGTTTCGAAATGGGGATCCGACGCGACGAGACGGTTGAAGTCGTCGGTGCCATGGCCCTGGTCGATCCAGCCCAGTCCCGTGGCGTAGACGTTGTCGGCGACCAGAAGGCCGCCCGGGACGATGAGCGTCCTCACTTTCTCGAAGTAGGCGACATACTCGGCCTTGGCGGCGTCGATGAACACGAAGTCGACCGAGCTCGGGTCCAGCTGCTCGGAGAAATCGTCGAGGACATCCAGCGCCGCTCCACGGACGACCTCGACCCGGCTGTCCAGTCCGGCGCGTCTCAACTCGGCCTCGGCGAACTCTGCGTGACGCTCGTCGCGTTCTACGGTCAACAGCTTGCCTTCGGGAGCCAACCCTCGGGCGATCCAGATCGCCGAATAGCCGGCGAGAGTGCCGAGCTCGATCGCCAGACGGCCGTCCGTGAGCGAGGCCAGGATCATCAGAAGCCTTCCAACGTCGGGCGAGACCGCAATTCGGGGCAGGCCGGCTTCGACAGCCCGGTCCATGAGCGTCTCCAGCTGGTCGTCCTGGGTCCCAAAGACCTCGCGGGCATATCGGTTGAGGTACTCCCACCTCTCAGGGGTCATGTGCACGGCCATCGTCCCTACGCGCTCATTCGGGGATCTGCGGCTCCCGTCGGAGGCGCTTCTTCCTGCCATGCGCCCTCTTCTTCTCCAGACGCCGTCTCTGTGAAGCGCGGGTCGGTTTCGTCTTCTTGCGTCTCTTCCGGCGTCGAAGGCCCACTTCGAGCTTCTCTGCGAGACGCTCCCGAGCCAACTCCCTATTGCGTAGCTGTGACCTCTCGTCAGAGGCGATTACCTCCACCACGTCCCCGAGTCTCGAGATCAACCGATCCTTGACGTCGGCCGGCAGCGACGACTCCCCGATCCGAAACACGAGACGGACGGCTGTCTCGTTCCGGTTGGCGTGCTGACCGCCTGGCCCGCCGGATGTGTGAAAGGTCTCTTCGATCTCCCCGGCCGGGATGACCATGTCTTTCACGATCAGATGGTCAGTCTTCATGCCGGCTTCCATCGTGAGGTGCGAAGCAGCTCACG
>JAHEJW010000003.1:0-3911 GCA_024638655.1 bacterium | reverse complement strand
CCTGGCCCGCCGGATGTGTGAAAGGTCTCTTCGATCTCCCCGGCCGGGATGACCATGTCTTTCACGATCAGATGGTCAGTCTTCATGCCGGCTTCCATCGTGAGGTGCGAAGCAGCTCACGCCTCGTTCTTCTGGGGAGAGTGCGGAGGCATTCTCCATCGTGAGGTGCGAAGCAGCTCATGGGTGGTTGTTTTTTGGGGAGAGTGCGGAGGCATTCTCCATCGTGAGGTGCGAAGCAGCTCATGGGTGGTTGTTTTTTGGGGAGAGTGCGGAGGCATTCTCCATCGTGAGGTGCGAAGCAGCTCACGCCTCGTCGTAGTACTCCGTGCCCAGATGGGTGATCAAATCCTCGCCCATGAGGTGTCTGAGGTTGTTCTTCAGCTTGGTGTGCTGGATGAACAGATCATTTTCTGGGTACACCTCCGGTGCGTGCTGGGGGCTCTTGAAGTAGAAGGAGAGCCACTCCTGGATGCCACTCTTGCCTGATCTCGCGGCGAGGTCCATCAAGAGCGCCAGGTCGAGCACGATGGGAGCGGCCAGGATCGAGTCCTTGCACAGAAAATCGATCTTGATCTGCATCGGATAGCCCAACCAGCCGAAAATGTCGATGTGGTCCCAACCCTCCTTGTCGTCCCCCTTCGGCGGGTAGTAGTTGATACGAACCTTGTGATAGATGTCCCCGTACAGCTCGGGGTACACATCCGGCTGCAAGATGTGCTCCAGCACGCCTAGCTTGGACACTTCCTTGGATCTGAAGCTCTCCGGATCGTCCAGTACCTCCCCGTCCCTGTTGCCGAGGATGTTCGTCGAGAACCAGCCGTTGATCCCCAGCATCCGCGATTTGAGCCCCGGGGCCACCATTGTCTTCATCAGGGTCTGGCCTGTCTTGAAGTCCTTGCCAGCGATTGGCAGGCGTTCTTGGGCGGCCAGCTCCACCATCGCCGGTATGTCGACTGTGAGATTCGGCGCACCGTTGGCGAAGGGAACACCCATCTTCAAACATGCATAGGCATAGATCTGGGACGGCGTGATCGCCTCGTCACCCTCCTTCAACCCTCTCTCGAATGCCTGCAGATCGGCATGAACCTCGGTCGGCTCCTCGTAGGCCTCGGTAGATCCACACCACACGGCTACCAGGCGATCGACCTGCTTGTCGGCTTGGAATCGGTCGATGTCTTCCATGAGGGCTTCGGCGGAGTCCATGTGTGATCCCGTCGATTCCTTGACCTGGTCGACGCCGTCGAGGTTCCTGACCCAGCGGGGTGAGAACACGGCAGACATGGGTCGGATGGCCCGCAGCTCCTCGCCGATCCCCTCGACGTGGCGTGCATCGAGGACTCCCGCCTTCATCGCAGCTGCATAGGCATCGTCGGAGTATGGGTCCCAGCCGCCGAACTCGAGGTCGTCCAGGGCAGCCAGAGGGACGAAGTCTTTGATAAGTGGGTTTCGCTCCTCGGTTCGCTTTCCGAGTCGTATGTGGCCCATCTGGGTCAGCGAACCTGTTGGGGCTGCGAAGCCCTTGCGAACTGCGAGCACACCCGAGATGAAGGTCGTCGCAACAGCTCCCATACCGGGCGTGAGAACACCGAGTTTGCCCTCTGCAGGGGCGGGTGCGGTTTGATCGGACATGGAACCTCCTGACGCAACGTTATCCGACGGGTGGTGGAGGCGTTAATCGATTGCCACAGGGTTAGGCTCGGCGGGTGGGACCACCACCCGACTCGCTCGGCCCCGGCGTCGACGTCGCCATGTTGGCCGACGCTGTGCAGGCGGTCAGAGGCAAGCT
The DNA here is from genome assembly GCA_024638655.1 of bacterium. Classification (GTDB taxonomy): domain Bacteria; phylum Actinomycetota; class Acidimicrobiia; order Spongiisociales; family ZC4RG35; genus Ww567. Next base: position 2,125 of record JAHEJW010000003.1, on the reverse strand, counting down.
GTTCATACTCGGCGGGGGATGGGACACTCTCTGGGTCGGCCGCTTCCCCGCCCGTCACCCAAGCCTCGCGATAGGCCTGAGACTTCGAGTGCCGGTCTCATGGGCCAGTGATGATCTGCGTCTCTCAGTTGAGCTTCAGGACGCAGATGGCAAGCCGCTTCTCCCCAAGCCTCTCACTCATGAGATCAGGCTCCCCGATTCGACGAGACAGACTGCCGCGACCGACTTCGGACTGGTCAGGTCGTTCACCTTCAACAACCTGGTCTTCCATAGCGAAGGCTCCTACTCATTCGTCATCTCGGTGGATGAGGAGCCCGTTTCGAGACTTCGTTTCATGGTGCGAGCAAGACCCGGTCAGCGCCCACCGGAGCCGGACTGATTTGGCCTCGGGTTTGCATAAAGCTTCACAAGGCATAGCCTGACCTGGATTCTGGGACACCAGGTACGTCCCGACACTCCCGAAACACCGAGGAGGATTTGTGTCGCTGTCAACCACTCTTCGCTCGTTTGCGCTCGCCATGGCGTTGGCCATGGGGTTCGCTGTCGTCCTGCCGGCACAACGCTCCATGGCACACGATGCGGATCTTCCTTTCGACATCGCCTTCCCGCAAGAAGCTGCCAAGACGACCTTCTCCAACACCTGGGGTGCCCGTCGTTCTGGGGGTCGCCGGCACAAAGGCACCGATCTCATGGCCCCGAAGATGTCAGAGGTGTATGCCTTTGCCGCCGGCGTGGTGACCAAAGTCGGCAACACCCGTCGCCCGGGGCGCTACGTGATCATCGAGCACGCCCAGGGCTGGGACACCTATTACATCCACTTGAACAACGACAACCCGGGAACAGATGACGGCAAAGCCGATTGGAGCCTCACCGTTGCGCCCGGCATCGAAGAGGGAGCGCAGGTCCAGGCGGGTCAGCTCATCGGCTGGGCTGGTGACTCGGGCAATGCCGAGGGCTCGGGCTCGCATACCCATTTCGAACTGCTTCAGAATGGGCGCAACGTCAATCCCTATCACGAGCTGGAGGTCGCCTATGACCGGGCGATCGCCGACCTGGCCAGGGAAGCCATTCTCCTGGCTCAGCTGGCAGAGGAGCTGGAGATCTCCTGAGCGTCGTCTAGCTCGGCAACCTGGACAGCGACGTCGGGGTGGCCCGCATCGACGATGGCCACCTCGTTGACGTCGATGCTCGGCGGAGTGCGATCGGTTACCCAGATCACCCGTTTCACACCCGAGCGCATCATGGCGTCCCCCCAACCGGAGATCACTTCGTCGGCTGTCCCGGCAAAGGAGAGCTCCCGCCCGTCTTCTGCGGCCTCGGCGACCAGCACTGCCGAGAAGCAGCGGAGAGAGGCGCCTTCGACGTGGCTGTCGTCAGATACGTCACCCAGTGCCACTTTGACGCCCCTCTCCTTGAGGTGAGCGGCTGTGGAAGGATCGGTCACAAAGGCGCGAACCTCACGGCCAGGCCTGATGAGTCGTTCGATGATGAGTCGTCCAGTGGTCGTATCTGCACCTATGACGATGACGGGCATGGCTCAGAACTTAATTCGGGTGACCGGGTTCGAGGAGTGGCCGGTTTCGTCAAACGGGACTGGCGAGTACAATCGCACTATCGGGATAGTGGAAATTCCCATCCCCTCGATTTTGTTGAAGCGTATGAGGGCACCGGTCTCTTTGAGGTGATCAAGCAGTGGCGACAGTAGATATCGATCTAGGCGGCTATCAGCTCGGCTGGAAGGACGAGGTGAAGCTCGCCTTCGAGCCTCGCAAGGGGCTGGACGAGGATGTCATCCGCTCCATGTCGGCGATGAAGGGCGAGCCCGAGTGGATGCTCGACTTCAGGCTCAAGGCCTACAAGCGATTCCTTCGCAAACCGATCCCCCAATGGGGCGGCGGCGGCCTGCTCAACACGATCGACTTCGACGACATCTACTACTACGTCAAGCCGGAGGGCGAACAGCAGAAGGACTGGGACATGGTCCCGGAGTCCATCAAGGAGACCTACGAGAAGCTGGGTATACCGGAGGCCGAGCGGAAGTACCTGGCCGGTGTGACCGCCCAGTATGAGTCCGAGGTCGTCTATCACCGCAACCGTGAAGACCTGGAGAAGCTAGGTGTGCTGT
>JAHEJW010000014.1:4990-76357 GCA_024638655.1 bacterium | reverse complement strand
CTGGATCACGCCGCAACGACGCCGATGCGCCCCCAGGCTGGATCAATCGGGGGATCCTGCGACAATTGACGATCGATGATCTACCTGGATCACGCCGCAACGACGCCGATGCGCCCCCAGGTCTGGGAGGCGATGGGCGCGCTCGCCTTGGAGAGCTTCGGGAATTCGTCGGGTGTCCATGCCGTGTCCCGAAGTGCGAAGAACGCCCTCGAAGGAGCCAGGGAGCATGTCGCGTCGCTCATTGGAGCCCAGCCCATGGAGATCGTCTTCACCTCCGGGGGCACCGAGTCGGACAATCTGGCGCTCAAGGGCGCCGCACTCAGCCCCTCACCCGCCCGAGGGGTGGTGACCCCGGTAACGGAGCACGAAGCTGTGCTGGAAAGCGCCGACTTCCTGAAGCGGGTCGGCTACCCGGTGACACTCGTCCCCGTGGACTCTCGGGGCGCCGTCGATCTCGAGTTGCTCATCGACTCCGTCACCGAGGACACTGCCGTCGTCTCGGTCATGATGGTGAATAACGAGACCGGGTTGATTCAGGATCTCCCGTCGATCTCCCGGGCTCTCGCCAGCGAGCGGCCTGGCGTCCACCTGCACACCGACGCGGTTCAGGCCTACGCCAGTGAGACGGTGAATGTCGAAGATCTGGGGGTGGACATGATGACCATCACCGGACACAAGTTCGGTGGGCCGAAGGGAATCGGTCTGCTCTACGTTCGCCAGGGGGTGGCTCTCGAACCGCTACTCCATGGGGGTGGTCAGGAGTTGGGGAGACGCTCCGGCACTCACTTCGTCGCCGGGGCGGTGGGCCTCGCCGCCGCAATGGAAGCGGCGTTCGCTGATCGGGGGAGATTCAACATCGAGGTCGGTCGGGCGCGAGAGGTGTTCGAGCAGGTGCTCGTGGACCGAGTCGAGGGTCTGAAGGTCAACTCGACTCCCGGGATGAGGTCGCCCCACCACAGCAACGTTCGGATACCCGGGGTGAGGAACGAAACACTGCTCATGCGCATGGATCAGGCCGGTGTCGCCGCCTCGGCGGGGTCGGCTTGCCAGTCGGGTGCAGCGACCGTCTCTCATGTCCTGGAAGGCATGGGGCTGTCTGCGGAGCAGGCTCGCGAGTGTCTGCGATTCAGCTTCGGCTGGACCTCGACTTACGCGGAGGCGAAGGAGGCGGCCGAGGTGGTTGTCGACCTGGTGGGGCGGCTCCGATGAAGGCTCTGGTGGCGATGTCCGGCGGGGTGGACTCTTCTGTTGCCGCAGCGCTCATGAAGGACGGTGGTCACGATGCGATCGGTGTGACCTTGAAACTGTGGTCGGGCCCCAATGGGGAGGCGCCCAGTGCAGGTTGTTGCACGGTGTCCGACGCCGAAGATGCGCGCCGGGTCGCCGCAGAGCTGGATATCCCGTACTACGTCCTGGACTACACCGAGGAGTTCGCTGACGGGGTCGTTGACAGGTTCGTCTCCGACTATGCCTCGGGCCAGACCCCGAATCCCTGTATCGAGTGCAACCGGACCGTCAAGTTCGACCGGCTCCTCGGCCGACTGGACGACTTCGACTGTGATGTCCTGGTCACCGGACATCACGCCCGCAATCACCAGGTCGATGGAAGCTGGGCGCTACTTCGCGGAACCGACCCCTTCAAAGACCAGTCCTACGTGTTGTCGATGCTCACCCAGCAGGAGTTGTCGCGAACGAGGCTGCCGGTAGGGGAGCTGACCAAGAAGGAGGTGCGACGCGTTGCGGCCACGATGGGGATGCGAAGCGCGCACAAACCGGAGTCGATGGACATCTGCTTCGTCGGCCAGGGCGACTACCGGGGCTTCCTGCGCGACCATGCACCCGACGTCTTTCGCCCCGGCAAGGTCGTCGACACCCATGGCAACGAGATGGGGGCGCACGAGGGTGTGGTCAATTTCACAGTCGGTCAACGTCGCGGGCTTGGCATCGCGGTGGGAGAGCCCAGGTTCGTCATCCGGATCGAGCCTTCGTCATCCACGGTCGTCATCGGAGAACGCGATGCCCTAGCCGTGAACGGTGTAGAGCTCAGAGAGCTGACCTGGACGAACGGGACAGCCCCAGATTCACGTGTGATGGCCCAATACCGGGCGCACGGTGATCCCGTGCCCGCCACCCTGGCGGAGAGCTCGCTCATGTTCGATGAGCCCCAAGAGGCGATTGCCCCCGGGCAAACCGTTGCCTTCTACTCGGGTGAGCGGGTGCTCGGGGGGGCGTTGATCACCAGCCCGATTCTGTGACACCGGCTCGGTAACGTCGCCTGCGATGGCCTCCCCTGAAGAAAGAGCCGAAGAGCTCCGCGCCCAGATCCGCGAGCACGCCCATCGCTATTACATCCTCGACGACCCGGTCGTCTCGGACGCGCAGTATGACGCACTGATCAAAGAGCTGATCGCTCTGGAGGAGGACCATCCCGACCTGATCGCACCGGACAGTCCGACGCAGCGGGTCGGCGCTCCGGTCGGCGACCTCTTCCGGCCGGTAGAGCATCTGCGGCCATTGTTCTCCCTGGACAACGCGGAGAGCCGGGAGGATCTCGAGGCTTGGGAAGCCCGGATGGAGCGTCAGCTCGGAGGGCCTCCGGGTGGCTACGTCTGCGAGCTCAAGATCGACGGGCTGGCAGTGGTCCTCACCTATCGGGATGGGTCTCTAGCCACCGGCGCCACCAGGGGGGACGGCCGAGTCGGGGAGGACATAACCGCGAATCTCCGGACGATCGATGTGATACCCCTCCGGTTGATCGGTGAGGACATACCGGACGTGGTCGAGGTGCGTGGTGAGGTATACATGCCGTATGAAGCCTTCGAGGAGCTGAACGAGCGCCAGGTCGAGTCGGGCAAGCCGATCTTCGCCAATCCCCGAAACGCCGCGGCGGGCTCGGTCAGGCAGAAGGATCCGGCGATGACCGCCGAGCGGCGGCTTGGCATCTGGATCTACCAGCTTGGCTTGGTTGATGGTGGCCCCGGCTTTGACACCCACTGGGAGACCGTCGAATACATGCAAAGTGTCGGGCTGAGAGTCAACCCGGCAAGCGCCCGCGTCGAGTCGATCGACGACGTGCTCGCCTATGTCGAGAAGGCGGAGGGCGATCGTCACGACATGCCCTATCAGACCGACGGTGTGGTGATCAAGGTCGACTCGCTGGCCGAACAGGACCGACTCGGCTATACGGCGAAGGCCCCGCGTTGGGCGATCGCCTACAAATTCCCTCCCGAGGAGCAGGTGACCACCCTGAAGGACATCGCCATCAACATCGGCCGCACCGGCGCGGCCACTCCTTTTGCCGTCCTGGAGCCGGTCTTCGTCGGTGGCGCCACGGTCGGCATGGCGACACTTCACAACGAAGACCAAGTGAAGAAGAAGGACGTGCGCATCGGGGACAAGGTGATAGTGAGGCGTGCGGGTGACGTGATCCCCGAGGTCGTGGGGCCCGTGGTGGCGGCGCGCACGGGGAGCGAAGTGGAGTGGTCGATGCCGGCCGAGTGCCCCTTTTGTGGCAATCCGATCGTCAGACCGGAGGGCGAGGCCGTTGCCCGTTGCACCGGCGGCTTCGACTGCCCGTCGCGAGTACGTGAGTGGCTCTTCCACTTCGCGGGCAGGGGTGGGATGGACATCGAGCATCTGGGCTACAAGACAATCGATCTACTCCTCGAAGGCGGCCTCATCACCGACCCTGCAGACATCTTCACTTTCGACGTCGAACGGTTGATGGAGGTCGAAGGCTGGGGTGAGATCTCGGTGGGCAACCTCTCAAGGGCGATCGAAGCCGCCAAGGACCGACCGGTCGGCCGGCTTCTCACCGCCCTCGGCATCCGGCATGTGGGCGGGACTGTCGCGCGCACCCTGGTCAGGGCTTTCCGGGGTATACCCGCCCTGACGAAAGCCGGGGAGGATGAGATCGCCGGGGTCGAGGGCATCGGCCCGATCATCGCCGCGGGTGTCCGGGAGTGGTTCGACGACCCGGCCAATCGTGAGCTCATCGCAAAGCTCGGTGACGCCGGAGTCCGTCTCGAGGAGGAGCCTCTCGAGGGCGCGAGCTCCGGCATTTTGGAAGGATGCACGTTCGTGGTTTCCGGGGCCATCGAGGGGTACACCCGGGAGGAGGCTCAAGCCGCCATCGAGGCCAGGGGTGGCAAAGCTACGGGGTCGGTTTCGTCGAAGACGACGGCTCTCATCGTGGGGGAGTCACCTGGGGCATCGAAAACCCGGAAGGCGGAGGAGCTCGGCGTCCCGATCGTCGATGCGGAGCTATTCGAACGTCTTCTCGAGAAAGGGCCGGCGGCTCTCACATGAGTCTCAGCCGACGCGAAAGCTCCACTCGAACGAGCCCGGGTCCGGCAGCCCGGAATAGGTGTCCCAGACGACCCTGACCGTGTGATCTCCGGGCGCCCACTCGTTTACGACCGGGTCGGTTGGTGAGGGGGACCATCTGTAGACACCGGTGGCGTCGACGAAGGTGGCATTGTTGACGGGGAAGCCGTCTACGAAGATGGTCGCCTCGTAGCCCACCTGGAGGTCCACCTCGATCGAGGTTTGGGGTGGCACCAACGAGCCAGGCTGAGGGGAGACGCTCTCCAGCGCCTCGGGCAGAACGACCTCTTCGCCTTCAGTCGACAACACGAATCCGAGGACGACGGCAGCGACTCCGACAAGCCCGAGCCCGATGTATATGAGACGGTAGGACATGGAGAATCGACGGTAACCGGGGCCCCGAGCCTGTAGGAACCCGGTCAGTTCCGGTGGAGCGCCTCGTTGAGCCCGCCCCAGGATCCGGTGCGGCTCACCGCCTCGACCTTCCCGCTCACGGAGTGTCTTCTGAAGAGCATGTTGGTGATGCCTGAGAGGTCGCGGCCCTTGGCGGTGGTGCTATCGGGGAGCGTTACGACCGTCCCGGCCGTCAGGTAGAGCCCGGCTTCGACCACACAGTCGTCCCCCAGCGAGATCCCGATTCCGGAATTCGCCCCGAGCAAGCAGCGCTCCCCGACGCTGATCACCTCGGTCCCGCCCCCGGACAACGTGCCCATGATCGAGGCTCCACCACCGATGTCGGAGCCGTCTCCGATGACGACACCGGCACTGATCCGACCTTCGACCATCGACGTCCCCATGGTTCCGGCGTTGAAGTTGACGAATCCCTCGTGCATGACCGTGGTTCCTTCACCGAGGTATGCCCCCAGGCGGACCCGGTCGGCGTCGGCGATGCGAACACCGTCAGGGATCACGTAGTCCGTCATCCTCGGAAACTTGTCGACGGAGGTAACCGCCGGCCGTCTGCCGGCACCGATCAGGCGAGCTCTGGTCTCGGTGAAGCCCTCTACGGCGCAGGGTCCTTCGCTGGTCCAGACCACGTTGTTGAGGACGCCGAAGATGCCCTCGACGCTCAGTCCGTGAGGTTTGTGCACTCGATGGGAGAGGAGGTGGAGACGGAGGTAGGCGTCGGTCGGATCCCTGGGCGGTATCGCGAGGTCGTCGATCCGAGTCTCGACGATCCGTGACACGACTCCGCGCGCCTCATCGCTCTTCTCGAGCCCTTCGAGGGGCGCCCGGTCAGCGGCGAGGGGGTCGGGATACCAGACATCGAGAATGGTGTCGCCTGCAAGTGTGGCGAGTCCTACCGAGTGTGCGGCGCTCACGGATGGGGAGAGTAGTGCTCGACTGTTACCTTCCCCTCGTGCCGACCCTGAGCGAGACACTCGCCTGGCTGGTGGATATCCCATCCGAGACCGGAAACGAGCGTGCCATTCGAGACGCCCTCGCCGAGCGTCTCGACAGGCAAGCTCTGACGGTGATAGCGGACTCGCTCGTCGTCGGGGAGCCAGGTCGAGGCAAGGTCATCCTCGCCGGTCATACCGACACGGTGCCACTGCAGGGTCACGTCGGCTCGATGATCGAGGGCGACCGTCTCTACGGGCTGGGCGCCACCGATATGAAGGGCGGTCTGGCCGTGATGATCCATATCCTCGAAGATCTCGGCACCGACCGTCTCGTGGGGATCTTCTATGCAGGGGAAGAGGGCCCTATGAGCGGGAACCAGCTCGGCCCGATTCTCGATCAGCTCGTCGAGCTGGAGTCCGCGGCGGCGGGGATAGTCCTCGAGCCCACCAACCGTGAGATGCATGTGGGGTGCCAGGGCGCCATCAACGCGACCGTCGTATTCGAGGGCGAGCCTGCCCATTCGGCTCGTCCCTGGCTCGGTGTCAATGCCGTATCACGCGCCGGGCCCTTTCTCACCAGGATGCATCATGTCGAGCCGGAGTCCCGGATGGTCGAAGGTCTCGAGTTCAAAGAGGTGGTCTCGGTGACCCGAGCTGCTGGGGGAGTGGCCAACAACGTCATCCCGGGCAGGTTCGAGCTCAACGTCAACTACCGCTTCGCTCCCGATCGCACCATGGACGAGGCCATCACTCATCTACGTGAGCTCTGCTCCGATGCCGACGTTTTCCAGATAGCTGACAGAGCCCCGTCGGCATATCCTGATGTCTCCCATCCCCTCTTCCAGGAGCTGGCCTCGATCTCTGGCGGCGTGATCGCATCCAAGCAAGGCTGGACAGACGTGGCGCAGCTGGCGCAGCTTGGGGTCCCGGCGGTGAACTTCGGGCCCGGCGAGACGTCGTTGGCACACAAACCCGGTGAGTCGGTCAGGTTGGACGACCTCGATTGGGCCTACGAGGCATTGGCAACGGTTCTGTCTGACATCTAGCTGGTTCACCGGGAACGTGCCCGGCTCTAGCTATGGCGGTGCCCTGGTGGTGTAGGTGTGGCCGAGGGGGCTGGTCCAGGTGTGGCTGTCGTCGGGGTTTCGGTGGAGCTGCCAGCCGCCTTGGTGTTTGCACAGGTGGTGGTGTCGGCAAAGGGGTGCGAGATTTCTGCAGCTGGTCTTTCCGCCTTGGTGCCAGGGTTGGCGGTGGTCGATGTCACATCGGTTGGAGGGCATGCGGCATCCGGGGTGGATGCAGGTCGGGTATTGGGCGCGGATGTGTTGGATCTGGGCTCTGGTGGGCCGTCTGCTGTAGGTCTGGTGGCAGTTGGCGACTCCGTCGTCCTTTTCGGCAGAAGGAGCGTCTGCCGGTGTGCTGCTAGTGAGAACGGGTCCATAGCCGGTGATGTGCCCCGTCGGTGAGTCACAGGTGGAACGAACGACGATCTCGTTGGGTTGGATGGTGACGCCGTCTGGGATATCGGAGGTATTGCCTTGGAGTAGGTCCAGGGCAACATCGGCCTTGAGCTGGTCGATCGTCCTGGTCTCGCCGGGTAGTCGTTTCAGTTTGAGTGCTATGTGATGGACGTGGTTGGTGGCGGCGACTGCTTGGAACGGGTCGACTGAGACGAGGCCGACGTTGGCGGTGTGGTCGGGATTGGGGTACACGACCAGTTTGCGGTCTTCCAGCCCGGCCGCGTAGTGGGCTTGCGCTGCCGTCAGGTCGGCTTCGAGAACTGCTCTCTTCAAACGGGTGCGAAGCTGGCCGGTAGTCAAGTCCGCGGCGGTGTCGATGAGAGTTTCGACTACATCCGGGATGAGTTCTGGTTTGAGGGTGGCGAGTTCTTGGGAGAACACTCTGGCTTTGGCCAGATCTATACGCCCCTCTGCCAGGGCTTGCCAAACTTTGGGTAGCCGGTACTTCAGATCGAATGCCAGGTCGACGTCGGCTTCGGCGGCACGACGGGTCTTGGCCAGGGCGGCTCCGAGCTCGTCGGAGGCGTATTCGTTGGGTACGTGATCCCTTTCGGTTGTATCCGCTTCGGTGGCGTGGGCCAGTTCAACGATCCCGGTGTAATACGACGCCTGATAATGCGAGACCAGTCGGGCCTGGGCTTGCACATACCTGACCACATCCCGGCCTGTCAGTTTCCCCGGGTCCACAACCGAGAGGATCGAAGCCAGGAACGGACCCGGGGCCATACCCTCGAGGTCGGCGGGCAGGACATGAACATCCACACCAACCGTCCCAGGCTCGCCCGGCCCGTTATCTGACCGTTCAGTGTTGAACTCCGCCGCTTTGAGCTCGCTATCAGAGGTCTGCAGTACGAACATATGTTCGATACTACACACCGCATAGGACAAATCAAGAGTTGTCTACGATGTATTTCAGAGGGCCTCTTCTGAGCCATCAATTGGCCGGCATGGGCGGGAGGCTTCGGCGCTGCGCCCTCCTCGGTTTCACCATCGCTGGACAGTTCAAGGAACCCACCCGTTTCGGCGAGGTGCGATCTGTGACTCGCCCGCATCGGCCAATACACTCCGGCGGCCATGGCCATCGACATCGACATCGCCCACGTCGCCCGTTTGGCGAGACTCGGCCTAACCGACGAAGAGCTCGAGGGCTACAAGTCGCAGTTGGCCGACATCCTCGAGCACGCGGCGAGAGTCCAATCGCTGGAAGGCGATCCCCACCCGGGCTCGGCTCACCCACTCGGCTTCGACAATGCCTTCCGGGATGACGAACGCCGCCCCTCCCTCGATCGGGAAGAGGTCCTTTCTCAGGCCCCGGAAGCCATGGACGGCTTCTTCGTCGCACCTCCGGCTCTGGAGACGGAGTGACCCTCCATGAGAAGACGATCGTGGAGGCCGGAAGAAGCCTCCGGTCGGGGGAGGTCACCTCTGAAGACCTACTGGATGCAGTTCTGCTTCGTGCCTCCCAGACCGAAGCGCAGCTGCACGCCTACCTGACCCTCGACAAGGAGGGCGCACGAGAGGCCGCGGGCCAGGCCGACGCCGATCTAGCCGATGGAATCGACCGAGGCCCCCTCCACGGCATCCCTATCGCCCTCAAGGACAACATGTGCACCCGCGGCGTGGAGACCACGGCCGCCTCTCAGATCCTCGCCGGCTATGTGCCTCCATACGATGCCACGGTGGTGACCCGTCTTCGTGACGCCGGAGCGGTGATCGTCGGAAAGACCAATCTCGACGAGTTCGCCATGGGCTCGTCCACTGAGAACTCGGCCTACGGCCCGAGCTTCAATCCTTGGGACATCGGCCGGATCCCGGGCGGATCCTCGGGTGGCTCGGCTGCGGCGGTGGCCGCGGGTTCGGCGTTCGGTGCGCTGGGCTCGGACACGGGAGGATCGATTCGCCAACCCGCTTCCCTGACCGGGATAGTCGGGCTCAAACCCACATACGGGACTGTGAGCCGATACGGGCTGATCGCCTTTGCGTCCTCCCTCGACCAGATCGGGCCCCTGTCCAAGAGCGTTGAAGACGCCGCTTTGACACTCGAGGCCATCTGGGGTCACGACCCCCTAGACGCCACCTCCTATTCAGCCGAATACCCCGACGTGCCGGCCGATCTCGACACGGGGGTCGACGGGCTCAAGATCGGTGTCATCAAGGAACTGGCCGGTGAGGGCTACGAGCCCGCGGTCGAGTCCTCGGTCGCCGACATGGTGCAAAGCCTTTCCGAGGCCGGAGCCGAGATCGTCGAGGTCTCCCTTCCCACGGTCGACATCGCCCTTTCGGCTTATTACCTGGTGGCTCCGGCGGAAGCCTCGGCGAACCTGGCCCGTTTCGACGGGATCCGCTACGGGCTGCGTGTCGAAGGGGAGACCACCGAGGAGCTCATGGCCAGGACCCGGGCCGAGGGCTTCGGGCCGGAGGTCACGAGACGAATCCTCCTCGGCACCTACGCACTCTCCGCCGGGTACTACGACGCCTTCTACGGCCAGGCTCAACGGGTGAGGGTCGCCCTCCGCGACGACTTCGCCCGCGCTTATGAGACAGTCGACGCGCTGGTGTCTCCGACCAGTCCGACCGTCGCTTTCCCCGCCGGGGAGAAGATCGATGATCCGCTTTCGATGTACCTCACCGACATCTGCACCAATCCGGCCAACCTGGTCGGCCACCCCGGCATCTCGGTTCCGATCGGGCTCGACGAACAGGGCCTGCCGATCGGGTTCCAGGTGATGGCGCCGGCTCTCGGGGAGCGGGTCTTGTTTCGCGTGGCTGCCGAAGTCGAGCGTCTCGCCGGGTTCGGCGCCCGACCTGTGATCGAGGAGTTGGCCTCGTGACCGCCCGATGGGAGGCAGTGATCGGCATCGAGGTGCATGTCGAGTTGGCCACCGACTCCAAGATGTTCTGCGGCTGTGCCGTCGAATTCGGCTCAGAGCCCAACACCAATGTCTGTCCTGTCTGTCTCGGTCTCCCCGGTGCTCTCCCGGTGCCGAACCGCAAGGCAATCGAGTGGATCATGGCGATCGGCCTGGCTCTCAACTGCCAGGTATCCCACAAGTCTGTGTTCCATCGTAAGAACTACTTCTACGCCGACCTTCCGAAGAACTATCAGATCTCCCAATACGACATTCCCGTCTGTCACGACGGATACCTCGATCTGCCCAACGACGGAGAATCGGTCCGGGTTGGGATCGAGAGAGCACATATGGAGGAGGACACTGGGAAGTCAACCCATGTAGGCGATGGCGGCCGGATCCATGCCGCAAAGTCCACTCTCCTCGACTTCAACCGGTCGGGGGTCCCACTGGTCGAGATCGTCTCCAAGCCCGACATTCGCACCGCCACGCAGGCGAGGGCGTATGCACAGGAGCTGCGTGCGATCGTCCTCGAGCTCGGGGTGTCAGACGCCCGTCTCGAGGAGGGATCCATGCGCTTCGATGCCAACGTTTCGATCCGGCCCGAGGGGAGCGACGTGCTGGGTACGAAAGTCGAGATAAAGAACATGAACTCGTTCCGATCCCTCGAACGTGCCATCGACTACGAGATCCAACGTCAGATCGAGGCCACTGGATCCGACAGCGATGTGATTCAGGAGACGAGGCACTGGGACGAAGAGGCCGGCGTCACCCATTCGATGCGAACCAAAGAGGGGTCTTCGGACTATCGCTACTTCATCGAGCCCGACCTGGTCCCCATGATCATGGATGAAACTTGGGTCGCCACGATTCGCAACAAACTGCCCGAGTTGCCCGCCCAGCGAAGGGAGCGCTACCTCGGCCAGGGGCTCGACGAGAGCTCTGCGGGCGTCCTCTCCGACTCTCCGGCAATGCTCCGATCGCTCTACGACGAGACCGTTTCGCTGGGTGCGGACACCAGAGCCACAGCCAACTGGCTCACCGGGGAGGTGACTGCCTGGCTCCGAAAGACAGGGACAGAGCCTGCCGATTTGCGTCTCGAACCGGTCCATCTCCAAGAACTGATCACAATCGTCGACGAGGGCGTGGTCTCCTCTTCAGCTGCAAAAGAAGTCTTGGAAGGCATCCTTTCGGGGGAGGGGAGTGCACGTGTGGTCGCGGAGCGCCGGGACCTCATTCAGATCTCGGATAGCTCCGCTCTCGCCGAGGTGATAGGCCACGTCCTCGAGGAGCATCCCGATGCCGTTGCGTCATATCAGGAAGGCGAGCAGAAGGTGGTCGGTTTCCTGGTCGGCCAGGTCATGAGGGCGACTCAGGGAAAGGCCGATCCGAAACTGGCCAACGAGATGCTGAGGGAGGCGCTCGGCGGCTCCTGAGTCTCCAAGCCCTGGGGTCACACGTAATCGAGTAGGGCTTCGATGGGCCTGGGGCTGCGGTCCAGGTCGATGGATCCGGCGAGCAGCCGGGCATATCGCAGCTTGCGACGCGCTCCACTTCCCAGGAAACGCCGCAATTGAGCTGAAACCGGTCGCTCCCGCCATGCTGGTTGCAGCTGGAGCCTCTGGAACGACCTCAGATCGCCCTGAGATTCGAGCACAGCCAGGGCGTTTTCGATCCCCGCGGCGCGGATCAACTCGTCCTCGAGATCTCGCCGACATACGAAGAACCCAAGCGTCTCCAGCTCCTCGGATGAGCCAGACTCTCCCCGACCGGAATCGGCCAAGCCCTTTTTGATGAGGGGCTCCTCCGCGGCGTCACACAAACCGCCGATAGGCACATTCGGCCCGAGTTCGATCGACAGTTTGACGATTTCATGTGCTCCGCCGGCAGGAAGGACCGTCACACCATCCGTGTCGAGTGCGCGGCCGTGTCTCGCTGCAATGGTCTCGAGAGCGATCTGATCACTGATGCCTTCGACAAGAACGACCGCCCGCGACTCAGCGAGGTCTTCGAGAGCTCGAGACCTGGCGATCATCGGTGCCAGTGGTCCATGCGCATATCCGGCTAGAGCATCCCGGGCTAGTGCCGTGCGCTTCTCGGAGTCCATCGGGGACCATGTTGCACGATGAGGGGAACGAAGAACCCGGAATTCGAGAATCAGCGGTGACAAGCTGCGAGGTACGGGTCTTCGGTCGGTAGCTTGGTCTCCACCAATGCGCCGTCAGACCAAGATCATCGCCACTCTCGGGCCGTCGGTAGCCAGCGAGGAAGGCGTCGGCTCACTCGTCGAAGCTGGGATGGACGTGGCGAGGCTCAACTTCTCTCATGGTGACCACGAGTTCCATCGACAGCTCTTCGAGTGGGTTCGCTCTGCCTCGAAGCGTCATGGCAGGACTGTGGCGGTCATGCAGGACATCCAGGGGCCCAAGCTCCGGGTGGGTCGCTTCCCCGGCGGGGAAATCGATCTCGATCGCGATGAGCAAGTCGAGCTGATCCCGAGCGGAGCTGAAGGAAGCGAGTCGAGGATCCCGGTCGGATACGACGCCTTGCTCGAAGACGTGCATCCCGGTCACCGTGTTGTTCTAGCGGACGGGCTGGTGACTCTCGAAGTGGTGGGAAGATCCGATGGCGCCCTGCAGGCGCGTTGTGTCCAGCCCGGGGCGCTGTCCGACAACAAAGGCGTCGCCTTCCCAGACAGCGATCTCTCGGCCGGCAATGTCACCGCCAAGGACGAGCGGGATCTCGCCTTCGGACGCGAGCTCGGGGTGGACTACGTGGCCACATCGTTCGTGAGGACGGCGGCCGACGTCGAGGCCGTGGCCGGGTTGGCCGGCGGGAAGCCAATCGTCGCCAAGATCGAGCTTGCCCAGGCATTGCAGAATCTCGATGAGATCATTGCGGCCTCCTTTGGGGTGATGGTCGCCCGGGGCGACCTGGGGGTTCAGGTCCCATTGGAGAAGCTGCCCCTCATACAGAACGACATCTTGAAACGGACGAACGCGATGGGACGGATTTCGGTGACCGCCACCGAGATGCTGGAGTCCATGACGCACAGCCCGCGGCCAACCAGGGCCGAGGTCACCGACGTCGCCGCCGCGGTTCTGGCCGGAACCGACGCGGTGATGCTCTCAGCCGAGACGGCCATCGGCGACTACCCGGCCAAGACGGTCGGCGCGATGTCCCGCATCTGCCAGTCGGTGGAGGAAGGGACGCTCTCCGACCGGGGAGAGCTGCCGGTGTCGTTCGTCGGTGACGAGAACCAGGTCGCGTCCGCGGTGGCTCAGGCCGCGACTCAAATCGCCCGCAACGTCGGAGCCAACACCATCGTCGCCTTCACCGAGTCGGGAAACACGGCGAGACTCATTTCCAAATACCGTCCCGAGCAACAGATCGTCGCATTCACTCCCAACGAGGAGACCCAGCGCCAGCTCGCCCTCTACTGGGGCGTGATCCCACACGAGTTCGAGCGGGCCACCTACACAGACGACGAGATGGCCAGGGCAGCCGAGTTGCTGGAGCAGGAGGGAGCGGCCGTGGACGGAGAGTTGATAGTGATGGTGGCCGGTGTGCCCCCGAACTTCCAAGCTTCGACCAATCTGGTCAAAGTCCATCGCATCGGCGAGCTGGCCGGCAGCTTGGGCGGTTGAAGGCAGCCCGGATTACGATCGCGCCCCATGGGTCAAGACGTACAGATCAGAAGCAGAGTGGCTCTGGGCGACGTCCTCATGATGGACACCGATCGCAGCTTCACCGGCCAGGACGGCCAGGCGATCGGACCCGACCTCGAGGGTGACGGTGTCCCGGTCCTCCTGGCAGAGCGCCTCTTTGATCTCGGCTTGGGGATAGACCACGTCTTCGTCCTGCAGAACACAGTTACCGTGCGTCGGCCCGTCGGCTGGGACGAAGAGGCGATGAGAGCCGTGGCCGACACGACACACTCGTTCCTCCGCTACTACGAAGACGACGAGGACTCAGGACCCATCGGGCCCGACGAGGAGGAGTAGCTCGACCTAGCCCCCACTGGTGGTGGTCGTCCCGGCTGCCGACGTGGTCGTGGTGGGCGGAATCGTGGTGGTCGTCGTGGTCGGACAGGTCACCGAGGTCCCTGGCATCTTGCAGGGATGAACCTCGATCACGGCAAAACGAGGGCTGTAGACCACCAGCCACTCCTGTTCCTCGATCAACTCGGTACCGGCCCGCTGAATGCGTCGCACGACGTTGACGCTCCATCCCTCACGTGCGCTTTGGGTTTCCACCTGACGCTCGACGTCGAGCTCGGGATTCGCCCGATATACCGGATTGGGGGGGTCTCTGAACTCGAAGCGATCGGAGACTTCACCCTCGACCCAGTGAGCATCTGGGCCTCCTTCGGCCACGACGTCGAGGCGTGTCGAGCCTCCACTTTGCTCTCCCTTGACGATACGACCGTCGTTGTCACCGAAGATCCTCACAGTTATCGAGGTTCCGGTGTGTTGGGTGTCGATCATCACGGCTTTGTCGGTGTTGTTACGCCAGATGAGCTCGGGCGTGCGCCAGTTCACGGTGGCTTCGATCCCCTCGGGGTATCGGCTGAAGTAGTAAGAGTGCGGGCTGTGCGTGATGTCCTCGTATCCACCCCAGAACACTGCGTTGTACATCGTCGTGGCGAACTGTGATACCCCTCCACCGATCGTGTCGACCAACTCCCCGGCGATGATGGTTCCGGCCGGGACGTAGCCCTTCTCCTCGGTTCGCTGGCCGACGTGCCCGTTGATACTGAACTCCTCTCCCGGCATCACGATGTGACCATCGATCGTGTCGGCCATCGTCTGGATGTTGATGACTCTGTTCTCACAGCATGAGTGGAATGTCGTGAACGACGACACGAGATGGTTGATGCCCAGGCTCTCCAGCTCTTCGGTGGTCACGTCCGGGTCGGCGTCTTCCACGAGGGGGAGTTGGCCCACCCTGCCGCTGGTCCTTCCGGCCTGGAGTAGTTTCTGAGCAGTGAGATCCTCGTCGATTCTCGTTCCCCGCTTGCCCGGGATGATCTCGATCTCGTCGCCCGTGATCAAGAACTCGGCGTTCACGGGCTCCGCCTCGTACAGCTCCCTCACCGGGTCGAGGTAGCCGTCGATCACGCCAGGGTCGAATGAGTGCAAGATCTGAGGTGTTCCCTCGGCGATCGTCTCAGACCGGTACGCCGCGATGAGCTGGTCGGCGGAGAAGACCACCTCGTTGGTGGCGTACACCAGGCGGATCGGTCCGGAAAGGAGCTGGTTCGCCTCCTCGAGGGCCGCGTCGATGTCGGCTTCGGTGAGCCGGGGAATGATCGTCTCGGTGGGCAGTGCGTGGTTTCCCGGGTCGTCTGCGATCAGGGCCGTGTTGATGATCTCGGCGGCTCGGTCCCGCTCGAGCCCCACCCCCGGAGCCGGGTACACCGGTTGGGGTACGCCGTCCTCGAGGACGATGGCCCCGAGGCGCGCGGGCATGGCGATGACCTCGCTCTCCCAACGGTCGAAGACTTCGTTGAGAGCGCTGGTGTCGACAGCCCCGACGAGCTCGATCTCGACGGTCGAGAAGACATGCCGAAGCCACCACAAGAAGCGGAATGCGCCGTCGCCCTCCCTTCCCACCCGCATGGCGCGATCGACCATGTACTCCTCATCGAGGTCGAGGCCGGCCTCTCTGGGGTCGAGCTGCACGGGCGCGCCCTCGATGGAGAAGGACGCGGTCCGGGCAAGGTATTGCTCCTCCAAGGCCCTGAGCTCGGCTTTGGCCTCTTCGGAGGTGAGGCCACCGATATCCACTCCTGCGACTTCGACGCGACCCATCACCTCACCGTCGGACGCCCAACGGGTGAGCGCGTAGGCAGCTGCCAGGAAGGCAAAGACGAGGCCCACGGCAATTGCAGCCGCGAGCATCGGATGGATGCGGAAGGAGAAGTTGCGGTTCATCTGGAAGGGTCGCCCCCGGCGACCCGGTGCCGGGACATGCGGATGGTAATGCCCGGACTCACCCAAAACGGAATCTTCTACTCGAACCGGGGTCTACCCTCGTTGTCGATGTCCGTGTCAATTCCGGCCATTTCGCCCGGAGATCCGATACGGGTCTCGGCATCGACCTATCTGGCCTGGAAACGCTGCCCTGACTCCGCCAACGCACGTCTGCAGGGACGCTATGGCCCGGACAGCAAGCCGGCGTTCCTCGGCAGCCTGGCTCATCGGATATTCAGCCGGCATCTCTCCGTCGGGCCGATCGCCTCGGCGGACTTCGTCCAGGCATGCCGAGAAGAGATCGGCTCGTCGACCCTCAACAACAAACTGGCTTCACTCGAGCTGCGACCGTCTGCACTGGCCGGGGTGATCGAGGAGGTCAGGTCGCTCTACGAGAGGTTTGTGAATCTGCCCGACGACGGATTCGAAGGCACCGAGGTCGACCTTGCCCACGAGCAGGGTGAGGATCTGGAGTTGGTCGGGACGGTCGATGCCGTCTACGTCGAAGACGCTGGGGGCCATCGACTCGTGGACTGGAAGACCGGTGAACTCGGTCAGCCGGAGGATCAGCTGTTGTTCTATGCGTTGCTGTGGGCTCTTGGTCACGACGAGGTGCCCGCCTATGTCGAAGCTGTCTCTGTGAGGACCGGGGAGCGATACCGGACTGTGCCGACGACGGCGGACGTGAACCGGGTCGCCGGTGAGATCGCCGAGCTGGTCAATCAGATCAGGGATGCCTGGCGTGACAGTGCGCGGCTAGAGCGTCATGGCGGCCCGTGGTGCGTGTATTGCCCAATCCTCCAGGAATGCGACGAGGGGAAGTCGGCGGAGGCGCTGCTCTCATGAACATGCCTCCGCCGACTAACAGTCAGATCTCAGCAGCAGCAGCAGCCACTACCGCCGTCGCAACATCCCGAGCCTTGGCGATGAATGCGCACGCGCGTTCTCCTTTCGTATCGACGATCTTCGATATATGGATCATCCTCGATATATCGACTATTGTCAATGATTGATGGAGTACTGCTGCACCCCGCTCTTCGATGGCGTTCTCGACACCGAGTCCGCCTCGGAAATGGCTCCGGTGCTCGCTGCACTGGCTGACCCCGTACGGCTCAGGATCGTCTCGATGCTCGCCGCCGCCCCTGACGGGGCTGCCTGTGGCTGTGACCTGGAGCAACCCCTCGGGCTGGCTCAGCCCACGGTCTCACACCACCTCAAGATCCTTCGCGAGGCAGGTGTCGTGGTCGGAGAGCGAAAAGGACGTTGGGTCTTCTACCGCGTCGTGCCGGAACGGCTGGAGGAGTTGAGGGAGGCCCTGGCACCGGCGGTCGTCCCGGCTTCCATCTGAGTCTCAGCTCGAGACGATTTCATCCCGGAAAGCGGCCAGAAGTTGGCGATGGTCCAGGTCCATCTTCTCAGGATGCCATTGGACGCCGAGTGCCCACCAGTCGCCGCGGCATCTGGCCGCCTCGACCAACCCATCGTCCGACCTCCCTTCCACGAGCAGATCCTCGGCCAGACGGTCGATTCCCTGATGATGGAGGGTGTTCACCTTCGCCTCGTCCGACTCGTAGAGGCCGGCCATGATCGAGTCACGCTCGAATCTCACCACATGACGGCGCGCCATCATCTCTTCGGGATCGCTGTCGTGCGTGATCAGTTCGTGGACCCCACCCTCGGAGGTGACCTCCTGGTGAAGGGTCCCTCCAAGAGCGACATTCAGGATTTGCAGCCCCCTGCATATTGCCAACACGGGTTTGTCCGCCCCCCGGGCTGCTTCGATCAGGGCGATCTCGAATCGGTCGACGTCGGTGTCGATCCCCTGGCTCACCGTCGGTTCGGAGCCGTATGTTCGGGGATGGACGTCGTCACCTCCCGACAGCAGAAGGCCGTCGACCAGATCGACAAACCGTTCCGCATCCGTCACGTCCAATGCGGCGGGGATCATGATCGGGGTCAACCCGGCTTCGATCATTGCGTCGGTGTAGGTGGTGGAGAGAGTCATCAGAGTGTCGGGGCCATAGAACGTATCCAGGCGTCTCCGCCAGACGGTCACCCCGACCAGTGGGCTTCTCATTCGCTCAACTCCGATTCGTAGTGCTTGGACCCAGGTCCGCGCGGGGCGCGGACACCGCGGAACTCCCAGTCGCCGCCGAGCGCGGTGGAGATGACCTCCTCTGACTCGCTCGGTTGAGCGCCGACTTCGGGTCGGATGCCGGTTGCTCCCTCCACGATTCTATTGGTCAGGGCCCCCAGACCCTCCACTTCGATCGTCACAACGTCACCGGGTTGCACAGGTCGCGAACCGGCGGGTGTTCCACTCAGGATGAGGTCACCAGGGAGCAGTGTGATCGTCCTGGCGATGTCCGCCACCAGGTAGTGCATGTCCCACTCCATCTCCGATGTCGAGGCGGACTGTCGGATCTCTCCATTCACCAAAGTGCGTATCTGCTTCTCGTGGAAGTCCCAGTCCGTAACCAGCCCGGGGCCTGTTGGGCAGAGTGTGTCTGATCCCTTGACGCGAAGCATCGAGCCGGCGTCGGTGTCCCGGAAGTCGTGAAGCCCGTAGTCATTGGCGATCGTATAGCCGGCGATGTAATGCGCTGCCTCTTCCTGTGCGATGTCGAATGCACTCTCACCGATCACGATCGCGATCTCACCCTCGAAGTTCAGGTACTTGCAGCGACGTGGCCTGATCACGTCGCCGCCGTGTGCGTTCAACGCCGTTGTAGGTTTGTGGAAGTACGTAGGCGCGACTGGCAGACGAGTCATGAACTCCTCGACACGGCTCCGATAGTTGAGATGACAGGCGATGATCTTCGTCGGCTCGGTTGGCGGCAAATGAGTGGCTTCATCGGCAGAGAAGCGGCGCCCGTCGGCAGACACAAGCTCATCGCCATCCACGTGGGTGTTGAGAGCCGCGCCGTCGACCAGGATTCGCCTGAATTCCGTCATTGGCCTCGAACGGTAACTGCTGATCCACCTGCGTGAATCTGCTCGTTGTGAAGTCCTCCTCAGCGCAGGTTGGCGATCCTGACCGAGAAGCGCACAGACCCACCTCGGGGCAATTGGTTTGCGCTGGTCGTCACCATCACCAGTTGGTCTTCGAACAGCTCCATGAGGACGATCTGGGCATCCGATCCGATCTCCTCGGCCATGTCGATGATGCTCCAGTCGGAGCCCGACTCGGTGAGGAGCAGGGCATGTTCACCTGGGTCGGGTTGTCCAAGGGCCGCCGACTCGGCTCGCCGCAGCGTGTCGAAGCTGAAGGCGGCCACGACGTCACCCGAATCCGGATCGACAAAGGTCGCCAGCTGTTCAGTGAAGTCCATCCTGAGGACGGCGCGAGAGTCTTCTCTCCATGTAGGGACGGTCACCGTCAGCTCACCGTTGGACGCGGTGATTGTCCCATTCGAGGGGTCGAAGGTGAGGGTGCTCCCGGCTTCCTGGACGGTCACCCTCACCGGTCGCCTGGAGGCCACGTTTGGCCAGGTGGTTGCGATCGCGGCAAGGTAAGCCTCACCGGCAGCTACCGGTCCGATGCTCCAGGACAGCCGGTCGGGTAGGAGCTTACCGGTGCCGAGCGACCCCCAGTCAGCTCCGTCCGCGGACCTGATCATGTCGTTGTCGCTGTCGTTGGAGATGGCGAGAAGTTCGTTGCCCCATGTGCCGACGAGGTAGGCAGACGGGCTCGAAGCGATTCGTTCCCACGCCGACCCGTCGTGGGAGCTCCAGATACCGGCACCACGATGATCGCCACCATCGACGAAGAGCCGGCCGTCGGGAAGCGCCACGAGCTGGTGGACCCACATGTCATCGAATGACATCGCCGACCAGTTGGCGCCTCCCTCCGACGACCACAGGAACGAGGTGTTGACGCTTGAGCCTTCGAACATCCTGGTGATGGTCTCCTGATCGAGACCCAGCTCGCCTACGGGCGCGGAGTAGGCGACCAGCCCCAATGGGCCGTACACATCGATGGATTGGACACCATCCGGGCCTTCCGTATAGCCGAGCCCGTACTCGTGAAGGGCGATATCGGCGATCTCGGCCGGCAGCCTGTCCATGACCTGCGTCTGCCAGTCGGGCTCGACGAAGCCGACCACATAGAGGTGATCACCGGTTGCGGCCACCCCACCGAACCAGGCGCTGTAGCCCGGCGTCCCTCCGGGATCGACCGGCAGTCGGGACACCGTCCATTGCACGCCATCGTGTGAGACCCAGACGTGAGGAGCCCCGTCGGATAGGCGGGTTCCCACGGCAACCATGCGGCCCTCAGCGGCTTCCACGTCGGATATCGAGAACTCCTGACTTGCGATCACGCCACCTGGCTGCCAATCGATCCCGTCGGAAGACACCCAGGCCGTCAGGCCGGTGCCACCCCAGTGCTGACCGCGCGAGCTCGTCGCGGTGAACAGCCAGAGTCGCTCGTCGTGTGTGACCAAGGCAACAGGCCACCCCGATACGAACGTGGGGGCTCGGTACCAACTGAGACGCTCGCCGGTGGCAATTGCGCCGACGGAGAAATTGGCAAGATCGATGGTCGTGGTGGTGGTCGAGGTCGTGGGAGCCAGCAGTGCCTCGGTGGTCGAGCTTGGGTTGACCGTGGTCACCGCCCCTTCGGGAGCAGGCGCTGTCGCATCCAACAGGGCAACGGCCGTTCCGATGGTCAAGGCGATGGCGGCGGCGACACCTCCCAGCTTCCAGCCGGCCGGCCGGCCGGATTCGGGTGAGGGAGCTCCCTCCGGGAGGACCATTGCGCGTGTGAACGCTAGTGAGGACGGTTGGGTTCCCCACTGGGCCGGCTCGCAGAACGTCTATCTTTTGGCACCCAACGAAATGACCGCACGGACTCTTCACAAGGACCTCGGGGACCCCCTGGCCGACATCACCTCACACGACACCTATTTGCGCGGGTTCCCGCATGCCGCGTTCAGGCGGATGCGCGAGGAAGATCCGGTCGCCTGGGTGGAGGAGCAAGGAGGCTCCGGGTTCTGGGCGATCACGAGGCATGCCGATGTGATCGAGGTCAGTCGCGACTACAAGCGATTCACAGCAGCGAGGGGCATCCGGATCGAGGAGATGGACTCCGAGGAGCTGGAAGCCAGACGATCGATGATGGAGCTCGATCCGCCGGACCACACCCGACTTCGCCGACTTGTCCAGCCGGGCTTCACCCCAAGAGTGGTCCTCACCTACGAGGAGGCGTTCCGCAAACTGGTGCGACTCGTCTTCGATCGCGTGCTTCCACTCGGAGAGTTCGACTTCGTGACCGAGATAGCTCGTGAGCTGCCGATTCGCATGCTGTGCCGGTTGCTCGGAGTCCCCGAAACCGACGCAGGTGACATGGTCGCCTGGGGAGACCAGATGATCTCCAACGCGGATCCGGAGTACACCCCAGTGATCATCGACAAGGTGGACACCGAGGAGTATCGCCTGCTCCCATTCCGGTCTCCGGCGGCACTGGAGGTGTTCCGCTATGCCGAGGACCTCGCCCGGGAACGCCGTGCTCATCCAAGAGACGACATCATCACCACGCTTCTCACCGCAGAGCCCGATGGTGAGCCTTTGACCGACCTCGAGTTCAAGAACTTCTTCACTCTCATGATGGTTGCCGGAAATGAGACGACCAGACACACCATCAGCCATGGCTTGATATACCTGCACGATCATCCCGAGCAGCTGGCCATGCTCACCCATGATCTCGAGGCTCTGTCGTCCGGGGCTACCGAAGAGATCCTGCGGGCCTCGGGAGTGACGATGCACTTCAGACGCACGGCGGCGGTGGACACCGAGATCAGGGGCGTCCCCATCGGGCGTGGCGACAAGGTGGTGATGTGGTACACGTCGGCGAATTACGACGAGGACGTCTTCGATGAGCCCTTCATCTTCGACATCCATCGCGACCCCAACCCCCATGTGACGTTCGGCACCGGGCGTCACGTGTGCCTGGGGGCAGCTCTTGCACGCCTGGAGGTGCGGGTATTCCTGGAAGAGTTCCTCTCCCGGGCTCCCTCATTCGAATTGGGCCCGCCTGACCGGCTCAGATCCAACTTCATCTCGGGGATCAAGCATCTCCCCATCCGAATCGGCTGAGACGACCGGCGTGGGTCAGCCGATGAGGGTCTTCTCGATGATGTCGATGGCGCGATCAACGTGCTCGACTGTGGAACGCCTGTTGAGGATGGCCATCCTGAGCACAAACCTGTCTTCGATGATCGTCGGACTGAGGTGGACCGTCCTGTCCTCGTTGACCGCATTCCACGCGGCGCGACCGAGCTCATCGTCGTCGAACCTGAATGCAACGACCGAGAGATCGGGGACCCAACGGGCGTCGATGCCGCCTATGGCTCGGAGCCGTTCGTAGGCATACATGGCGAGGTCCATGCTGGAGTCGAGTGCTTCCCGGAAAGGCGCAATGCCATGGAGTTGGAGCGGGAGCCACACCGAGAGACCGCGGAAGGGCCTGGTCAGCTCCGGGCCGAGCGAAGCGATGTCGCGTATTCCCATGTAGCTGTCCTCGTCACGGAGATAGGCGCCACGGCCCTGGTGGGCGTCGACCAAGGCGCGTTCGTCCCGGACGAGTAGCGCTCCCACACCGAAGGGGATCGAGAGGCCTTTGTGAGGATCGAGGGCGAGGCTGTCGGCACGGCCGATTCCCGAGAGTCTCTCCCGACCCCGTTCGGTCAGTTGGAAGAAACCGCCGTACGCACCGTCGACGTGCATCCAGAGCCCTTGTTGTTCGCAGATATCGGCGAGCTGCGGGAGGGGGTCGATCGTGCCGGTATCGGTTGATCCGGCCGAGGCAATCACCAAGAAGGGCTCTCTCCCTGCATCGCGATCCGCGTCAATGGCTCGACGGAGACGGTCGAGATCCATTCGAAGATGGTCGTCAACCTCCACAACCGAGATCTGGCCAGGTCGAAATCCGGCGAGGCGCGCCGCTTTGGCCGCCGAGTGGTGGGTATGCCGGGTGACATAGAGCACACCCTTTCCGAAACGCTCCCCGAGACGGGCGGTTCGGGCGGTGACGATCCCGGTCAGATTGGCCATCGAGCCACCCGAGAGCAGCAGGCCGGAGGCGTCGCCACCCATGGCGAAAAGAGATGTCATCCAGTCGATCAGTCCATGCTCGATGGCTACGAGACCGGGAGCCGCAGCTGACACACCGGTGTAACGATTGAGACCCGCGGCGAGAAACTCTCCGAGAGCGGCAGTGAACATCCCGGCGTTGGGGATGTAGGACATATGCCCGCCCGAGGGGTGATAGATGCCGGCTCTCCCGGCCAGGTCGAGATCGGAGAGGATTTCGTCCAGGCGACGACCGGTTTCGCCCGGCCCGCCGGCCAGGGTCTCGAATTGGGCAGGATCGAGATCGATTCCCGATGCCTCCATGGTCAGGGCCGAATCGAACCAGTCGTTGAGGTAGGTGAGGATCGCTTCGGCCAGTTCCTCGCGCTCGGCTCGATCCGGCTCCAAGGGCTTGCTCATCGGCTTCCAAGGTAATCGCCCTCGGGGCACTCCGCGTGGCTTGCCCGCGATCTACGATCGAGCCGCAAAGAGGAGTTATGTGAGCCCTGAATTCGATCGTTTGAGACTGCTCTGGCCGGATCACCTGGGTCTTGCGAGGGGCAAATACCTCACACCGGCCAAGGCAGATCAGGGCACCGCCCACTGCATCAGTCTGTTCACTCTCGGCTTCGACCGCGAGATGATTCCCCACGAAGGGGGGTTCTTCTGGAAGGGCCTCCCCGATTGTGATGCGGTGTATGACGACGCCGACCTGCGCACTGGATGGCAAGAGGGGACCGCCGTGGTGATACCCGACATAACCAGGGGTGGCCGGCCTGTGCCCCTCGCGCCGAGGAACGTCCTCAAAGACGCAATCGAGAAATGGCGTTCCCATGGTCTGGAGCCGATGGTGGGCCTCGAGCTGGAGGGGTATCTATTCGAGCCCGATGGGGCCGGCTCCTGGGCTCCGATCTCGACGCCCGGTGCTTACGTCTACGGGACCGGCACGGCGGTGGATCCGAGTGGGACGATCGATGAGATCATGGCCACTGCCAATGATGTTGGACTCCCCCTCGAGTCGGTCAACAGCGAGTACGACAACGGGCAATTCGAGCTCACCCTGGCCTACAAGTCGGCCCTCGAGTCGGCCGACGATGCATTCCTGTTCAAGGTGATGGCCAAGGAGATCGCTGCAAAGAGGGGCTTGCTGCTCACCTTCATGGGGAAGCCGATCAACGATCGGGGCGGCTCGGGATTTCACGTCAATCTCTCCTTTCGAGATGATGAGGGAGAGAACGCATTGGAGGACGCCGAAGCCGATGACGGTCTCAGCGAGTTCTGCCGATCGGCGATCGCCGGGATGCTCCATCATCACGTCGGGATGACCGCGGTCATTGCCCCGACGGTGAATGCCTACAAACGGCTCCAGCCAGGCTCTCTCTGCGGCTACTGGGCCAACTGGGGTTACGACCATCGAGGGGTGACGGTTCGGGTACCGCCGGCTCGCGGCCGGGGCACCCGTCTCGAGCATCGCGTAGGCGACGGCTCGGTCACCCCACATCAAGGGGTGGCGGCAGTTCTCACAGCCGCGTTGCTGGGATACGAGAAGGGTTACGAGCTTCCGCCCGCGGAGACTCTCGACTGCATCGAGCGGGCTTCGACGGACGTCGTCACGCCGCCCTCGTTGGAAGCAGCACTCGATGCGCTGGAGGCAGATAGCGACTTCGTGGAGGCGTTCGGCGCCGGATTCATCGACGGGTTCGTGACGGTGAAGAGGGCCGAGTGGGACCGCTACCACAAATGGACCACCGATTGGGAGATGTCCGAATACCTACCGTTCCTTTGATGCAGGGCTTCCTCTTCCCCAAGACCCCGAGCGGCCGCTCGTCCTTGATCCCCCCTCCGCCGTGGCACTACTCCGGGGAGATGCTGACCGTCGAGTACCGAACCGACCCGGCGCGGGTGGCCGAGCTCCTTCCGCCCGGGGTTGATCTTGCGGACGAGGACCCCGGTGCCGTGGCCCTCATCTGGGCGGACTGGCAGTCCGCCGGCGACGATCTGAGTGAGACTCTCGACCCGGTGCGCAGCCAGTACAAAGAGTGCTTCGCCGTGATCCGTTGCAGATGGGATGGGAAGACATGGAGCCGGTGCCCATTCATCTGGGTCGACAAGGACTTCGCCCTGGTACGCGGCTACCACCAGGGCTACCCGAAGAAACTCGGTGACATCTGGATGACGCGACCGATCACCTTGGGCCGCGCCGGCCCGAGGCTCGAACCGGGAGGCAGGTTTGGCGCCACGTTGTCGGCCAGTGGGCGTCTCGTCGCAAAGGCGACATGGAAGCTCGCCTCCCCGGCACGCGCACCGGGCTTCGTCAACTCCCATCCGATGCTCCACAACCGCTACTGGCCGGCCATCGAGTCGGATGGCTCGGCTTCCGTCGACGAGCTGGTGACGATGCGCGGGTTCGACTCGGAGATTGCCGATGTGTGGGCGGCCGATGCTGAAATCGAAGTCGCCCGGACCCCGGCCGATGAGCTCTTCCTGCTCGAGCCCCAGGAGGTGATTGGCGGCTACTACCACCGGGTGGCCACATCGTGGAAGGAGGGGACGACTCTCCGCCGAGGGGGAAGCTGACAGGTGTCCACAGAGATAGCGCCCGTCATCATCGTGATCGCCGGCGCCGTGTTCGCCGTCGTGGCGGTGTCCGGCAGGCTCTACAAGGCGTGGCTCACCGAGCCCATGGTCGCCATGATGGTCGGAGTCGTCATCGGGGCGGTCCTGGGTATCGAGCCGGTTGGGTTGGAGGACCCGGCGGTACTCACATTCCTCGAGCTGACCCTGGCCCTCGTCTTGTTCGCCGACGCAGCGCGCATAGACGTCGCCCAACTTCGCCTGGGCTACGCCTGGCCGACGCGGATGCTCCTGATCGGCATGCCACTGGCGATACTCGGGGGAGCCCTGGCCGGCTGGTGGCTCTTCGATGAGGTCACGATCGGAATCGCCCTCCTGATCGGGGTGATCCTCGCACCGACAGACGCCGCCCTGGCCGAGCCGGTGCTCGAATCCGAGCGTCTCCCGATCCGCGTCCGACAGACGCTCAACATCGAGTCGGGACTGAACGACGGTCTCGCCCTGCCGGCCCTTTTCATCGCGCTGGGTGTGGAGGCCCAGGCCGGCGGAAACGGTGCTGCGAATGCGGTTGGGATCTTCACCCAGCAAGTCGGGCTCGGATTGATCGGCGGCCTGGCCTTCGGCTTCACCGGCGCCGTGATCATCGGGAAGGGGACACATCACGGTTGGATGAGCCCGCTCCATCAGAAGATCTCGGCCGTCGCCCTGGCCTTGCTCGCCTTCGCAACCGCCCAGGTCTTCGACGGGAGCGGGTTCGTGGCGACCTTCGTGACCGGGGCGGTGCTGGCCGCCCGGGTGCGACCCCGGTGTGAGTACCTCTATGAGTTCGCCAGGACGGAGGGGCGAACTCTCGTCCTCGTCGCCTTCGTGCTGATAGGGGCCGGCCCGGCTCGCGAAATCCTTAGGGACGGAGTCGAGCCGGTGGTCTGGGCTCTCGCTCTCATCTCACTGTTCGTGATCCGCCCCCTGGCGATTTCTCTCTCCCTGATCGGTCAGAAGCTGATGTTGTCGACGACCGTCTTTCTCGGCTGGTTCGGGCCCAGGGGGCTGGCCACCGTGGTTTTCATGCTCGTTGCTTTCGAGGAGCTCGGGACCATGCCATCGGAGGTCTTCGATGTCGTGCTTCTGACCGTCGTCCTGTCGGTCTTCGTCCATGGCCTGAGCGCGACGCCTCTCTCCAACTGGCTGTCAGCCCGTATCGATGCCCGGCAGGAAGAGGAGATGCCCGAGATGGGAGGGGCACACGACCACCCCACCAAGACGGTCAATCCACCGAGCCCTGGCTGATCTGGACCGTCTTTAGATCGGAGTGGAAATCGAGGGCGTAGTCGCCGCCTTCGCGTCCGATTCCCGACATTCGACAGCCGCCAAAGGGAGCGGTCAGGTCGCGCACCAGGAAGGTGTTGACCCAGACCGTACCGGCACGCACACTCGACCCCACTCGCTCGGCACGCTCTCGTGAGCCCGTGTACACGATCCCTGAGAGCCCGTAGCGGGTCGAGTTGGCGAGCGATATGGCCTCGTCCTCGGTGGAGAAGGTCTGGTACGTGAGAACCGGTCCGAATATCTCCCGCTGGACCACCTCGGCGTCGTTGTGACGGGGTCGGATCAGAGTCGGCTCGTACCAGAGACCGTCCTGTCTCCAACGGTCGCCGCCACGCATGATCGTCTCGCCGGCTTCCCGGGCCCGATCGACGAACCCTTCCACCCGAGCCAGGTGGTCGGGGTGGATCAGAGGCGAGATGGTGGTTGAGGGGTTGCGACTGTCACCGAGGACGTGAGCGTCGGTGTGCTTGTCGAAGAGACCGACGAACTCATCACTGACCGATTCCTCGACCAGGAGCCGCGTGCCGGCGAGACATACCTGACCCGAGTCGTCGTACTGACCGGCAGCCTTCTTCGCCGCGGCGTCGAGGTCCGAGTCGGCGAAGACGATGAACGGCCCCTTCCCACCGAGCTCGGCCGTGAATGGGACGATGTTGCGTGCTGCGCTGACGCCGATGTGCCGGGCGGTCTCGGGGGATCCTGTGAAGGAGATGCGTCGCACCCGTTGATCGGCGACCAGGGCAGCGCCGACCTCATCACCCATGCCTTGGACGATGTTCAGCACCCCGGGGGGAAAGCCGGCTTCTGCGGCCAGGTCGGCGAGGAGTGAGCCAGAAAGGGGCGCCCACTCGGCCGGTTTGAGTATGACCGTGTTCCCCGCAGCCAGGGCCGGAGCGACCTTCCATGTGGAGAGGAGCCACGGTGCATTCCAAGGTGTGATGATCACCGCGGGCCCTGCTGGCATCCGCTGCACGACGTTGTCCGTCCCTTTGGAGCTCCAACGACGCGGCTCATGCCCGGCGGCCAGGTCGGCGTAGTTCCGTAAGTTCTCAGCGCCGCGATGGATGACGCGTTTCTGGAGGCTCTCGAGAAGCATCGCCATGTCTACGCACTCGACCACGGCCAGGTCGTCGATGTTGTCGTCGATCAGGTCGGCGAGCCGGTGCAGGAAGCGTGCTCGCTCTTCAGCCGAAAGGCTCGACCACCCATCGAACGCCTTGACGGCGGCGGAGACCGCCAGGTCGGCAGTCAGGGCGTCACCGCGTGCCACATCGGCGAGCTTCCAATCCCAGTCGAGGGGGGACCTGACCTCGAAAGTGAGTTCCGAAGTCACGCGGCGACCCCCGATGAAGTGGTCCGGTGACACAGCCACATCGGAGATCTCGACTCTTTGCGACGGCATTGGGCCTCCGGGTCCGCCAGGAGCCCTGAGGATAAACTCGGCGTCCAGCTGCCCAGGACCGGAGATGCCCCGACCCTTGAGTGATCAGGACGCGGAGGTCGTTCTTGAAGCCGAGCGCGACATCAGGACCCGGCTCGGGGATCGTCCGCTCGACTTCGATGCACTGCTCGCCGTTTCCAACGTCTACCGGGCCGCGAATGCGATGCGAAACCGAATGGAGCGAGAGGTGCTCGGGCAGGCGGGGCTCAGCTGGGGTGGCTTCACCATCCTGTTCGTCCTCTGGGTATGGGGCAACCGCGACACCGGAACACTCGCCAAGGAGTGCGGGTTGGCCAAGGGAACTCTCAGCGGGATGCTCGCCACGTTGGAACGTGGCGGTTTGGTCAGCCGTACCAGACACCCCGACGACGGTCGGAAAGTATTGGTTGGGTTGCAGTCGGCGGGGCTGGCCAAGATCGAGGGGATCTTCCCGATCTTCAACCAGTATGAGGCGAAGTTCACTGCGGACCTGAGCTCGGACGAACGCCGCCAGCTGGCGAGACTGCTCCGAAAGGTCACCGCAAACGCAGACGAGGTGGAGTTGGTCGGGGAGCGCTGAGCCCGGTGCCCGGTCCCTAGGATGTCGTTAGGTCCCTAACGAAACAGGAGTCAGCAAATGGGTGAGATCGTCGGAGCCGGCCTCTTGAGCCACGCCCCCACCATCATGTTCGACGAGGCGACGAGGCGCCAGTTGAACGAGGGAGAGGAGATAAGCCTGGTGCCGGGCTTGGTTAGGCTCCGTGGCGAGATCCTCGATCGGCTTCGCCCGGACACCATCGTGATCATCGATTCGCACTGGTTCACCACCGTCGAGCACGTGGTGTCGGCACATGGCAGGCGGACCGGTCGCATGACCTCGTCGGAGTTGCCCCGCGGGATGGCGGGTGTTCCTTACGACTACGACGGTGATCCGGAGTTGGCCCATGCCATGGCCGAGATCGGCAAGGAGCTCGGCCAACCCACGCATGCCTCAGAGGACGAGTACCTGCCGGTCTACTACGCAACGGTGAACCTGGTGCACTACCTGCACGGCGGTGAGCGAGTGGTTTCCATTTCGGTCGTCCAAACCGGGGAGACCGACGACTTCCTGACGATGGGCCAGGCAATCGGTGATGCGGTGAGCCGTCTCGACCGGCGGGCCGTGGTACTCGCCTCAGGCGGGATGAGTCACACCTTCTGGCCGCTGAGGGAGCTCCCCAAGCACGAGGCTTCCGACCCCGTCCACATCTTCACGCCTGAGGCCAGAGCGGCCGACGAGAAACGCCTCGAGTGGATGAGGGCTGGGGACCACCGCAAGATCGTCGAGAACATGGACGACTACTTCCCTCACAACCCCGAGGGGGACTTCGGCCACTACCTGATGATGCTGGGGTCAATCGGTGGCCCGGATTGCACCGCGGAAGGCGTGATGCTCTCCGACTACGAGAACGCCACCGGCACCGGCCAGGTGCACGTTTGGTTCGAGCAACCTGCGGGGGGATGGACCGGTTAAATCAGCGATTGAACCATCGTCCGTGCCACAATCGCGATTGTGCTCCCTCTGGAGGAAAACCGCAGACTGGTTGACGATCTAGGTCTCGTAGCTGTTGCTTTGGAGGCCCTGGAACTGGAGTCTGGCAACCAGGTGATCCCTGGCCTCGCCGCCGTCAGAGATCGTCTCACCCGTTCGATCAGCTCATACCTGATCCCACGCGTGAGCGGTGATGAGGTGCCTCTCACGGTGGTCTTTGCCGGGCCGACGGGCTCGGGGAAGTCGACCTTGGTGAACACCCTGGCGGGCATGGACATTTCTGAGACCGGGCCACTCAGACCAACGACCAGAGGGCCCTTGGTCATGTCCTCCTCTCAGCATGCTTCCGCTTTCGAGCAAATCTCCGGGGTTGTATGTGAAGTGGTGGTGGGTGGCGCACCCATCCTCTCGGATGTTGCTCTCGTGGACACTCCAGACATCGACTCCACATCCGCACAGAACCGCGCCACCGCAGAGATACTCATCGACAACGCCGACATCGTGGTGTTCGTGACGTCGGTGCTCAGGTACTCCGACCTCGTCCCCTGGGAGGTCCTCAGGCGTGCCGTTTCGCGAGGTGCACCCGTGATCCATGTGCTCAACCGGATAACGCCTTCGTCTGCGGCCGCGGTCACGGACTTCGGGGCCCGGCTGCGGAACCAGGGCTTGGAATCCGACATCATCCGGGTAGCCGAGCACCACGTCGCCGCAAACATCCATCACGTGCCGTCCATCGCCGTCAGGGAGCTGCAGAGAAGGATTGTGGGACTCGTCGCCGATATCGACACGACGCGTCAGGGGATCCTGGAGCGAGTGATGAACTCGACGGCGAGGGAGGTGATGACTCTTGCCGACGGTCTGGAAACCGCGGTCGAGGGCTTCGGAGAACACGAGCAGAAGACCCGCACCTCGTTTCGCCGGGCAGTGGGACACCTCGAACTTGCCTCCCTGTTCGACGGTCTGCCAACCACCGACCTACCCGACAGCCCGATGCGCCGCCCCGGTTGGCGTTGGCGCAATCGCGTCGGGCGCGATCGTTGGGAGATGGTCCGTTCGCGTGGAGCCCGGCGTTTGGCTGCCCTCGTCGAAGCCGACCTGCGAAGACTCGCAGCCGGAGATAAGCGAAGCCTAGAGGCGGAGGTGGTCGCCGAAGCTCGCACTATGACCGGTCGCGCGGCGGCAATATGGCTCGAGGAGCTCTTCGATGTCGCCGCCTCCAACCGCATAGTCGGGAGACGTCTTGGTGCTCTCGTCCTCGCCGACGCCTCCGTCCGTGGGCAGCGGACGCCAGCATTCGACCACCTTTTCGACGACCCGTCGCTTCTGTCGCGTGCGAGGGCGTCTCTCGAGGGACATATCGAGCCGATCTACGACTCGACGGCGCGGAGCATTTTCGAGAGCGTCAACGGGCTGCCTTTCGACAAGAGAGATGCGAAGCGATTGAGGATGGCGGCTTCGAGCCTCATCGTGAGGTCCCACTTCGCTGATGCCTGACTCCATCGCCGGGCTCCTGGAGAAGGCAGACCTGGCGGTTGCGGCGGCATCACTGCTCGCCGACGATTCGATAACGGCACCGATCGCACGGGCAGCGTCCATGCTGCGCCGTCGTCTCGACTATCCGGAGGATCTTCTCCTGGTCGGGTTCGCCGGCGGCACTGGATCGGGCAAGTCCAGCCTGGTCAACGCGATCGCCGGGTCTGAGGTCGCAGTCGTGGGTGGTCTGAGACCCACCACCGACCGACCTCTGGCGGTGCTCAGTGCCCGCTCGTCGAGACAGGTCCGGGGGTACTTCAACGACCTCGGTGTCGAGGACGTGGCGTCAACGGAGATGCCGGACTGGCTGTGCCTGATCGATCTGCCTGACACCGATAGCGTCGAGCTCGGCCATCGGCTGCAAGTGGAGACACTGGTTCCCCATCTCGATGTGATCGTCTGGGTCGTCGACCCGGAGAAGTACCGCGACTCCTCGCTGCATCACGACTACCTGCGACCCCTCTTGGCACATTCAGGCCGTTTCCTGTTCGTCTTGAACCAGGCAGATCGTCTCTCCGGTGAGACCAGGACCATGGTGCTGTCCGACTTCCACCGGGCATTGGTCGACGACGGTATGGAGTCACCCACCGTCCGACCAACGGCCGCAGCGCCTCGATCGGGCCCACCCAGCGGAATCGTGGAGCTCATCGACGAGTTGAGGTCGAGAAGGAGCTCGGGTGTGATTGCCAGAGCCTTGGTCGATCTCCAGGAAACCGCTTCCAGCCTGATTGGCGCACTCGGGCCATCGAATCTGGACTACGAAGCTCGAGCCTCAGCCGTGACCGAGGAGGTCACACGAGCGATAGTGATGAACAAGGAGAACGAAGCGAGCGACCGCCTCGTCGCTTTCGTCGAGGGTCTCTCGAACGAGGTTGGAGCAGTCACCGGTCAGCGGTTGCGGTCGGCCGCTGCCAGAGTGCCGATAGAGATCCAGCAACTCGTCGAGGATGTGAGAGGGAAGCCAGACGGCGGGGCAACCGCCCCGGGCGTAGGCAATCTCTCAGACAAAGTCGGTGATGCCGCATGGGGGGCCGCGATCTCGGACCGAGTGCTCGGGCAGGTGCGGGAGATCCTGAGAGCTCGCGCCTCGGCCTTGGCGCTGGTCACAGACCTCTCGATATCTGCCGCCGCGGTTCGCACGAGGATGGGTGTTTAACCTGCTTGCCGATGGATGAGATGAGTGTCGCCGATCGTTTGATCGGTACCGCGATCGTCGTGGTGGTGGCCGCAGTCCTCTATCTGCTCGCGACCAGGTTTGGCCGCAGGGTCGTCGGAAGGGTGAAGGAACGCGGCCCTGAGACCGCCGACAGGGTGCGAACGCTCTGGGTCGTGGCGCGCCGGCTGGTCATGGTCGCCGTCGTCGTCACGGCGGGCCTCGCTCTCCTCCAGGTGTGGGGGATCGGGTTGGCTCCATTCCTGGCGGTGGGTACCGCAGTGGCCGCCGCGATCGGATTTGGGGCCCAGGACCTGGTCAAAGACGTGATCGGTGGCTTCTTCATCTTGGTCGAGGATCAGTTCCGGGTGGGAGATGTGGTGAGCATCGCAGGGGCGACCGGGGTCGTCGAGGACATTCAGCTGAGGGTGACCGTGTTGCGAGACCAGGAAGGCAGCGTCCATTTCGTCCCGAACGGGCATATCACAGTCTCCACCAACTACACCAACCTATTCGCCCAACCGGTCATCGACGTAGGTGTCGCCTACGACACCGACGTTGATCGGGCCCTTCAGGTCATGAAGGACGAGTTGGAGGTACTGGCCGCTGATCCCGAGTGGAGCGATCGAATCAAGGGCGAGGTCGAGGTGTTCGGTGTTCAGGAGCTTGGCGACTCCGCCGTCACGATTCGGATGAGGATGACGACTGTGGCAGATGAGAGGTGGACCGTCAGACGCGAAGCGTTGCGAAGGGTCAAGAAGCGATTCGAGTCGGAGGGAATCACCATCCCCTTTCCTCAACTCACCATTCACCAGCGGAGCTGAGTTTCAGCGCCCCCCGATCACCCGAAGGGCATCGGGAACCCACTCGGCAGTGGCACCGTCGACGAGTCCCAGAGCCTCCCCATCCGCTTGAGCCGCCACGGGTGGGTCGGCAGTCATCTCGAGGCTTGAGACCCCGTGCCACACCTCGACACCAGGTACCGACCCGAGACCCTTGCGGCCGATCGCCCCGATCAGGATCCGGGGGATGTGACGACGGCGGAGACGGTTCATGGACATGACGGTCATCGGTGATGGCTCGGCACGATCGACACGAAGGGGGATACGCCCGAAATAGGTGTAGACCCCGCGGAATTGGATCAGCGCCGCAGTCGCCATGGCCGATCGGGTTCCCGACGTGATGGTGAGGTGGGGTTTGCGGGAGGGAAAACGGCCAAGCCCGATGCGTAGCGCCGTCCGGGCATAGTGGATAGAGCCGAACCGGTACTTACGGTAGGGGTCACGATCGGCTTCGACGACCACTTCGGCATCCAGGCCAAACCCGGCGGCGAAAGCGGCGTGGTGGGTGGTGTTGGTGGTGCCCCGCCGGAGGGTCAGCC
Source organism: bacterium (assembly GCA_024638655.1). GTDB lineage: Bacteria > Actinomycetota > Acidimicrobiia > Spongiisociales > ZC4RG35 > Ww567. The sequence goes on along the minus strand of JAHEJW010000014.1, from coordinate 42,355 downwards.
TGACCATGCCCATGGGCAATGCTCCAGCTGCGCGATCGATCAGCTTGACGGCCTTGGACGCCCGGAACGGGACCCCCAACAGTCTCGCCACGACATTGGTCGTTCCCACCGGGATGATCCCCAAGGTGCTGTACGTTCCCACGAGCCCCTGACTCACGTGATGCACCATGCCGTCGCCTCCCATGGCCACGACGACAGAGGCCCCGGCCCGGGCGGCCTGGGCGGCGGCGAGCGAAGTCTCGGCGGCATCGGCCGGCCAGACAGCTTCGACATCGTGGCTCTTGGCGAGCGTCGACATCACGTCGCGGTGAGTGCCACCAGTGAATTGGGAGGCGATCGGGTTGGCAATCACCACTATTCGATCCATTGGAGGTGCAGCGTACATATGTACCCTCCCCCCCATGATCGAGCCGCCGTCGCCAGACCAGGGAGAGGGCGACGGCCCTCTGTTCTCCCTCGTCTCCGGTGAGGGGGATGGTTTCATGCTCGGATTGGCAGCCGGGGATACAGCAGGCGGCGCCTGGAAGCTCGGGTACTCCGCATTCACAGAGCAAGCCACCGTCATCTCCTATCACCTGATCGAAGGTCCCTCGATCCGGCCGGAGATGCTCTCTTCGGCATTGCTGGAGATGGACGGCTCCGATGGCGAGGCGGTCTATCGCGCAGAAACCTCGGAATTCCGGTCCTGGCTCGATCGGTCGGCCGCCGGGTCACGGGTGCCTTCTGGAGACCCGTCGGTAGAGAACTTGGTCAGGGCTTGTCCGGTCGGCGCAGCATTTCGAAGGGATGCAGATGAGGTCGTTCGCAGCTCTGTCGATCTCTCCAGGATGTTCTCGACCGACGCGGGAAGCATCCTCACCGGTGTCATCGGTGCATCATCCGTGGCCGCTGCAGCTTTTGGTCAGTCGGGCCGTGATTTCGTCGCCGGCGTGTCGGAAGCGGTCCTGGGCGCCGCCGCAGACCTCGGGGCGGGGACTTTCGCCCTGGATCGTCTCGAAGGCGTCGAACAAGAGCTCCACGATGCGATCGAGCATGTCGGTGTGACCACGGCCGACGCAGCGGCCAGGGTGGTAGGTGGGGTCGAAGGAGATCCCTTCAAGATTGCAGTGGCCGGTCTGTTGCTAGCCGCCCCAATGCTCGAAATGCCCCACCGGGCCATCGAAGAGGCCGCGCGTCTGGGCGGGAGCGCCCTGGGTGCATTCGTGGGCGCCGTTGTCGGGGCTCGTGTCGGTATACGCGCCTGGCCGTGGCCTTTCGCCAACGACACCTGGTTCGCAGAAATCGGGCGGCGCGTCGTGAGGGGTCCGAGCGAGGTGCGGGATCTTCCCATCCCTTATGCGGTCGAGCACCACCTCATCTCGGGTACAGCCCGCGGGTTTCATTGACGGGCAACCGGTCTTCGTCGGCCCAATCTCTCTCACGATCATCCACCTTGCGGAGCACCCACCAACCCGCGACCACGAATCCGCCGAGTGCTCCCATTGCGAAATTACGACCCAACCCCAGGGAGTCCACTATCAAGGCCCACACGAGCGGTCCGGCAATCGTCGCGAAGCGGCCGACGGTGGCGTACAGCCCGTAGAACTCTCCGAGGTGACGGGGTGGTGACACCCGCGCCATAACCACCCGATCAGAAGCCCAAGTGGCTCCCAGGGCGACACCACCGAGTGGCCCTATTACCCACGCCAGCCAGGTTCGATCGGTGACTGCGGCGGCGATTCCTGAGGCCATTGCGATCGCCCAGACAACCAGAGCCCAACGGAGTACCCCCATTGGCCCGTATCTTGCGATCAGCCTCCCTGCGCCCAGGCCGCCGGCTATGGCCGCTGTTATAGCGATGGCCATGAGTGTCGTGAAGAACGTTCGGTCCAGATCCAGCTCCTGGAGGACGAACAGGGCAAGGAAGCCGCCGATCAGGGTGTTGATGGCGTCGGTGTAGAGGAACCTGCCCAGGAGGAACCGGGTGACCCCTTCGTAACCCGCCGCTGTGCGCCAGGAGCGAAACAGGCCGGCCATCACGTCCCTCAGCCGGGGCAAGGGTTCGGACGAAGACCCGTGGCGTTCCTCGATCAGGAAGAACGCCGGCAGAGCGAAGAGCAGGAACCCCAGCGCCAGCGTGCGAAATGTCGCCGCATGTGACCACCCCAGCAAGTCGAGGGTCAACACTCCGATGCCCAGGCCAACGAACGAGCCGAAGTATCCGATTCCCACGCCCAGCCCGGACACCCAGCCCCTGGTCGAAGGGGTGCTCACGTCGACGAGGAGGGCGTCGTAGACGACGGAGCCGATGTTGACGGCAATGATGGCGACCCACAGCATGACAAGGGTCAAGACCACCGGTCCTACGGCCAAGAGAGTGGTCGCGCCCACCGCGGCCAATGTCGTGACTACCAGGGCAGGCACCCTCTTCCCCCGGCTGTCACTTCGCGCACCTACCCAGGGAGCCGCGAAGATCACGATCGCCGCTGCGCCCACCTGGACTAAGGACAGGGCGCTGTCCCTCAACCCGTTGGTGACGAGCCAGTCGGAGAAGTAGACCCCGACGACGCCGAGGGCGAAGATCGTGTTGGCCAGGTCGTAGGTGACCCAGGAAGCGACGGAGATCCTGCTCGGTCCCGGCTCGGGCGAAGCCAATGTCAGCCCGGGCTCAGAACGTGACTGCCACCGATATGAGCTCCTCCCGACCGAGGAGCCCGGCCGCGGCCTGCAGCGCGCGCGACGCCTCGGTGAGGGGGAACTGATGAGATACGAGGTCGTCGATTCTGGGGTCCAGGCCCAACTGCTCGGTCGCCCATTGGTACCCCACTCCTGAGGCTCCCACCGCGCCACGAAGCGTGAGCTGTTTGGCGACGATGACGTCGGAGAGGAAATGGAAGGCGCGGTTGCCCTTCGTGGAGGCGAGAGTGACCCTCCCCCCACTCCGAACGAGGTCGAGAGCGGTGAAGACGGCCTCGGGATCGTCGGAGGTGACATCGATGACCACGTCCGGCCTCCGACCCAACGAGTTGGCGATCTCCCCGGCAACGTCGGCCTGCTCTACGTCGATGGTCAGATCTGCGCCGAGTTGGGAAGCCAAGTCCAATCGATCTCTGTCGTGAGACAACCCGGTCATCCCGACCCAACCTGCCCCGGCGGCCTTCGCCGCAATCAGGCAAGCGAGACCTCGTGGGCCCGGGCCGAGGATGAGGACCCCCTCGCCCTCCCGCAACGCGGGAAGCTCGACCGCCCAGGTGTGGCCGGATGCGAGAGGATGCACGAATGTGGCAACCTCGGCGGGCACATCGTCCGTGACAGGATGCATGTTCGCCCTCGGGTCCAGATAGAGATACTCAGCGAGGCCCCCCCACAATCCGGGTGGCACGGTGGAGGGGATCAGCCCGTAGGAGTTGGACGGCTTCCTGCTGACGCAGGTAGCCAGGTCCTGCTGGCAGCGTCGGCACGTGCCGCATCGGATCCTCGGCTCCACCACAACACGGGTTCCCACCTCGAAGGGCACGTTGGGGCCTTTGACCGCGATTCGCCCGACCACCTCATGACCGGGGACCAGGGGGTAGACGGCATCCCGCGCCTCACCCTTCCACACCTGGACGTCGGATCCGGAAATGCCGGTGGCCTCGACCGCCAGCCATCCACCTTCTTCGACGCCCGGGGCGGAGACCGTCGTGTCGGAGAAGTGACGGGGCTCCACCAACAGCATCGCCCTTGCTTTGGTGCCTTCCTGCATCTGTGGCGAGTGTAAACCTGGCTCAGAGGCTTGCGATCATCTCACCAATGCGGGTGATCCCCCGCTCGATGTCCGGCTCGCCCAACGCATAAGACAGGCGTATGAACCCGGGAGCGCCAAAGGACTCGCCGGGAACCACGGCGACGCCTGCCTCCTCGATGAGGGCTTCCCCCAACCTGGCGGTGGTGGGCACTTCATCGGTGAGTATCTCTCTGACGTCGGGAAACACATAGAACGCGCCGAGAGGCTCGACACACGAGACCCCGGGTATGTCCCCGATCATCTCGTACATGAGCTTGCGGCGCGAATCGAAGGCCTCTCGCATCTCGTCGACCGTTTCTTGTGGCCCGCGCAAGGCAGCCAGAGCCGCCTGTTGGCAGATGTTGGCGACATTCGACGTCGCATGGGATTGGAGCCGGGCGGCTGCGGCCATGATGTCCTCTGGACCGATCATCCAGCCGACCCGCCAGCCCGTCATGGCGAAAGACTTGGCTACGCCGTTCACCACGATCCAGTTCTCGAATCGGGAGGTCGACGAGACGATCGACGCTGCGACGTCGGAACCGTCGTATACCAGACGCTGGTATATCTCGTCGGCGATTACCCATATCTGATTGTCCCTTGCCCACTCACCGATTTCTCGCGCCTCATCGGCGTCGTACACGGCGCCGGTCGGGTTGGAGGGCGAAACGAAGACCAGAGCCACCGTGCGGTCGGAGCGCGCCGCTTCGAGCTCGTCGACGCTGACCTTGAACCCACTCTCGGGAGTGGTGGGGATCGTCACGGCCTTGCCACCAGCAAGCTCGATCCCGGCTGGATATGTCACCCAATAGGGTGAGGGCAGCAGGACCTCGTCGCCCTCGTCCACGAGAGCGGCGAACGACTGGAACACCGCCTGCTTTGCCCCGTTCGTCACCACCACCTGGGTCGGATCGACGTCGATTCCCGAGAAGTCCTTGGTGTAGGCGGCGATTGCGGCGCGCACCGGGGGAAGCCCCTGATTGGCGCTGTACTTGTGGTTGGCCGGGTCGTGTGCAGCTCGGGCGGCTGCTGCGACGATGTGCTCAGGAGTCGGGAAGTCGGGCTCGCCAGCGCCAAACGAGATCACGTCGCGGCCCTCGGAACGAAGTTCGCGTGCCCGCCCACTGATGGCCATCGTGGCCGAGCCTGGGATCCGGGTCAGTCGATTTGAGACGCGTTTCACGTCTGCAACGTTATCGACAGGGCACCGACGATCCCACCCGAGGTCAGCTCTCGGTGGCCTCTTTGGCCTCCTCGGCCGCGGATTTGGCGGCGTCCTTGGCTTCCTCAGCCGCTTCCGCCGCCTGGTCGGCGGCGTCCTTGACCGCATCCGCTGCGGTCGCCGCCTTGTCGGCCGCGCTTTCCGCTGTCTCGGCTGCGCGGCTCTTCACCGACTCGATAGCCTCTCCAGCGCGCTCCTTCGCCTTGTCGACCAGGGGCTCGGCCTTCTCGGCAGCTCCGGCCGCTGCCTCCTTGGCCTTCTTGCCTGCCTCGGTAGCGGCTTCCTTGGCCTTTTCCATGTAAGGCTCAGCCTTGTGGGCGGCATCGGTGGCGGCTTCTTTGGCCTTGTCGACCAGTGGCCCGGCCTTCTCGGCAGCGTCGGCTGCGGCTTCCTTGGCGCTCCCGAACATCTTCTTGAGGGTGTCCATGAATCCCATTGTCTTCCTTTGTGAAGGGGCCAGGAGGATACATCGCGAAGACGCAGGCTGCTCAGTAGCGCAGATGGTCGGCGATGCGCCCGAACGGGTCGAGCACCACGACGAGATCGCCCCCGTTGTTCCATACTGGGCTTCCGCCCGGGCTCCACCCAGGGTCGGCGCTCGTGACCGTGATGGTCTCGCTCTCTCTCAGCACGGTTCCACTCGGGAACGTGTAGCGATGACGTGACGACTCATCTCGAAGCATCCAGCCACCGAGATCGACCTCGTCGTCGCCGCGATTGACGAGAGTCACCTGTTCGCCACCGAGGTCGTCCTCGTCGCGGCCGGGCGGATCTTCCCTCACTTCTTCGATCCTCACTGCGAGGAGTGGATCGGAATGCCCACATGCGTCGTCGGCCCAGATGCCCAGATCGGAGGAAGCCGCGGCGTCTTCCGCGTCGAGGAGAGCCTCGCCGTAGGAGTCGCTCTCGCCCGGGGTGGTGGCGAAAGCGTGGCCCGACGCAACCAGATCAACATTCACGTGCAGGCCATCCACCCAAACGTGGGCCAGGTAGCGGCCGAATTGGTCGGTGGCCAGTACCTCGAAGGTGATTTCTCTGTCTGCGATCAATCTCTGGAGGTGGTCATGGGACGCGTCATGGTGGCATTCGTCGTCTTCGGGGGCATTGACACCGGCGAGCCGCAACTGGAGGCTCTCCCCGGAGCCGTCGTCGACAGTGACGGTGTCACCGTCGACAACCGATCTGACGATCCCGCTCTCGGGCGCATTCAGACCGGACGGCCTCTCGACGTCGAGTCGGCCGGAGTTCGGGAGACAAGCCGTGAGCGCCAAGGTCAGGCCCAGGGGAATTGCCCGCCTCAGCCCTCGCTCCGCAGGTTCCGCAGCTCGTGCTTGTCGGCTCGTCTCTTGCGGCGTCTGCGCCGGTAGAAAGCACCGGCTGTGGTTGCGAACAGCGCAGACACGAGAGCGGTGACCAGAATCACGAGGGACAGGGGGAACTCGCCACTGAGCCAGAGGAAGTCGATCGCACTGAGCTCGGTGTTCTGCACGGCGAACAGAACGATCAAGGCAATGCCGACCACGGTGATCAGCCCACCCCAGGGCACCCCGGCGCCGGGCTCGGGGCGCGGCTCCGCTTCGAGCTGAGCCTCCACGTCTTTGAACTCTTCCATGTCAGACAAGCGTATCCGCTTCCGGGATGACCCAGCGGCTTCGGGACGCCCTGCCCTCCTCGACGTCTACGAAGGCGAGAACCGCGAGCCCGACCGCGAAGAAACCGACCACGGAGAGGATCGCCGGCCTGCCGGAGCCGGTCGCATTGCTCACCAGGGCAAACACCAACGGCCCCCATATGGCGGAGAACTTGGAGAAGACCGAGTAGAAACCGTAGAACTCGGCGGAGGCCTCTTCGGGGATCATGCTGCCGTAGAGACTGCGGGACAACGCTTGAACACCACCCAGCACGAAGCCGACGAACACCGCCAGGACGTAGAGGGGGAGGGCCTCGCCTTCCGGCAGGAAGAAGGCCGCCACCGCGATGCCGATCCATACCACCAATGAGGCCATGATGGCCGGCTTGGTTCCCACTCTCCCGGCGATGGCACCGAAAGCAAGGGCACCGCCGAACGCCACGAATTGGACGATCAGGAATGTGATGATGATCTCCTGGGCCGAAAGGCCAAGGGTTTCCTCGGCGTACGCACCCGACACGCCGATGACCGTTTGGGTGGCGTCGTTGTAGAAGAGGTAGGCGAGGACGAAGAGCAACAGCTGCCTGAATCCCATCATCTTCCGCGCCGTGTCGACGGTTCGCCCAAAGCCGATCTTCCAGTACGCGATCAGGCGGAGCTCGCGATCTGCCTCATCGGGCAGCGCCACTCGCCTGGTCTCGTCGGGCAGGCGACGCAGTGAGAAGGAGGTGAAGACCAGCCACCAAACCCCGGCGCCTGCGATGCCGATGCGGGATGCCGTCTCGACTGTCAGCCCGATCACCCCGGTGTCGCTGAGGATGATCAGCACCAGGGCGAGGAGGACGTATAGGCCACCTCCTATGTATCCGAGAGCGAAACCCTTCGACGAGACCGAGTCGATCGTCTCGTCAGTGGTCAGATCCGGGAGGAAGCCGTCATAGAAGACGTTGGCCGCCACGAACCCGATCTGGCTGCCGAGCACGACCACCAGGAAGGCGACGACAGCACCGTCGGGCACGAGCGGCAGGCCGATGGTGATCAGTGCACCCGCAACGGCGAACACTCTGAGAAAACGCTTCTTGGCCGATGCGTAGTCGGCCACGGCGCCCAGCACTGGCATGAACAGGAACAGGATGATTGCGCCGATCGAGATCACCGCAGACCAGAGGGTCTGACCCGAATACCCGTTGTAGCCACCTTCGGGGACGATCACACCCGTGAAGAATGCAGCCACGATCGCGCCAAAGGTCGTGATGTAGGCCGAGTTGGCCCAGTCGTACATCGCCCAGCCGAAAATCGTCCTCGGGTCGTTCTTGGGCACGGAGCTCACGCAAGGCGAAAGTAGCCATAACCTGGGCTCGATGCGGTCGATCACGATCCTTTTTCTGGTGCTACTGGCCGCCTGCGCCTCACAGCAGGAACTCGCTCCCACCACCCCTCAGGAGCCCGGATCAACCCAGGCCGCCCCGACGACTCCAACGACGACGACTCCGAAGCCCTCCTCGACATCTATCCCGGGCACCATTGCCGGCAGCACGACAACGCTCCTGGCACCGTTGCAGGGTCTCGCATACGAGAGAATTGCCGACTTCCCCTTCCCGGTTCAGATGACAGCCTTGCCCGGATCGGAGTTGTCATACATCGCGACCAAGAATGGCCAGGTATGGGTATACGACGGGAAGGCGGTCTCGGAATCCCCCGCCCTCGACATCTCCAGCCTCGTGCGCGATGCCGGCGAGCAGGGCCTCTTGTCGATCGCCTTGCACCCCGGCGACGAGTCGAGGTTTTTCGCGCACTACTCGGCCAGTGACGGGGACACGGTCGTCTCCGAATTCACCTTCGTGTCACCCACCGAGATCGACGCCAACAGTGAGGAGGTCCTGTTGCGGCTCGATCAGCCGGCCCGAAACCACAACGGCGGCATGGTCGTAGTCGATGCCGCCGGGGACCTCTATGTCGGGCTGGGCGACGGTGGCGGTGCCAACGATCAGTTCAGAAACGGGCAGAACACCGGGACACTCCTCGGGGGATTGGTCAAGATTCCGCTCGACAGCGATCAAGAGCCCTTCCTCTGGCAATACGGGCTCCGCAACCCGTGGCGCTTTTGGTTCGACGGCGACTCGATCTACGTGGCGGACGTCGGTCAGAACTCGTTCGAGGAGGTCTCTGTGGCTATCAACGGGAGAGATGTCAACTATGGCTGGCCGATAACCGAGGGCCTCCACTGCTTCCGGCCGGCTTCCGATTGCGATACGACCGGTCTGACCCTCCCGGTGATCGAAGTGGGACATGGCGATGCCGGTACATGCTCGATCACCGGTGGCATCGTCTATCGGGGTGCGCAAATCCCCGAGATCGACGGTCACTACTTCTACTCGGACCTCTGCGGCGGCTATCTGCGCAGCTTTCGCTTCGACGGCGCCGCCGCCGTCGACCAGACGGACTGGACGTCGCAGGTCGGGGTTCCCGGCTCGGTGGTCGGCTTTGGAATCGACGGCGCAGGCGAGATGTACGTAGCTACGACGGAAGAGCTCTTCAAGGTGGTATCCGTCAGGGGTTGATCCCTAACCTGGCCCGATGCCCACCATCTTCACCAAGATCATCGAGGGAGAAATCCCGGGGACCTTCGTGTGGCGTGATGACGAATGCGTTGCCTTCATGTCGATAAATCCGCTGCGCACCGGGCACGTCCTCGTCGTGCCCCGGCTCGAGGTGGACCACTGGATCGACTGCCCGGCGTCACTGCGTGACCACCTCTTCGCGGTGGCTCAGGAGATCGGTGGAGCGATTCACGAGGCTTTCGCGCCTGAGAAGGTCGGTCTGATGATCGCTGGACTGGAAGTTCCACATCTGCATCTCCACGTGGTGCCGATCGATGGCATCCACGATCTCGATTTCGCCAACGCGGCGGCCTCGGTCGACCACGAAGATCTGGACCAGGCCGCCGGGGCCATCCGCGAGAAGTTGGAGCGGCGGGACGCCCGAGGCGTCTCGGCCTAGACGGCCCCGCCGTGGGTGTTCTCCTGGGGGGTCTCGCCTCTCTCTTCTATGGAGCCGGTGATTTCCTGGGTGGCGAAGGGGCGAAACGAGCCCCTGCAGCTTCGATTGTCCTTTGGGCCGGGGTTCTCTCATTCCCTCTCGTCACCGGCCTTGCATTGCTCACAGGGGGTGTGGCCAACCCCACAGATCTGTGGTTGGGAGCCGGGGCGGGTGCTGTCGGCGCCGTCGGGCTGGTGGTCCTGTTCGCCGGGCTCGGGCGGGCCCATGCTGCCGCCGTAGCACCGGCCGCGGCGGCGGTGGGTGCCATCATTCCCGTGCTCTTCGGAGTATTCGCAGGCGAACGCCCGAGTGTCTTGGCTTGGCTCGGGATCGCCATCGCGATCCCGGCGGTGATCCTCTCGGCGTGGGTGGCGGACCCGGGTGAAACCCCTTTCGGCGGCACCCCGTACGGGGTCCTGGCCGGCATCGGTTTCGGTGGCTATGCGGTGATCATCGACCGAACCTCGGAGGCCTCTGCGCTCCTTCCCCTGGTGCCTGCCAGGGCAGCGACGATGGCCGTCGTTGCGATCATCGGGGCGGCCGGTATCTGGAGGGTCACGGGCTGGAGCCGGGTACCACGTCTGATCGTCTTCTCGAACGGGGTCCTCGACGTGGCCGGGAACGCCGCCCTCCTCCTGGCGCTGAGGGCGGGCTCACTCGCCCTGGTCGGTGTCACCTCGTCGTTCTACCCGGCGGTGACCGTCCTCCTCTCCAGGATCGTCAATCGAGAGCATGTCCGGGCCCGTCAGGCATTCGGGGTGCTGCTGACTCTGGCTGCGCTCGGAGCGATTGCCCTGGGCTGAGCTCAAACGACGCGCACCGGATGCCTGAGAACCGTCTTCAGCCTCTCCGGGCTGGCCCGGTTGGGGTCGCCTACATAGATCTCGTGATGTCTCCCGTGGAGCCGATACCCGTTCTCGGCGGCGAAATCGCTCATCCGCTGTATGGTGCCCGGCTCCTCCGAGTAGGGGCCCACGTGCATGATCTGGATGGAGAGGCCCTCCTCCCAGGTGATCAGATCGATCTCCTCGAGGGCGCGGCTCGGGCTCTTCTCCATCGCCTCGGATACGGCCCGAGCAAACATCTCAGGTGTGATGTGGGGAGGCTGAAGCATCAGCAACGTGTATTCGAGCCCTTCGAGCTCCTTGGGGACGAACTCCCCGTCTCCAGTCGACCACAGACCCTCCAACGGCATCACCTTGAAGTCGATCGGGTCGTCGTCCCGCAGTTTCGACATGAACTTGAGTCCGTAGCCGACCGAGTACATCGCCCCGATGTCTTCCCCGAATCTGTCGGACTCCCCAGGCAGGGTCCCAGACTCCACCAAGCCGTCCACCGTCGTGTAGAGGAGCTGGGGCACCTCCACCACTGACACCTGCTTGGCCGACGGGCTGTACAGCTCCTTGTAGTCCTTGCTCAGGTCGAGCTTGGCCGGCGTCCTCTTCGTCGAGGGCACCGAGCTCATTCTCTGTACTCCATCACCTGGAACGGTGCCCCTGCGGGATCTTCGAGGACGGCGAACCGGCCAATCGGGATCTCGGCTGTGCTGCGCAGGACCTGGCCACCGTGGCTGACTGCCGCTTTCTCGGCGACTTCACAGTCTTCGACGGAGAAATACACCATCCAGTGGGAGGGCGCCTCCGGGGGCACCTCCTCGGGCATCGACATCATGCCTGCGACGTCGTCGCCATCGAGACGGAAGATCGTGTAGGACGGCATGTCGGCGTCGTCCCTCTCTGCTTTCCATGAGAAGACAGCCGTGTAGAAGGGCTCTGCCTTGATCGGGTCATGCGTCAGTAACTCGACCCAGCAAACGGCTCCGCTCTCCATTGAGAACCACCACTTGTCGGAGTGCGCCAGTGGCGTGCCGATGATCCCAAACATCGCGCCTGTCGGGTCGGCAGCTATGGCCACCCTTCCATCCGGGATGTCGAACGGTGGTGCTGGCAACGCCCCGCCTGCGCCGATGACGCGCGTGGCCGTCTCGTCCACGTCGTCGACGTTTATGTACATCGTCCAGGTGGGCGGTCCCGCGATGTTCTGGTTTTGCTCCATCAGACCGGCGACCTGGTGCCCCCGTTCCGTGGCGATGTAATAGTCGCCCAGGGGGGTGGCAGTCTTCTCCACGTCCCAGCCGAGAAGCGCGGAGTAGAACTCGACCGCCCTCTCCACGCCGGGTGTGGTCAGGTCCACCCAGTCGGGTGCGTTGTTGGTGTCTGCAGTGATCATTCCGTCGTCTCCTCGATCGCCTGTCCCGAAGGTAGACATGGGCAGTTCCGGGCCGCTAGGGCCGTTGGGCACAATCGGCCGTCAGACGATGGCGGGACCGGCTTGCTCGTATCGAAGGATGGCTTCTTCCAGGTAGGTAATCGCGTTGTCGTAACCCTTTGGAACCTCGCTCGACGTGTACGAGAGGACTCTCATGAGCCAGAGTCGAAAAGCCAACGACTCCCAATTCGAGTCACCGAGGCGAAACGAACCGAGGAGCCAGGAGAGCGTGACTCCCCACGCCGCCGCGTCCATGAACTCGAAGCTGGGTGTGTCACGGTTCACCAGCACATGGCTCGAGATATCACCGGGGATGCTCCTGGCAAGATCCGATTCCTCGTCGGTCCAATCGGCCACGAGTAGGGCCGTTGTGCGCTCGACGTCGTAGCCGATCACCGATTTGAGATCCTCGGGGACAGCAGCCGGCGGGTCGGCTGCGAACCGGGCATGGGGAGGTGGGAACGGCTTCCCGGCCAGCGAACGCACCGCATCGAGACACTCGAGCAACATGTCACGAATCTCGTCGAGAGAGCCGTAGAGGGCATGACGCTTGCCCGTTGAGACGTTGTGCTCGTACATCGGCGCTCCCATCACCGCGGTGGCATAGGTGATGACTGTGTCTATGCCCCAATCGGAGCGGCTTCTGACGAAGCCATCCGCGGCCAAGGCCTTGGCAACGCCGCCGGATATCAACAGCTCGCCACCGAGCGGTTGTCCCAGCCGTGGGAGGATCGTACCGGAGAAGGTCATCGCCAGTGCCGGGCGGGTGACCATCCAGGTGATCATGGCGTCGGTGGCGGCGCGGGGGAACCGATGACGAACTATCTCGTACCCGTCGTCGGCAGCAGCCTCGGCACCCTCGATCCAGGACGCATCGAAATTGGTGATGTCGGCGTCATAGAAGTGAATCCGCTCGAAGTCATGTTCTGCCGCCATGGCCAGGGCGGTGTTCATGCCATCGCCTTTCCCCGGTCTCAGATCTCCGAGACGCTCCTGAGGGAAGACCGATACGGCTCTACCCGAGACATCGGCTACCTCACGTCCGATCGCCTCGACCTGTTCCAGAGAAGCGCCGACCTCGGCGGCAACTGCCCAAACCGCCTCGATCGATCCTTGCTGCGCCGCCACCTCCAGATTCCTTCGAACCACCGCCGGGTCCTCATGCTTGAAGGGGAAGACCACGAGACTCATACCACCAACCTCGGCCACCCGGACCTTTTGACCGGATCTGTCAGACCGGCCGTATACCCTCGGCAGCGATGACGGAAATGGTCGGTCGAGTGCTCGGTACCCGTGAGTCGACACCGCTCGAGTTCTGGGTTGGTGTTGGCGAAGGGGAGTTCCTGCAACTCGACGATGTCGTGGCGTTGGAGCGGGTGCTCCCCACCGGTGAGGTGGTGAGGATGTTCGGGACGGTCGGTCAGGTAGTGGCCCGACATGAAGGCGCCAGATTCGATTCCGACGTCTTCCTCATCGAAGATGGCATCCTCCCCGCAGAGGTCTCCGAGGCCGCCCAGGTGACCGCCACCCGGTTCGAGCCGGAGATCTTCGTGCCACCCCGCCCGGGTCAGCCGGTTCGCATTGCTGAAGCCGAAGAGCGGGAGCAAGCACTGTTCTTCGACCGGATGGACCGCAGGGTACCGGTCGGCCTGGCTCGCAACGGCGCGCCGCTTTGGGTCAACTTCGAGTTCGTCAACGGTGATCGCGGGGCTCATGTGAACATCTCGGGGATCTCCGGTGTAGCAACAAAGACCAGCTATGCGACCTTCTTGCTGCACTCCCTTTTCACATCGGGCGTCCTCGGCCAGGCTGCGATCAACACCAAAGCGCTGATCTTCAACGTCAAGGGGGAAGATCTGCTTCACCTCGACCGGGTCAACTCTCGTCTCGACGACGCCGAGCGGTCCCGTTATGCAGATCTCGGTCTGCCTTCGACGCCTTTCACGTCTGTGGGCCTCTATGCACCTCCGCGAATCGACGATCCGCGAGCAACTGCCGACGTGGCCACACGACCCGACGTGACATCCTTCTTCTGGAGCATTCACGAGTTCTGCGACCAGGATCTGTTGCCTTTCCTGTTCGCCGACGCCGAGGACGATCGAGCGCAATACACGACAGTCGTCTACAACGTCATGGCCCAGCTGCGGCATGCCGAGCCGACCGAGACAGGGGCGGCTGTGATCGACGGTGTGAAGGTGCGAACCTTCCGGGAGCTGGCTGATGTGATCACGGAGAGGGTGCAATCCGATGAGCATCGTCATCGTTGGGCCGGCCCGGCGATCGGCACCGGGACGATCAATGCCTTCGTGCGACGTCTTCAGGCGTCTGTCCGCCACTTGGGACGTTTGATCCGTTCCGACGTTCCCGACCCCGACCGCCACCGAATCGATCTCGACGGGCACCAAGTCACCGTGGTCGACCTGCACAACCTCAACGATCGGGCGAAGCGTTTCGTCGTCGGCGTCACCTTGAGGAAGGCCTTCGAGGAGAAAGAGAAGGCGGGGCAGTCCGAAGAGCTCTTGATGGTCGTCCTCGACGAGCTGAACAAGTATGCCCCGCGCGAGGGGACGAGCCCCATCAAGGAGATCCTGCTCGACATCGCGGAGCGTGGGAGGTCTCTGGGCGTGATCCTCTTCGGAGCCCAGCAGACCGCATCCGAGGTGGAGCGTCGCATAATCGCCAACTCGTCGATAAGGGTCGTGGGCCGCCTCGACTCGGCTGAGGCCGCCCGGGAGGAGTACGGCTTCCTGCCGTCCGTCCATCGCCAGAGGGCGACGATCGTCAAGCCGGGGACGATGATCCTCAGCCAGCCTGAGATCCCCGTGCCCTTGGTGCTCGAGTTCCCCTTCCCCGCATGGGCGACGAGGGCTGCGGAGGCGGTGCGTCCCCTCGATGGCGCCGGGCCGAAGGATCCCTTCGAAGACCTCTAGATCGCGGGCGGGACTGGCGGTTTAGAGCACCAGTTACCCGGATCTGTCACACCCCCTTTCTACGATCGGAACTATGGGTGTGAAGATCCTCCATACCTCCGATTGGCATGTCGGCAGGCGTATCCGGGGCCGTGACCGATCTGCTGAGCACGTTGAGGTGTTGGCCGAGATAGTCGGCATCGCCGCCGACCACGAAGTCGACCTGACCGTGGTTGCCGGAGACCTCTTCGACACCTCCTCACCAGCGGCGACGGCGGAGCAGATCGTGTGGCGGTCACTGCTGGATCTCGCCGAGATCGCCCCGGTTCTGGTCGTCGCCGGCAATCATGACAGCCCCCTCCGACTCGATGCCATAGCCCCGCTCCTCGAGATGGGACGGGTAACCGCGGTCGGTACCCCGGCCAAGCCCGATGACGGCGGTGTGGTGGACCTTCCCGACCTGGACGTGCGTGCCGCCCTGCTGCCGTTCGTCTCCCAGCGGGGGATAGTCAAGGTCGAACAGATGATGGGCGAGGATCCCGACCAGCACTCTGCCGCCTATCAGGATCGGGTGGGCCGAGTCGTCGACGCTCTCACATCTCCAATGACCGCGAGCACGGTCAACCTGCTGTTGAGCCATCTGACGGTCTTCGGTGCCGAGTCGGGGGGTGGTGAGCGCAAAGCCCACATCTTCGGCTATGCCGTCCCAACCAGCGTCTTCCCAGGACACCTCACCTACGTAGCGCTTGGTCATCTGCACCGTCAGCAGAAGGTCCCCCATGCCGGGTCGGTGTGGTATTCGGGCTCGCCGTTGCAACTGGACTTCGGCGAGGTCGACGATCAGAAAGGCGTCCTGCTGGTGGAAGCCGAGCCGGGCCTCCCGGCACGGGTCACCGCCATTCCCCTGACGTCCGGCCGTCGTCTCGTCACCCTCCGTGGGAGTCTCGACGAGGTGATCGCCCGCGCCGACGACGTGGGATCCGCCTACGTCAAGGTCATCCTCACCGAGAGGGGTCGTGTCGGGCTTGCCGACGAGGTGAGGTCCGTGATCCCTGGCGCCGTGGAAGTAGTCCTGGACAACCCCGAGCCAGGCCCACGGCACGGGCCGGACGATCGCCGATCCATCAGCCCGATCGAGGCCTTCCACCGCTACCTGGACGAGAAGGGGCAGAAGGATCCCGATGTCGAGAAGCTGTTCGCCAACCTTCTCGACGAGGTGATGTCGTGAGGCCCACCCGGATCACCGTCGAAGGGTTCTCGGCTTACAGGTCAAGGGTCGAAGTAGATCTGGAAGACGTCGAGTTCTTCGCCCTCTCGGGCCCGACGGGGGCAGGGAAATCGAGCCTGATCGATGCGATGATCTTCGCTCTATACGGACGAGTCCCCCGACTCGGCGCCAGGGCGGTGGCCCCGGTTATCACGGCGGGGGCCGACCGTGCCCGAGTCGCTTTCGAGTTCGAGGTCGACGGTGAGGGCTATGTCGCGTCCCGAGTCGCGGAGCGAACGGAAACCGGTGCTTCGGTCAAAGAAGCCCGTTTGGAGAGGTCCGACGGATCGCCCTTGGCCGCCGGCTCGGGTGAGGTGACCACCGCCGTGGAGGACCTTCTCAAGTTGCGCTTCGACGACTTCACCAAGACGGTCGTTCTTCCTCAGGGCGAGTTCGCGCGCTTCCTCAAGGCCGGGTCCAAGGAGCGACGGGATCTGTTGAGAGACCTGCTGGGTCTCGAGGTGTTCAGCCAGATGCGGGAGCTCGCCACTGTGCGCCGGTCTGTGGCTTCCGAGCGTCTCGCTGCGGCCGAGAATCACCTCGAGTCGATCGATGCTCCCACGGTTTCGAGTCTCGAAGCAGCCGTCTCGAGGGTCACCCACCTCGAAGACCTGGCAGTTGAGATCGACGACCTGATGAGCGAACTCGACGAGCTGAACCAGGACCTCGGATCGTCCAGACGAGATTTGGGCGCCATCGAGAGCGCCGTCGAGCGTCTCGGTGATCTCAGACCGCCGGATCATCTCGACCAGATGGAGCAGCGTCTGACCGAGGCGAGAGAGGCGGAGGAGCTCGCCGAGCAGGCAATGGGCGACAAACGTGAGGAGATCGCCGCGATCGAGAAGCACTTGTCCCAATTGCCGAGTGAGGAAGCGATCGAGGGTGCCCGATCGGCCCGACTCGAGCTGAAAGAGCTGAGCACACGTCTCGAGAACCTCGACATCGACGTGGCTCAGGAGAAGGTCGACGATCTCGTGGAGCTCGCCGAGGAGACGCAGGTGCGGCTCGACACGGCCAACGAGGAGCTGGCCTCCGCCCGACTGACCCATGCCGCGCATGCCGTTGCCAGCACACTCGAGAAGGGCCAGCCCTGTCCGGTGTGCGCCAGGGAAGTGGTCGATGTCCCGGCGATCGCGATGCCACACAGCCTCAGCGAGCGCCAGGGCGCGCTGGAAGAGGCGAAAGACGCCTATCGCCTGGCGCGCGACAAGCTCGAATCGGCTCGCATGGAGTTGTCCGAGCTGACCGCAACCAGGGCGACGCTTGCCGACCAGAGGGAACGGCTTGCCCAGTCGATCGCGGCCGCTCTTGATCTGGACGAGCTAGAAGAGGCTGCCAGGGAGCGCACCGAGGCTTCCCAGCGGCTGGTCGTGGCTCAGCGAGACCTGACACAGCTCGAGGAATCTTGGCGTGAGGCGCGCAAGCGGCTGGAGTCGGAGTCGGAGTCGGTGAGAACCGTCGGGCGAGCCCTCATGATGGCCCGGGAGAACATCGCCGACCTCAAGCCGCCTCACTCTGAGAGCGACGACCCGGCAATTCAATGGAAGGACCTGCTGTCTTGGAGTGACGAGCGGCTCGAACATCTATCGGGCGAGCGAACCAGCCTTCTCGACCGGGTCAATCGTCAGCAGGCCGATATCGAGGGACGGCAAGCAGGGCTTGTGTCACGTCTCGAGGATGCCCAGGTCCCTGCACAGCCTCCCTATGCGGTTCAGCTGGCGAGAGACATCGAGATCGCACGTCAGACGGCAGAGAAGCTCCAGACACTGATCGAACGGGTCGACGAGCTTCGCAGCCAAATCGAAGAGTCCACCCGCGAGGCGGCCATAGCCGGAGCATTGGCCGGCCACCTGAAGGCCAACGGGTTCGAACGATGGCTCATGGCCGGGGCGATCAACGGGTTGGTGGTGGGTGCCAACGACCTGCTCGCCCAGCTGTCGGGTGGCGGGTACTCGCTGGAGGCCGATGAGGATGGGAGCTTCCGGATCATCGACCATCGCAACGCCGACGAGCTGAGAGACGTCGCCACACTCTCCGGCGGCGAGACATTCCTCGTGTCGCTGGCGCTGTCGCTGTCACTTGCCGAGACACTCTCGGGAACGGGTGGCGCCGGGCTCGAAGCGATCATCCTCGACGAAGGGTTCGGGACGCTCGACGAGGAGTCGCTCGACGTGGTCGCCTCGGTGCTCGAGGAGCTGGCAGGGAGCGGGCTGATGGTCGGTGTGATCACCCACGTGAAAGAGCTGGCGGCAAGGGCGCCGGTTCGATATCAGGTGACCAGAGAGCCCGAGGGGTCGAAGGTCGAGGTCGTCACGTGAAGTTCACCGTCGAGGCCTGGGATTCAGACTACGGAGCACCGACCGATCCGGAGCTGACCGATGCGAGTGAGAACGTCGACGTCTCGATCGAAGTCCGGTCCGAGAACTGGCGGCCGATCCTCCCCGATGACGATGGTGCCGGGGACATTCTCTTCGTCGACGGGGTCCGGCGCGTGGACGCCACACTTTGGATCGATCAACCCCCTGACTTCCCTGCATTCGCACTTGCCGCCACCTATGCGGCCGGGGCGGTCCGGTGTAACGGGGGGGCGGTGCTGGAGGAGTTCGCAGTAGATCGGGGTCTGTTCACTTCCGCTCCAGCCGAGGACGTCCATACGACCGTGGGGACCTATGGGGTCAAGGCCACCAAAGGAACGACACCCGAAGAACTCTGGCTGGGTATCCAGCAACGGATGGGCTCTCTCGAAGCCGAGGTGACTCGGGCCGCCGGGGGCGCCGAGCTCCTCGTGGTGGACGGCCCTTTGTCCCATGCCCGCGACATCGACAACGCGATCGGCTACGTCAAGACCCAGAAGGTGCAATACCTGCCGCTCGAGTTGCGCCAGGTGCTGACATCTCTACCCGCCGGCTACCGCACTCCTCTCTTTGTCACGACTACCTCCTGGAGCAGGTACTCGTGGTACCTACGGCTGGCCAACCACGCCGGCCCGGCCGGGGGATTGGTTCGCTGTGAGATCGACGCCGACCGGACTGTCACAGAGGCGGCTCGCATCGCCAACCGGGTGAGTGCGTCTCTTCCCCGCTACGCCTCGGCGCGTCACAAGGACCCGAGGGCGCCGCAGAACCTGTACCCCATCGGGGGCCTGGAGCGTGACCTTCGTCACCGTCTTGGCGACAAGGAGCGTGCGATGAGAGCGCTGCGCATCGCATCACGCGCGGTGGCTTGAACACCGGAGGAGCACCACGGGAAGTGTGCGTCCCACCCTCCATGGCTGCGCGTCTTGGCGGACTTCCCCAACTCGATCGGGGAGGTCGAGTCCTTTGAGCCTCACTTCGCCTTCCGGTTCAAATTGGAAACCTTCGCCGACCGAACTGACGCACGCTGTCGGAGACAGAATGTCGCCGACGCCGCAGAGATCGGCTATTCGACTGGCTTGCACGACGACCGTGCCGTGAACAGTTGACCAGGTCTGGTGCTCGCTGATGTCTATCGGCTTAGACGGGGGCCTCGATCGCGCTCCGTCTCGTCTCACGTCGTGAGGCGAGCAGGGCCCCGGCAATGACCAGGACAACACCAGAGATGGCAACCGAGGAGACGACCTCGCCACGGAAGATCACACCGAGTACCAAAGCGACTACCGGTATCACGTAAGTGATGAAGGCCGATCTGGTCGGGCCAACGCTCCCTGCCAGCTTCGCCATCATGACAAAAGCCAAACCTGTGCCCAGAAACCCGACTGCCAACATGGCAAACAGAGACGGCCACGCGAAAGAGGAATTCATCAGCCCGTAGATGCCGTAGGGAGTGACAAGCAGCACAGCTACCCATTGAGCCCTGGCGATGACCGCCAGAGCCCCGTGGGTCTGCTGAAGGGGCGCCACGATGTTCACCGCAAAGGCGTAACAAACGGTGGCTATCAGGACCAGTATCACACCGATGGCAGCCGTGCTTCCCTTCCCCGCCGAGGGAAGGGCGATGGCGATGATGCCTGCGAACCCTATGAGAAGGCCGATCAGCTGCAAACGACCGGGCAAGGTCTTGAGGAGGATGGTCGCCAGAACCGCGGTGAATATCGGCATGGCGCCGTTGAGCATCCCAGCGACAGCCGAGTCGATCCATTGCTGGGCGATGGGGAAGAGGGTCAGCGGAAGGGCGATCCAGAGCGCCCCGAGCGAACGAACCCTGATGCGGTCCTCCGTCGGTATCGAGGTTCGACGTGCCTGGGGCAGAAGTGCCATGAAAGCCGCTCCGAAGCCGACCCGCAGCCAGGTGACAAGACCGGGATGAAAGGCATCGAGCCCGATCGCCATGAAGAGGAATGAACCACCCCAGATCAGGCTCAGCGACAGGAAAAGGCCCCAGTCCGTTGCAGAGAAGGCCTCGCGGTTCGTTCCGTGCGATGTCATGAGAAGCCGGGTGGAAGCCATATCTTGAGAACCCCGTCAGGACCGACTCGGTTGCAGTCTCGTTGTCAACCTCACGGATTGTTCAGATAATCCGGGACTGGGATTCCAGGGTCCAGGTCCTCCGCCGCGATCGGCTCGCCCCTCGTCTGCTCGATCGGTATCAAACCCGCCCAGGTATCCGAGCCGAGATCCTCGGGATCGTCCTTGGGGCCGCCCGTACGTGCCTTGGCCGAGACCTCGACCAGGTCCAATGCGACCACCGATGTCTGTTTGACCTCGGGCTCCGTCGGCCTGCGGATGTCGGCAACCCGGCCGGGGATCATCCAGTCGACGATCAAGTCCAGGGCCTTTGCTTTCTCGGCCCCCTCGAGGATCGAGCCATGACCGTGTATGACCACGCTTCGGTAATTGGCCGAGGAGTGAAGGCCGCTTCTGGCCGCCACGATCGCATCGACGTGGGTTACTCCGACCGAGAATGGTGAGCCCTCTCTGGCTGCACGCACGAAACCGGACGAGTTCGATCCGTGCAAGAGGATGCGCTCTCCGTCGCGGGCGTAGAGAGTCGGGATGACCACCGGCCGACCATCCCGGAGGTAGGCGACGTGGCACAGGAAGCCCGCGTCGAGGATCGAGAAGATCTGATCCGTGTCCGCGACCGCTCTGTCGGGCAGACGCCGAATAGTGGTCTTGTCGCTCAATCCGTCTCGCCCCTCGCTTCTCTCGTCATCAAGCTGAGAACGGCGTCCCGGGGGTTCATCCCCTCATGGAGAACTCGACCGACGTGTGTCGCGATGGGCATGTCGACGGCAGCTCGATCGGCCAGACCGAGTACAGCGCGTGTCGTCTTCACCCCCTCGGCAACCATGTTCATCTCCGCGGTTATCTGATCGAGTGATTTGCCACCGGCCAGGGCGACTCCCACACGATGGTTCCTGCTCAGGGAGGAACTGCAGGTCGCGATGAGGTCTCCCATGCCGGCGAGGCCGGCAAAGGTCGCTGGTCGACCGCCGAGACGTATGCCCAGGCGGCTCAGCTCTGCCAATGCCCTCGTGATCAAAGCTGCACGTGTGTTGTCACCGAATCCCAGGCCATCGGACATGCCGGCGGCGATGGCCATCACGTTCTTCATGGCCCCACCGAGCTCGCACCCGATGACGTCGTCGTTGGTGTAGACGCGGAAAGTGGGGCCCATGAGCGCGTTCTGAACGCTCTCGGCCGATTCCTGGTCGCTCATGGCGATCACAGCTGCCGTTGGCTGCCCGACGATGATCTCCGAGGCGAGGTTGGGCCCGGTGAGCACACCAATCCGGGTGTCGTCATGGTCAGGGGCGGAGCTGGTCACCACTTGTGTCATGGTTTGCAGGGTGTCCTGTTCGATTCCCTTGGTGAGGGAGACAACTGGGACCCGCGGGTCGAGGTGGGGTGAGATCTGCTCGAAGACCTCGCGAAAGCCGTGCGACGGGACAGCCATCACCACGGCGTCGGCGCCGCCGATCGCCTCCCTTAGGTCGCTGGTGGCATCGAGATCCTCGGTGAGTCGATGACCGGACAAATAGTCGGGGTTCTCGTGGCGCTGGTTCACCGTGGCAGCCAGCTCGGCGCGACGTGCCCACAAGACCGTAGGCACCGATTGGGCTGCCAGGGAGGCGAGCGTCGTGCCCCAGGAGCCGGCTCCGATGACCGCCATACGTCGCATGAGGTCACGGTAGTGATATCGCTGGCCGCCAACCTATCCTGACGACCCCGATGCGCCTTTCCATGGGGATCGTCGGCTTGCCCAACGTGGGCAAGTCCACTCTCTTCAATGCACTCACCAACGCCGGGGCGATCGCCGCCAACTATCCGTTTGCGACGATCGAGCCCAACACCGGGATTGTCCCGATCCCGGACCCGCGCCTGGACAAGCTGGTCGAGGTGTTCGGCTCTGCGGCGAAGACCCCGGCCACGGTCACGTTCGTCGATATCGCCGGACTGGTGGAAGGGGCGAGCCGAGGGGAGGGCCTGGGCAACCAGTTCCTCGGCAATATCCGCGACGTCAATGCCATCTGTCATGTGGTGAGGGTCTTCCAAGCCCCGGACGTGGCACATGTGGACGACAACCCGAACCCCAAGCGCGACATCGAGGTCATCGAGACCGAGTTGGCAATCGCCGATCTCGAGACCATCGACAAGCGCTTGATGAAACTGGAGAAGGAGGCGACGGCCGATCGCTCGCTGTCGGGCAGGGTGACCCTGCTCAAGGAGCTGCACGACGTGATAGCAGAGGGGGGAAGGGTGAACCGCGTTCCCGGTCTCATGAGCCGTCGGGACCAGTTCAAAGACCTACATCTGCTGACTGCGAAGCCGGTGATCTATGTGTTCAACTCAGATCCCGAGGTGCTTGATGACAAGGCGCGCCGTGAGGAGCTCGGCTCGCTGGTGGAGCCGTCCGAAGCCCTCTTCATCGACGCCCAGTTGGAAGCGGAGCTGGCCGAACTGGCTCCGGAGGATCGCGCAGAGCTCCTGGAGGGTGCCGGTCTGGTCGAGCCCGGTCTCGACGCCGTCGTCAGGGCGGCTTACCGGGCTCTCGGGTTGCAGAGCTTCCTCACCGGGGCCGAGAAGGAGACGAGGGCCTGGACGATTCGAAGCGGATCCACGGCCTACGAGGCTGCCGGCGAGATACACACAGACTTTCAAAGAGGATTCATAGCCGCCGAGGTGGTGGGGTATCCCGACCTGGTTCGAGCCGGCTCATGGCCAACAGCGAAGTCGATGGGCCTGATCCGAACCGAAGGGAAGTCGTATGTCATGAAACCGGATGACGTAGTCCAGTTCCGCTTCAACGTGTGACCGGTGGCTAACTTGCCCGCTGTGATCTTCCTTGCTGCTGAAGGCGGCTCCCTGGCCCCGCTATCCGAGCACGAGGTCCTCGTCTTCCTCGTCCAGCTCATCCTGCTCGTTGGCCTGGCCCGGCTGTTCGGATGGGTGATGAAGAGCATCGGCCAACCTCCGGTGGTCGGAGAGCTGTTGGCCGGTGTTGTGATCGGGCCCACCGTCTTCGGGCGTCTGGCCCCGGGCTCATTCGATTGGGTTTTTGGAGAGCCAACGGTCAGCTCGGTGATATTCGGCATGGCCTGGCTGGGTGTGATTCTGCTTTTGATCGTCATCGGCTTCGAGACCGACCTGGCGATAATTGCCAGGTTCAAGGGCGCGGCTCTTTCCACCGCCGGCGGTGCTCTTCTCGTTCCTTTTGCCGCCGTCGGGGCGCTGGCATTCATCGTCCCCGATTCGTTCGTGGGCGAAGGAGTGGACAGGGCGGTATTCGCCGGCTTCTTCGCACTGGCACTGTCCGTGGCGGCTCTGCCGGTTGTGGCCAAGATCCTTCAAGACCTCGGTTATCTGAGGAGGAACTTCGGACAGGTCACATTGGCCGCCGGCATGACAATGGACGCGGTCGGCTGGCTGGTGCTGGCTGCGCTCTCGGGGATCGCTCTGGACGGTTTTCAGCCCGACCGGCTGGCTTTCTCGTTCATCGGCCTGCTGTTGTTCCTGATACTCGGGGTCACCGTCATCCGCTGGGTGCTCGATCGGCTCTTCAGGTACGTGATGGCCAAGGGTTCATCGGTCACCGCGGCCATCTCGATAACGCTGGTTGCCGCCCTGATCGGGGGGGCGATCACCCAATTCCTCAATTTGGAGGCGATCCTCGGCGCTTATGTCGTCGGAATCCTCCTCGCCGGCCTGCGTCATCAGCTGCCGCAGGTGCGGTCGATTCTCGAGACATTCACCGCAGCGTTCTTCGCACCCATCTTCTTCGCCTTTTCCGGACTCAGGGTCGATGTAGGGCTGCTCGACACGAGCGAAGTGGTCGGCTGGACGGTCGGCGTAATCCTGATTGCGATTGCCGCCAAGATCATAGGGACCTTCGCAGGAGGCTTCTTCGGCGGCATGCGGGGACGAGAAGCCCTGGCACTCGGCTCGGGCCTCTCTGCTCTGGGCGCCATGGGGATCGTGGTTGCCATCGTGGGGCTGAACCTCGGTGTGGTGAGCGAGACGGGCTACACCGTTATGGTGCTGGCCGCGATCGTCACTTCGGTTGTGGCTCCGCAGTTGTTGCGTCTTGTGGTGAGGGGCTGGGAGATCCCAAGCGACGAAGCTCAGCGTCTCGAGACAGAGAAGCTGAAGGAGACGAGCGAGATCCTCGGCTCGAAGCGCATCCTCATCCCGACACGCGGCGGCGCCAACAGCCAGTACGCGGCTCATCTCATCGCCGGGGTGTTCCCAGATGCGGAGGTGACGGTGCTGGCCGTCGAGCTGGCCAAACCCGGCTTCTGGCGCGGCCTCTTCAAGACCGCCGAGGGCGAGTTGGCCGACACCGCTGATGTCGTCGCCGAGCTGGAGGATGCCCGGACGGAGAGACGTGTGGCCAGGGATCCCGCCGAGGCCATCGCGGCCGAAGCAGCCCTCGGATACGACCTCCTCGTCATGGGTGCCACCGAAACTGGCGAAGGGATCTTCAGTACCGTCATCGATCGGGTCCTGGCCCGGGTGTCAATCCCATCGATAGTCGTCAGGTTCCCTGACGGCCGGGAGTTCGAAGCGGGTCTGCCGGACCGCACGCTGGTCCCCGTGGCGGCCAGCCAGTCGACCCGAGCCGCCGAGGAGTTCGCATACTCGGTGGCGAAGGCCGCAAGCGGCAAGGCCTTCGCCCTCCATGTCGTCAACCGACCCGAGGGGCAGGGCGTTCTCCTCGAAGGACCGTCCGTCGACGAGAGCCTCCGCGTGGGCCAGGAGCTGGTGCAGGAGGCGGCTGATTTCGGCGAGCGCCTCGGGGTACATGTCGACACCGGTGTCCGGGTAGCGCCGAACGCCGAAGAAGAGATCGTGCAGTTCGCCAACTCGGGAGCCTTCGACCTGCTGGTGCTCGGGGCCAGCGCCAGGGCGCTCACCAATCGCCCGTTCTACGGTCATAGGGTCTCATACATGCTTGACCAGAGTGCCCTACCTGTCGCGGTGGTGGGTCTCCCGTCCTCACGGGCCAACGGTTCACTGCCGGACTGACCGCCCGGGGTCTCGAGGTCTCGACCCGCGCATGTAACATGATCGTGCCGAAGAAGCCGACGGGAGAGCCCTCAAGGGCGCCGAAGGGGCAACGACCTTCCCGGAATCTCTCAGGCCATAGGGACCGTTGGACGGAGGCGTCGCTGGAGATGAACGACAGCGGGGAAGGGCATTCCGAAGAGGTGAGTCACTTGCCCAACCCAGACGAGAAGTTCGCAGACCGCCATATCGGCCCACGAGCCCATGACATCGACAAGATGCTGGCCACAGTGGGCGCATCGAGCATCGAGGATTTGATCCAGGACACGGTTCCCGAGGCCATCCTCGACATGACGCTCGAACTGCCGGTTCCGATGACGGAGAGGGAGGTGGTCGCTCGGCTGCGCGACCTCGCCGAGATGAACGAAATGGTGACTTCTCTCATCGGGCTCGGATACCACGACACCATCACCCCAGCGGTGATCCAGCGGAATGTCCTCGAGAACCCGGCCTGGTACACGGCCTACACCCCCTATCAGCCCGAGATTTCACAGGGAAGACTGGAGGCTCTGCTCAACTTCCAGACGATGGTCTCCGACCTGACGGGCCTCGACATCGCCAATTCGTCACTTCTGGACGAGCCCACGGCGGCCGCCGAGGGAATGGCGATGGCGCGCAGGTTGGTCAAGGGAGACCGCAATGTCTTCTATGTCGACCCGGACTGTCACGAGCCAACGAAAGCGGTCATTCGAACCCGAGCCAAAGCGGCTGGAATCCAGATCCGCGAGCTCGTCGACGAGGCCCCTGACCTCGGCGAGGCCTTCGGTGTCCTGCTGCAGTATCCGGGCTCGTCCGGCGCCATCCGGGAGTTCTCCTCGGTCGCATCGATGTTCTCGGACGCAGGTGCGCTGGTGGTGGTGGCCACCGACCTGCTCGCTCTGACCTTGCTGGTGCCGCCGGGGGAGTGGGGTGCGGACATCGCCGTTGGCTCGGCGCAGCGCTTTGGGATACCACTCGGGTATGGAGGCCCTCACGCCGGGTTCATCGCCACCCGGGAGGAGTTCGTACGTGCCCTCCCCGGGCGGCTGGTCGGCGTCTCTACCGATCGGGCGGGGCGGATGGCCCACCGGCTCGCTCTCCAGACACGTGAACAGCACATCAGGAGGGAGAAAGCCACCTCCAATGTCTGTACCGCCCAGGTTCTCTTGGCGGTCATCTCGGGTCTCTACGGCTGTTGGCATGGGCCCGAAGGGCTCCGCGGAATAGCCGACGAGACCCATCGGCTCGCCTCTCGTCTGGCCGGCTCACTCCGAGCAGCGGGACTCACCCTGGGCAACGACACCTGGTTCGACACCATCGTCGTGGATACGCCCGGAATGACATCCGACATCCTTGCACGCGCTCTGCAGTCGGAGATCAACCTCGGTGCCGATGGAGACGACCGGGTCCGAATCGCCCTCGACGAGAAGACCGATGACGAGCTCATCGAGTCAGTGCTCGCGGTATTCGGCGCCGAACCGGTTGACGACGCCCCAGGAGGGATACCGGAACACGCCATGAGGACTTCGGCATACATGACCCACCCGGTGTTCTCCTCTTATCGCTCCGAACACGAGATGCTTCGCTATCTGCGGCGTCTGGCGGATCGCGACTTGGCCCTCGACCGCACGATGATTCCTCTCGGCTCCTGCACGATGAAGCTCAACGCCACGACCGAGATGGTGCCGATAACGTGGCCCGAATTCGCAGGCATCCACCCTTACGCACCCGAGGACCAGGCGCGAGGGTATCTGGAGCTCATCGGTGAGCTGGAGTCCTACCTGGCCTCCATCACCGGCTATGACGCCGTCTCGCTACAGCCGAACGCCGGATCACAAGGTGAGCTGGCCGGTCTTCTCGCCATCGCGGCGTATCACCGATCTCGGGGCGACGAGCAGCGCGATGTTTGTCTCATCCCGTCATCGGCTCATGGCACCAACGCGGCCTCTGCGGTGATGGCCGGGATGAGGGTGGTTGTCGTCGCGACCGATGATCATGGCAACGTCGACCTGGAGGACCTGGAGGCCAAGGCGACGGACCACCGGGACCACCTCGCCGCAGCCATGATCACCTATCCCTCGACTCATGGTGTCTTCGAGCGGGGGATCAAGAAGCTGACCGACATCATCCATCAGAACGGGGGACAGGTCTACGTCGACGGTGCCAACCTGAATGCCCTGGTAGGCCTGGCCAAGCCTGCCGACTTCGGGGCCGACGTGGGGCACCTCAATCTGCACAAGACCTTCACGATCCCTCACGGTGGGGGCGGGCCGGGTGTCGGGCCGGTGGGAGCCCGAGCGCACCTCGCCCCCTTCCTCCCCAACCACCCTTACATCGCGGCAGCAGGCCCGGAAACCGGAATCGGGCCGATCTCTGGGGCCCCCTTCGGGTCAGCAGGGATTCTTCCGATCCCTTACGCATACCTCCGACTGATGGGTGCGAGCGGGCTCAGACGGGCCACGAGCGTGGCGATCCTCGCTGCCAACTACATCGCACGACGACTCGACCCCTATTTCCCCGTGCTCTACTCTGGCAAAGGAGGGCGGGTGGCACACGAGTGCATACTGGACTTGCGCCCGATGACCCATGACACCGGGATCACCGCGGAAGACGTGGCAAAACGGCTCGCCGACTATGGCTTCCATGCCCCGACCCTGTCGTTCCCCGTAGCCGGCACGCTCATGGTCGAGCCCACCGAGTCTGAGAGTCTCGAGGAGATGGACAGGTTCTGTGAGGCGATGATCTCCATCAAGGGCGAGGCCGACCGTGTCGGGTCGGGGGACTGGCCGGGCGACGACAACCCGCTGAGCAATGCGCCCCACACCTCGATGGATATCGCGTCCGATGAGTGGACCCACCCCTACAGTCGCTTGGAGGCGGCCTTCCCCGTCGGATGGCTCGGTGCCGACAAGTACTGGCCACCGGTGGGAAGGATCGACGGACCCGGTGGAGACCGCAATCTCATATGTGCCTGCCCACCTCTCGATGCCTACGACTCCTGATGCGCTCACATCCCGACGTGCACAAACATCTTGACAATCGGGCTGCCGATGGGATTGTGACCCGACGAGAGCAGCAGTCTGTGGCTGACATGAAGGTCGATCGGTGAAGTTCACCGGACAGATACGTATACCGGATCTAGACCACCCGGGGGTTCCTGCCACCTTCCTGATCGAGGGGACTCAGGCAGAGGTGATCCTGGAGGGAGAAGAGTCCCTCGGTAGGTGGTCTCTTTTCGACGTGCAGGCACGCCGTCTGATCTCTGCAGCGTTCGAGGTCGAGCTCGACGGAGAAGAGGTCACCTTCATCGCCGACGAGCCGATCGATTTTGCCTACCGGGGGCTGGAGGAGATGGCGTCGGTTTGGGCGAGGTTCAAGTCCATGAACATCGTACGGCGGAAGGTTGCAGTTTCCCGATCCCGAAACGGGGTTCGTACGTCCCGAATTCACGAGCTCCGAGGGGCGATGGAGGAGAACCTGGGCATACAGGCCAAGAGTGTGTCCCTGCCGGGCACTTCGCGCATCGGAAGCGCCGGCCAGGATCTACACGAGGGCCATGTGTGGGACTCCCCAACGCGCAAGCAGACGCCGGTAGACCCCGAGCCGCCGGCCGATGGTCAGACGCCCCTTGACCCGATCGAAGACGAGCCGTCGATCCCTCTGATCTCGGTCCCACCGAGAGAAGATCAGACCGAATCTGGCGCACCGACTGACCGGGACAGTGATGAGGCAGACAGCCTTGCTGCTGAGTTGGAGGCCATTGGAGCGGAGAAGGCTCGACTCGACGAGCAGCTTCGCGCTACGGGAGACGAGATCGACGATGAGGCGGCGACTCTGGCTTCGGAGCGTAAGGCGATCGAGGAGGAGCGGGCTCGACTCGACGAGCAGCTTCGCGCCACTGAGGACGAGAGAGATGAGGCGGCGAGTCTGGCTTCGGAGCGTAAGGCGATCGAGGAGGAGCGGGCCCGGCTGGCTGAGGAGAGAAGCCGTCTCGAGGACTTGCATCGTGAGGCCGAGAAGCGCGAGCAGGACCGCGTAGAAGCATTCCGTCTGGAGATGCAGCGTCTCGACCGAGAGCGCAAAGAGTTCGAGCGCCTCGAGGAGGAGAGACGGCAAGCCCATCGCGAGGCGATGGAGAAGATGGAGGCCGAGCGAGTAGATATCGAGAAGAAGACCGCGGAGATGACTGAGCGGGAGAGAGAGGACGCCGAGAGAGCATCCGAGCTGCAGACAAGGCTGGCGGAGATGAGCCAGCGCGAGCAAGAGGACGCCGAGAAGGCATCCGAGCTGCAGGCAAGGCTGGCGGAGATGAGCCAGCGCGAGAAGGAGGACGCCGAACAAGCAGTCGAGCTGCGGGCAAAGCTCGCCGAGCTCGAACAGGAAAGGGTCCGCCGAGAGCGAGAAGAGTCCGAACGCGTCGAGGCGGCGCAACGTGAGATGGAGGCGCTCGAAGAGCAGCAGAGGAGGATCGAGAGCCTCGAGGAATTGCGGGAAGAGCCCACCGGCGAGGAGGAGCCATCGACGTCTGATGAGCCCGAGCCTGTGGAGGAAGCGTCCGAGCCCGAGGTGCCGAGGGAGGAAGTGTCGGCGTCTGCTCCGGCCGACTCGAAGTTCGTCGATCTCGCCGAGTTGGAGGAGTCACTCTCCGACGAAGGAGATGACGAGGAAGACGGAAAGAGCGGTCCCAAGCACCTCCGGTCTCCGGAGCGCAGGCGACGGCCGGGGGCAAAGCGGGGGACTGAGCCGGATATCGAGCCGGATATCGAGCAGGAGCGGGACATCGAACCCGAGCCGAAGCGGGATATCGAACCGGATCCGGCGCTCGCCCGGGCCGCAGAGCCGGAGCCGGATATCGAGCCCGAGACGGCATTCGCCCCGGCACCGGAGGCGGAGCCGGCACTGGCTGGAGCAGGCAGGCAAAGCGGCATCATGGGAGCGGTGCGCGCCGCGTTCGGGCGGGGTGGGCGCGAGCACGTGCATGACTTCGTCGAGGCCCCGGGTGGCCTCGGAATAGCTCGATCGATCTGTCGCGAGTGCGGGTACGTGTCCATCTCGACCGAAGACTGAGGCTTCTACCCTGGGGCGGTACCCTCACAGGGTGCTGAGCATCCGACCTGTGATCCTATCCGGTGGCTCGGGCACGAGACTCTGGCCCGTCTCCACGCCAGACCTCCCCAAGCAGTTCGCCCCTCTCGTTTCGGGACTGACCCTCTTCGAGCAGACGCTGAACCGGCTTGCATCGATGACGGAGGCGTCCCCGCCTCTCGTAATCGCCGGTGCGAGCCATCTGAATCT
The DNA here is from genome assembly GCA_024638655.1 of bacterium. Taxonomy (GTDB): domain Bacteria; phylum Actinomycetota; class Acidimicrobiia; order Spongiisociales; family ZC4RG35; genus Ww567. The sequence continues at coordinate 11,516 of JAHEJW010000014.1, read as the reverse complement.
GATCAGAAATGCTGCTGTCCGAGTCGGGGTGCAGCCTGAGTTGATCATCGTCGAGCCCGACGGGCGCAACACAGCTCCGGCTGCGATGGCGGCGGCGTTGGCGTCCTCGCCCGACGACGTGTTGGTCATCTTGCCTTCGGACCATCTGATAGCTGACGAAGAGGCGTTTCGCACTCGGGTTCGTCAAGCCGCGGAGATAGCTGCGCGGGGAAACATCCTCACTTTTGGCGTATTGCCGAGCAGAGCCGAGACGGGCTATGGCTACATCGAACGGGGCGAACCCGTCGACAGCGCATACCGGGTCAGCCGTTTCAAGGAGAAGCCATCACCCGACGAAGCGGTGATTCTCGCCAACGACGGCAGGCACCTCTGGAACTCCGGGATCTTCGTGGTTCCCGCGGGTCTGCTCATCGAGGAGGCGGCCCGGCTGGCCCCCGAGATCCTGACCGGGGTCAGATCGTCGCTCACTGAGCCCGATGGCGATCTACTCCGACTCGGCGAGGACTTCGCCGGTGTTGAGAAGATCTCCCTCGACCACGCCGTCATGGAGAAGACACGGGCCGCACTTGTGATCCCCATCGATGTCGGCTGGGACGACGTCGGCTCTTTCCAGGCGCTTTGGGCAGTATCCGACAAGGACGAACACGACAACGCCATCTCGGGGGATGTTTTGGCGAGTGATGTCTCTGGCTCTCTGATCCTGGCGGGATCCCGTCGTGTGGCCGTGGTGGGTCTGGAAGATGTTGTTGTCGTGGAGACGCCGGAGGCAGTGCTGGTCTTGCCCCGTAGCCGCTCCCAGGACGTGAAGGGGCTGATCGATGATGAGGGCACCCGCTGAGCCGGGGGCCATCGAAGGCGGCGGCAACCTGCTGAAAGCGGTTGTCGTCCTATGCCTCGTGGTCGTCCTGGCAGCCTGTTCGGTCGGCCGGCCTGGTGACGATGAGACCGGCCAAGAGATCTATCAGCTGCTCTGCGCCAACTGCCACGCCGAAGATCTGACCGGTGGTCTGGGCCCCGACCTCGGGCCCGGATCCAGCTCGGCCAGACAGCCAGATGAGTTCATCGAGCTGGCCATTCTCCGGGGGAGGGGCAGTATGCCGTCCTTCTCGAGCTCATTGGACTCCGAGCAGGTGGATCGCTTGGTGGGCTATCTGCGTGAGGAGCAACAGAGATGACCCGATTGGAGTCGTTGGATCTCTTTCCCGTGAGGATCCCGATGAGACATCGGTTCCGACGCGTGGATCACAGAGAGGCGGTCCTCATACACGGGCCGACTGGTTGGGGGGAGTTCTCGCCTTTTCCCGACTACCCACCAAAGGTCACGACGCGGTGGCTGGCGGCCGCGCTCGAGCTCGCTTGTGGTGATCTACCTGAGCCGACTCGAACGCGAATCCCGGTGAATGTCACCATCCCGGCTGTCGATCCTGTCACTGCCAGGGCGTTGGCTGCCGAATCGGGTTCCGTTACCGCGAAGGTGAAGATCGGAGATCCGGGAGACGATTCTGAGACCGACGAAGCCCGCATCGCCGCTGTTCGGGAGGTCCTTGGTCCCGAGGGTCGGATAAGGGTGGATGTCAATGCCTCCTGGGACGTCGACACCGCGGTGTCGAGACTCGAGTCCCTCGACAGGTTCGATCTGGAGTATGTCGAACAGCCGGTTGCGACAGTTGCCGAGATGGCGGAGCTGCGCAGACGCACAAGCGTTCCCATCGCAGCCGACGAGGTTGTGCGGCAGAGCCCGGAGCCGCTGAGGGTTCTGGAAGAGGGCGCTGCCGACGTGCTGATACTGAAGGTTCAGCCAATGGGCGGCATTTCCAGGGTCCTCGAGCTGGCATCGCGATCATCGGTCCCGGTGGTCATCTCCTCCGCTCTCGAGACGTCCGTAGGTATGTATGCCGGGTTGCTGGCTGCGTCTCTGCTCGATGAATTGCCGTATGCGTGTGGGCTCGGAACGGTCGCGCTGATCGAAGGTGACCCGACCCTCGACCCACTCATCCCGTACGACGGGACTCTGGAGGTCAGACGACCTGAGCCCGACCCGCTCCTTTTGGAGAGGTGGCGGCCGGAGAGAGACGTGGCTGCAGAGATGTTGCGCAGGCTGAGAGCCGCGGCAGAGGTGTTGACGTGATCCAGCCGAACCCCAGTACCGCTCTGGCGGTTGTTCTGATCGACGAGCTGGCCCGCAATGGAGTCGGCTTCGTGGTCGTCTCGCCCGGGTCGAGGTCCGGAGCCCTCGCGCTCGCCGCGCATCGCAGCGAGGTCGTATCGGTGCAGATCGTCATCGATGAGCGTTCTGCGGCCTTTCGGGCACTCGGCCGGGCCAAGGCCACCGGTGCGCCAGCTGCGGTCATCTCGACGTCGGGCACGGCGGCTGCGAACTTCTGGCCAGCGGTCGTGGAGGCCGGCATGTCGATGACACCCCTCGTGGTCATCTCGGCGGACCGGCCCCGGGAGCTACGAGGTGTCGGGGCAAACCAGACAATCGAGCAAGAAGGGCTCTTTGGCTCGTACGTTCGCTTCAACGCCACCATCGAGGCTCCAACCGTCGACGACGACGACAACGAAAGCTGGCGTTCGACGGCGTCCCGAGCCGTGGTTGAGGCACTTGGGCGGAGTGGGAGGGCCGGGGCGGTGCACCTGAACGTCGCCTTTCGAGAGCCGACTGTGCCGGTCTCAGATGATGGGCGATCGCAGTCGCCGCCCTTCACCCACCCAACCGATGGCCGACCAGACGGGCAGCCGTGGCTGTCCCGCGTAGTCCCCGAGGCTCCCTCTCCCGGTCTGGAGCTTCCTTTCTCCGAACGAGGGCTCGTGATTGCAGGCGATGGCGTCTATGACCGTGACGCGCTTGTGAGCACAGCAGACTCGGTGGGCTGGCCGGTGCTCGGCACGGCGCTTTCGGGTCTGCGAGGGCGTGGTTCGCTCTCGGCCTATCACTTCGCCCTTGCGGGCGGGGTGTTACCGGCTCTGAGCCCCGAGGTCGTGCTCGTGGTCGGTCGGGTAGGCCCGAGCCACCGCCTCGAGGATTTGATCGCCGAGGCTCGCTATCGGTTCAGGGTTGACTCAGCGGGGCGCAATATCGATCCCGCTCTCAACGCCACGGCCGTCATTCATGCCGATCCGGTATCCCTACTCACAAGCCTGGTCCCCGATGTCACCGAGGGAGAATGGGCCCAAACGTGGATACAGACCGACCAGGCCGTGCGGGAAGCGACATCGACTTATTTGGCCGGTCTCAGGGAGCCCACCGGTGCGGGCATCGCGGCCGCTCTCGATGCGAGCAGTTGGGAGACACTCGTCGTAGCCTCCTCGTTGCCCATCAGAGATGTAGACGCCCAGCTGACTCGAACGGGCACCGTTATCGGAAACCGCGGAGCCTCCGGCATCGACGGGTTCGTGTCGACCGCACTCGGGGTCGCATCAGCCCGATCAAAAACTGTTGCACTGAGCGGTGATCTCTCCCTCCTCCATGACTCCAACGGATTCCTCGCCTCGGATGAGGAGGATCTGGTCATCGTGGTCGCTGACAACAAAGGTGGAGGGTTGTTCGATTCTCTGCCCCAGGCTCGTCACGCACCTGCTTTCGAACGCCTATTCATCACGCCACCCAAGCGGGCCCTCTATCGGCTGGCCGAGTTCCACGAGCTGGCCTACGCCGAGACGGTCGAGCTGTCGGGTCTATCGGATTTGATCCTGGTCGGTCTCGAGCGAGGAGGAACCACACTCCTCAGAGTTCCCGTCGATCGGCAGAGCGATGTGGCCTGCCGGCGGGCACTGGATCAGATCGGCGCCGAGACGGCCCGCTCAGCCCAGTCCTAGCGCCCGGCGCATGGGCCGGAGCTTGAGCTCGGTCTCCTCGAACTCCGATTCTGGGTCAGACCCGACAACGATGCCACCACCTGCGTACAAGGTGACCAGGGGTCCGTCGATGAGACCGCATCTGAGGGCGATTGCGAACTCGCCTTCGCCCTCGGTGTTGAACCAGCCGACCGGCCCGGCATAGCGACCCCGACCCGACGGCTCTACTTGCCTGATGAGCTCCATCGCGGGCCCGGTCGGAGTCCCTGCGACTGCTGCGGTGGGATGTAAGGAGGCCAGAACGGAGAGCACCGAAGTACCTGCCAGTGCGCGACCCTCGAAACGCGAGGCCAGATGCTTTATCTCACCGAAGCTCACCACCCCCGGGCGGTTCACCTCGAGCTCGCTCACGTGATCGTTGAGTGCGGATTCGACCGAGGACGCCGTATACCTGTGCTCGCGCTCGATCTTCGGTGAGGTGAGGTCTTCGGCTTGGATGGCGGTTCCCGCGAGGGCGAGGGACCGCACGAAACCGTGGCGGAGTGAAACCAGGAGCTCGGGGCTCGCACCGACGAGCCCGGCGACTGCGAACGTATAACAGGTTGGCTGGTCGAGATGGAGCCGTTTGACGACGTCGCGGACGGGGACGGCTTCCTCGAAGGATGCATTCACCTGACGGGAGAGAACCACCTTCGCGAGGATGCCGGCCTCGAGGTGTCCGAGGGCCATTCGCATCCCTTCCATCCACCGATCCGACCCGTCCGCCACGAGCCTCCCATCGGGCATGGGCCCGGCTAGCGAGGTGAGGCTGTCCGTATCGACCTCGACGATCCTCTCTGGGACCAGTAAGACCGAGCCCTCGAGGTCAGGGTCGAAGGTGAACGAGGCATACCCCACCGGCATCCCGCTCTCGCGCAGAGCGACCAGAGCCTTCTCATATCTGTCGGGCCCCGTCCCCGGATCGAATTCGCGCATCCGACCTTCACCCACCATGGCGCGGCCTTGGTGCGCCCAGATGAGAGGGGCTTGAGGCATGCTCACCCGGGGAAGGGTAGGACGGGCGCGACGGTTTTGATCCCTGCGATCGAATCGGCCAACGAAGCGAACTCGGCGAGATCGCCCGAAGCGGCCAAAACGAGGGTCCCCGAGCCCTGCTCTCCCGTCGCCACCCTGACGGTCTGGGCCGCAACCGCAGGAGCGGGATCGATGATCCGGACGCCTTCACCGGCGACTTCTCGAATCGCCGGGATGAGGAACGAGAAGTGCGTGCAACCGACGACCAGGAGGTCTGCCCCAGCGGTGAGCAGAGGTTCGACTTCGCGCCGGACGGCCTCCTCGACGAGAGGGCCGTCGACAAGCCCTCGTTCCACCAACTCGACCCACCGTGGGCAGGCGCGGGATAGGACCGTGGTGGCTCCGGCGTGACGACTGACCAAAGATTGGAATAGACGACCCTGGAATGTCGCTCGCGTTGCCAAGACACCGATGACTCCTGATCGGGTTGACTCCGCAGCAGGTTTGACCGCCGGCTCCATCCCAACGAACGCCAAATCTCGGTTCTCTTCTCTCAGCGTCTCAAGAGCCGCCGCCGATGCGGTGTTGCATGCCAGCACCACGGTCGAGATCGCCCGATCGGCCATCCAGTGGACAATGTCCCGAGAAATCGCCCGAACCTCGTCGAGCGAGCGCGATCCGTACGGCGCCCTGGCGCGATCGGCCACATATGTCATGTCCGCGTTCGGTAGAGCCTTTCTCAGCTCGATCAGCACGGAGAGCCCTCCCAATCCCGAGTCGAAGACACCGATCATCCCAGGTCCGTTGGGGTTGGCTGCCAGCTTGTCGATATTGTCGATGTCACGCTGGTCGGTCATTAGACGGAGGTGCAAATTGCATGTCAAGGACTCCCGGGTGGTGGTGACAGGCGGGGCCTCGGGTCTCGGACTGGGCGCGGCCCGCCGTTTGACGGCTGCGGGTGCGATGGTGGCCCTTCTCGATGTGAACGAGCAAAGGGGAGAGGAGGCGGCTGCAGAGCTCGGGCAGAGCGCCCGTTTCACCTCGTGCGACGTGACCGATCCGGAGAATGTCGCCGTTTCAGTCGAGGGGCTGAAGGAGGAATTCGGTGGCATCGACGTCCTAGTCAATGCTGCGGGCGTGGCCCCGGCCCAGCGGGTCGTGTCACGTGGCGGGGATCTCTTCGACTTGGAGCTGTTCAAATCCACCATCGCCGTGAATCTCGTTGGGATGTTCGACGTGATTCGCAACGTCGCCGGGGTGATGGCCACGAATGAGCCAGGGCCAGATGGCGAGCGAGGGGTGATCGTCAATGTCGCTTCCATAGCCGCTTTCGAGGGCCAAGTAGGCCAGGCCGCCTATTCGGCGTCGAAGGGAGGGATAGTCGGGATGACACTGCCCCTGGCCCGCGACCTCGGAGGCCTGGGCATCCGCGTCATGACCATTGCCCCGGGAATCATGGACACGCCGCTTCTCTCTGGGGCGCCTCAGGAGCTGAAGGACTCGCTGGCGAAGCTCCATGTCTTCCCTCAGCGTCTTGGGACTCCTGAGGACTTCGGCCATTTGGTGCAGGCGATCGTCGAAAACCCCATGCTCAACGGTGACGTCATACGTCTCGATGCGGCGGCGCGGATGCCCCCGAAGTGATCGGCGGGATGTCGATTTGAGACCTTGCCGTACGTCAACCGGGCGATAACGGTCGAACAGGAGCAGACGA
>JAHEJW010000014.1:0-4890 GCA_024638655.1 bacterium | reverse complement strand
GGGTTCTCCAACGATGTCAGGTCGCCGGGGTCTTTCCCCAGGGCAATCGCCTTCACGACACGACGCATGATCTTCTGAGAGCGAGTTCGGGGCAGGTCGGCCACCCATTCGACTGTCTTGGGTCGGAACGCCTTTCCCAATGTCTCGTCGAGCGATTCGATGAGACGATCGGTGAGCTCGCCGGTCGGGCTCACTCCTGGTGCCGCGACGAGGAAGAGCGCGATGCTCTCTCCCTTGATCTCGTCGGGAACACCGACGGCAGCGGCCATGACCACCTCTTGATGAGCCACGGCGACCGACTCGATCTCCGCGGGGCCGATCCTCTTGCCGGCGATGTTGAGGGTGTCGTCGGACCGGCCGTGCAGGTACCAGAATCCGTCTGCGTCGATCGAGGCCCAGTCGCCGTGTAACCAGGTGTCGTCGAAGCGGGACCAGTAGGTGGCCAGGTAACGCTCCGGCTCACCCCAGAAGCCGCGTGTCATGCCCGGCCAAGACCCACGTATCACCAGCTCGCCCACCTCTCCCCGAACCGTTCGCCCCAGGTCGTCGTAGACCTCTGCATCCATCCCCAGGGCCGGTGCGCCCAATGAAGTGGGCTTGATCCCCTGAATCATGTTGACCGAGAGAATGCAGGCGCCGACCTCGGTCCCACCTGAGATGTTCACGATGGGTATGCGTTCCTTGCCGACGTCACGGAACAGCCACCACCATGGTTCCGGATTCCAGGGCTCTCCTGTGGATCCGAAGGTCTTGAGCCTGGAAAGATCGTGTTTCAGCGCTTCGTCGACGCCATGGGGCTGCAACGCCCTGACCAGGGTCGGCGACAGTCCGAGGATGGTCAACCCGAGCTGCGACGCCACCTCCCAGATGCGGTCGGGGCCGGGATGGTTGGGAGCCCCGTCGTAGGTGGCGATGGCCGCCCCATTGGCCAGCCCGGCGATCACCATCCATGGACCCATGATCCATCCCATGTCCGTGGCCCACATGAGAACATCGTCGCGCTGCACATCGAGCTGGAAAGCTCCCTCCTGTGCGAGTTTGACGGTGAGCCCGGCTTGGACGTGCACGGCACCTTTCGGCCGCCCGGTGGTGCCCGATGTGTATGCGATGATCACTGGATCCTCGGCGTAGGTCTTGGAGGCCGGAGCCCGCGGGGCTGTGGCCACGACGTCGTGCCACCACACATCCCTGCCTGGCGTCATCGGGGTGTCCTCGCGTCCGGCGTAGTCCACCACGACCACCTGCTCGATCCCACCGGCGGCCTCGATTGCCTTGTCGGCCACTTCTTTCATCTCGATGAGGTTCCCCCGTCGGGTGAAGCCGTCGGCACAGACCAACACCCTGGGTTTGGGGTTCTCCAGCCGGGTGGCGACCGCTTCTGCGCCGTACCCGCTGAACACGGGGATGAATATGGCGCCGATTCGGGAGACAGCCAGCAAGGCGACCACAGCCTCCTGGGACATGGGCAGGAAGACAGCGACTGCGTCGCCCTTCGCGACGCCGAGCCTGGAGAGGGCACCGGCGGCTCTCTCGACCGTCTCGAGCAAACCGCCAAAGGTGATCTCTCGCATCTCACCGGATTCCTTCAGCGAACGCACCGCGATTCGATCGGGATCGGCCCGAGCCCAGCGATCGACGAGGGCGCGGGACATGTTGAAAGCGCCGTCGCTGAACCACGTCGCCCATTGATGACCCCGGGAGGTGTCTCTCACTATCGAAAAGGGCTCCTCGAAGGGAATGCCCATGTAGTCGATGACCGCAGTCCAGAACCACTCGGGATCCGACGCGGAGCGCTTCACCAATTCCGAGAATTCCTGGATCCCGTGCTGGTCCATGAATCGTGCTGTGTTCGTCGCCGCTGCCCGCTCCGGGCTCGGCCGCCATGCGATGTCGAAGCTGTCCATCTCTCTCCTGATCTTCGGGAGCGAGGGTATCGGATATCCCAGGTCGGTCGGCCTGGGACCAATACCCTTTCGGCAGATGACAGAGGAAGCTCGCCACCTCCAGAGAAGGACATTCACGGTGGCGGGCGCACTCGCTGTCGTGGCGGCTGCGGCTTGGCTCGCGTGGAATCTGCGCAACCTGCTGATCATGGTGTTCGTGTCAATCTTCGTCGCAGTCGCTTTCGAGCCTCCAGTTCATACGCTGGAGAAACGGGGATGGCGGCGGGGTGCCGCCACCGGGGTGGTCTTTCTGGCCGCCTTCGTCCTCATCGTGGGATTTCTCTGGCTGCTGGCGCCACTATTCGTTGGACAGATTCGCCAATTGATCGAGTCCACCCCGGACTTCGTCAATGCCGTGGTCGAATTCCTCCGGGATGAGCTGGGCTTCGAGATCACGGACATCGATCCGGAGATGGCGGGGGAGGACGCGATCGGATATCTCCAATCGGTTGGAGGGACCCTGGCCGGCGGTGTGCTTGGTCTGACTGCCGGTGTGATCGGTTTCCTGGTGTTTGCGACGACGGTCGCCTTGTTCTCCTTCTACATGATCGCCGAGTTGCCCAAGCTTCAGCGGACCGTCTTGTCCACGATGCCCGAAAGCCAGCAAAGACGGGCCATGTACATCTGGAACCTGGCGGTCGAGAGCATGGGCGGTTACATCTACTCCCGGCTCATCCTGGCCGTCCTGAGCGGGGCACTATCGGCGGCTTTTCTCTCCGCTCTGGGGGTTCGGTTCGCGCTGTCTCTGGGCATCTGGGTGGGGGTCTTGAGCCAGTTCATACCGGTCGTGGGCACCTATCTCGCCGCCATCCTCCCTGCCGTCGTTGCCCTTACGTTCAACGACGTCACGACCATGGTCTGGGTGGTCGTCTTCCTGGTCGCCTACCAGCAAGTCGAGAACTACCTGATCTCACCACGTATCACCAAGCGGACCATGGAGATCCACCCGGCGATTTCGGTGGCCGCCATCCTGGGTGGTGGCGCCCTGCTCGGAGGTCTCGGGGTGATACTCGCCCTGCCCATGACGGGAATCATCCAAGCGATGATCTCGGAGTCGAGGAAACGTCACGATGTCATTCTGGATGCACCCTCCGAGGCCCCCGCCGGATGACGTCGCGACCGTCCTCGAGCTAGGCATACGTGTGCCCATCCGTTTATTGTGATGTGTCGCGTGCTCTCCCATGAGGGGGGTGCATGTCAAAAAACCCCTAGTTCGGAGGAAACTAAGTGAAAACAACGAAGCCCTTTGGGCTGCGGTTGTTTGCGCTCCTCGCCGTATTCGCCATGATCGTGGCGGCGTGCACAGACAGCACGACCGACACGACCTCCGGCGAAGACGACGGGGCGACAACCACTCAAGGTACCGACGACGGGACGACCGACACCACCGAGGGTGACGACGGTGGGCCGACAGTTGAAGGTGGAACCTTCAATATCGGCTTCATCTCGAATATCACCACGGACAACTGGTGGGCGGCGCTGGACACGCTGAGCTCGACCTACAACCAGGCCTATTTGGGCAATGGGAAGGTCGCTCTGTTCAGGCTGAGCCAGCCCGGATTCGTCTACGTTCCCGACGTCGCAGCGACCGATGAGCCAGTGGCCGCGGTCCAGGAAGGCGACATCTGGGTCGTCGAACAGCCAATCCGTGACGATTTCCAATGGTCTGACGGCACATCCGTGACGGCCAATGACCTCGTGTTCTACTTCGAGACGGTCCGGGAGTTCAATCTGGGCAGCAACCACGCCGCCTACTTCCCGCCCGCCGTGCTCAACGTCTCGGCGCCCGACGACTACACGGTGCGCGTCGAGTTCAGTGAGCAGCCCGGTCTTGCCGTATGGCAGAACGGTGTGGGCTTCGCCCCGTTCCTCTCAGCCAGCTTCTGGCAAGAGCATGCGGACGCGGCTCGCGCAGCTGCCGACGAGGTGGCTGCTGGCCTGACCGACGAGGAGGCCGTCCAGGCTTTGGTCGACGCCTCTCTCGAAGATGAGGATCCTGACAACGACCTCACCGCCGAGGACGTCACCCAGGAAGACATCGATGCCTGGAAGGCAGACGCGGTGGCCAACGAGGGCCTGACGGTGCTATATGCCGTCGAGTCCCCGAAGGAGCCTTCGGTCGGATCTCAGATCTTCGACCAGTGGGAGACCGGCGCCTTCGCGGCGACAGTGTCCAATCCGAGCTATCCGCAGTCTGGTGACACCAACACCTTCTATTCGGACGGATCGTTCTCGATCACGCCTGAGGGTGGTGAAACCAAGACCTATGGCGGTGAAGGTGCAGGCGACGTCGTAGCGGAGTACCGCGAAGGACCGTTCGTCTCGGAGATCCTCTGGGTCGAGCATGGGACGAAGGACGCTGCCTATGAGAAGCTCGCCGGTGGCGAGATCGACTATGTGTACGACCCGACTGGAATAACCAGCGGTTTGCGCAACGAGCTCGCGGCCAACCCGGATCTGGAGTTCGCAGTGAACCAGACCGAGGGCTTCCGCTACATGGCCTTCAACATGCGCAAGGCACCGATGTCCGACCTGGCGTTCCGCCAGGCTATGGCGACCGTGATCAACAAGGAGCTGATCGCGGACACCGTCCTTGCCGGTGCAGTGTTCCCCGGATACACGGTCATCCACCCGGACCTCACGACGTTCTACAACGAGGACGTGGAAAGGGCCGGTTGGGCCGACGGTGAGCCGATGGACGAAGGCACGCGTTTCGACACGGCGATTCAGATCCTCAAGGATGCCGGTTACACCTGGCAGACAGAGCCTGTCGTCGGTCGGGATGACGACGGGAACTTCACCGACGTGACCCCCGGTGCCGGGCTTACCTTGCCCAACGGCACCACGGTTCCGGAGTTGACGATCCTGGCGCCTGGCCCGGGTTACGACCCGTTCCGCGCCACCTTCTCGATCTGGGTCGAGCAGTGGGCGAACGATCTCGGAATCC
>JAHEJW010000013.1:65970-77251 GCA_024638655.1 bacterium | reverse complement strand
ACCAGGCGACGAGCAGTCGAGTGTCGCATCCGCAGCTTCACCGGCAACCGACTCCGACAGTGACCGGGGCCCCATCCCGCATCCAGGTCTGGGCGGCATCAGCCGCATTGATCAGATCACACACTGTGCCGCAGCAGCGGCGTGCAACCCCCCCAAAGTGATCAAAACCCCGGTCGATCTCATGAGCCGAAGCACCAGACCAATTCATGTCATCGAACATACGTTCTAGCTGTGACAGATTCAAGGCTTGCGTAGACAACGAAGAATCTTGGAAAACGAATACGGCTGGCGCTTTGTGGCACGGACTCAGACCAGAGATGTAGGTTCCCCTGATGAAGCTTGTTCGCCTCTTCTCTGACGACGAGGGCGAGTCGCACTTCCAGGACGTCGACATCGCATTCGAAGAGGTCCATGACTACTTCGAGAACACGCCACCAGTGATGTTCTCCTCATTTGAGCCGGCGCAAACATACGGTTTCGAGCGCGTGCCCCCTGGCTGGGTGGGCGACTGGCACCCGGCACCCCAGCGGGTCCTGGCCATCTACCTATCCGGCGAACTCGAGATTCAGGCCTCCGACGGTGAGGTTCGACCGATCGGCCCCGGAACGATACTTCTTGCTGAAGACACAAAAGGCAAAGGCCATCGAAATCGAGTCACGAGCTCATCGGAGCTGGAAATGGTCTTCATCACACTTCCCGACCACGAGGTTTCGCAGACAAGCCAGCGATAACGGCACCCTCGTTGGCATGTAATGCAACGACCGCCTCAGGCCGTTAGGTTGTTTTGATGTCCGGGTCGGAACCAGGAGTCGATGTTTCCCTCGCCGGCTCGGATCCCGACGGTCGTCTGGTCGCCCTGGTCAAATTGACGGTCGCGCTCGTCCTTGGCTTCTCAACCTGGTTCTCGGCCACCGCCGTCGTACCACAACTCACAGACGTCTGGGAGCTCTCGGGAACCGGCAAGGCCTGGCTGACCATCAGCGTGATACTCGGATTCGTCGCAGGGGCTCTGCTGTCGTCTGCGCTGAATCTCTCCGATCGCTTCAAACCGCAGCTCGTGATGCTGATCGGCTCGGTTGGGGCTGGGTTGGCCAACCTCGGGCTCGTTTGGGCTGGAGGCATCGAGTTGGGTGTCCCACTGCGGTTGGTCACGGGCTTTTTTCTCGCCGGGGTCTACCCGCCGTCTTTCAAGCTGATTGCCACCTGGTTCCGCGCCGGGCGTGGAATGGCCCTTGGCGTCCTTGCCGCAGGGATCATCCTCGGCAACGCCATGCCCCATCTGGCCAATGCACTCGGTGGGATCGACTGGATGAGTGTCATATATGCCACCGCACTCATGTCGGTTCTCGGTGGCGTTGTCGCCTACTCGGTCGAAGACGGCCCCTTCGAATTCCCCCGGTCGGTCTTCGATCCTCGTCAGGTCGGCCTGGTGTTCGCCAACCGCGGGGTTCGGCTCGCCTCGATCGGGTACTTCGGCCACATGTGGGAGCTGTTCGCCATGGCTGCCTGGTTCCTCATCTTCTTCGGGGACCATCTCGTCGCCGCAGGAGAGGAGGCACTACCGATGGCTGCCTTCGTCACCTTTCTCGTGATCGCCATGGGAGCAGTGGGCTCATGGGTTGGTGGCTTCATCGCTGACCGGTGGGGACGAACCAACTTCACCATCCTGATGCTCGGGATCTCCGGCGCGTGCTCTGTCGGAATCGGCCTGTTGTTCGACGGTAGCACCTGGGTGATAGTCCTCGTCGGGCTGGTCTGGGGATTCACAGTGGTAGCAGATTCAGCCCAGTTCTCCGCCATGGTGACCGAGGTCGGTGACCAGTCTTATGTGGGAACTGCGCTGACCATGCAGATCGCCATCGGATTCACCATCTCCGCTGCGACGATCTGGATCATCCCCGTCCTCGAAGACACGGCCACCTGGCGATGGGCCTTCGCCGTGCTGGCGATCGGACCGCTGGTCGGAATCCTTGCCATGCTGAGGCTCAGACGCTCACCCGCGGCCGCCCTAATCGCGGGAGGGCGGGGCTGAACTCGAAAATCCGCCTCGACTATCCCGTTACACCAATGAGAACAGATCGGATTCTCCTGAGGAGATGGTCTCTGCAAGATCTCGACTGTGTTGAGGCTGCCAGTCGGGCCGGGTACGCCCGTGGCAGCACGATTCCCCGCAACTACACCGACGAGGGCGGGCGAGCCTGGATAGAGCGTCAATGGTCGCGGCAGGCCGACGGGACAGGTTTGTCTGTGGCGATCAAAACGCTCCACCAACAAAGCGATAGGCATGGTCTACGTGAGCCTTAGGGGCGTTCCGGGCCACGGAGCGCTTGGCTACTGGCTGATACCCGAGGTCCATCGCCGGGGACTGGACACCGAAGCCGTCACGCTCACCAGCAATTGGGTCCCTCGAGAGACGGAGGTCTACCGCATCGTCGCCTACGTGGAACCCCACAATTCGGCATCAATAGCCCTCCTCAGAAGGTGTGGGTTCACCGAGGAGGGGTTACTCCGGTCATATCTGAAGTTCGACGACGGCGTCTTCGATGCAGTGTGCTTCTCGCTTTTGGAGACCGACCTCGATTGATCTGCGAGACTCCACTGGCCCAGCTCCGATAGGTTCTCCATCTTCACAAGAGGAGATTTCATGTACTACCGAATGATCCGACTGCACTTCGAAGAAGACCGATTGGAGGACGTGACCTCGTTCCTGGAGTCGGAGGAAGACCGGATGTCCTCGATCGATGGTCTCCTGTCGGCAGACATCGCAACAACGGGCGAAGGCGAAGCCATGATCATCGCCGCCTTCGACAGCGCCTCCAACTACGAGGCCTCGACCTGGGTGATCGACGCGATTCTCGACGGGATGCAGCCCCACCTCACCTCCACACCCCACGGGCACGAAGGAGCGGTGGTCTACTCGTTCAGGGAGTAGACCTAGTCCTTACCGGCCACTTCGGCGACCTTCTTCCGTCTCTCGGCCGACCGGTTGGCATCACCCTGGATCTCGATCAGCTGACGGCGTTCCGCCGCGGCGATCTCCTCGGCGTTGGCCTCGGCATGGGCGAGACGAGCCTCCAGACCCTCTTCGACCAGTTTCTGGGCTTCGTCGAGGAGTGCCTCCACCATCTCCTCCTCAGGCACGACCCTGACGACCTGCCCCTTGATGAAGAGATGGCCTCTCCCCCGGCCCGCCGCGATGCCGATGTCGGCTTCACGAGCTTCCCCGGGGCCGTTGACGACGCAACCCATCACTGCCACCTGGATGGGCAGATTGGCCTCCTCGAGGGCCTGCTGGGCCTTGGTGGCCACTTCGATGACGTCCACCTCGGCACGCCCACACGAGGGACAGGCGATCAGATCGAGCCCTTTTCGCTCGCGCAAACCGAGGAATTCGAGCAGTTGTCTTCCAGCCTTTGCTTCCTCGACCGGGTCGGCGGTCAGTGAGAAGCGAATGGTGTCACCGATCCCTTCGTTCAGCAGTGTCCCGATGCCGGCGACGGACTTGATCAACCCCGCCGGGGGTGGTCCGGCCTCGGTCACGCCGAGATGAAGGGGATAGTCGACCCTGTCGGCGAGTAGACGGTACGACTCGATCATCGACTTGACGTTCGAGTGCTTCACCGAGATCTTGATGTCGTGGAAGTCGACGTCCTCGAGATAGTGGATCTCCATCAGAGCCGACTCGACCAGAGCCTCGGGTACGGGTGCGCTGTGCTTCTCCAGAAGATCTTTGTCCAGCGAGCCGGCGTTGACACCGACGCGAATCGGGAGACCGCGATCCCTGGCCTCGCGGGCCACTGTCTTGATCTGATCTTCCTTCCGGATGTTGCCCGGGTTCAGCCGTAGGCCCTGCACACCCGCCTCGATCGCCGCCAATGCCAGGCGGTACTGATAGTGGATGTCGGCAATGATGGGCACCGGGCTACGGGGGACGATCTCTGCCAGCCCCTGAGCCGCCTCCACATCGTTACATGTGATGCGGACGATGTCGGCGCCCGCACCGGCGAGGGCGTACACCTGGGCGAGGGTGCCATCGACGTCGGCGGTCTTCGTGGTGGTCATCGACTGCACCGAGATTGGAGCGCCACCGCCGACCGCCACATCCCCAACGTGCAGCTGCCGGGTCTGTCTACGCTCGAAGCTCACGAGTTGAACGGTATACGGGTTCGGCCGCCTAGGGGACGAAGCTCGATCAGAGGTCTATCGGGTTGACGATGTCGAGCACGATCGCCACGAACCCGAGGAAGACAAACAGCCCGATCACCGCCGCCGCGACCGGGATCAACCGTCGAATATCGGCTTCCCTGCCTGTCACCTTCTCGTATAGGGCAACGGCGAAGTGACCGCCGTCGAGGGGGAACAAGGGGAGGAGATTGATCGTCGCAAGGATGATGTTGACATACGCGAGTATCCCGACGAGAAACGCAAGGTTCTCCGCCTGGGCCCCAATGGCCACTATCCCGATCGGACTGACGGGTCTCACCTCGTCCGGGATGTCGGTGTCACCGGCCAAGACACCGAGGTATTGCGCCAGCGATGAAGGGCGAACCATCTGGAAGAGAGCCTCGAACGTGTCGGTCACCGCAGAGCCCACCATCTGACCGGCGATCCCTATCGACTCGAACGGTCCTACCTGCACGATCTCGGTCAGAGGAGCGACCCCGAGGTAACCCGCGCCCTCCACGCTGGGGCTCTCCTCGAGGACGACGTCGAAAGTGATCAGCTCGCCGTCCCGACGCACGGTCAACGTGGCCTCACCGGGCCCGGCCGACTTCAGCGCGTCTGTTGTCTGCTCCCAGGACTCGAACTCGGCGCCGTCCAAACCAACGATGCGATCGCCCTCCATGAGCCCGGCGGCGGCGGCGGGCGAGTCCTCGACGACGGCGGCCACAACCGGCACCGGATCACCAGGCACACCCGCTGCCAAGACGATGAGCCAGAACAGGACAAAGCCAATTAGGAAGTTCATCCCGACGCCGGCAAGCACGACGACACTCTTCTCCCAGAACTTCTTCTCGCGATAGGTGCGGCCCAGATCCTCAGGCGCCACGTCCTCGAGCGGATTCATCCCCACGATCCGCACGTATCCGCCGAGCGGAAGGAGCTTGAAGCCGTACTCGGTCTCTCCCTTCTGGGTGGACCAGAGCTTGGGACCGAACCCGAAGAAGAACTCCGTCGCCTTCATGCCCATGGCCTTGGCCGCGAGGAAGTGACCGGCCTCATGGGCGGTGACGAAGAGAATGATCGCTAGGGCTGCGCCGAGACCTCCGAGCATGGGATCACGGTACCGGCAGATAGGGTCTAATCAGCATGATCCGGCGATCATCCCCGCCGCCACGGCACGCGCCTCGGAGTCGGCCTGGATGACCTCTTCGACCGTCCTAGGCTCTCTCCACTCGACTTCCTCGAGGGTCCGCTCGACGATCTCGGGGATGCCGAGGAAGCCGAGACGACCCCCCAGAAACGCCTCCACCGCCACCTCGTCGGCCGCATTGAGAACGGCCGGCGCCGACCCGCCCCTAATGCCTGCCTCGTAAGCGAGATCGAGGGCCGGGAAGGTGGCCCTGTCCGGCTTCTCGAAGCTGAGCTCGATGCCAACCAGTGAGAATTCGGGCGTGGGGGTGGACTCTCGGGCAGGTGCGGTTATCGCGAATTGGATCGGGATTCGCATGTCGGCATGCCCGATGTGGCCTTTCCAGGAGCCGTCGACGAATGCGACTGCGGAGTGCAGGATCGACTGGGGATGTACGACGACGTCGATTCGGTCGTAGGGGACATCGAACAGGTAGTGGGCCTCGATCACCTCGAGCCCCTTGTTGAAGAGAGTCGCCGAATCGATGGTGATCCGGTTCCCCATGTCCCAGGTCGGATGATCGAGAGCCTGGTCCGGAGTGACCCCGGCCAGCTCCGCTTTGGTCATCCCTCGGAATGGACCGCCAGATGCAGTGAGCACCAAGCGGTCCACGGCTTGTGGGCTCTCGCCTTCGAGACACTGGAACAAAGCCGAGTGCTCGCTGTCTACCGGTATCAGCTCCCCGCCGCCGTTTTCAAGAGCGCGATTCACCAACTCGCCAGCCGCGACCATGCTCTCCTTGTTGGCTAGTGCCAGCCGGTTACCGGCCTCGAGTGCCGAGATAGACGCTCGCAGCCCGGCTGATCCCACGATGCCGTTCACGACTGTGACGTCCGTCAGCGAGGAGATCTCGAGCACACCCTCCGACCCAAACCGAACCCTGTCGCCGAGGTGACCCCGTAGTGCGTCTCGCTCTTCCCCGGATCCTCCGGCAACTGCCACCAGGGCGTCTGGGAGGCCCTTCGCGATCCGGGTGAGCTCTTCCGAAGGGTTTCTGGCTGCGATGGCTGCGACCGGGATATCCAGCGCCTCGGCGACCTCGAGAGTCTGGGTCCCGATCGATCCGGTCGCCCCGAGAACGACCAACGGTCGGATCACAGCAGGCCGAACGCCCTGAACAGGAAATAGATGGCCGGCACCGCGAACAGAAAACCGTCGATCCTGTCGAGCATCCCACCGTGGCCGGGGAGAACAGAGCCCATGTCCTTGACACCGATCGAGCGCTTGACCATCGACTCCACCAGGTCCCCGAGAGGTGAGAAGACACCGATCACAGCAGCCGCGACCAGGCCATTGGCCAGGCCGATCGTCTCCCACGCAGGGAAGGTGACCATCACCGAAGCTGCAATCGCTCCCACGATCAGGCCACCGACGAAGCCCTCGACCGTCTTGTTGGGAGAGACCTCAGGGGCCAGCCGGCGACGACCGAGCGAACGACCGACGAAATAGGCACCGATGTCGTTGAGCGCGACGATCAGAACGACGAACACGATGTAGGCAACTGGTCGCGGGCCCTGTGCGACCGGGATGGCGAAGGCAAGCAAACCCACCCAAGCCATCCCAAGGATCGTCACCGAGGCGTTCTCGATCGCATTCCGCCGTGGGGCCAAGGTGTAGAAGAGGATGGTGAGGACGGTTACGAGTGCCGCCCAGCCACCAAGTGCCGCCACACCGGTGTTGTGTGCTCCCACGCCCATCAGGACGACCCCGATGATCCCGAAGAGCGCAAGCGGCCGAAGGCCCTTCGTCCTCAGGGTGGCGTAGAGCTCCCCTACCGAGACGATCATCAAGATGATCACGAAGGCGGTGAACCACCATCCGCCGAGCAGCAGGCTTCCTAGAAAGACACCGAATATCACCATTGCAGAGGCCATCCGCATCGTCAGGTCCGAAGAAGCGGCCTGCTCGTAAGCCTCGAAGGACTCCTCCGATTCGGTCCGGGTGCCTGAGACGTCCTCGAAGCCGACCAGGCCGCTGCCCACTCCCGGCAGCGTCGCCGCGACGGCCTGCTGCTGCCATTCCTCCTCGGCTGCCCGGCTGACTTCCTCGGCCAGACCCTGGTACTCCTGCGTGGTGGCCGCTATGTACTCCTCGGAGGTGTAATCGTCATCGCGATGACCGCGGATTGCACTCCAATCGATTTCGTCCGACTCTTCGGGATCTTCCTCCTGGGCTTCCAGCCCGGGCAGGGAGACCACCTCGGCTTCCTCCGTGTCGTCCCTCTCCCAAGGACGGTCGAATCCCCGCTGTTCGTCTTTGCCGGGAGTGTTGGAATCAGCCACTCATACCTCTAGGAGCTCTGACTCTTTGTTGGAGAGCAGATTGTCGATCTTTGCGATGTACTTGTCGGTGATCTCCTGCAGCTCCTCTTCACCTCGATGAATGTCGTCGTCGGATATCTCCCCATGCAGCTCTTCCATGTCCGACTTCGAGTGGCGTCTTATATTGCGGACCGAGACCCGGCCCTCCTCCGCCATGTGCCGCACGAGCTTGATGAGCTCCTTACGACGCTCTTCGGTGAGAGGTGGGAAAGCGATGCGGATGACTGAGCCGTCGTTGGATGGGTTCAGCCCCAGATCGGCCTGTTGGATCGCCCGCTCGATGTCCGAGACCGTGCTCTTGTCGAAGGGTTGCACGACGAGGAGACGCGGCTCGGGGACCGCGATGGAGGCCAACTGCTGGAGCGGGGTTGGCGTGCCGTAGTAATCCACGGTGATGCGATGAAGCAACTGCGGATTGGCCCGACCGGTCCGCACAGTGGAGAACTCCCCGGCCACATGATCAGCCGCAGCCTCCATCTTCACCCGGGCCTCGTTCAAGAGGTCGCTGATCATTGAGCATCTCCTGCTTCAGTGAACGACCGTCCCGATCCGATCGCCTCGGACCGCCTTCACGATGTTGCCAGGGACGGTCATGTCGAAGACATGAATCGGGACATTGTGCTCTTTGCACATCGTAACTGCGGTGGTGTCCATCACCCGGAGTTCCCTACCTATGAAGTCCATATACGAAAGTTCGCTCATCAGGCTGGCATCGTCGTTGATGGCCGGGTCGGAGTCGTATATGCCATCGACCCGAGACGCCTTGAGCAGCTCGTCGGCGTTGATCTCGATGGCCCTCAGGGCAGCCGTCGTGTCCGTGGTGAAGAATGGGTTGCCGGTGCCGGCGGCGAAGATGACCACACGCCCTTTCTCGAGATGGCGTATGGCCCTCAGCCGGATGTAAGGCTCGGCGAGCTCCTGCATGGTGATGGCGCTCTGGACCCTCGTGGTGACTCCCTGATTCTCCAGTGCATCGCGCAGAGCGAGGGCGTTGATGACCGTCGCCAGCATCCCCATGTAGTCGGCATTGGCCGGATCCATCCCTGCTGCGGCCTGTGAGACTCCCCTGAAGATGTTGCCTCCGCCGACGACGACGGCAACCTCGACGTCGGATGCCAGCGCTTCGGCGACCTCCTCTGCGACTCGTTGCACTGTCATTGGGTCGATGCCGTAACCCAGTGCGGGATCGGCGAACGCTTCCCCTGAGAGCTTGAGCAGAACCCGTCGTTTGGAGTGATCGGACAAGAAGACTCCTACCCGCCGACCTTGACTCGGGCGAACTCGCGGATCGAGATGTTCTCACCCATTTTTGCAGCGAGACCGGCGATCATGTC
Source organism: bacterium (assembly GCA_024638655.1). Taxonomy (GTDB): domain Bacteria; phylum Actinomycetota; class Acidimicrobiia; order Spongiisociales; family ZC4RG35; genus Ww567. The sequence goes on along the minus strand of JAHEJW010000013.1, from coordinate 68,243 downwards.
GCCAACCGACCCATCGAACTTCTCGGCATTCACGAACTTCTGCTCGGTGAGCACGTTCTCGGCATACCAGGACTCGATCTTGCCCTCGACGATGCGGTCGATGACCTCCGCCGGCTTGCCATCGAGCTCCGCCTGCTTTGCGATGAGCTCGCGCTCGCGAGCCACGACCTCCTCCGGGACGTCTTCGCGTGCTACCCATCCCGGATCGGACCAGGACACGTGCATGGCGATGTCGTCCGCGGCCTCCTTGAACTCGTCGCTCTTGGCGACGAAGTCGGTCTCCGATGCCAAAGCGACCAGGACACCGAGGACGGGGCGGTCGCTCTGAACGTGGATGTAGCTGCCGACGGCGCCCTCGCTGGCCTCCCTGTCGGCGCGCTTGGCCAGCTTCGCCTGACCTCGCTCCCTCAGGAGCTCGAAGGCCTTCTCCATGTCGCCGTCGGCATCTATAAGGGCCTTCTTGGCGTCCATCATGCCGACACCGGCGTCGACACGCAGCTCCTGTACCTGTTTTGCGGTGATCTCGGGCATCTCTGAACCTATCTGATCAAGACTCGTCGGTTTCCGGCTTGGCCGGTTTCTTCTTCGAGGCGATTTCCCGCCCTTCGATGGCCGCGTCGGCCATGGCCGCCGCGACTAGATCGGCTGCCCTCATCGCATCGTCGTTTCCGGGGATCACGTAGTCGATCGGATCCGGGTCCGAGTTCGAGTCGACCAGAGCGATGATCGGGATGCCAAGCCGGTCGGCCTCGCGGACCGCGGTCTCTTCCGTGTTGACATCGACGATGAACACCAAGTCAGGGAGACGCTGCAGGGTGGAGACACCACCGAGGTTGGCCTCGAGCTTCTCCAGCTCTCGGCGCAGCCTGAGACGCTCCTTCTTGGGCAGGTTGTTGATCTCACCGGTCTCCTCCATGCGCTGCAGTTCGCGCATGTAGAAGACTCGCTGCTGAATCGTTCTGAAATTCGTGAGCATGCCACCCAGCCATCTGTAGTTGACATATGGTTGGCCTGAGCGCTTGGCCTGCTGCTCAACAGCGTCTTGCGCCTGTTTCTTGGTGCCCACGAAGAGGATGCTTCCTCCTTCGGCGACCGCATCCCTGGTGATGTCCTGGGCCTTGGCGATCTGATCTACCGTCTGGCGGAGATCGATGATGTGAATTCCGTTGCGCTCACCGTAGATATAGGGGCGCATCTTGGGGTTCCAGCGTCTTGTCTGATGACCGAAGTGAACACCGGCCTCCAAGAGCTGCTTCATTGTGACTTCAGCCACAACTGCTCCTTCCTGGTTGTTTCCTCCGCCCGTCGGGATCGCACCCCACCCAATTCGGATGCCCTCTTCGACTGCGGCCAGCTGGGCCGCACTCGACCAGAGAGGGTCTACGAGCGTGCGTAATGGCCCGGATTGTACGGTGCCCGACGCTGATTGCGTAATCCCCCGGGATGGCAAACTTGGGATCGTGAGTCTCACACAGGAGCTGATCGATGTGGCGCGAGCCGCCGGCGCCGACTCGGTGGGTGTCACCGGATCCGAGGAGCTGATCAGGGGCCGGATCAAACTGGAAGATGCAATCGACGTGGGCAGGGCCGGTCCGCTCGGCTTCACGTACGACAACCCTGAGCTCGCGACCGACATTCGGCTCTCTCTCCCTTGGGCCAGATCACTCGTCGTCTTCGGCATCTCGTATGTCGGCCGAACCGCACCTCCCGGCCCCACCGGGCCCTTGGTCGGCCGTTTCGCCACAGAGGACTTCTACCAGCCGGTTCGCCGGGTGGCAGCAGCGGTCAGCACCCGCCTGACCGATCTCGGGAAGCGAGCCGAGACGCTCATTGACGACAACCGGTTGGCGGACAGGTCGGCAGCCATCAGGGCGGGTGTCGGATGGGCTGGCCGCAGCACCATGGTTCTCGCCCCAGGGGTCGGCCCGTGGATGCTCTTGGGGACCGTGGCCACCGACGCCTTCTTGCAGCCGACTGGACAGATGACCCGGGACTGCGGGACCTGTACGGCGTGTATGCCGGCGTGCCCGACCGGAGCAATTGAGGATGGGGCCCTCGACGCTCGGCGCTGCTTGTCGACCTGGCTGCAGACCCCGGGGTCGATCCCACAATGGATCCGACCCCGGCTCGGGCGACGCATCTACGGATGCGACGATTGCCTGACGTCGTGCCCGCCGGGTCATCCGTCTCTGCGATCGGCTGGCGTCGATCCGTTCGAAGAGAGCTTCTCGGCCCTCCTCACTCTCGACGACGCGAGCCTGATGGGCCGTTTC
>JAHEJW010000013.1:0-65870 GCA_024638655.1 bacterium | reverse complement strand
ACCAGCGACGGCCACGGAGTCCTCGTCCTGATGAACGGAGACCTGGAGGTCTCTGCGAAGAATCTCGCCAGAACCCTCGGAGTGAAAGCGGTTGAGACGGCCGGTCAGAGTCAGGCCAGACGTTGGACCGGCTACGAGTTCGGAGGCACGTCACCGTTCGGCACCAGGACCACCCTGCCCATCCACGCCCATGACGAGATCGCAGAGTTGGAGGAGATCTACATCAACGGCGGACGCCGAGGATATCTGGTGAAGATCAGGACTGTTGATCTTCAAAGGGTGCTGGATCCTCGGTTCGACGACCTGGCAGTCTGAAGATCAGCCCCAGGTTGGATCACCAAGACGGTTCCGGAGCGACATCATCGTCTTGGCATGGATCTGACAGACACGGGACTCGGTAACCCCCAGCACCTCTCCGATCTCGGACAGCGTCATTCCCTCGTAGTAGTACAACGTGACGACCAGACGGTCCCTCTCTGGGAGACGATTGATGGCGTCGACGAGACCTCGTCTCGTCTCCTCTTGTTGGAAGGCGGCCTCGGGTGATATGCCACCCGGGTCGGCCACCAGGTCCCCCACGGCCGTGCTCGAGTCCGAGGAGACGAATTCGTCGAGTGCGGAGATCCCGGATCTGCCGATCTCGGCCAGGGCGTCGTGAAGATCTTCAAGATCCATATCCACCCGGAATGCCACCTCTTCTTCGGTGGGGGTTCTCTGCAGCTCGTGCTCCAGTTCCTGTATCGCCGTCTCGATACGACGCGCCCTGGATCTGACGGAGCGAGGCACCCAGTCCAGCGCCCTCAGCTCGTCGAGTATCGCCCCCTTGATGCGATTTATGGCGTATGTCTCGAACTTGAAACCGCGATCGGGCTCGAACTTGTCTATGGCGTCGATGAGCCCGAAAAGCCCGTAGCTGGCCAGATCATTCTGATCCACTGACCTCGGAAGACCGGCCCCGACCCGTCCGGCCACATACTTGACCAGCGGCGAGTAGTGGAGGATGAGCCGCTCTCGGAGGCTGGGCTCCTCGCTGGCCTTGAAGCTCTCCCACAAGCCGTCGACCTGGTTCTGGTCAGGCTCTTGGGTGGCTTCGGTCATAGGTCCCCCTCAGGTGCTTGCGGGTAACGGCAGTGTATATCTGAGTGGTGGCGAGGTCGGTATGACCGAGCAGGTCCTGAACGGTCCGCAGGTCGGCACCACCCTCGAGCATGTGCGTGGCGAAGCTGTGGCGGAGGGCATGGGGAAAGGTCGCAACCTTCTTTCGGACGACCCTGCGTATGTCTCTCGGGGTCATCGCGCCGCCGCGAGCTCCGACCCATAGTGAGATTCCTGCTCCCTCCCCCGCAAGCTGCGGTCTCGACTCGTGCAGATAGAGCTCGATCGCTCTCTGGGCTGGGCGCCCAACGGGGACGCGCCGGGTCTTGTCGCCCTTCCCGACGACGGTCAGGTAGTCGGTACCGGTGTCCTCGGTCGTGAGAGAGACGAGCTCGGAGATACGGACGCCCGTCGCATAGAGCGTCTCGAGCAGCGCCTTGTCTCGGATCCCTATGGGATCGGACGTATCGATGCCATCGATCGCCTCGGCCACGGTGCGAGCAGGCAGCGCGTGGGGCAGGGGGCGCGGGGTCTTCGGGCGTGAGACCCCGTCGAGGGGATTGGCCGTGACCTTTCCTCTCTTTAGTGCGTCGGCGTAGAAAGAACGAACAGATGAGCCCTTTCGAGCAATAGAGCGGCGTGAGTACCCGAGAGTGTCGAGGAACGCGAGGTATCTGCGGGCAAGCTTGCGCTCTACATCTCCGATGGAGCCAACACCGGAGCGAGCGCAGTAGGCGAAGAACTGGGCGAGATCTCTTCGATAGGCGGCCAGTGTGTTGTCGCTCAACCCTCTCTGGTCCCTCATCACCGAGAGGTAGGCGTCAACCGGGCCATGGGCCCATTGGGGAAGATCGGGAACACGCACGACACCCGATGCTATTGGCTCTTCTCCCTCAGCCCTGGCAGCCTTCCGTCAAACGGGGTACACCCGGCCGCCCCGTCGGCGTGCTCTGCCGGCAAGCTCGAGTGTCCCAACTTTGACCAAGACCTCGGAAATCGAGATATTCCAGAGCTGTGCCAGCTCCTCGATGTCCACCCCACCATCGGGAATGGATCTGACGACTCGCGTTCCAGGTGGCGGCCCGAGGATCAGTGCTAGCTCCTCGACGAGGTCTTCTGCACCGAGAACCGGGTGAGCACCGTCCCTCAGAAGCCGATTACAGCCTTCCGATGCCTCCCGATCGACGTCCCCTGGAACCGCGAAGACTTCTCTGCCGAGCTCAGCGGCCAGCCGGGCCGTTATCAGTGCACCACCGGTTCTACTCGCCTCGATGACGACCACGGCTGCAGACATAGCAGCGATCAGCCTGTTTCTAGCCGGGAAACGCCAGCGTGCAGGTGGTGTCCCTTGCGGGTACTCGGAGACGATTGCCCCTCCGGTATCGAGGATGCGGTCGTAGATGGGCCGGTTCTCTCTGGGGTAACAGACATCCGTCCCGCAACCGAGGACAGCCACGGCGTGTCCCTCGCTGCGTAGCGCCCCTCGATGCGCGGCCGCATCGATCCCCCTGGCCAGCCCACTGACTGTCGTCCAACCGGATCGGGCCACAACGTGGCCAAACGACTCGGCGAGGTCGATCCCATACCGGGTGCAACGTCGGGTGCCCACTACGGCAACACCAGGGGAGGGGGTGAGTTGTCCCAGAACGTGGATCGGAGGAGGGTCCTCTAGATCGCGCAAGCCCACCGGATACCCGTCGCCCGATACCTCGACCAGCCGATCCTCACCACTCATTGCGAAGCGCCATTGCTTCGGCAACGTGTTCTTCGTCGACCACGGGTTCCGAGGCGAGATCGGCGATAGTGCGGGCCACACGTCGAATGCGCACTGCCCCTCTGGCAGTGATCATTCCAGACTCGAGAGCGGCACCTATCGCGTCTCGTGCGGCGTTGGCGATCTGATCGGTCCTCGCCCGGCCGAACTCCTTCGCCCCAATGACTCGGTTCCGGATGTCGACGCTCGGCTCCGATGAAGTCGCCGAGAATTGCCCGGCGCTGACCCGCCCCACCTCGACCACCAGGTCGACTCGATCGATCAAAGGGCCCGACAGACGCCTCCTGTATCGATCCACGGCAGCCGTCCTGCATGTACATGGCTTACGGGGGTCGCCATGGAATCCACAGGGGCATGGATTGGTGGCAGCAAGCAACTGAAACGCGGCAGGGAATCGCACCGTCATTGCCTTGCGAGCGATGACCACGACACGATCTTCCATTGGTTGCCGGAGCGTGTCGAGGTTCCCTCTCGGGAACTCGGCCATCTCGTCCAGGAAAAGCACACCTCGATGGGCGAGGCTGGCTTCGCCTGGTACCGGGATCCCGCTACCTCCGCCGACCAACGCGACCCGGGACGCTGTGTGGTGCGGTGCTCGAAACGGTCGGTCAGGGAGAACACCCCGGACGACGTCGGCCGCGGAGTGGATCAGAGCGACCTCGACCGCTTCCGACTCCGTCAGTGGCGGAAGCAACGAGGCGAACCGACGAGCCAGCATCGTCTTGCCACCACCGGGTGGGCCGTGAAACAGGAGATGGTGACCACCCGCCGCGGCGATCTCGAGAGCCCGCCTGGCCAACAACTGGCCCTTGACATCGCACATGTCGGGCGAACGATGAGGCGAACTGGGATTCGCCCTCGTGGGTGGTTCCGGGGTGGCCTCGAGCCCATGCCGAAACAGGTCCACGGCCTCGGCAAGTGTGTTCACACCGAAGACCCTGGCTCCCGGGACTGCCGCGGCGTCGGGTGCCGCCCCTTTGGCAACGACACACGCCAGATCCATCTGAGCTGAGAGGACACCGGCCCCCAAGGTGCTCGAAGTCGACCTGACCTTGCCATCGAGAGCCAGCTCTCCCGTGATGATCGCTCCTGATGCGTGCGGTATGGAGGCTGAGGCCGAGAGAACTCCTATCGCAATCGGCAGGTCATAGTCCGTGCCCGCCTTTGGGATATTGGCCGGAGCGAGATTCACCGTGACGGCTCGATTGGGAAAGTCCATCCCGGCGGATGAAATGGCAGCGCGAACCCTGTCCTTTGCCTCCCGCACTGCGGTGTCGGGCAGACCGGACAACTTGAAAGACTCCTGCTGGCGCCCTACGTGAACCTCGACCTCGACCGCTCTGGCCACGCCTCCAACCAGGGCCACAGACATAGCTGCTGCATACATGCATCGAACGTAGGGGATCGCCGAACCGTCGACTAGGGGGTCGGCAGAGCGTTCAGGGGAGCTCTAGAAGCATCTTCAGTGACTCCGTGCCCACCCGGTTTCTGATCCGGGCCACCTCGCGGAAACCCAGATCTCCGTGCCTGCCCCAGTCGTTTAGATACCGCCGAAGCGTGGGCTCGGACCGGATGTCATCGACGCTCTTGCCCTCGTCTTCAGAGTGCGATGCGTGAAAGAGAGCAACCACAAGAACTGAAGGTCGGCGGCCCGGGCCCTACGGATCTCTACGCGCACCCGGGTTAATTCAGCTGCATGTAGCCGATGACTAGAACAAGGAGAATGGCGGCCGCCAGGAGCAGCGTGAACACCGACCTGCTCGTGAACGCACGGCCGAGACCCGACACCATCCGCTCCAGTCTCAGCCGGGAGCGAGATGGTCCCTTGTAGCTCTCCCGCAGCGCGCCCAGGTCAGGCCTTTCCATCATCCGGTCGAGAGGTTGCTCTGGGGGGCGATCCTCACTCATGGCCGGCGGCCACTCCTCGTTATCGCACGATCTACCGATTGCAGCCTACGTGAGGTTCAACACGATTTCTTGAAAAGTCACTGAAATAGCGCGACCGCCCCAGAGCGACGAATGTCGGCATGGGCGGTCAGACGCCCGGCTTCCAGTGCAGTTCCGTTGACGCCTCCGAAGTACATGTCCAGGTCGTCGAGCCTCCTGAGCACATACTGGCTGTCGGTGATCTCGAGGCCTGGCTCGACGGCGATTCGCAGATCATCGTCGTCGAACTCGGGATGGGCTCTTGGGTGATCCACGGCCGCGGCCAGGCTGAGACCGGCCACCAGGGAGGCGATTGTGCTGAATACGGCGGAGGTGATCCGATCGGCGCCCGGGGATCCAATGGCCACGGCGTCGTGACCCCGCCGCCCAACGGTCGGCGCCATGTTGGACATCATCCTCTCCCCGGCGACGAATTCGTCGACCCCGAGCGGCATCAACTCGACTTCTCCCAAAGCGTTGTTCATCATCAGGCCGGTGTCTGCGGGAATCACTCCCGAGCCGTACCCGGCGGAGAACGTTCCAGCCACCGAGCCCCCTTCGGCATCGGACGCAGCCACGGAAATCGTTGATGGAGACATGACCCCTGCGCGCAGCAAAGCCTCGCTCACCGCGCGATCTGGATCACTGGCCACCTCGAGATCTTCTCGCCGCGTTCCGAAAGCCGTCACCAAGGCCTCCGCCCAGTGCTCCGCAGTGGAAGAGCCTGACCTGGCCAACTCAGCGAGAGCAAGCGCAACGACTGCTCCGCCGATCGCAGGAGGGGGATTGAGCCAGAACGACCAGTCACCCATCGAGACCTCGATCGGCCGGCGCACCTCGGCCCGGTATCCGGCGAGATCCTTCCGAGTGAGCCGGCCACCACGATCCTCGAGATCGTCGATGACGATTCTGGCCAGGTCGCCCTCGTAGAAAGTCCGAGCACCTTCCTCACCAATGTGCCGGAGTGTGTCGGCGAGCCCGGGGATAACGATCAGATCTCCCTTCGCCCTGAGACGATCCCCATGGAACAGCGCTTCCCGGACCACCCGCTCCTGTGAGAAGATCTCTTCGCCGGCATGCGTGAGATAGCTGTGGGCAGCCGCTCCGAGTGGGAAGCCGCCTTCGACTGTGTTGGCCACCACGTCCATGAGGACCTTCCATGGCACATGACCGAACATCTCCGAGGCCATGGCGAGCCCGGCGAAAACACCCGGCACTGCAATCGAACCGGGCCCCACGAGAGTCGTCACGCCTCCCCCGTATGTCATCGTCACCATGCGGCTCGAAGTCACACCCGAGAACCCCAGTCCCGGATAGGCCATATACCCATCGACGACCACCGGATCGACCCCGGGAAGAGATATGGTCAGAAACCCGCCTCCGGCAGGAGCGCAGATTCCCGGCTCGGTGCACATGGCGGTCAGGGCGGCGACCATCGCGGCGTCGACAACCGAACCGCCTTCTTCCACGACACTGCCGGCCGCCTCGGTCACGGTCATCGAAGGTCCGGCGACCGCTACTCGAGACATCACCTCAGGTTAGGGTCGCCTTGGCTCGATGTTCGCCGTCCACCTAACCTTGCCGCCATGTCCGACGCCGGGCTGCGAGCAGCCATCGAGGAAGCTCGTCAAGGATTGTCCGAAGGCGGAATACCCATAGGGTCGGCGTTGGTGATCGACAGTGGGGTAGTCGGACGGGGTCACAACCAACGAGTGCAGCGTGGTTCGTCGATCCTCCATGCGGAGATGGACGCCTTGGAGAATGCGGGCCGTCGCCCCGCCTCCGAGTATCGGCGAGCGACCATCTACACGACCCTCTCGCCATGCGTCATGTGCTCGGGTGCAATTCTCCTCTATGAGATTCCCAGAGTGGTGGTCGGAGAGAACACCACGTTCATGGGAGCCGAGGAGCTACTCCGCTCCCGCGGGGTGATGGTCGAGGTGGTTCAGGATCCCGAGTGCATCGACCTCATGGAGCGCTTCATCCCCTCACGGCCCGATCTCTGGAACGAGGACATCGGCCAGGAGTGAGCTGGTGCCGTAGCCAATCATGGCGCTAGCGACCCTTCCATTCCGGGTCGCGCTTCTCCAGGAAGGCAGCTATCCCCTCGGCAACATCTTCGGTTGCGAAGGCGATCGCTTGGGACTGGCCCTCCCAACTGATCGACTCGTCGAAACTCGACTCGTAAGCCGCGTTCAGGCCTTGCTTGGTGAACATCTGAGCGATGGGGGCCCCGTCTAGGAAAGCCTGCGCAAGGGCCTTGGCTCTATCTCCAAGTTGGGCCACGGGAACCACCTCGAGCGCTAGGCCGTATTCAACGGCCTCCCCGGCGCCGATGATCCGCCCAGAAAGGGCGAGCTCTTTGGCGCGCTGCAGGCCGACGATCCGGGGAAGCAGCCAGGTCCCGCCCGAGTCGATGGTCAAGCCGCGTCTGACGAAGATTTGGGAGAAGCGGGCGGTGTCGGCGGCAAGAACCACATCGCACCCGATCGCGAGGTTCATCCCTGCTCCCACGGCGACACCCTCGACGGCAGCAATCGTGGGCTTGGTCGTGCGGTGTAGAGCGATCGCAGCGTCATGGACGAGCTTCATGCGGGCGTGTCGATCGGCAACAGAGATCATGTCGGCGGCTTTGGTCTGATCCAGGTCGGCGCCTGCGCAAAAGTCGCCTCCGACTCCTGTGAGTATGAGTACTCGGGCGCTGGAGTGCTCGAAGTCGACGAAGGCTTCTCGCAATTCCGGCCATCCATCGAAAGGAATGGCGTTCTTGCGTTCGGGCCGATCGATGATGACCCATCGAATCTGGCCCTGGTCCTCGGTGCGAAGCCAGCTCATCGTCGTGACGGTAGACAGCCGAGCGTCCGGGTTACCGTTCGGGACGTGGGTTTCAATCCTTTTCGAGAGCAGAAGAAGACCACTTTCGACATCATCATGGTGGTCGTGGCCATGGCCGCGATGCTCGCCCTGATCGCATGGGCCATCTTCTCGACGTGACCGTCACCCCTGTGCAGCCCTACCAGGCTGCCAAGGGATACCTGTGCCCCGGCTGCGAAGGTGCGATCCCTCCCCGTACATATCACCTCGTCGTTGTGCCCGACGAGGCCCCCGATCTCAGACGTCATTGGCACCACGGTTGCTGGCACAAGGAGCTGCGCCGGCGGTACGGGGTGCGTGTCGAAGGCGGCTAGCCAGTCACCGCCCCCTTTCAGGCGTCGCGTCGGTGCATACCCCACCAGGTGAGGGCGAGCCCGACGACGACCCACCCGATGAGGATGCCGATGGCGTGGGCCAGAGAGATGTCCCCGCCGGGAAGGAAGGCGCCTGCTATCCCTCCCAAAGACACCTCGAAGAGCGCATTCGTACCAGCGGTGAGGGACACATTGGCGTAAGGATCCCATAGGGAGAGGAAGCTCTCCAGGAACGAGAAAGCGAGCACCGCGCCGATCGCCGGGCCCATCGAGCGAAGCGCTGCCACGGTGCCGAGGCCGAGCGACGTCCACGCGAATGCGATCAGACCAATGCGCCACACCAGCCCGAGCCACTCCCCGAGCGAAGGGCTGCCCGTTCCCTCGGCGGCGAAGAAGGCGATGCCGGCCCACACCGCCGTGCCGACCACGAAGGCCAGCCAGCTCGCCACCGCAAACACCACAAGACGGGCCAGGATGTGCATCAGACGGCGGGAGTCCCTGGTCAGAGATGTGGCCCAGACCGTCGTTGTGAGCTCTCCACCAAGCATGACCACCGCCAAGATCAACGGAAACCAAGTCTGGCCGGCGATCTGCTGGGCCCCGAAGGTATAGGCGAGGGGTTTATCCACCGAGGGGATGTCTCCGGCGATTTCGGGGGCGATCTGGGCAAAGATCATCAGGAAGAACGCGCTCAACAGGGTGAAGAAACCAAGAATCGCCAGCATCGTTGGAAACAGCTTCCTACGGGTGATTTTCAGATACTCCGCATGGACGAGGCTCATGTCCCAAACTCCTCGGTCATGCCCAGGAAGACAGTTTCCAGAGTCGTTCTCTCGCGTCTGACTTCGCTCGGGTAGATGCCTGCCCTGGCGAGAACTTCGACAATGCTGGAACCATCTTCAGACTCGACGATCAATCCCTTGTCGTCCGACCGGGACTCGATGCCCGCTGCAGACAAGGCGGCCATGGCGGATGGACCATCGTCCACGACGACCCGCACGACACCATCGTCCAGGAGCGACTCGAGGGGGCCCTGTGTCACCAATCGACCTCTGTTGACGACGACCACATAATCGGCGAGAGCCTCGATATCGGCGAGGTCGTGGCTGGACACGACGACGGTCTTCCCCTCGGTAGCCAGGTTTCGGAGCCTTGCCCGGAAGGCGTGCTGGCCGGCGGGGTCGAGGCCGTCGAGAGGCTCGTCGAGAAGAAACAACTCAGGGTCACCGATCATCGCGGCCGCCAGAGCCAGACGTTGACGCATTCCCTTCGAGTACTGCTCGGCCTTGCGTCCTGCGTCTCCGGTCAAGCCCACGAAGTCGATGAGCTCGTCGATCCGGTCGTGGCCAAAACCGAGCGTGTCTGCGGCGATCTTCATGTTGATGGTGCCGGTGTGGGACTTGATCAGCCCCGGCTCCTCCACGATCGCTCCCACCTTCTTGGTGATCTGGTTGAGCTGGGCCGGGACGGACATGCCCAGGACCTCGATGTCGCCGCCGTCGGGTCGGGTCAGACCGAGGAGCGAGCGGAAGGTGGTGGTCTTGCCGGCTCCGTTTGGGCCGAGAAAGCCGGTGACTTTCCCTTGGGGGATCTCGAACTCGAGATCGTCGAGGGCCTGAGTCTTGCCGTAGTGCTTGGAAAGACCACTGACACGAATCGCTGCTGTGTCCTGGCTCATCGGCGGGTGAGTGTCCTCTCACGCCATGGGCTCGTCAATTCTGCACCCAATGGAAATCCACACCTTGACCGGCGATCCGCACACCGACGAAATCGACTCTCTTCGCTCCGACCCCCACCGCCAGACGCTTGACCCGGTTTCTCTTCCAATAGTCCACGGCCCCGATCGGATCACCTCCGGCGGTCGTGGTGCGCACCTCGACGGCAACAAGGACGTGCCCGTCCTCGGCGAGCAGGTCGATCTCACCATCGGGAAGGGTCACGTTGGACTCGACAATCGTGAGGCCGTGGGTCGAGAGGAACCATGCGGCCAGCCGCTCTCCGGCATCACCGAGACGTCGCCGGCCGTCGTTCAGATGGGGAGCTCCGACTTCTCCAGCTCTTCCACGTTGACGTCGCGAAAGGTGAGGACCTGGACGTGATCCAGGAAGCGGGCGGGGCGGAACATGTCCCAGACCCATGCATCTCGCATGTCGACATCGAAGAACACGGCGCCGTTGACTTCGCGAACGTCGATGCTCACCTCATTGGCCAGGTAGAAGCGCCGCTCCGTCTCGACCACGTACTTGAACATTGGAAGTACGTCGTGATACTCCTTGTAGAGCTTGAGCTCCACTTCGGACTCATAGCGCTCGAGATCGCCTTCCATGTTCTCCTCATCAGCAGTCGGGCGTGTGGCGATCATATGTCGCCTCCCGGGCTAACACCTACACAACCCGGGAGTTGTTTTCCAGGTGGTCGGAGAGGCTAGAAGCCACCGAAGTTGGACAGCGGCCAGATGGTGAGAAACGCCTCGCCGACGAGGTCTTCTTGGGGAATTGGCCCGAAGCGACGGCTGTCGAAGCTGAACTCACGATTGTCGCCCATCACGAAGACCTGGTCCTCGCTGACCTCGAACGGGCCCTCGTCGGGCATGGACGAGGTATCACTCAGATATGGCTCATCGATTGCCACACCGTTGATGTGCACCCGGTTCTCGTCAATCGTCACCGTGTCCCCGGGCAACCCGATCACCCGCTTGATGAGGTCATCCCGCCCGCGGGTGCGAACACCTACGGCTTCCAGCACGGAGCGGATGATCGCCTCCGGTACCGACTCCTCGATCTCGGCTTCGGCGGGATCGCGGAACACGACGATGTCACCCCTCTCCAACTCACCGAGTTGGAACGCGAGCTTGTTGACCATGACCCGGTCGTTGACCTCGATGGTGGGCAGCATCGACTCGGACGGAATCCAGAAGGGCTGGACCAAGAAGGTCTTGATGACCACCGCTATGACGAGGGCAGTGAGCAGCAGGCCTGGAAGCTCGGCCCAGAACGAGCGCTTCCTCTTCCTCGGGGGCTCTTCTCCCGGCTGATGATCCTGCACGAGGTGGCGGTCGGCTGTCTCGGAACTCAGTCGCGTAGCTCCTTGATGCGGGCCGACTTGCCCACTCGATCGCGCAGGTAGTAGAGCTTCGAACGTCTCACGTCACCGCGCCGTACCACTTCGACCTTCTGGATGATCGGGGCATGCAGGGGGAAGACACGCTCTACCCCGACGCCGAAGCTCACTTTGCGCACCGTGAAAGAGGCGCGTGGTCCGGTGCCGTTCCGGGCGAGAACGACGCCTTCGAACACCTGGACACGCTCCCGGCCACCTTCGACGACGCGGACATGGACTTTGACGTTGTCTCCAGCGCGAAACTCTGGGATGTCGTCACGGACGTGCGCGTTCTCGACAGCTTGAAGATCGTTCATTGGAAGACTCCTCGAAACGGTGCGGGAGAGATCTAGACAGTTCCCGGGCAGAGAATTCTATCAGGTATCCGAATCCTCGCCATTCGACATGAGATCGGGTCGTCGCTCCTTCGTGCGTCTGAACCTCTGCTCTCGCCGCCACTCTTCGATGCGTGCGTGGTCGCCGCTCAGGAGCACATCGGGAACACTCCAGCCCTGATATTCGGCGGGTCTCGTGTATACCGGCTCCTCGAGAAGGCCGCCTCTGAACGACTCTCTATCGGTCGACTCGGGGTTGCCAACGACACCGGGTATGAGCCGGCTCACGCCCTCGATTGCGGCCGCGGCCGCCACCTCACCTCCTGCCAACACGTAGTCACCGAGACTCACCTCTTCGTCGATGAAGTGATCGACGATCCTCTGATCCACACCCTCGTAGCGCCCGCACACGAAGGTGATCTCCGGCAATCCGGCCCAACGATCCAGGGTCGCCTGCGTCATGGGGATCCCCGCAGGTGTGAAGAGGATGCGTGTCGTCGATGAGAGTGGCTCAAGAGCCGATGCAAGGGGCTCGATCATCATCACCATCCCCGGGCCTCCCCCGAAGGGGGTGTCGTCGAGCTGGCGGTGCTTCCCCAGCCCGTGGTCCCGAAGATCGATCAAATCGACTTCTAGCAGTCCATCTTCGACGGCGCGACGAACGATGGACACGTCGAGGGGCCCCTCGAAGTAATCAGGGAACATCGTGATCACGTTGATCTTCACCACAGGAAGAGTAGAACTGGGCGGCGTGACCGATCGATCCTCATCCAGCCGACAACTCGACATCAATGCCGGCAAGAGCTTGTGGGCTCGGTACGCCGAGGGCACTGCCGGCCGTGAGCCCGTGAAGTTCCTCGATGTCGCCCTCGAGAAAACTGATGGACGGAACGGCCGGGATCGCCTCGTCATCGATCTCGGCTCAGGGGCGGGGAACGAAGCCCTTGTGCTCCTCGATCACGGATGGCGGGTACTCGCGGTCGATGGTGAGCCTCGAGCCATCGAAATCCTCGAGTCACGTGTGCCTGAAGCACTCGCGCCGCGCCTCGAGACGCGGATCTCCGGTTTCGCCGATATCGACCTCCCGACCGCAGAGCTCGTGTTTGCCTCCCTCTCGCTTCCTTTCGCCGGTGACGACCTGGATCGAGCGGTGAGAACCGCGCTCGACGCCGTGGCGCCGGAAGGGTGGTTCGTTGGGGTTCTCTTCGGTGTCAACGATACGTGGGCAGCGGAGCCCGACATTGCAGTCGTGGGGGTAGGGGAGATCGAGGAATGGTTCGCCGGCTTGGCCAACATAGAGATCCGTGAGGAGGAATTCGATGGACCATCGGGCTCCGGGCCAAAGCATTGGCATTGGTATGTCGTCAGTGCACAACGACCGGGAGAGAGCTGAAGTGTCCAGCGCCGAAAACCTGGCTCTCCTTCGGGAGTATGTGCGCAGGGTTTGGGGAGAGGGGAACCCTGATGCCGTTGAGCTCTTCGCCTCCGAGTCCTTCGTACGCCATTCATCGCCATTGTCACCGGCGCTCGACCGGGTCGAGCAGATCGAACGGCTCAAGGCTTTCCGCTCTGCGTTTCCTGACATCCGAATCGAGGTCCTGGATGCGGTCGCGGACGCAGACCTCGTCGCCTTTCGCTCAATCATGACCGGCACCCACCGGGGTGAGTTCATGGGGATACCTCCAACCGGCCGCAGCGTCGAAGTCAGCCTTGTCGACATGATCAGGGTGGAAGATGGTCGATTCGTCGAGCAATGGGGTGGCCCGGACGTGCTCGACTTGCTCCATCAATTGGGCGGAAAGATCCAGAACAGGTCGGATCCTGAAGAGGAGTAGAGCCTCTTGTTCGGCCCCCGGCCCCAGGCTCCACCTGACTTTCAGGGTGGGATGTGGATTTGGTAGGTGCGGCCGAGTGGGCTGGTCCAATATATTCCTTGACGAGAATATGACACCTCGCTACGTTTCGTTCCGTGAAGACAGAGACCTTTCGTGCACTCGGAGAACCCAGCCGCTTGCGGATCGTTGAGTTGCTACGCAACGGCCCGTTGTCGGTCGGTGAGATAGCTGACACGCTGGCTATTCGTCAACCGCAGGTCTCAAAGCACCTTCGAGTGCTGGCCGAGGCAGCGATCGTCGCTGTGGAGCCAATCGAACGTCGACGGATTTATCACCTGGAGGCCGAGCCATTCGAAGAGATCGGAGAGTGGGTCGATTCGTTCGAACGGCTCTGGTCCACCCGTCTGGACTCGCTGGACGCCTACCTGAACTCTCTCGCTGAGAAAAGGAATGAAGATGAGTGAGAACGGCCCAACCGAACCAGCCTTGGCCATCGAGGCGACCGCCGGGGAGACACCGCGATGATCCTGGCGGCATTCAAGAAGACCAATGAGCTGACGTTCGAGCGCTCCTACCCGGCACCCCTCGAGACCGTGTGGCGGGCCTGGACGGAGGCCGACCGGCTTCGGCAGTGGTGGGGACCCGAGAAGACGACGGTTCCCGAATGCGAAGTCGATCTGCGTGTTGGTGGCACCATTCGCATCGTGATGGAGGCCGGAGACGAAATGGGCAAGTATCGAGGGACCCGCTGGCCGATGGTTGGAACGTTCTCACTCATCGAGGAGAAAGCCCGGCTGGTCTACGAGGCACGATCCTGGACGGAGGGTGAGGAGGAAGCCACGACGATCGAGCACACCAACGACCTCACCCTGACAGGAACCGGCGAAGGAACCACCGTCACTCTCCGAGTCACGATCAGCAAGGTCGGCTCCAAGGCCAGGATGGCGGCGTTCGGCATGAAATGGGGCTACAAACAACAGCTCGACAAGCTCGGCAAGCACCTCTCGGGATGATCCATGAGCGACAGCAAGCGCCCTGACAAGGAGGCTGAGGACGTGGCGGCGCCAGCTGGCTCGAAACCGAAGCTCCTCTCGGGCGGCAATCCCCAGATCCCCAAAGGTGATGGCGATGCCCCCGTCCAGGCGTATCTCGACGCGATGCCGGACTGGAAACGCGACGTGGGTCGGCTCCTCGATTCGATCATCGTCGACACGATGCCCGACGTGCAGAAAGCTGTGCGTTGGAATTCGCCCTTCTACGGTGTGGAGGGAGGGGGCTGGTTCCTCAGCTTCCACTGCTTCACCAGGTACATCAAGGTCACCTTCCTCAACGGTTCCTCGCTGAGCCCCCCTCCCCCGGTCGACTCCAAGCACGAACGGGTGCGATACCTCCACGTCCACGAAGGCGAGGAACTCGATCGGGCCCAGTTCGCCCGCTGGGTGAAGCAAGCCAGCGAGATACCTGGAGAGGCGCTGTTCTGACGGTCGTGGCACGCCTTTGCGACCGACTCGAGGCGAGAGGTTGGAAAGTCGGGACCCAGTCCGGACTCAGCTCAGCCTCTCCACGATCATGGCCATGCCCTGGCCGCCGCCGACGCACATGGTCTCCAAACCAAATGTCTCGTCGAGCGTTCGCAGATCGTTGAGCAGCGTGCCCATGATTCGGGCACCTGTCATGCCGAAGGGGTGACCGAGGGCGATGGCACCACCGTGGGGGTTGAGCTTGTCCATGTCGATCCCCAGCTCGTCGACACAGGCCAAGACCTGCGCGGCGAACGCTTCGTTCAGCTCGATCACGTCGATGTCGTCGAGCGTCATGCCCGATTGCTCGAGAACCTTGCGGACGGCGTATACCGGTCCCATGCCCATGTACTCGGGCTCCAGACCTGCGACCGACGAGGCGACGATCCGAGCCAGAGGCTGGAGGCCCATTCTGGATGCGCGATTCTCGGACATGACGAGGACGGCAGCCGAGCCATCGTTCAATGGACACGAGTTGCCCGCAGTCACCGAACCGTCCGGCTTGAAAACCGGAGGAAGCTCAGCCAGCTTCTCCACCGTCGTGTTCGGTCGCGGTCCGTCATCGTCGCGAATGACCCGGCCATCTGGGATCTCGATCGGGGAGATCTCCCAGTCGAAGAACCCATTCTTCTGTGCCTCGACAGCTCGATCCTGGGAACGCTTGGCGAACTCGTCCATCCGCTCGCGGGTGATGCCATATCGCTCGGCCACGTTCTCCGCCGTGTTGCCCATCGGGATGTAGACGTTGTTGATGAAGTCGTCGCGACTCTCATCGGTGAAGCGTGGATTCAGGTCTTCACTGTCGAATGCCTTTCCGTAGGTCCGACTGACCGACTCGCTCCCAGCTGCAACATAGGTGTCCCCCTCTCCACGTTGGATGGCATGGAAGGCCATGCGGATGGTCTGCAGGGACGAGGCGCAGAATCGGTTGACCGTGGTCGCCGGCACTGTCTCCGGCATTCCACCGAGCAAGGACACTGGACGCGCCATGTTGAAACCCTGCTCATGGTGGGTCAAACCACAACCGACCATGACGTCCTCGACCGAGGCACGATCGACCTCTGGCACCTTGTTCATCAACGCGTCAATCGCATGACCGGCCAGGTCGTCAGCACGTACATCGATGAGTGAGCCTTTGTAGGCACGGCCTATGGGACTGCGCGTGGTGGCAACGATTACTGCTTCTGACATCTGGGGTTCCCTGGTCGGCTCGATTGCGCCCGAAACCTAGTCCCAGGGCTTACGCTCCCTCGAAATGCGGGCCGTGATCCTCTGTGTCGTCATGATCCTGACGGGATGCGCCTCCAATGGTGCCGAAGTGACGACGTCGGTTGCCACCGTGACTCAGCCATCGTTGAGCGCGACGACACAGCCCCTGGTGGTCGGATGCCCCGTCGAGGAGCAATTCACCGAGGGTGGACTGATCGACGAGTTCGACAACACCGGCTCGGACTCAACAAAGATCGGCCTCGTCCGCTGGCAGGCCGAAGAGGCATGTGAGACTTTCGAGATCGAGTTCGAGACGGCCGAAGGTGCGCCGGCGACGACACCCCCCTCGGTGAGAGCCGAGTTCATCGACGAGGTAGGCGTGCTGCGCATCTCGACGAGCGCCGTGGAGACGGTCATCACAGACCAGCTCGTGGAGACAGCACTTGTCAAACGTCTCTACGTCGTTCGGGCGCTGGATGGCGGAATGTTCATCGACCTGCATCTAGCCGCACCTACCCAGGCCAGGATCGACCTGACCAGCTCGCCTGCTCGTCTGAAGGTGGAGTTGCAGCCGGGCATAGTCCCCTATTCGGCGCAACCGGTGACGGCCGAATTGATCGTCCTCACCTTCCCTTCCGACGAAGCGACCATTCCCACCACCCTGAACGTCGAGGGTTATGCGCGTGGGATAGGGTCTGACGTCGCTGCCGTCGCGATTGTCGGCCAGGAAGGCGACGACCTCGTCGTGGAGGCAGACGCAACCACCGCCGACAACACGAAGACCTGGGGTGAGTTCCGTGTGGCACTCGAGCTCATGCCCGGCCCTGTCGCACTATTCGTCGGTGACAGAGACTCCGATCCCGGTGGCTTCGAGGGCGTGTCTATAGATCTGGTGGCGGGTTGAGGCCGTCGATCTCGGCAACCTCGACATAGCCGGCCTCGACGTCTACCAACGGCACCAGAGCCTCGACGAATGGGACCTCGAAGCGGACCCCTTCTCGCTCGATGACCAGCCGATCCTGAGCTGTGCCGAAAGCGACGTCGACGACGGTCCCGCCGTCAGGGCGAACCTGGAGACCGATGAGGTCTTCGGGCCAGAACTCCTCGTCACCGAGCTCCCGTCGAGCCTCGACAAACACGAAGAGATTGCGGATGGATTCCGCTGTGCCTCGGTCAGTGACCTCCTCGAAGGCCACCTGGTGTCCGCGATCGGACCGCCTCAGAGCCCGAACACGATGGGGTCGGTCGTCGAGAAAGACGACTGATCCGGGTTGAAAGTGGACCAATTCGGTCTCGTCGACGTATAACCCTAGGAATCCGTCCAGGCCATGTGGTTTTCCCAGCCGCCCGACCCGAAACGAGGGGCGATCAGTCGATGAACTCGACTCCAGCGGAGATCCCCTCTTCCTCACCCGCAGCGCTGGCGGCGGCGCGTATTGCCTTGGCCACCCTCCCGCGCCGGCCGATCACACGACCCATGTCTCCCTTGGCTGTGCGAACCTCGGCGGTCATCTCGTCGGGGCCTTGCTCCACGAGCGTCACCTCGACCTCGTCTGGCTCCTCCACGATGCTCCTGACGATATAGGTCACCACACGTTCGACGATCTCTCCCTGAGCCACTGTCACTCCTCCTCCGTGTCCGCTTCGGCCCCGGCCGCCTCCGACTCGGACGCCTCGGATTCGGACGCCTCAGTTTGGGGTTCTTCGGGTGTCGGGTCCTCGGGGTCAGGCTCTTTTTCGGCGTCTGGGGTGGGGGTCGTTTCAGTCTTGTCGACACCGACAACGTGGATGCCACCTGTCTGTACCTTCATGGTGTTCATGGCGCCCGAGATGTTGAGCAGCTTCTCGACCGTTTCGCTCGGGGTAGCGCCCTTCTCGAGCCAGGACAGGGCCCGCTCGTTGTCGATCTCGACGATCGAAGGATTGTGGAGTGGCTCATACCTACCGATTTGCTCGATATAGCGACCATCACGGGGCGCCCTCTTGTCCACGACCACGACGCGGTACATGGGCTGCTTCTTCTTGCCCATCCGCATCAGTCTCATTCTCACGGCCATCTATTCACCTCTCGGAGCTTCATCTTCTAGACGACCGGCCGCCCATGAGGCCCTGGAGGGATGGCAAGCCCTTACCTCCGGCCAGCGTCTTCATCATCTTCTGCGTCTCGGCGAACTGCTTGAGCAGGCGATTCACGTCCTGGGGGCTGGTGCCCGAGCCGGACGCGATCCTCCGCTTTCGGCTGCCGCCGATGATCTTGGGGTTCCGGCGCTCAGCAGGCGTCATTGACTG
Organism: bacterium; assembly: GCA_024638655.1. Classification (GTDB taxonomy): domain Bacteria; phylum Actinomycetota; class Acidimicrobiia; order Spongiisociales; family ZC4RG35; genus Ww567. Next base: position 47,600 of record JAHEJW010000013.1, on the reverse strand, counting down.
GATGATTGCCTCCACCCTCTTGAGGTCGCGATCATCGATTTCGACCTCACGCAGGAGCGATCCGGAGCCAGGAAGCATAGCAAGGATGTCGGAGAGAGGCCCCATCGACTTCATGGCTTCGAACTGGGCGAGAAAGTCTTCGAGGGTGAATTCCCCCTTCTGGAGCTTCTGGGCTGCCTTCTCGGCCTGATCCTCATCGAAGGCGGTCTCGGCCTTCTCGATCAGGGTGAGCACATCGCCCATCCCGAGGATCCGAGAGGCCATTCGCTCAGGATGGAACGGCTCGAGGTCACCGATCCCCTCCCCTATGCCGGCGAACTTGACCGGCGCACCGGTGACTTCCCTCACTGAGATGGCCGCACCCCCTCGGGCGTCCCCGTCGAGCTTGGAGAGGACGATGCCCGTTATGCCGATCTGATCCTGAAAGCCCTGTGCGACGTTGACGGCATCCTGGCCGGTCATGGCGTCGACGACCAGCAAGATCTCGTCGGGATCCACGGCCTTGCGTACCGCTGCGAGCTCTTTCATCAGCTCGTCATCGATCTGGAGACGACCGGCCGTATCCACGATCACAACGTCGCGTCCGGTCTTCTCCGCCTCCTTCATCGCCGATTTCGCCAGCTTGGGGGGTTTCCCCTTTCGGTCCGTGTAGACAGGGACTTCAATCGTCCGACCGAGGGTCTCCAGCTGGTCGATCGCCGCCGGGCGCTGCAGGTCGGCCGCAACCAGCATCGGCCTCTTGCCTTCGGATTGCACCCGACTGGCGAGCTTGGCGGCGGACGTTGTCTTCCCAGATCCCTGGAGCCCGACCATCAGGATCGTCAACGGCGGAGCGGACCTCGACAGTGGCGATGCTTCCGATCCGAGCGTCTCTACCAGCTCCTCGTGCACGATCTTGATAACTTGTTGTCCGGGCGAGATCGACTTGGAAACGTCCTCGCTGAGCGCACGGTCTTTGACTCTGGCGAGGAACGACTTGACCACCGACACGTTCACGTCGGCCTCGAGGAGGGCGAGACGTACCTCCCGAATGGCCTGGTCTATGTCCTTCTCCGAAAGCTTGCCTTTGCCCCTCAGACCGGCGAAGACAGTCTCGAACCTCTGGGTCAGCGCATCGAACATCGATTGTCTAGGTTATGCGGCGTGACGTTCCAACTCGACACCGTGTTCGTGTGGGTGACCGATATGGAACGCGCCCTCGATTGGTATGCCACGCTCGGCATCGACGCTGGCGATCGCTACGGGGCATGGCAGAACATGAAGGTCGAGGGAGAGGCCAGGTTCGCTCTGCACGAGGGCCAGCGACCGGATGGGCCGTCGACCTCGGTGCCGTCGTTTCGCGTCGGCGACCTCGATGCCGAGATGCGGCGTCTGGCCAACCTCGGCCTTGATCCAAGCGATCCGGAGATCACCGATACGGGCGCAGCGCGATTCACTACGTACACCGACCCTGACGGGAATCAGATCCAATTGTTAGAGCGCTGAGTGCCCCAGCCGCCGAATCCACAGCCGCCGAGTAACCCTTAACCTGTTCCCCGTGCTCCCTGCGACCATCGAAGAGTTAGCCGCCCGGCTCGACGACCAGGACTACTTCGCCGCCCAGGACCTGACCGTCGCCATACATCTGGCCCTCCAGCTGGGACGTCCACTCTTCCTCGAAGGTGAGGCTGGAGTTGGCAAGACTGAGGTAGCCAAGGTATTGGCCGGGATCAGCGGTGAGGAGCTCATTCGTCTCCAGTGCTACGAGGGCCTCGACGTGGGGCATGCCCTCTACGAATGGGACTATGCGCGCCAGATGATGGAGATCCGTCTCCTCGAGGCGCGAGGTGAGGGAGCCACCGCGGAGGCGCGCGACATCATGAGCCGCGACTTTCTGATCGCCCGGCCCCTCCTCCAGGCCCTGGAAGCCGCAAGGGAAGGGCGAAAACCGGTGCTACTCATCGACGAGCTGGATCGCGCCGACGAGGAGTTCGAGGCCTTTCTCCTCGAACTGTTGTCCGACTTCCAGGTGTCTATCCCCGAGATCGGCACCATCAGGGCCGAATCGCCTCCGATCGTGGTCCTGACTTCAAATCGAACGAGGGAGATTCACGATGCCCTGAAACGCAGGTGCATCTACCACTGGATCGATTACCCGACCCCGGATCTCGAAGCGTCGATCGTGACTCGAAAGGTGCCGGGAATCGAGGAAGATCTCGCCAAATCGCTGGCCCTCGCCATGGAGAGGCTTCGCGACATGGACCTGTTCAAACCTCCGGGCGTCGCAGAGACGCTCGACTGGGCCGAGTCGATCAAGCTGCTCGCCGCAGGTGAGCTGACGCCGAACTTGATCGACAGCACACTCGGGGTCGTACTCAAGTACAAAGACGACATCGACGCCGTGCGGGCCTCGGGGGTCGAAGCGCTGGTGGGATGAGCGCCGGGCCGGTCAGGGACCTGGCCTCATTCGCAGAGGCCCTTCGAGCCCGGGGGATGACCGTAACGCCGGAGCAGGTGTCGGATATGGCTCGCTCACTCGGTCTCGTCGACCTGACCGATCGCGATCAGGTGCACTCCGCTCTTCGAGCCCTGGCGATCACAGACCCATCCCATCGAGGCCCGTACGACGACGTGTTCCGGGGGTTTTTCGAGGGACTTCATCGACCAGCGGCCACCACCGAGCAACACTCGAGCCTTGCGTCAGCGCGGTCGATGAAGCCGATCCTCCAAACGATTCCCGAATCTGTGGTCGAAGAGAGTCAGAGCCAGGCGGGCGCGTCGGCTGTGGAGAACCTGGAGAAGAAGGACTTCGCCGATCTAGACGACGCTGAGCTGGTTCAGGCACGGCGCTTGGTGATGACCATGTTGTGGCAGCCGAGCGACTTCAAGACACGTAGATGGATACGGGCACGTGACGGCCGACGACCGGACCTCCGACGAACCATGCACGGAGCAGTGGGCCCGGAGGGAGACCTGATGAGGATCGCCATGAAGAAGCGACGTCTCAGGCAGCGTCCTCTCATCGTCATAGCCGACATCTCCGGGTCGATGGAGAAGTATGCAGAGCTCTTCTTGGTTTTTGCTCACGCAGCCCAACATCGCCTGGACAATGTGGAGGTCTTCACTTTCTCAACCGAGCTCACCCGGATCACCGAGGACCTGCGCAGGCGCGACACCAAGGCAGCTCTGTCGGCGGTGACGAGAAGTGTGAGCGACTGGTCAGGCGGGACCAAGATCGGCGACACCCTGGCCGTCTGGAACAAGCAATGGAGCCGACGGCTCGCCCGCGGGGGCCCGGTGGCACTGATTCTCTCCGATGGATGGGATTGTGGTGACCCAGCGATCCTCTCCGAAGAAATGGCCCGACTGGCCCGCTCCGTGTACATGGTGATATGGCTCAATCCTCTCGCGGCAAGGGCCGAGTACCAGCCGGCGACCCGCGGGATGAAGGCGGTGTTGCCGCACATCGACCATCTTCTTCCGGCGGCCAGTGTCCACGATCTCAGAGGAGTCGTCAGCCTCCTCGACTCCATCGACAGGCATCGCAACTAACTCGGACGCCCGCATATCCCGTCATGTAGGTTGGGGCGTATCCCGTCCCTGTCCAGGAGGCCACATGTACCCAGCCAAGTTCGACTACCTGGCTCCCGAGACGCTCGAAGAGGCGTTGAGCATCCTCCATGAGCGAGGGGACGAGGTCAAGATCCTCGCTGGGGGCCAGAGCCTGATCCCGATGATGAAGCTGCGATTCGCCAGCCCGCCCACTCTGATGGATATCAACCGCCTGCCCGGTTTGAGCCGGATAAACCGGACGAACGGCACGCTCGAATTCGATGCCCTGGTTCGTCACAACGACGTGGTGAAGTCGGACGCGGCAAAAGCAAACCACACGGTGTCAAGGGCCGCCCCGTGGGTTGCGGACCCGATCGTGCGAAATCTGGGCACCGTCGCCGGCAGCCTCGCCCATCACGATCCCGAAGGGGACTGGGCCTCGGTGATGCTGGCCACCGGCGCAGAGCTCGTGCTGACCAGCTCGGACAGCCAGAGGACGGTGAAGATCGACGATTTTCTCGTCGACATGTTCACGACGAACTGCCTCCCGAACGAGATGGTCACCAAGGTCCGAGTCCCAGCCCACTCTTCCAGGGGTGGGGGTGACTATCAGAAGCTGGAGCGCAAAGTCGGTGACTACGCGACGGTCGGGGTGGCCACCAGCCTGGAGCTCGACGAGGGAGGGAGGGTCGCCAAGGCTGGGATAGCCCTCACATCGGTGTTCCACCACAACCTGAAGGTGCCGGAAGCGGAAGCCGCCCTGGAAGGAGAGAGGCCATCGGATGAACTGTTCGCCGAGGCCGCAAACATCGCATCACAGGTTTGCGACCCAGCATCTGATGTCCGTGGCTCGGCCGAGTACAAGAGGCATGTCGTCGATGTCTTCACTCGAAGAGGCCTCGCCAAGAGCTACGAGACTGCGAAGGGAGGCCTCACATGAACATCACCCTCACAGTGAACGGCGGCGAGCATACGGCAGACGTCGAGCCACGGCGCCTGCTGGTCGATTTTCTCAGGTCGACAGTCGGATTGAAAGGGACCCATATCGGCTGCGATACGACGAGCTGTGGTGTCTGCACGGTGCTCGTGGACGGAACCCCGGTGAAGTCGTGCACGATGTTCGCCGTGCAAGCGAACGGTCGGTCGATCACCACCGTGGAAGGTCTGAAGCAGAACGGCGACCTCTCCGCAATCCAGAAGGCTTTCAAAGAAGAGCACGGCCTCCAATGCGGCTTCTGCACGCCGGCGATGATGCTTGTGGGCACCGCTCTCATCGAGGAGAACCCGGATCCGAGTGAGGATCAGATCCGGTGGGCGATCTCGGGAAACCTATGTCGCTGCACCGGTTACATCAACATCGTCAAGGCCATCATGGCGGCGGCTGAGACGACCAGGGAGGGAGCATCCTCATGACGGCCACAGAACACAGACCACACACTCCCCCGGAGATCGGCGGGCTCGGACACAGCCGCAAGAGAGTCGAGGACGCGCGGTTCATCGAAGGGCGGGGGAACTACGTCGACGACATCGAGCTTCCGGGGATGCTCCACATGGCTATCCACCGCAGCCCCGTGGCTCACGCTCGCATCCTGTCCATCGACACATCCGAGGCCGAGGCGGTGGAAGGTGTCGTCGCGGTAGTCACCGGCGAGTTCCTGGCCGGCTACAACCTCGCCTGGATGCCAACCCTCTCAGGGGACACCCAGGCTGTGCTGGCTACCGACAAGGTGCGATTCCAGGGTCAAGAGGTCGCGGCGGTCATCGCCACCGACAGGTACGTGGCCGAGGACGCGGCCCGGATGATCCACGTCGACTACGAGGAGCTGGAGCCGATCGTCAACCCGCAACGATCCCTGGAGGATGATGCACCCCTGATTCGAGACGACAAAGAGGACGTAGAGTCCAACCTCTGCTACGAGTGGGATTCTGGCGACAAAGACGGCACAGACGCCGCCTTCGCCGGGGCCGACAAGATCGTCACGTTGCAGACCCACTACCCGAGGTCCCACCCGTCTCCGCTGGAGACATGTGGTGTGGTTGCGGACGTCAATCCGGCCACCAGTCAGGCGACGATCTACATGACGTCTCAGGCACCGCATGCCCACCGGACCGTGTTTGCCCTGGTCGCAGGGCTTCCGGAGCAGAACATACGCATCGTGTCCCCCGACATCGGCGGAGGCTTCGGCAACAAGGTGCCCGTCTATCCGGGTTACGTCGTTGCCACCGCGGCGTCGCTTGTCATCGGCAAGCCCGTGAAGTGGATGGAAACCCGTACGGAGAATCTCATCTCAACCGGTTTCGCCCGCGATTACTACATGAAAGGCGAGTTGGCGGTCTCCAACGAGGGAAAGATCCTGGGTCTGAGGGTCGACATGCTCTCCGATCAGGGAGCCTTCTACGCCGATGCCCAGCCAACCAAGTTCAGGGCGGGGTTGTTCCACATCGTGACCGGCTCTTACGACTACCCGGTAGCTCATGTGGCGACGCGTGGCGCCTACACCAACAAGGCGCCGGGCGGTGTCGCCTACAGATGCTCGTTCCGGGTGACCGAGGCTTCATATCTGATCGAGCGTCTGGTGCAGAACGCCGCATACGAGTTGGGGATGGACCCGGCGGAGTTCAGATTGAAGAACTTCATCCAACCGGACCAGTTTCCCTATCACTCGCCGACAGGGTTCGTATACGACTCCGGTGACTACGAAGCGGCGCTGCGCAAGGCAATGGGCATGGTCGGCTATGACCAAATCCAGGCCGAGAAGGAGCAGGCGCGCAAGGAGGGCAAGCTCGTTGGAATCGGAATAGCCAGCTTCACCGAAGTGGTGGGGGCCGGCCATGGCGAGGACTACGACATTCTCGGACTGAAGATGTTCGACTCTGCCGAGCTGCGCGTGCATCCGACGGGGAAGGCGATCCTCAAGCTCGGGGTGCGCAGCCAGGGCCAGGGCCATGAGACGACCTTCGCCCAGATCGTGGCCGAGGAGCTGGGCATCCCGGCAGACGACATCAAGATCGTCGAAGGCGACACCGACAACACGCCTTACGGTCTTGGCACGTATGCGTCCCGGAGCACCCCCGTGGCAGGAGCCGCTACGGCGGTCATATCCCGCAAACTGCGAGAAAAAGGCAAGAAGATCGCCGCTCATCTCCTCGAGGCCTCGGAAGAGGACCTCACATGGGACAACGGCAAGTTCCATGTAGCGGGAGATCCGGAGAGCGCCGTCACGATCCAGGACGTCGCCTTCGCCGCCTACACGAATCCCCCACCCGGGCTCGAGCCCGGTCTGGAGGGAGTCCACTACTACGACCCGCCGAATATGACCTACCCGTTCGGCAGCTACATAGTGGTGGTCGACGTGGACCCCGAGAGCGGCCAGTGGAAGGTACGCCGCATGGTCGCGGTTGACGACTGTGGAGTGAAGATCAACCCCATGATCGTTGAAGGCCAGATCCATGGAGGCCTGGCCGAGGGCTATGCGATGTCCTCGATGCAGTACATCACCTTCGACGAGTCGGGGAACTGCATCGGCTCGAACTTCATGGACTACCTGATCCCGACCGCTTGGGAGACTCCCCGGTTCGAGTTGGGCGAGACGGTTACTCCCTCACCACACCACCCGTTCGGCGCCAAAGGTGTCGGCGAATCGGCAACCGTCGGGTCGCCTGCAGCCTACGTCAATGCAGTGATCGATGCCCTGCAGCATCTCGGTGTCACCAATATCGACATGCCGGTCTCACCGGACCGGGTATGGGCAGCCATGGAGAAGGCGAACAGCGGGTGAACCGGGACCTGCTGGCGTTGGCAGCGGATCTGAGCCGCCGGCACCAGCCGTTCCTGGTGGCGACCGTGGTATGGGCACGTGGCCCGTCCTCGGGCAAACGCGGATCGACGGCCATCATCGAGGCCGACGGTTCGGTCACCGGTTGGATTGGCGGCGCTTGCGCGGCGCCAGTAGTGGCTCGCGAGGCGAGAGAGGCAATCGCGGACGGCAAACCTCGATTGCTCTTCCTCGGCACGGATGAGGACATTGCCGGGATCGATCGGCCTGACCTCGTCACCGTGCCGATATCGTGTACCTCCGAAGGGGCGTTGGAGGTGTTCCTGGAGCCGAATCTGCCACAACCGCATCTCGTGGTCACCGGTGAGTCCCCTGCGGTGAACACCTTGGTATCCCTGGCCACGTCCCTCGATTGGCGAGTCGACTCGGTCGACGACCACCTGGAGATGCCTGAAACGGGTGGCAGCTCTGCGATCATCATCGCCACCCAAGGGCATTACGACGAACCAGCCGTGGAGGCCGCGCTATCTACCGACGCCGGGTACATCGGTCTCGTCGCCTCGGCGAAACGGGCGGAGACGGTCCTCGGCTACTTGCGGGATCGTGGCTTCAGCGAAGAGCAGCTGGAGAGAGTGAACGCTCCGGCCGGGCTCGACCTCGGTCACATCGCCCACCGGGAGATCGGGGTTTCGATAATCGCAGACCTGGTGCGGAGACGCGCTGCCGGTGAGCTCACCGGGTGGCCGATTCCAGAGGAGGAGCCTCACATCGCCATCGATCCGGTATGCGGCATGGAGGTGGAGGTCGCCACGGCTCGATGGATAGCCGAGCACGATGGCGAGACCTACTACTTCTGCGCTCCGGGATGCAAGACCGCTTTCGAGAAGGAACCTGCGGAGTTCCTCAGTGTGTGATACAACCAGACCATGCGGAATCAGCTAGCCCTTCGTGACAAGTGGGCCAATGAGGGCAAGAAGGTGGCCGTTGCCACGGTCATCAAGGTCCACGGAAGTGCGCCACGACCCGAAGGCTCCAAGTTCTTGGTGTCGTCCGCCGGAGACATGGAAGGGTCGGTGAGTGGAGGTTGTGTGGAGAACGACGTCTTCCTCCACGCCCAGGAGGTTCTCGAGACCGGTGAGCCAAAGACCGTCACCTATGGAATCGCGGACGAGGACGCATTCGAGGTGGGTATGTCCTGTGGTGGCACCATCGACGTATACATAGAGCCCTGGTGACAGAGCCGCTCGCCGCCATCAAGGCGATCCTGGAGTCCGAGGAGTTCGGATCCGTGGTCACGTTCGTCGACGGACCGCACAAGGGGACCAAGGCGGTCCTGAACGCGTCCGGCGATGTCGTCTCCGGGAGGGTGCCCGACGGGGCCGTGGGAGACATCCGTGAGGACGCCCTCGCCCTGATGGCCCATGAGCAGCACCGTGCCCTCTCATACGGCGACCACGAGGTCTTCATCGAGACCCTGGCTCCCCCTCCCGACCTCCTCATATTCGGTGCCGTCCATATCGGCCAGGCGCTCTGCTCCTTCGGCGTGCAGATGGGCTATCGGATCACGGTGGTCGATTCCCGACCGGCCTTCGCCACCGAGGAGCGCTTCCCTGAAGCACAGAAAGTGATCAAGGGCTGGCCTCGCGACATCATGGACCAACTCCACTTCGACCGGCGGACCTGGGTCGTCGTGCTCTCTCACGATCCGAGACACGAGACCCCACCCCTCGAGGCCGCACTCAAAGCCGACACCAGGTACATCGGCGCGATGGGAAGCCGCCGAACCCACAATCTTCGAGTCGAGCGCCTGCGCGAGCTCGGCTTCGGAGACGAGGACATCGAGCGGATCCACTCCCCTGTCGGCCTCGACATAGGAGCGGAGACTCCACAGGAAGTTGCAGTATCCATCCTCGCCGAGATGACCTTGGTCCGCTACGGGGCCGGGACCGGCTACTCCCTTCGTGGCGTGGACGGGCGGGTGCACAAACAGCGCGAGGACGGCTGAGTGGTCCAAACGGCCTGGAAGATCGCCCTAGCGGTCAGGGACGATCTCGAGACATGGCAGAAGTTGAATCTGACCGCCTTCGTCGTCAGCGGAGTCGGAACCAGGCATTCCGAGCTGATCGGCGAGCCATACATCGACGGATCGGGGCGCAGCGAGCTACCCAAGTTCGCCTTGCCAGTGTTGGTGTACGAAGGCGACAGACCGGGTGTGCGCCGAGCCTATCTGCGGGCCGTCGAACGCGGTTTGACCGTCAGCGTCTACACAGATGAGCTCTTCGCCACCGGTAACGATGTGGACAATCGCGCCGCTGTGGCCGATGTCGCAACCGAAGATCTATCTGTCGCCGGCTTCGCTGTCGCCGGCGACCGCAAACAGGTCGACAAGGTGTTCGACAAGCTGAAGTTCCATCGGTGACCCAGGTCGTGCCCTACAAACGGCCCCACAGATCGACCACGTTTCTCTCGGGATCGCACATGAAGACAAATCGAACGAGGTTGCCCGAAGGCGCATTCCAGTCGACGACCTCACCCAGTTGCGAGCCACCTGCACCGATCACCCGCCCGGCTGTGGCCGGCACGTTGTCAACTTCCAAGGCGATGTGTCCTTGGCCGGGTCGATAAGCCCAACTCCCGTCCCAATCGACCAGTTGATACAGCTCCAATATGGGGCCGCCGTCGGACGAACCGGGAAACGACAGCCATGCCATGCGAAGTTTCGCCCCGGGTGCACCGATGCCCCGCGCCAGAATCTCGTCGGAGAAATTGGCGATAGGGGCGATCAGTCGGAAGTCGAGCGCGTCTTCATAGAAGGCGGCTAGAGCCGTGGCGTCCTCGGCCAAGATCTTGACCTGATCGAAACGCATACTGGAAGGGTAGGACCTCCGCGACCCCCCACTTGCGGCCCTTTCGCCTGCCTAGCCTTGGGGTCGATGACCAGGTCGCAGCTGCTGGAGAGAGATGACCTGATCGGGGCTCTCGAGGCGCGGTTGGAGGACGCACGTTCGGGCTCGGGCTCGATGGTGCTGATCGCAGGGGAAGCCGGCTCGGGCAAGACATCGGTGACCCAGGCCTTCGTTCGGGGATCTGGGCAACGGACGCTGGTGTTGCTCGGAGCATGCGACCCGCTCTCGACACCCCGTCCGCTGAGCCCGCTGCTCGACTTCGCCGCGGACGAGGACTCGGGGTTGGATGGTTTGTTCCAGGACGACCCCGACAACATCGAGATCTTCAGTCGAGTGCTGGAACGGGTGCGCCACACGATTCGCCCCATAGTCATGATCGTGGAGGACGTTCATTGGGCCGACCAGGCAACACTCGACTTCCTCAGGTTCATCGGCCGTCGCATCGGCACCAGCAAGGCGGTGGTCATATGCACCTACCGGGACGACGAGATCGGGCCCGACCACGCCCTCCGTCCGGTGCTTGGTCAGCTCAGCGCCCTGGAATCGACGCAGCGGATGATTGTTCCATCATTGAGTTCCAAGGCAGTTGCCATTCTGGCCGAGGGCACCGAAATAGACCCCGCCGAGACTCATCGGATCACAGGTGGAAACGCCTTCTACGTGACCGAGATCATCGCCGGAGGCGAGCAGATTCCTTCTACTGTCAAAGACGCCGTGATCGCCCGTGTCTCGCGACTGGAGCGGCCTTCCCTGGAGGTCGTCCAGGCTGTCTCGATCGCACCGAGATCACTGAGCGTCGAACACGCCCTCCACCTGACCGGGGCAACCGTTGATCAGGTCGATCAGGCCGTCACATCCGGGGTGGTCATCGGAGACGGTTTGAGCCTCAGATTCCGACACGAACTGGCGAGATCGGCAGTTGAAGACTGGATACCTCCAGCCAGACGCCACTCCCTGCATGGCAAGATGATCGCCCTCCTCCTCGAAGACGATCCACCTGACCACGCCCGTATCGCGCATCATGCGGTCGAAGCAGGCGCACCCGGATTGGTCGCTGAGTACGCGCCGATAGCCGCCAGTGCAGCCGCTGAGCGGGGAAGTCACAAAGAAGCGATCTCCTTCTACGAGGCAGCCCTCAAACAACCTGACGTGCTCACCGGCGACGAAGAAATGGGCGTGCGTCTGAGATTGGCAATCGAGTTTGGCATCGTGGATCGCCAGGCAGATGCAGTAGAACAATCAGGACGCGTTGTCGCCTATCACCGCGCGAGGGGCGACGACATCGACCTGGCCAACGCATTGGTGGCCCATTCGAACGCCCGCTGGCGGAACACGGACACGATCGGGGGTCAGTCGGCCCTCGATGAAGCCCTCGAGATCCTGGAACCCAAAGGACCAAGCCGGGACCTCGCCTACGCCTTGTACATGGCCGGGTACCGCTACATGCTGGCTCGACGGGCGGGCGAAGCCGTCGATCATCTGGGGAGGGCCCACCAGATGGCGATCGACCTGGAAGCCCGAGACCTCATGTGGGGAATTGAGATGATGCGGGGAACAGTGGAGATCGTGCTCGGAAACCCCGACATCGCGGCGAAGAGCCTGCGCAATTCGGTAGAGGAGGCAATGCGGCATGGCAATCGGACGGGAGTGTCGACAGCTCTCGGGATGCTTGGCTCCGGTGGTGGCGAGGCTCGGATCTACGACGAGGCCAAAGCCGCCCTGGAAGAAGGAATTCAGTGGGGCACAAGCAACGATCAGGACTACGGGGTCACCTACGACCGGGCTTGGCTGGCCCGCATCGCCTTCGAACAGGGGCGCTGGGATGAAGCCATCTCCACGGCGGATCTGGTCGACGCCACATCCGTCAGCAGGGACGGCATTGCCATCGTCACGGCGCTTGGCGCCAAGGGAAGGGCCTTGGTGCGTCGTGGTGACGCCCTGGGCAGGAGGATCCTCGAGGGAGTCATCGGGCTCGGTAGCCAGCACGAGTTGCAGCACGTCTGGTCGCCGATCTGCGGCCTCGCCGAGCATCACTGGCTGAGGGAGAGCCCAGAGGAGATGGTGTCCATACTCGAGGACGCCTATCAGAAAGCCCTCGATACCGACAGTCAATGGGCGCGGGGCGAAATGGGATTCTGGATGTGGAAGGCCGGAGCCATCGACGGGCCGCCAGTCAAGGCTGCCGAGCCCTTCTGTCAGCAGATGGCCGGCCGATGGCGTGAGTCCGCCGATGCCTGGAGGGCGATCGGGTGCCCCTACGAGGTCGGTCTCGCCTTGCTCGACGGCGGAGCAGAGGCGGTCCTCGAGTCGGTTGACGTGTTCGACTCACTCGGCGCCCGACCAGCCGCTGCCAGGGCCAGGACGAGACTGAAAGAGCTCGGAGTCGAGAGTATCCCCCGCGGGCCCACCGAGGAGACCCGCGGCAACCCGGCAGGCCTGACCGGACGCCAGCTCGAAGTGCTCGAGATGATGGCCGCCGGGCTTTCCAATAGCGAGATCGCCGAGAGGCTATTCATATCCAAGAAGACGGCTGAGCATCATGTCTCGGCCATCTACCAGAAGCTCGGAGTCGGGTCTCGTGCCGGGGCGATCGCCGAGGCTTCCAAGCTGGGGATCGGCTAGACGCCCCGTCCCGAGATAGGGGCGTCGCTCGCTGAATTGGGGGTGCGCCCCGATGTGCGCCACACCCCCGACCCCATACGTTGATCGACAGTGACGGCCAGCAAGACAAGGAGGTGCGCAATGTCACTGTTCATGGACGTGCACAACATCGAGGGAGGGGTATCGGCTGGGGACGTCGCCGGGGCTCACCAGGCCGACTTGGCCACCCAGGAGAAGTACGGGGTGAGCTACCTGCGTTACTGGGTCGACGAGGAGGCAGGGAAGATCTTCTGCCTGGTCGAAGCGGACTCGGCCGACGACGCCAACACGGTTCATCGAGAGGCGCATGGTCTCGTCGCCGACGAGATCTTTGCGGTGACCGAGCACGAGTGAGGACAGCCATATGAGACGAAGTGTCATCGCATCTGCATTCCTGGCAATCGCATTGATGCTGCTGGCTCCGGTAGCCATGGCCGGTGGTCAGTCTTCGGTGAAGGAGGCGAGACAGGCGACATCCCGGTTCCACGACGTGAGCAAGGCAGAGGCGGCCGGCTACGGCAGCACACTCGAACTCCTCGGGTGCTTCGAGAGCGCCGAAGCCGGGATGGGATTGCACTATCTGAATCCAACGCTGCTGGACGGGATTGTGGACGCGGCCCAACCCGAAGCACTGGTGTACGAGATGAGGGACAACGAAGACCTCAAACTCGTCGGGCTGGAGTACCTCGTACCGGTTGACCTGGTCAATCCGCTCAATCCGCCGGAGTTGTTCGGCCAGCAGTTCCACCCACACCCGGTACTGCCGTTCTGGATCCTCCATGCATATATCTGGAGGCCAAACGCCTCAGGCATGTTCCAGGATTGGAATCCGTCCGTCCGGCAATGCCCCGATGGTGTACCGGTCTTCGGCTCCTGACCGCAACCGCAATGTGAAGGGTAGAGCGGGCAGGTCCCGCCCTACCCTTTCTTTGTGGCCAACACCGACGATGCACTTCGTGGCGACATCCGCCGTCTCGGCAACCAGTTGGGAGAGGCTCTGGTACGCCAGCACGGCCCTGAGCTTCTCGATCTGGTGGAGAAGGTGCGGTCTCTGGGGAAGTCGGCGCGCAGGGGAGGCGCTGACAACGCGCCGGACCAGCTAGCCGAACTTCTGGACGGCCTGCCCATAGAGACCGTGATTCCGCTGGTCAGAGCTTTCACCACCTACTTCTACCTGGCGAACGTCGCCGAGCAGGTCCATCGAATCGAGGACCTCGCCCCTGACGACCGATATCTCCGAGCCACGGTTGATCGGATCCTGGCGGCGGAGCTGGACCAGCAGTTGATCGACGATGTGCTATCCCGACTCGAGGTCCGGCCTGTCTTCACAGCACACCCGACCGAGGCAGCTCGAAGGAGCATTCTCACCAAGCGGGGTGAGATAGCCCGCCTGATCGAGCTCAGGCAAGAGTCCACCCGTCAGGACGAGATCGACCTCATCGATCGAAGGACCTCCGAGCTGATCGACCAGATCTGGCAGACCGACGAGATACGCACGAGCAAGCCGACGGTTGTCGAGGAAGCTCGTTCCGCCCTCTACTACCTGACAGCTCTGGCCGAAAACGTGATGCCCGACCTGTCGGCACGGATCCACGACCACCTCGAGCGCCTCGGACATGCGCCAGCCTCACCCCTCGACTTCGGCACTTGGGTCGGTGGAGATCGCGACGGCAACCCGGAGGTCTCCGCCGAGACGACGCTGGAGACCCTGGCGCTCCAGCATGACAGGGGCCTCGCCCATCTCATCAGGCTCATCGAAGGGCTCTCGAACGAGCTCTCGATCTCATCGCGACTCGCTCCAATCAGTCCCGAACTCGAGGCATCGCTGGAACTGGATCGTGAGCTGTTGCCCGACATCTGGCAACGAGAGCACCGAAGGACACAAGGTGAGCCGTATCGCCTCAAGTGCTCCTACATACATGCCCGTCTGATCAACACACGTGCCCGCATCCAGACCGGAGCTCCCCATTTGGCGGGAGCAGACTATTCCCATCCGAGCCAGCTTCTGGCTGAACTGGGACTGATGTCCGGCTCGCTCGGCGCAGAGCGCGGAAGCTTGATAGCCGCTGGCGCGGTGGCACGCGTGCATCGGGCCGTGGAGGTCTTTGGCTTTCAGATGGCGACCCTCGACATGCGAGAACATGCCCGGAAGCATCGCGAGACCATCGAGGAGCTCTTCGACCTGGTGGGAACGGACCTGAAGTCGATGGGGGCTTCGCAGAGGTTCCAGGAATTGACATCGGAGCTCGGAGG
Organism: bacterium; assembly: GCA_024638655.1. Classification (GTDB taxonomy): domain Bacteria; phylum Actinomycetota; class Acidimicrobiia; order Spongiisociales; family ZC4RG35; genus Ww567. The sequence goes on along the minus strand of JAHEJW010000013.1, from coordinate 32,494 downwards.
CGCTCGACCGCTCACGGGTGCGACTACCGAGCTGAGCGAGTCCTCAACGCGCACTCTGAGCACATTTCACGCCGTCCGTGAAGCCCACCGACGCTACGGCAAGCAGGTGATCGAGAGCTACATAATCTCGATGACCGAGAGCTCGAACGACATTCTCGAGGCCGCGATCCTGGCCCGGGAAGCGGGCTTGATCGATCTGAAGAGGGGAATCGCCGACATCGGCCTGGTGCCACTGGTGGAGACCATCGACGATCTTCGCGGCGCCGGGCATCTGCTCGATGAACTGCTCCACAACCAGCAGTACCGGCGGCTGGTCGAACTTCGGGGTGAGAACCAGGAGGTGATGCTCGGCTACTCCGACTCGAACAAGGTCGGCGGGATCACAGCCTCACAGTGGGAGATCTACAAGACACAGCGCGCCCTACGAAACGTGGCCGAGCAGCACGGTGTCAACCTGACGCTCTTTCACGGCCGCGGCGGGACTATCGGACGTGGGGGTGGGCCGACTCACGCAGCCATCCTGGCCCAGCCGTACGGGACCGTCGACGGAACGATCAAGGTCACGGAGCAAGGTGAGGTGATCTCCGACAAATACGGGCATCCCGGGATTGCGGAGAGGAATCTCGAGCTGGTGGTCGCATCGGTGTTGGAGACCTCCCTTCTCCATCGGAAGTCGAGACGCGATCCGGACACACTGAAAAGATGGACCGAGGCGATGGACGCCGTTGCCGCTGACGCCTTTCGGGCCTACCGGGACCTGGTCGACGACCCCAGCCTGGTCCCCTACTTCCTGTCATCAACACCCGTCGAGGAGCTCGGCAAGATGAACATCGGCAGCAGGCCTTCACGCCGCCCGGGCGGCTTGGGCGGTATCGAGGACCTTCGTGCCATCCCCTGGGTGTTCGGATGGACCCAGACCCGGCAGATCATCCCCGGTTGGTTCGGTGTGGGCACCGGGCTCAGAAAGGCCCGAGAGAACGGATACGGGGAGACACTGTCTGAAATGGCAGAGGAGTGGAGTTTCCTGCAGACGTTCCTCTCCAACGTGGAGATGACGTTGTTCAAGACCGACCTCGACATCGCATCTGCATATGTGATGGAGCTCGTCGACCCGAGCCACCATCACCTTCTGAATCGGATATCCGAGGAAAAGGCACTGACCGAGAACCAGGTTCTCAGCCTCGGCGGCAAGGAAAACCTGTTGGACGACTCTCCGCTGCTTCGTAGGACCCTCGACGTACGTGACATCTACCTCGATCCCATCAACTACCTCCAGATCTCCTTGCTCGCAAGGAGTCGGCAGGGCGAAGACTCCGCTTCGATAGACAGGGGCATCCTCCTGACCGTCAACGGCATCGCTGCCGGAATGCGCAACACAGGCTGAGAACCGTATCCTCGTCCCATGGCCATCACGACCCTGGACCACCCCCTTGCCGCTGACCTCTTGACGATTCTGCGGGACAAGCAAACCGATCCACCCCGGTTTCGCCAGATAGCCGAGCGTCTCGGCTACTTGCTCGTGGCCGAGGCGCTATCCGACATGTCGACCGACGAGATCGACATCGAGACACCTCTCGAAGCGACAGTAGGAACTCGGCTGCACCGACCGGTCGTCGCCGTCGCCGTTCTCCGGGCGGGGCTCGGCCTGCTCAGCTCGGTTCTGACTCTGGTACCCGATGCGGCCATCGGATTCGCCGGTGTCCAGCGAGATGAGGAGACCGCGGAGCCCATCGAGTACTACACCAAGTTCCCCACCCTGGACAAAGCCCGAGTCCTGGTCTTGGAGCCGATGCTGGCGACTGGGGGATCTCTGTCCTGGGCGATTGACAAAGTCGAGGAGAACGGGGCCAGAGACATCACGGCGGTGTGCGTTGTCGCCGCCCCCGAGGGCGTTTCCAAGATGGAGGAGAAACACCCAAATGTCCGGATAGTCGCTGCGGCCCTGGATCGCGAGCTCAACGAGCACTTCTACATCGCACCCGGGCTCGGAGACATGGGAGATCGTCTCTTCGGGACGATTTGAGCGATTTCGAGAAGGCGGTTCTCGACGTGATCGGCGGACTCGCGCCTGGCGAGGTGGTCACATACGGCGAGGTGGCCGCCGAAGCGGGCTTCCCTGGTGCGGCCAGAGCCGTAGGAAGCCTCTTGCGTAGGACGGGTTCCGAGGTGCCTTGGTGGAGAGTGGTCGGGTCCGGTGGGCAACTGCGTGCGCCAAATCCGGCCAGGCAGGCACGTCTGCTGGCCCAGGAAGGAGTGACAGTCGTAGGGGATCGCGTAAGCGCCATCTAGGGCCGACTTGAACACGGGCCCCTCCCGCACGACACTTCGATCGATCAAGCACTTCCTCAACACCTACGACTGGTCGAGACCCGACCTGCAGGCGATGCTGGACGAGGCCCGAGCTTTCAAGGTTTCGCCCTACGGCTCTGCCCTCGAAGGAAAGACGATCGCTCTCCTGTTCCTGAACAACTCGCTACGGACCCGGACTTCATTCGACATCGGCGCGAATCAGCTGGGTGGTCATGCCGTCGTCCTGTCACCGTCTGGAGGCATGTGGCCGCTCGAGTTCCAGAAAGGTGCCGTCATGCTGGGAGACGCCGAAGAGCATGTCCAGGAGGCGGCAAAAGTTCTCTCACGGTATTGCGACCTGATCGGCATCAGGGCCTTCCCGCGGTTCGAGGACTGGCAGGAAGACCGCAAGGACCGGTTGATGGGCTCCCTGGCCGAACACTCAGACGTCCCAGTGATCAATATGGAGACCATCACGCATCCCTGTCAGGAGATGGCTCTCGCCATGACGCTCCAGGAACAGATGGGCCAGCTGGACGGTAAGAAGTTTCTCCTCACCTGGAGCTATCACCCCAGGCCCCTCAATACCGCAGTGGCCAACTCCGCACTGATGATCGCTGCGAAATTCGGCATGGACGTCACTCTGCTCTGCCCGACACCCGACTTCGTCCTAGATGAGCGCTATCTCGATATCGCCCACAAGGATGCCTCCGCCAACGGGGCAGAGGTGACGGTCAGCCACGACATCGAAGAGGCCTACAGCGGAGCCGACGTGGTCTACGCCAAGAGTTGGGGCGCCCTTCCCTTCTTCGGCAACTGGAAGGCGGAGAAACCGGTCAGAGATGCGTTTCAGCACTTCATCGTCGATGACAAGAAGATGGCGATGACCAACGACGCGCTCGTCAGCCATTGTCTGCCCATGCGACGCAACGTGATCATGAGCGATACCGTCTTCGACGGTCCCCGTTGCGTGGCCTACGACGAGGCAGAGAACCGCCTCCACGTGCAGAAAGCGATCATGACCGAGCTGTTGAGGCAGAGCTGACCATGGCCTCCAACCGGGAGATGCGTCAAACGATCGTCCAGCTGCTCTCGAACGTCTCCGATGGAAACGAGATACGGACTTACCTGCGGAGATTCTCCGAGGTCGACAAGTCCCGCTTCGCCGTCATCAAGATCGGTGGCGCAATCCTTCGTGATCGCCTCGAAGAGACCGCGGCCTCTCTCGCTTTCCTCCATGAAGTCGGCCTGACGCCGATCGTCCTGCACGGTGGGGGCCCTCAACTGGACGTTCACCTGGCAATGAGCGAGATCGAAAGCGAGAAAATAGACGGGCTTCGCGTCACCACCCCGAAGGTCCTCGACGCCGCCAGAGCAGTTTTCACGGCCCAGAACATCGAGCTCGTCGAGGCCATAAGGAAACAGGGAGTCGACGCACACGGGCTCACGCAAGGAGCCTTCGACGCCCGATACATCGATCAGGAGAAGTACGGCTTCGTCGGTGAACCGACCGACGTCCACCTCGACCTCATTCGCTCCATCGTCGATTCAGGGGCTATTCCCATCCTCACGTGTCTCGGAGTGGCGCCCGGGGGCCAACTCGTCAACATGAACGCCGATGCCGCAACACGCCAGCTGGTTCATTCCGTTCAACCAATGAAGATCATCTTCCTGGTCGACTCGGGTGGGCTGCTCGATCAGGGCGGACACGTCATCGACTCCATCAACCTGGCCTCTGACTACGAGGAGCTCATGGCCCAGAACTGGGTTCACTCAGGAATGCGGCTCAAACTGAACGAGATCAAGCGCCTCCTCGACGACTCCTCACCAATGACCTCGGTCTCGATCACGACGCCCTCGGCGCTCGCCCGCGAGCTGTTCACACACACGGGTGCCGGCACGATGGTGCGTAAGGGAGAGGTGATCCATCGTTACTCCGAATGGTCCCAGGTCGATCAGAGAAGATTGGCCGAACTCATCGAGGCGGCCTTCGGGAAGACCCTCGTCGCCGGCTGGCACGGCCAACTCTCGTTGCTCTCGGCCTATGTCTCCGACACCTACCGAGCCGCGGCCGTCGTCGCAGAGATGGACGGATTCTCCTATCTCGATAAGTTCGCAATCCATGAGACCGCCCGGGGTGAGGGCTTCGCAAGGACGGTTTGGGATCACATGATCAGGGACTCCCCCAAGCTCTTCTGGAGATCTCGATCCGACAACAGCTTCAACGCCTTCTACGAGAAGGAGGCCGACGGGCTGATGCGCACCGGCCAGTGGACCGTCTTCTGGAAAGGAGAGCACGATTTCGATCGGATCGCCATGGCGATGAAGATCATGACCGACCTGCCGCCCTCATTCGAGGAAGACTTGACGTGACCAAGACCTTTTCGATAGGAATCGTCGGAGCTCGTGGCCATACGGGTAGCGAGCTACTCCGCTTACTCGCCGACCACTCTGAGGTGGAGGTTGTGTACGCCGGATCGCGTGAGCTGACCGGGGAGCCAGTGCCCCATGCTCAGGACCTTGCGTTCGGTGACCTCGATGCCCGGGAAATCGCCGAACTCGATCTAGACGCCGTATTCCTCGCTCTTCCCAATGGTGTGAGCAGCCCGTTCGTTGAAGCCCTCTCCGACGACACCTTGATCGTCGACATCTCGGCTGACCACCGCTTCGATGACGCCTGGGCCTACGGCCTCCCCGAGTTGAACAGGGACAAGATCGCGGGAGCTCGGAGGATCGCCAACCCGGGCTGTTATGCCACGGCCGCCCAAATCTCCCTCGCTCCGTTCCTCGAACTGATCGATGGGGTCCCGGCGGTATTCGGGGTCTCGGGGTACTCAGGCGCAGGTACTTCTCCTTCTCCAAAGAACGACCCGAAACGTCTCGCTGACAACCTCCTCCCCTACTCGCTGGTCGACCACGTCCACGAACGCGAGACGTCCAAGCACCTGGGACGACAGATACGTTTCATGCCGCATGTCCACCCCGCATTTCGCGGCCTGCTCACGACCACTCACATGCCAGTCGGACGGAGCATCACTAAGGCGGCCGCGTTTGATCGGCTCGAGATCGCCTATGGAGATGAGCCGCTCATCACGGTTCAGGAGGCCATACCCGAGATGCGGGACGGAGCCGACATCAACGGAGCGATCATTGGCGGCGTCGAGGTCTCGGCCGATGGGCACAACCTCGTGGTTGTAGCTGCGGAAGACAACCTGCTCAAGGGCGCCGCCGTTCAGGCAATCCAGAACATGAACCTGGGATTGGGCATTTCCGAGTTCTCTGCACTCGTGTGAGCCCGAATAGGTTGTGGACGTGACATTCAGGGCAGTCGATCTGATCGAGCTGAAACGCGATGGTGGCGAACTGCCCGCCGATGCGATCGAATGGTTCATCACCTCCTACACGGTCGGTGACGTGACCGATTATCAGATGTCCGCATTGGCCATGGCCATCTACTTCAACGGGATGAGCAACGCTGAGCTGACGGCCTGGACCGCAGCAATGCTCCACTCGGGGGACGTGTTGGATTTCAGCCACATCGAAGCAAAGAAGGTCGACAAGCACTCGACCGGAGGGGTCGGTGACAAGATCTCGATCCCGCTCGCTCCGCTGGTGGCAGCCTGTGGTGTTGCCATCCCGATGATGTCGGGCAGGGGCTTGGGTCACACAGGGGGGACACTGGACAAGCTCGAGTCGATTCCCGGGTTCGATCCGCACCTCGACGCCGGCCGATTCACCAGGATTCTCGAAGAGCACCGGCTCGTGTTGGCCGGGCAGTCCGCTTCGATGGTTCCTGCGGACAGGAAGCTATATGCCCTCCGTGACGCATCAGGGACGGTCCCGTCGATCCCCCTCATAGCCAGTTCCATCATGGCCAAGAAGCTCGCGGAGGGCCTCGATGGCCTGGTACTCGACGTCAAGGTCGGCTCCGGTGCCTTCATGAAGAACCTCGACTCTGCCCGGACGCTGGCCCGGGAGATGGTGGCTATTGGCGAGACGAGCAATGTGAGAACGGTCTCGTTGCTGACCGACATGAGCCAGCCTCTCGGGCGTGAGGTGGGAAACGCCAATGAGATCCACGAATCGGTGGATGTTCTCAGAGGCGATGGCCCCAAGGACGTGACGAACCTGACCCTGTCCCTCGGTGAGGTGATGTTGGAGCTGGCCGGTATCGAGGGCGGGCGAGACCTCCTCGACGAGGCAATCGTCACCGGCCGGGCTCTACAGAAGCTCCTCGACGTTGTGGAAGCCCAGGGCGGAAACCCTTCTGTCCTCGAGGATCCGAGCCTCCTTCCGGTTGCCCAGCACACGGAACAGTTCACGGCAAGCCGAAGTGGCTATGTGAGCAGATGCGACCCGCGGATCATCGGTCTTGCCGCGATGAGGCTGGGAGCGGGCAGGAGACACAAAGACGAATCCATCGATCACTCGGTGGGCATAACTGTGGAGGCGAAGATCGGCGATCGAGTCGAGGCAGGGGATCTGCTGGCACTAGTCCATCACAACTCACCAGACGAATATGCCGGCCATGAGGCCCACCTGCAGTCGGCCTGGGAGATCACAGACGAGGCGCCGGTCGAGCCCTCGCTGATCATCGAGCGCATCGACGCATCCACAATTTGAGCGTTGACTCAAAGGACCGCCGTCCAGTTACCATCGCCGATCGGAACAACAAGGAGACCGTGGAATGAATGTGGTCGTCTGCGTCAAGCAGATACCGGACCCTGCAACACCGTACAAGCTCGAAGAGGGCACCAGCTGGCTGATCAGGCCGGAAGACCAAGTGCTCGACGACACCGACAGATACGGGGTGGAGATGGGGCTGCAGCTGGCCCAAGAGAGTGAAGGGACCGTGACACTCGTGAGCATGGGCCCGACGGGAAATGCCCAAGGCATCAGACAGGCGCTGGCGATGGGAGCAGACCGGGCAATCATGATCGAAGACGACGGGCTACGTGGCTCCGACGCGTTGACCACCGCGCGTGTGCTGGCCGCTGCCATCTCGAGCGAGGCGTTCGACCTGGTCATCACGGGCACCGAGTCGACCGACGGATACTCGGGTGTCGTCCCGCAGATGATTGCGGAGCTCCTCGGCGCGCCCGCCCTCACCTATGCGACAAAGGTCGAAGTGGGCGACGGCGTAGTCACGATCCACCGCCAGACCGCAGCGGGCTATGACGTCGTAACGTCATCGACTCCCGCCGTCGTCTCGGTGACGGCAGGGGTGGTCGAGCCTCGCTATCCCACCTTCAAGGGGATCATGGACGCCAAAAAGAAACCGATCGAGAACAAGACGATGTCTGACCTGGGAGTCGAGAATCGATTGGCGCAGGAAGTCGCCAAGATCACCAATGCTCCCGAACGCGAGGCCGGTCGCAGGATCGAGGATGAAGGCGATGCACACACGGAGATCGTCGCCCTCCTCGAAGACAGGAAGGTCATCTGATGGCCACGGTGTGGGTATTCGTTGAAGAGACGGAGGGTGTGCCGACACCACTCTCGTTGGAGGTTCTCACCGGGGCGAGGAAGCTGGGCGATGTGACCGCCCTTTACCTGGGCAGCGGATCACAGGAGGCAATGGCGACCGTCGGTGAGCATGGTGCCACGAAGGTGCTCCAGATGGAGACGGGTGATCGCCTCCCGGCCGGGCCTGTTGCCGCCGCCCTCGCGAACAAGGCTGGCGAGGACTCGCCGGATCTGATCCTGTTCGGTCAGAACTACACCGACCGGGACGTAGCCGGACGTCTCTCGGCACGTCTCGGCGTAGGCGTCCTGTCCAATGCCTCCGCCGTGCGACTGGTAGACGGCCGTGTCGAAACCGATCACGAGATCTTCGGTGGCAATCAGATCGCAACCGCTACCTGTGCGGAAAGTCCCTTCATAGTCGTGGTGCGCCCCAAATCGTTCACCGCCGAACCGATGGGGGGCGCCGCCCCGACCGTTGAGACACTGGACCTTCCCGATACGGGGAGCTCCGAGGCGACAGTGCTGGAATCACACGTCGAGGAGCGCGAAGGGCCTCAGCTGGGCGAAGCGTCGATAGTGATCTCTGGTGGGCGCGGCCTCGGCTCCGCAGAGGCGTACGAACTGATCGAGCGGGCGGCCAAACCACTCGGTGCCGCCACCGGGGCGACCCGAGCCATCGTGGACGCCGGCTGGGTTCCCTATGCGAAACAGGTGGGACAGACCGGGAAGACCGTCAAGCCGGACATCTACATCGCGGCTGGCATCTCAGGAGCAATGCAGCACCTGGTCGGGATGAAAGACGCCGGCACGATCATCGCCATCAACAAAGACCCCGATGCGCCGATCTTCTCGGTGGCCGATCTGGGCATAGTCGGCGACGTCCACAAAGTCCTGCCAAAGCTGATCGAAGCGCTGGAAAGCAGATAGTCAAGCCTCGAGACCGGCCGCGATCAAACCGTTGATCAGACGCTGGCGATTCACTTCGGTGGCCGAAGTGAACGGAAAGTTGTCCAGCACCCCTCGGCCCACCTTCGGATGTATGGCTAGAAGCTCCTCGAGACCCATCTGCGCTCCGTCGAGATCCCCCTTCTCGACCAGAGAAGCGATCAGGACGATCCTCGCAGTCAGGTAGCCATATCTCCTCTTGATAGCTGCCGACGCGTCCACGATCGCCATGTCGAAGTTCTCGAGCATGAAATGGCCTAGAGCCCTTCCGCCCAGGAACCAATTGGCCCAAGGGTCGTGAGGCGACAGCTCTAGTGCCCTAGTGAACAACTCGACACCTCGCTTCGGGTCGCCCGCATACTTGACTGCCGCGGCCAGCATCACATAGCCGTGCGCCAGGCTCGGGTTGAGTTCGGTAGCACGCTCGGCCGCACTCTGAGCCGTTTCAACCCGACCCATCCAGAGGTTGATACCTGCGATCACCGCATAGATCGAAGCGTCGAGAGCATCGAGCTCGAGGGCTTGCTTGGCGTAGCCATATGCCCGCTCGAGTGAATCCTTTGGGTCTTCGGCCCACTCCAAGAAGCCGTCCCAGAAGTAGCTCCAGGCCAGACCGGCATATCCCGCGGCATAGCCGGAGTCGATCTCGATTGCCTTCGAGAAGTGTTCTCTGGCCTCGACGTTGGCTTTTCGCCTGGCCTTGGCGATCTCGACGAGGCCACGCTGCACGTAGTCCCATGCGCTGATCTTGTCGGGTCTCTTCTTCGGCCATTCGGTTACTTCGGAAAGCCGAATCGCAGGGTCGATCGCCGTGACGATGCTCTCAGCAATTCTGTCCTGGACATCGAAGATGTCACCGACCTCTCCGTCATAGCGGTCGGCCCAGACATGGTGTCGGTCGGGTGCCTCGATCAACTGTGCCGTCACCCTCACTTGATCCCCAGCGCGACGGACGCTTCCTTCGAGGACAAACCGGACCCCAAGGTTCTCGGCAATCCGCGGGAGAGGCAAATCGGAGTCTCGGTAGCGAAAGGATGAAGTCCGCGATATCACGCGAAGAGATCGGTAGGCGGACAGACCAGTGATTATGTCCTCAGTTATCCCATCAGCGAAGTAATCCTGTTCGGGGTTCTTTCCGAGATTGGCGAAAGGAAGGACGGCAATCCACGCAGCTCGCGCATTGTTGTCCCGGGCGCCGTATTTCGCCGATGCATGACGGCTCAGCTCAGACCCGTCCACCGGCTCGATCGAGAACGCGTGGACAAGCCCCGTGACGTTCTTGAGGGAATGCTCTCCGCGATCGCTGTACGCAATCTCCAGCTTCGATCCGACCTGCTCGCGAACCGATCTCGAGAGCCAGATCCCACCTGGATTGGCCAGCGCCTCGAGACGAGCGGCGAGGTTCACGCCATCCCCATAGATGCGCGCACCTTCGACCAGGACTTCGCCGAGATGGATTCCCATCCTGAACTTCATCTTGCGATCGACAGGGAGGGACTCGTTCAGCTCGGCCAGCCTCTCCTGGATTTGGACGGCTGCCTTGATTGCGTTTGTGGCGCTAGGGAACTCCATCAGGATGTTGTCGCCGGGGCTGTCGACGACACGTCCACCAAGCCGGTTCACGATGAATGTGATCTCGTCGCGATATGAGTTGAGCGTCCTCACGGTGGCGACTTCGTTTCTCGCCATGAGCAGGCTGTACCCGACTGCATCGGCGGAGACGATCGCCGCGAGTCTCCGTTCGACGGTGTCGGACGTCACATCAGAGTGCCCGGTTGGACCCGCCTCGCTCAAACCGGGGGGCGCTGACCAACGGTCAAACGCTCCACGACGGTCTTCAGGATCTTGACCGCCACCTCGGGGTACTCGCCGAGCACCGAGGAGAACTCGCGCGAATCCATCACCAGGAGGTTCATGTCGGAGGTCGCGACCACGTCGGCGTTTCGTGGCATGTGGTTGATGAGACTCATCTCACCGAAGAAATCCCCTGGGCCGAGGTCGTCGATTTTCTCACCATCACGCCTGACCTCGGCGGTCCCGCTCTCGATGATCATCGCTTCCTGGCCGATCTCCCCCTGTTTGACCAGAACCGATCCCTCGTGGACGCTGGCCTCACTGCTCATCTGGGCGAGAAAACGAAACTCCTTCTTGCTCAGCCCGGCGAACAACGGGATCTTCTGAAGATGATCGATCTTGTCGTCATGCCTCATGCGTGCCACGGAGCGGCTCCTCGTCGACTGGACGCGGATGCTAGCCAGAGCGATCGGAGGCTGGCCGTTGGTCACATGGGCGAGCTCCGCGCGACCGGCATCACGGCCAATCTCTCACCCAAATTGCGGCTGACGCCGGTTGCATGGTCTCGGAGACCACCTCCAGCAGATTGTCAACCACGCGGTCGCGATCCACCTTCTCGCGAAGCGAGCCAACAAAGGACTCCATCACTCGCTCTGCGTTGTAGCGGGATCGGTTGAACCTGCGGTCGACAACATGCAGAACCCGCTTTCGCATCGGGTTGAAGAGCGCTGCCACGATGAGAGTCGAAGCAGCCACCAACAAAGGTGAGTCCTCCAGACCGGGCAAGGCGTTCGGGATCAAGACCACTCCCACTGCGAACAGGGCCGCGAGCAGACCGACCACCAACGCATACGAAACGGCACGCGAGATGATCCGATCGATGTCGTAGAGGCGGTAACGCAGGACAGCCAGCCCGATAGCCACCGGCACGACCGTCAGCGCCAGCATGACCAGGAAGTTCTCCACCTCCGCCGGGATCTCGGCGTTCCCGTTTGCCAGCTCCAAGCCTGAAGGGCCGACAAGCCCGAGAGTCGCCACCAGCATTCCGAAGACGGCCAACTTGAGCTGCTGTCGCTCGATCCCAGTCGCCCGTCTGTAGCGAACGAACACCGACGAGAACGAGATGATGCTCGTGAGGACGAATAAGTAGAAGCCCCCTCCTTCGACGATGAGCAGAATCAAGTCAGAGTCATCACGGGCAAGAGGATTGGGTATGGGCGAACCAACAAAGGACTCAGGCGAGAGGACTCGGCTCGCTCCCATCAGGACGACACTCACGGTCGCAAGCCACAAGACAAACATCCAACGTGGTGAGAGTGGACGACCGGTCGGGAATAAGAGAAGTAGGAATGTCGACAGCATCGCGATTGCGACCAGAAACGCCCACTCGCCCACCCAGATCACCCAATGGCTCATGGGTAGCGGGCCTGGATAGTCGATCAGGGCCAGTTCTCCGTATGTGACCGCCAGCGCACCGGTTGCTGCGCCGAGGGCCGCGATGGCAAGCAGCCAGCCGATTGGATGCTTCGGAAGCCGGGCAACGAGAACGACGCCGACACTGCCGGTGGCAGTGACGAAGACGAGGACGACAGCTCCAGTCAGGTCGAACTCGGGGATGAGCAAGATGGTCAGCACGAGCTCAGTTGCGATGGCCAGGGCGAGAACCAGGAGCAGGATCCGTCTCAGCTTCTCACCCCCTGCGGAGGCGAGATCGGTTGACCCTACGGTCAAGCCAGTCTTGGGTCCTTCGGCGCACCGGATGGGAGACAACCGCCGGGAGCAGAGAAGCGATCGCTAAGAAGAGCATCCCACTCTTCCAGTCCGCCTCGACCCACTGTGGGCCAGTCATTACGAGCGCACTCACGAGCGGGGAGATCGCCAGAAAGGGACCCAGAATCGACCTCTCGGGATGCTCTTCACAGACAAAAGCCTGCCCTCTGCTCGTTACGGAACCGCTACGAGACCAGAACTCGCCCGCACTGCCCCAGCCGTTGTCCTGCGATGCGAGGAAGACCGAGCAAAAACCCCGTTCTGGGACGAACAGGGCGTTCTCGCACGGTGGGGATTTCAGCGAGCCGGTGCGAAATCCTTCTCACCGGCCTCGATCGGGACACTCAACCAGTTCTCCACCGGGGGGAGCGGACAGGAGTAGGCCTCGTCGTAGGCGCAGAAGGGGTTGTAGGCCTGGTTGAAATCGATGGTTACGGTCCCGTCCTCGCTCGGCTCGATGTCGAGATACCTACCGGCTCCATAGGTGCTCTTACCCGACGTGGCGTCACGGAAAGGTATGAAATAGCCCTCGTGGCCGGTGTCGTACAGCGTCAGCTCCACCTGTTCGCCGTTGACCGAAAACCTCGCCTTTCCCGCCCTCCGGTAGAGGCGTTCTAGACCGTCAGACGTCTGGACAAGCACCTCTCCCCCTTCGGCGGGCTCTAGCGTGACGTCGAACACCAGAGCGGATTCGGGCTCGAAGTAATCGAGCCCCTGAAAGCCATCTTGCATCTCATGCGCAAGCGGCGAGTGGTGGTCGGTGGCGAAGAACTGGTCCTTGGCACGTCGGTGCTCGAGCAAGTGATGGATGTCCATGGAGGTGGCAACCGCCGAGTCGCCTGATCGATTCCAGCATCGCAATCCCCGCGGCTGTGGCTAACCGCCCAACTCGACTTCGACAGAAACGCGTCGGCCTGGAGACGTTGCGTTGGCGCTCGGCGCAACGAGCCAGAACTCCTCGACGAGTCGGCCGGGGTCGGCCAGAAGCTCCACTGCAACGGGACTGGACGTGTGGTCGATGTGCTGTTCCAAGAGGTCGAGAAGAGTTCCGACCTCGGAGTCGAGAGGTCGGCGTATCCCGGGTGCGGTCTCGGCGAGCCGTCCCTTGAGCCTCAGATCGGGGTCCCACACACAAGCGACACCACCGGTCATGCCAGCGGCGAAGTTCCGCCCTACGTCGCCTATCACGAGAACCAGACCTCCGGTCATGTACTCACACCCGTGGTCCGAGCACCCTTCGACGACTGCCGTGGCACCCGAGTTGCGAACCGCGAATCGCTGGCCGACCTTCCCACCGAGGAAGACCTTCCCGCCTGTTGCCCCGTACAAGACGGCGTTTCCGGCAGCATGGGGCACGGGGCCCGTCCGAGCAGGGGTGACCGACACGAGCCCACCACCCATCCCCTTCCCGACATAGTCGTTTGCCGCGCCCTGTAGCCGGAGAGAGACGCCCGGCGAGAGCCATGCCCCGAAGCTCTGACCAGCCGTGCCCGACAGGAGGACATCGATCGTGCCGGCAGGCAGCCCCTTGTCGCCGTATCGGGAAGCTATCTCCCCGGAGAGCCGGGCCCCGATGGATCGATCGACGTTTCGGATCGGATAGCTCAGCTGAATCGGCTCGCGTCTCTCGATTGCCCCACCCGCGTCGGACACCATTCGCTTGCTGAGGCTCGAGAGCGGGACGGGCTTGTAGCCCTCGTGCAGCTTGCGATGCTCCGCCTTCACCAGCATCGCTGCCAGGTCGGCGGCCAATGGATGGTTGGGGTCGGACGGTCGCAAGAGATCCGCCCGGCCGATGACTTCCTCGATGGAGCGAGCGCCCAACCCGGCTAGATGAACACGAATCTCCTGAGCCAGATGTTTGAACAAAACGACGACCTGCTCAGCCGAACCAGCGAACTTGGCTCGCAAATCGAGATCCTGGGTGGCGATGCCAACCGGGCAGGTATTGAGATGGCATTGACGAACCATCTTGCAGCCCATTGCCAACAGGGGAAGTGTCCCGAATCCGAACCTCTCGGCACCGAGAAGCGTGGCCACAATGACGTCTCTGCCGGTGCGGATGCCACCGTCCGCCTCGAGGACCACCTTCGACCGCATACCCTTGGCCACCAATGCCTGGTGTGCCTCGGCAACACCCAACTCCCATGGCGAGCCGGCATGCTTGATCGACACCAGCGGAGATGCCCCGGTGCCTCCTTCAGACCCTGACACGGTGATCACGTCCGCATCGGCCTTGGCCACACCACACGCGATCGTCCCCACACCGGGCTCGCTGACCAGCTTCACCGAGACCTGAGCCGTTGGCTTGAATGCCTTGAGGTCATAGATCAGCTGGGCGAGGTCTTCGATCGAGTAGATGTCGTGGTGTGGCGGTGGGGATATCAGTGTGATCCCGGGCTCGGTGTGCCGGAGTCTGGCGATCTCGGTGGAGACCTTGTGACCGGGTAGTTGGCCCCCCTCCCCTGGTTTCGATCCTTGTGCCATCTTGATTTGAAGCTCGTCTGCCGAGTCGAGATATCCGGGGGTGACCCCGAAGCGGCCCGAAGCCACCTGCTTGATCGCCGAGTTACGAGGTGTGCCAAAGCGGGCGGGGTCCTCTCCACCCTCACCCGAGTTGGACCGGCCCCCTATATGGTTCATGGCCTCGGCCAGAGCCTCATGGGCCTCCTTGGACAGTGCTCCAAGTGACATCGCAGCCGTGGTGAATCGCCGCATGATCGACTCGACCGGCTCGACCTCATCGAGGTGGATCGGATCACGCTTAACAAAGTCGAGGAGGTCTCGCACCAACGTCGGTGGACGATCCCCAATTGTCTCGAGATAGGCCTGCCAGGCCTCGGCGTCGCCCGAGCGAACCGACTTCTGTAGATCGAGCACGACCTTCGGGCCGGTGACATGAAGCTCTTCGCCGCGTCGATGCTTGTAGAAACCGCCGGGGATGGGACTGCCCGACTCGAAGGAGCCGTGCCGTTGGAGAGCGTGCTCTGCGAGCCCTTCGAGTCCGGTACCGCGCAGACGGCGGGGTGCATACCGGAAGGCGCGGTGACACACATCTTCAGAGAGCCCGATCACCTCGAAGAGCTCCGAGCCGCGATAGGCAGAAAGGGTGCAGATGCCCATCTTGGACATGATCTTCGCCAGGCCCGACTCGAGCATCTTGCGATAGTTCTCTTGAGCCGTCACCGGATCCACTTCGACCATATCCGACCTGGCCAGGTCGATCACCTGGTCGATCGCCAGGTAAGGGTTGATCGCAGAGGCACCGAACCCGATCAGACAGGCAACGTCGTGAGCGTCCCGCGGCTCGCCGGATACGACCACCAGGGAGACGTCTCCACGGACACCCTCGTCGATGAGATGCTGGTGAACGGCTCCCACGGCCAACAGGATCGGGATCGGTGCATCCGTGCGGCTCGTCTCCCTGTCGGAGAGCACGAGGATCGTTGCGCCTAGGCGGACGGCATCGGCGGCTTCGTCACACATCTCATCCAGACGAGGCCTCATACCGGTCGCCCCCGAGGATGTCTTCCAAGTCGCTGCGATCCAGTGGGAGAAGAACCTCCGATCTCCGGACCGGACGATCGCATCAAGCTCCGCGTCGGAGAGGATCGGGCTGGTCAGCTCGATCAGATGGGCCTGACTGGGCGAATCCTCGAGCAGGGGCCCGCGCTTGCCCAGCTGGATGTGCAACGACATCATCAACTTCTCTCTTATCGGGTCCATCGGAGGATTGGTCACCTGGGCGAACATCTGGTGCAGATATCGGGTTAGACGTCGGGGCCTGTCCGCAAGGACCGCGATCCCGGTGTCGTCGCCCATAGAGCCGAGCGGCCCTTCGCCCGAGGCCATGGGGGCGAGGATGAGCCTCCTCTCCTCCGCCGAATACCCGAAGACTCTGGTCAAGGCACCTGCGTCGAACCGATCGTCGTTGTGCTCGTCGAACGGGGCCTGGATGTGCATCGTCTCCGTGTTGATCCACTCGCCGTAAGGCTGTTGTGCGGCTAGGGCCCTCTTGACCTCGTCCGAGTGGCCGACCCGGCCGGTCCTGCCATCGAAGTGGATCAGCTCCCCAGGCCCCAATTGCCCGGTCTCGACCGCGATCGACTCCTCCTCCGGGCAAACCCCCGCTTCCGAAGCAACTATCACAACATTGGGAGTGACGCTCCAGCGCGCTGGTCGCAGACCATTGCGGTCCATGCCCGCGAGCAATGAGATCCCGTCGGTCACGGCGATCGACGCCGGACCATCCCAGGGCTCGGTGAGAAAAGCGTGATACTCGTAGAACGAGACCAGATCGGGTGACATGTCGCGCACGTTTTCCCAGGCCGCCGGAACCAGGAGCTCTTTGACGTGTGGCAGCGATCGACCGCTGATCATCAGCAATTCGTAGGCGTTGTCGAGGCTGGCAGAGTCGCTCAGATCGGGCTGGAGAAAAGGGAACAGGTCAGGGAGGCGGTCACCCCAGGGGCCGGGCGTGGCCTGGTTCTCACGAGCCTTCATCCAGGAGCGATTCGACTGGATCGTGTTGATCTCCCCGTTATGGGCCAGAACCCTGAAGGGCTGGGCGTTCTCCCATGACGGGAAGGTGTTGGTTGAGAACCGCTGATGGAAGACGGCGAAGGCCGTCTCGAAGTCGGGATCCCTCAGATCCCAATAGAAGTCGGCGATGCGGCTGGCGGTGAAGAGCCCCTTGTAGACCACCGTCCGCCCGGAAGCCGACGGTATCGAGAATCCCGGGTTGGCCACCCTCTCGATCCGCTTGCGAGCCAGGTACAGGGCTCTCTCCATCCCATCTGCGTCGAAGTCTCCCATGACAACGGCCTGCTCGATCAGCGGAAGGACTTCCCTGGCGTGGTCTCCGAGGACGGATGGGTCGATGGGCACCGATCGCCAGTAGATGAGCTGCAAATCCTCTCGTTCCAGGGCTTCAGCGACGATGGAACGCGACCTGGCCGCCTCGAGTGGAGCCATGAAGCACATGACCAAGCCGAGGCGATCGGCGTCGATGGACAGGCCGTGCGCCTCGAGCTCACGTGAGATCAACTTGTAAGGGATCTGGGTCAGGAGCCCGGCTCCGTCCCCCGTGCCGTCAGCCGCTTTGGCGCCACGATGGTCGAGGTTCTGGAGGCACTCCACGGCGAGACGGGTCATCCGAAACGAAGGGATGCGATCACGCGCTGCGATGAACCCGACGCCGCATGCGTCGTGTTCTGCCAGATGGCTCGGGAAGGTGTGGCTCATTCGCTCCCGGATTGGGAGCGATTCATTGTAAACAGCCCGTATCGACACTCTTGTGTGTCAGATCCCATCCCATCGGGCAAGATGTGCCCATGGCCGGATACAGCGGAACCCCACTCCCGAAGAAGCTGGGCATCAAGCAAGGAACTACCGTCGCCGTCCTCAACGCGCCCAACCACTTCGATTTCGACCTCGGTGATCTACCCCCTGATGTGGACGTTCATCGTTCGGAGGCCCCGGCCGACGTCTTCTTGATCTTCGCCGACAGGGCCGCTGAGGCCGAGCGTGGTTTCAGTCGCGCCATGACGATGCTCCCGCCGGATGGCGCTATCTGGGTGGCCTGGCCCAAGAAGTCATCGGGTGTCGAGTCCGACATCAACGAGAACACCCTCCGGGAGTTGTTCCTCCCTACCGGGATGGTCGACAACAAGGTTTGCGCCATAGATGACACCTGGTCAGGGCTGCGGTTCGTCGTCCGAAAGGAGAACCGCAACGACTGGGAAGCGGTGCGGGCCCCGGGGCCAAGCGGGAGCTAGAGATCGAAACGATGAGGGAGCAGCTCGTCCAGCGTGTGCTCCCTCACTTCGGATCCGTCGCCGGCAGTGACGATGACCGTTTCGACGTCGAATTCCGCCATGATCTGACGGCATCTCCCGCACGAATAGGCTCCTTCCACGTCTTCGGCATCGATGCACGCCACGGCAACGGTATCGATCTTTCTCAAACCCTGTGAGACTGCATAGTTGATCGCAGTTGCCTCCGCACACGACGAAACGGGATAGGCGGCGTTTTCCACGTTCGCACCGGTGAAGGTCTCTCCATCAGGCCCGACTGCGACCGCCCCGACCCTGAAATGCGAATAGGGAGCGTAAGCCTCTTCAGCCACTCTCCTGGCCAGCTTGGCCAGTGCTTCATTGCTGCCGGTCACGACTCCTCCAGGAGATCATCCACAAACACCTCGGGATCGAACGGTCGAAGGTCTTCGAGCCTCTCACCCAAGCCGACGAACTTGACCGGGACGCCCAGCCTCCTCTCCACGGCCACAACTATCCCACCCCGGGCGGTTCCGTCGAGCTTGGCGAGGAGTATCCCCGTCAGGGGCACCGCTTCACCGAACTGCTCCACCTGTGCAAGCCCGTTCTGACCCGAGGTGGCGTCTAGGACCAGAAGCACCTCGGACACACCCGCCTCAGCCGACAAGACGCGATGGATCTTTTGGAGCTCCGCCATCAGGTTCTTCTTGCCATGCAGCCGTCCCGCAGTGTCGACGATCACCACATCCCCACCCTTGGCCTTGGCCGACGAAACCGCATCGAAGGCAACCGAAGCCGGGTCACCTCCTTGCTGTCCCATGACGACATCGACCCCTACTCGCTTCGCCCATGTGTCGAGTTGCTCTCCTGCCGCAGCTCGAAACGTGTCGGCGGCACCCAGGATCACCGTCCTTCCCTCTTGGGTCAGCCGATGGGCCAGCTTGGCGATCGTCGTCGTCTTCCCCGACCCATTGACCCCAATCACGAGGACAACGGCCGGCTTCGCCGTCAGCGAGAGCTCGCGGCCGTGCGCGAGGAATTGAGCCTTGAGCGCCTCGGAGAGCAGACTCCGTGCCTCTTCCACAGTCGAAGGGCCTGCGGAGCGAACCCGTTCGACGATGTCCGTAGTCGGCTCTACCCCGACGTCTGCCGAGAGGAGGAGTTCCTCGAGGTGCTCCCACGTCCGGTCGTCCAGGTTTCCCCGCAGTATCCGGCCAAGCCCGGCCGCCAGAAGCCCTTTGGGCCGGGATGGCTCGATGTCTACGACTGCCGAATCTGTGCCGCGCGCCCTGACGGCCACGATCGCGATAACCGCGACGAGTATCAAGACCACTGCGGCGATCAGCCAGATCGGGTTGTCCATGCGAGCCCTACCTAAGCAACGTGGTCGGCAGCAACAGAGGTCATGTCCTTGCGGACTGCCTGCGAGGACCCTCCCGGCTCCATAGTCACCCCGTAGAGCACGTCGGCCGCCTCCATCGTCTGTTGCTGGTGGGTGATTATCACCAACTGGGCTTGCAGCCGGAATTCGTCCACGATCCTCAGGAAGCGGCGAAGATTCGTGTCGTCCAGTGCAGCCTCGACCTCATCGAGAACGTAGAAGGGACTGGGCCTTGCCTCGAATATCGCAAACAGGAAAGCGAGTGCGGCGAGACTTCGCTCTCCTCCGGAGAGGAGGCTCATGTGACTCACCTTCTTGCCAAGGGGCTGAGCATCGATCAGCACACCAGACTGATCGTTGTCCGGGTCCTCGAGGCGAACCCGTCCCTTGCCACCGGGGAACAGGACCTGAAAGTACCTCTCGTAAGCCGTTGCAACCTCGGAGAACGCTGCCTGGAAACGTACTTCGATCTCCTGCTCGAGCGCCGAGATGACTTTCCGCAACTCCCGGCGCGATTCCTCGACATCGGCCATCTGCTCGCTGAGAAACGAATGTCTCTCCTCGAGCTCCCTGTACTCGTCGGACGCCAGCGGGTTGATAGGGCCGAGTCGGCTCAACTGGGCGAGTTTCGTTTCCAGGAGCTCTTGAAGATCGGCATCTTCTGACACGTCCGGCCGTTTTGCCTTCATCGCCTCGTCGACGTCGGCGTCGGCGTCGCGTCGAATCGCCTCGATCACCGACTCGCGCCTCATCCTGAGCTCGGTCAGACGGATTTCGAGTTCGCCGACTCGCTCTCGGTCAAGGGACAAGCGCTCACGAACCGCGTCGTGCTGGTCTCTCACGGTCTCCAAATCCGAGACCACCTCGCTGTTCTGCGCCCGAAGTCGAGCCTGTCTCTCCCTCAACTCGGCGATCCTGGCCTCGAGAGCCCTCACCGCATGACGGGCGTAACCCTCGATGCTCTCCAGGAGAGCGGGATCCGCATCTGGGCGCTCCACTCCGTCGACCCTGCTGACTTCCTTGTGAATACGATCCTGACGCTCCGTCAACAGACGCTCGCGCTCCAGTATCGCTCCGTGCCTGGCGGCGGCATCCTGCCAGGCGGAACGTGCCAGTTCGCGGTCGGCGGCGAGTTGGAGACGTCGTGACTCCAGCTCTTCCCAAGCCCTGAGACCATCGGTCTCTTCGCCCTCCAATGATGCCATCCTCTCCCGCAGGTCCCTCACCTGACTCTGGGTGTGCTCGATCGCCTCACTCAACGAGGTGCGACGATCGTCGAGACGCTGCCGCTCCTCGACAATCGCGTCGACGCTCTTTTGCAGCCTGGCCATGGCCTCGGACCGGCCGGCAAGCGCGGCCTCGGCCGCCTCGAGTCTTTCCAGGGTTTCGCGCTCGAGCTCCCTCGAGGCTTCGAAGTCCCGCTTGGCGGAGTTGTGTATCGAGGTGGCTCTGGACATCTCCAGCTCGGCCTTCTCCAGCGCCACTCCCGCCGCCTCGAGCATGGCCGGCCCGGCGCCGTCGGGGCTGGCGATGTGGACGCCAGAGACCGAGATCAGATCGCCCTCGGGTGTCACCGCCCGCAACGAGGGGTGCCTGGCGACCAGCTCCCAGCCTGCAGACCAGCCTTCGACCAGCACAACATCACCCAATAGACGGGAAGCCAGGCCCCAATGGGCTCGTGTGCCGAGCCGGTCGACCAGTGCATCGAGGCCCATGGCCTCGGCAACCTCGCGAGCAGAAACCGACACGTCAGAAACGGCAGATACGACCGGGACGGACCCCCCTCCAGACCCCTTGACCTCGGAGACGATTCGACGGACGTCTTCCATCCCGCCAAAGGCGACGGCATCAACCCATCGTCCAAGGGCGGCGTCGACCGCCGCCTCCAGGCCTTCGGGGATATCGAGACGGCTGACCAGCGACCCAATGGCTCCCGCCGCTCGCTCCACCGACTCCCTGGCCTCCGGGTCATAACGCCCTTCCAGGGCGGCCTCGATGGCGGACACCCTGGCCTGGGAGGAAGCGACTTCGAGTCGCGTCTCAGACAATGTCGCCTCGGCCGCAGACCAGGTCTCCTGATCGGCGAGACGTCGACGCGAGGCCTGGTCGTACTCGCTCTGGTGGGCTGACAACTCCTCGTCGATCTGACGGATCTCCGCGTTGATTCGCTCCACCTCGCCGACTTCGGCCTCGCTCTGCGAGTCCAGAGACTCGATACGTTTGACGATGAGCTGCAGCTCACGCCGATCCCTGCCAAGAGCCGAGTCGAGAGAGCTGAGCTCGCCACGTACGGCGGCAAGGGCACCTTCCGGGGACAGCGAGTTCTGTGTGGCGAGTGCGGTCGCTTCGTCCTCGAGGCGCCGGAATCGCGCCTCGGCCGCATCGGCCCCGGCTTTGGCGCCTTTTGCTTCGGAGGAGATTCTTGAGATCTCGACTGTTATCGCGTCGAGCTCCTCGGCCAGGTCCGACCTCCGCTCCACGGCGGCTGCGCGCCGCCCGCTCACCGCCCGACGGCGTTCGTGTGCGACCGATCCGATGCGGCGAAGTCGCTCGAGAGTCGTCTCCAGCAGGGCGGCGGCGGAGGTGTCCCGGCCCAGCTCGGATCCGACCGACGACGCAGATCGGGTCAGCGTTTCGAGTCTCTCAGACAGCTCGCCGAGATGCGTCTGGTCCACCTCAGACCGCTCCAGCAGAGTTGATTTCTCCGAGGTGGCCACGGTCAACTCTCTGTCCAGCACCGCCAGGGATTGACCCCCCAGGTAGAGGCGAAGCTCGATCACCGAGGTCTTGAGACCGTCGTATCTCTCGGCGGCTCGGGCCTGACGCTTCAAGGGCCGCATCTGCCGATTGAGCTCCCCGAGAAGATCCTGGAGCCGGACCATGTCCTCATCGGTCCTCTCGAGACGTCTCTCAGCTCGTTCCTTTCGCCGCCGATGCTTGAGGATCCCGGCGGCCTCCTCGATCACGGCGCGGTGATCTTCGGGGGAGGCATTGAGCACCCGGCCTATCTCTCCCTGGCCGATGATCACATGCTGATGACGCCCGACCCCAGAGTCCGAGAGCAAGTCCTGGATATCTAGAAGGCGGCAAGGCACGGCGTTCAGCTCATAGTCGCTAGAACCATCCCTATAAAGGCGTCTCGTGATCGAGACCTCATCGAGGTCGAGATCGATGAGACGCTCGGTGTTGTCGATGACGAGTGTCACCTCTGCACGTCCCAGTGAAGGCCGTGTTGCCGTGCCGGCGAAGATCACGTCTTCCATCTTCTGGGTCCGCATCGACTTGGTCGATTGGGTGCCGAGAACCCAGCTGAGTCCATCGACCAGGTTGGACTTGCCACTGCCGTTCGGCCCGACGACGACTGTCACACCCGGTCGGAGCTCGATCCGGGTTCGGTCGGCGAAGGACTTGAAACCGGCGAGTTTCAGCGATTTGAGATACACGAATGGCTACCTGGCGAATAACACTGCTGTGATTACCGGGACAGGCTAACAAATACCAGTCTGTCAGCTGTCTTTCATCGGATTGGGTTGGATGAAGAAGTCGGTCAGATTGGCATCGATCGCCACGTTGTCGGACTCGACGCCGGTGACACGCGCTCCCGAGGGGCCGACCCATGTCCAATTGATCAATCGATCGACGCTCTCGGGATTGCCTTGGGCGAAGATCTCGACGCGACCATCCCTGAGGTTTCTCACCCAGCCAACCAGGTCCAGAGATCGCGCCCTGGAACGACACGTCTGGCGGTAGCCGACCTGCTGGACTCTCCCGCTGACGAGAGCGCGCACCGCTTTGGATGTCACGGGCCCTCTTGACAGCTCGGACAGAAGTGCGACGACCGAGCCCTCACCAACACACGCCGAATGACAGTGCCGCACCTCGAGCACGGCTCACCCTCGCGCCCGTACACGGCAAGCCGCCCGAGATTCTCGCCGGCTCTCCCATCCGGCAAGAGGTAGGCGAGGTCGTCCAGCGTCGTGCCTCCGCTCTCGATCGCGGTCTCGAGTACGGCCCTGGTGGCTTCGAGTAGGAGGGCCAGCGCCTCCGGTTTCAAGTGGCCTGCAGGGGTCAGGGGGTGAATCCCCGCCCTGAAAAGGGCTTCGTCCGCATATATGTTGCCGAGACCGGCCAAAGGCCGCTGATCCAGTAGGAGGGCCTTGATGGGCGCCGTCCGTCCGGCGAGAGAAGCGACGAGGGTGTCCACGTCCGGAGGATCATCCCAGGCATCCGGGCCGATCGCGGAGACACCCGATAGATAGATCTCGTCCTCGTCGTACACGGCGACGAATCCGAAGGTGCGAGGGTCGACGAATCGAATCTCCGCTCCGTCGTCCAACCGAGCCACGAAATGGGTGTGCGCTTCCACGGCATCATCACTCTTGCCGACTGAGAATCGGCCCGACATTCCGAGGTGGGCGATCATCGTGTGGCCGTCGTCGAGGTCGAATATGAGAAACTTGCCGCGCCGACGGACCGATTCGACTCGTCTGCCCAATAGCCTCGTCCGGACCTCATGGGCTGACGCGTTGTGACGGGCGGTTCGCGGGTGCGTCAGAGCCACGTTGAGCAGGGTCCGGCCGGTCATCGCCTCAGACAGGTGACGTCGGGTTATCTCGACTTCCGGAAGCTCGGGCAGCTGCGATCTCCTTCTGCTCGGGACACGAGAGCCGGCCGGTTACGGTAGCCCGGCCATGAACCTATCCCACCAGCGATGAGAGTCCTCCCTCGGCCCTTCGGCACGGTTCTCGGAGACGCCATGGCCGTGCTCAGCCGTGTCTGGCGCCCACTTCTCTCCACTGCTCTCCTCGTCTTCATTCCCCTCGCCGTGGTCACCCTCATCGTCTTCAGTTACACCGGTGCCCTCGAATTCTTCGATGTGGCCATCAACGACCCGTCGTCTCTCGACTCGATCTCACGAGAGGAGTTCTTCGAGCTGGTAGGGCCGTTCTTCTGGGCGGTTGGAATCACCCTCTTGATTCAGTCCGTCGCCTCCATCTACGTCTATCTGGTCAGTCATCGCGTCGTTGCTGCCGATCTGGCGGGACAGCCGATCTCGGGTTCCATCGCCCGACGCGAAGCAGCTGCGCGCTACGTCTCCGGGTTGGTGGCGGCGATCATCGTCTTCCTGGTGATCTTGGTGCTGTTCGGGCTGGGGTTGGCAATCTGGCTCGTCCCATTCGTCCTCGTCGGCACGCCGTCGGCCGCCAGCGTCGTGGTCGCCATGGTGCTGCTCGTCGCAGTTGCCGCCCCTGCCGTGTTCCTCTCGGTCTCCTTCTCCATGGTCACGGCGGTCATAGCCATCGAGGACCGAGGCCCAATAGGCTCCCTGAGGAGGAGCTTTGGCCTGGTCAGGACGCGATGGTGGCCGACTCTGGGATACCTGCTGCTCGTTGGGCTGCTCGGCTCTGTCGCCGCTCAGCTGATCCAACTGCTGGCCGTCCCGCTCACCGTCATCGGAGACACGGCATCCGGGCTCACTATCGCCTCCGTGTTCGGGATCGCATTTCAGGGGCTTCTGATAGCCGGTATTGCCGCGATGTACACCGTCTGGTACGTGGATCTGAGGGCACGCAAGGAGGACCTGGCTGCCGAGGACCTTCGACTCAGCCCCGGCTAAACCTCGTCGCCCGCCAGTTTCGAGAGGGCCTGCTCGGCTGCGGCTTGCTCTGCAGCCTTCTTTGACCGCCCCACGCCGACGCCCAAGCCTGAGCCGTCCACCGACACGATGGCGGTGAAGGTCCGATCGTGATCCGGGCCGGTTCCCTCCACTTGGTATGTCGGGTTCCGACCGTCGCGGGCCAGGCGCTCCTGCAATCTCGTCTTGTAGTCCTTCACACCGGGGCTCTTTGCCCGCTCGGCGATGACCGCGGACCAATGCTGGGTGATCACCGACCTGGCCGCCTCGAGGCCTGAGTCGAGGTAGACACCGCCAATGAGAGCTTCAATCGCGTCCGCCAGGATCGAGTCCTTCCTGCGCCCGCCGGTCCGCTCTTCACCCGGTGCGAGCTCCACGTGTTTGCCCAACTCCAGAGACCTGGCGATCGCTGCCAGAGTCGGGCGGCTGACGACCGCTGCCCGAACCTTGGCCAGCTGCCCCTCAGACAGTTGCGGGTAGGCGGCATAGAGGAGATCGGTCACCACCAGCTGGAGAACGGCATCACCGAGGAACTCGAGGCGCTCGTTGTCGTTACGGGAGGGATCGTCGGCACTCACCGAGCGATGGGTGAGTGCCAGCCGCAACAGCCTCGTGTCGCCGAATCGGTGCCCAAGCGCCTCCTCGAGGCTCACGAGACCTGGGCTGCAAGTCGACCGGGTAGGTCCTTGTCGGCTCCCTCTTTGGCCATCAACAGCGCATTGGAGATGGCAACGCGGCTCGAGCTGCCGTGCGCGATGACGGTTACCGCCTTGACGCCCAGAAGCTGGGCACCGCCGTATGTCTCATAGTCCATGCGTTTCTTCACGGCGGCAAGGGCCGGGACCACCTTCTCTTGCACGTCGGCCGGCAGATCGGAGAGGGCCTCGAGGAAGTACTCCGACACGAGCTTGGCCGCCCCTTCGGTGGTCTTCAGGAAGATGTTTCCGGTGAACCCGTCGGTAACGATCACGTCGGCCTTGTCGGTGGAGATGTCCCTGCCCTCGAGATTCCCGACGAAACGCGTGGGGCCTGCCTCGAGGAGCTCATAGGCTGCCCGCTCCAGGTCACGCCCTTTGCCTTTCTCCTCGCCGTTCGACAGCAGACCGACCCGGGGACGCTCGACGCCGAGGAGTGTCTGGGTCGCGACCGAGCCCATGATTCCGAACTGGGCCAGATGCTCGGCTTTCACCTCCGGGTTGGCGCCGGCATCGAGAACCATCGTCGGTGTCCCAGGTGTCGGCCAGATGGAGGCAATCGCGGGTCTGGAAACACCACCGATCCGGCCGATGATTATCGCAGCAGCGGCCATCGCAGCACCGGTCGAGCCGGCCGAGACGAAGCCGGCGGCCGAACCTTGCGCCACCATCTTCGCCGCCACCGAGATCGATGCGTGCGGCTTGTCTCTCAGAGCTCGCCTGGGGTCGTCGCCCATGCCTATCACATCGGGGGCATCGGCGATCGGTAGTGAGGCGTCGTGTTTCGCCAGCTCGCCCTTTATGGCTGTCTCGTCGCCGACGAGTACGACGCTGACACCGCGTCTGGATGCCTCGACCGCGCCGGCGACGGTCTCCGATGGGGCGTGGTCACCGCCCATCGCATCGAGAGCGATATCGGCCAAGGTTTCTCCGCTGGTGGTGGGCTAGTCGGTCTCTACGACTTCACGACCAGCGTACGTCCCGCACTCGCGACATGCCCGGTGTGGGATCTTTGGCTTCCCGCATTGCTCACAGGCGACCGAAGCCGGCGCAGACACCTTCCATGCAGCTTTGCGCTTGCGGGTCCGCGAGCGCGACATCTTTTTCTTTGGCACCGCCATGGCGCACTCCTTGGTTTCAGGAATCGAGCAGATCCTTCAGGACGGCGAAGGGGGAATCAGAATCCTCTCCGTGGCCATCGCAGGGATCACTATTCAAGTCGCTCCCGCAGATTGGGCAAAGTCCTCGACAGTCGTCCTGGCACAGCGGAGCGACGGGAATGTCCAGGGCGAACTCGTCCTGAGCCGGCCCGAACACATCGACCGTCGTCCCCTCGATCGCATAACCATCCTCGTCGGGATCGATCGAGAAATGCTGCGATCCGGAGACTTCGAGCTGCTCGTCCCACTCGGCCAGACAGCGCACGCAGCTCAGATGAACGCTCCCTGAGGCGCTGAACTCTGCCTGAACCCCATCCAGGGTCCCGACCACTCGACCGTCGACCTGGAGTGGCCCTTCTAGCTTCGACTCGCCGAGTCGCAGCGAGGCCTGCCGTGAGCCGGACACATCGCGGATCCGCCCGGCGTGACCGACGAGATCGCCGACCTCGACGACCAAATCGTCCCTCTCCCTCAGCGACTCGGGCGAAGGCATCCTTTCAGACTGGGACCTCTGGGGCCTTGGGGCGAGCCTGATGTAACTCGTCGCGGGCCCCATGGACCTGGCTCATCACTTCGACCAGCATCCCCTCGACGCGCTGGAGCTTCTTCTCGATCTCGTCCTCGGTCTCGAGGCGGAGACGGCGCACCTCTCCTTCGGCCCGGCGGACCAGGATGTTTGCCTCTTCGACGGCTTCGGTGACGATGTTTGAATCCGATACGAGCTCGTCGGCCTCTGCCCTTGCCTTGTCCACGATCTCTCTGGCCTTCTCGTTCGTCCGAGCGATGAACGCCTCGCGCTCCCGCACCATCCACCGGGCTGCCCTCAGCTCGTCGGGCAGGATCGCCCGCAGTCGCTCCAGGCGATCGAGAAAAGCTTCACGATCGACCAGGACGTTGCTGGACAACGGCATTGCCTTGGCCTCGTGCAGGTAGACGATCAAATCGTCGACGATGTCGAGGATGTCTGCTTGCTCCGCACGCGTGGTGGCGTCGACCACCACCTCCGTGCCCGGGTCTGTCTGGATGTCTTGTGTCATGACAACCTCTCCTTCAATGCTCTCTCCACCACGTCGGGGACGAGACCGCTCATCGCGCCCCCTAGCCGTGCGACTTCTTTGACCAGCGACGAGGAGATGAAGGCCAGTGCGGGGTTGGTCGGGATGAAGACAGTCTCCATGCCGCTCAGGTGCCGGTTCATCAGGGCCATTCGAGTCTCATACTCGTAGTCGTCCACCGTGCGCAAACCTTTGACCACGACGTCGGCTGCTTGTTCCCGAACGTGGTCCACCAAGAGCCCGTCAAAGCTGGTCACGTCAACTGAATCGCCGAACAGCTCGCGGATCAGCGCCACGCGCTCTTGGGCCGAGAACGCCGACTTCTTGACTGGATTGTCGATGACGGAGACGACGACTCGATCGAAAGTGGCGATGGCGCGCTCGATCACGTCGACATGCCCGTTAGTGGGCGGGTCGAAGCTACCCGGGCAAAGCGCGGTGGTCATCGAGGTTCTCCGTCGTCCTCTGGTTCGGCCTTCTCGTACCTGAGGATTCTGGTATCTCCGTAACGCTTATCCGCGGCAACCCGCCAGTTTTCGGGTATGTGCGGCCTGCTGTCGGTATGCCTCCGGGACACCACCACGGTGGCGCCGGGGTGGATGAGCCGGTCCAGACGGGCCAGCTGGTTCTCCATCAGCGGTGTCCCGAGGTCCCAAGGGGGGTCCAAGAACACGAGGTCGAAGAGTCGGTGCTCGAACTCGAGGAAGTCTTCCACCTTGCTACCGAACACCTCGCCGCCGAGATCGATGGCGGCGATGTTGTCACGAAGTGCGGACAGAGCCCTGCGAGAGCTTTCCACGAAGACCGCCGACCGCGCGCCGCGCGAAAGAGCCTCGAGACCGAACGAGCCCGATCCGGCATAGAGGTCGGCCACGTCCGCCGTCTCGACGACTGTGCCCAAGGATGAGAAAACTGCCTCTCGCACACGGTCCGTGGCCGGCCGGGTGCCCGGTGTGTCCGGCGCCTTGATACGCCGGCCTCCTGCCGTCCCGGCGATGATTCTCACCGCGGGTGCCCTTCGCCGGGCGCCCAACGAGGGTTCAGCTCACGAACAGCCACTCGACCTCCTCACCGAGCATCGCCCGTACTTCCTCGGCCAGCCCAGGGTGGCCCTCCAGAGCGGGATCGACCCCTACCAGGGCAAACGCATCACGTCTGGCCGCGACCAGGAGGTCGTAGTCGCGCAGGATGTCGGCGAGCCGCAAGTCCTTGACCCCGGACTGTCTCGTCCCAAAGACTGTCCCCTGACCCCTTATTCGCAGGTCTTCCTCTGCGAGGATGAAGCCATCGGTGGTCCCAACCATGGCTGCGAGACGATCTTCGCCTTCGGTGGTCGTCGGATCCGCCAAGAGCAGACATGTTCCCGGGTGCATGCCACGGCCGACCCGGCCGCGCAATTGGTGGAGTTGACTCAGACCGAAGCGGTCGGCGTCCTCGATGACCATCACGGTGGCATTCGGGATGTCTATGCCCACCTCGATCACCGTCGTCGACACCAGGACATCGATTTCACCTGCCCGGAAGGCGCCCATGACGGATTCCTTCTCAGACGACGGCAGCTGGCCGTGTATCAGACCGACCCGAAGATCGGACATGATCTCGGAGAGCCGGGCATGCTCCGCCACAGCCGACGCCGCCTCCACATTGGGACTGTCTTCGACCAGTGGACACACGACGAAGGCCTGACGACCCTCGCCAACCTGGTCCACGACCAGCTTCCATGCGGCGTTCTCCTGACTCCTGGCGAGGAGCTGGGTATGGACGGGGGACCTCCCCGGCGGCATCTGGTCTATCACCGAGACGTCGAGATCCCCATATAGGGTCATCGAAAGAGTCCGAGGGATCGGGGTCGCGGTCATGATCAGAAGGTCGGGATCCACCGACTCTGCTTTCTCCTTGAGCTGCACTCTCTGTGCCACGCCGAAACGGTGCTGCTCGTCGACCACTGCCACGCCCAACCGACCGAACTGCAGCCCTTCCTGAATCAAAGCGTGGGTTCCGACGACCAGGTCAACCTGGCCGTTCCCTATATCGCTCACCAGTTCGGAACGGGTGATCTCCTGGCGATAGTTGACCGAGGCGGAAGAAGACGTGAGTAGTGCCAGGTGGACCGCTGGCCCTTCTCCGGCGAAGAGGCTCTCCATTCCCAGAGTCGAATCCGCGGACAGGGGATCAGGCGACAATCCGGCCTCTGCGAGCAGGCTGCCCACACCCAGGTAATGCTGTTCGGCCAGCACCTCGGTTGGAGCCATGATGGCGCCCTGCCAACCGCCCTCTAGCCCGTGCAGGAGTGTCGCGACCGCAACGACGGTCTTGCCCGAACCGACCTCCCCCTGCAGCAGACGGTGC
Organism: bacterium; assembly: GCA_024638655.1. Classification (GTDB taxonomy): domain Bacteria; phylum Actinomycetota; class Acidimicrobiia; order Spongiisociales; family ZC4RG35; genus Ww567. The sequence goes on along the minus strand of JAHEJW010000013.1, from coordinate 2,181 downwards.
ATCGGATGGGCAGCCCCCAGATCGGATTCGATCTCTTCGAGAACCCTTCGCTGGGCGGTCGTGAGCTTGTATGGGAGCCCTCCGAGGAACCTCGAAACCAGGTCTCCACTCAACTCGTGGGCTATCCCGGCCGCAGCGAGCATCTGTTTTCTCTTCTGGAGCGCCAGAGCCAGTTCCAATCGAAACAACTCGTCATAGACCAGTCGGCGTCGAGCCGGCCCTATCTCGTCCATCGAGTCCGGGAAGTGGATCGCGGCAAAAGCCTCATCGCGTCCCATGAGCCCATGAGAGGCGAGGAACTCGACCGGCACCGTGTCGTCTATCGGCCGCGACCTGGTGAGAGCATTGTGGATGGCTCGCCTGATGGTCCCGGTGCTGATCTTGGCCACCGTTGAGTGGATGGGCACCACCCTCCCGGTCACCAGGCCCTCCAAACCGCTGCCCAGAACATCCACATCGGGGCTCTTCATCTGCAAGGCACCCCGAAAGGACTCCACCACCCCTGACAGAGCGATCTGGGATCCTTCAGTCAATTGGTTGAGTCTGAACCTCTGGTTGAACCAAACCGCCTTGATCCGGGCGGTGTCGTCTGCGACAACCGCTTCGATGATCACCAGGTTCCCTCGTGGTCTCCTGGTGGTGACGGACATCACCTCACCGATCACCGTCACCTCCGAACCGATGGGAATGCGGGCTATCGGGGTCTTGTTCGTCCGATCGATGTAGCGATGGGGCACATGGTGGAGGAGATCGGCTACGTGACGGATCCCGGCGTCCGTCAGCTTCTCAGCACTCTTCGGCCCGATCAACTTGACCTCGTCGGTTCGCACCTCGGTGAGCCGGGAGAGGGATGCCATCCGTTGGACGCTAACGCTCGAATGGGAGTTGGACCTTCGCACGGCTATCCTTGGCCGCCGGTCGTGCCGGGCCGCGCCCGGCTAGCCTCACCGGCCATTCCAGGAGTATTTCGCCATGTCCTACAGATGTGAGATTTGCGGCAAGGGCCCGAGCTACGGGAAATCCGTGAGCTTCTCCCACAAGCGCGCCAACAGGCGTTGGCTGCCCAACATCCAGAAGATCCGGGTGAAGCACGGGTCGAACACCCGTCGAGCCAGGGTGTGCACTTCGTGCATCCGGGCCGGCAAAGTCGTCAAGGCCTGAACATGGACCAGGGTGTCGTCAAGACCTACGACCCGGTCACCGGCATTGGCATCGTGGTCCGAGACCTCGATAGATCCGAAGTCTTCCTGCGCCCCGGGTCACTCAAGGGGTCCGTCTTCCGAAGTCTGCGTCAGGGCCAGCGCATCATGTTCGACACGGTCGAGGAAGACGGACACAACTTCGTCACCACAATCCGCCTCGGACAAGACGGATACTGAACGCTCGATCCGGGCCGGAGCATGGCTCCTGTCGATCCACTAGTGTCGCACGCCCACGAGAGCGATAGGAGGCTCACTTGGTCCAGGCATATGTCCTGATCCAGACGGAGGTTGGCAAGGCCGCCGTTGTTGCAGAGGAAGTGCGCATCATCCCCGGGGTCGATAGCGCCGATGACGTGACCGGGCCCTACGACGTCATCGTCAAGGCGAGCAGTGAAGACGTAGATTCCCTCGGCAAGCTCGTCGTAGCCAAGATCCAGGCGGTCGGTGGCATCACTCGCACCCTGACCTGCCCGGTGGTGCATCTCTAAGAGGCACCCTGCCAACCGAGAGTCTCGACTCGGGGCTATCCCAGCTTCGAGTCGATGGCACCGGCGTTTCGCAACGCCGTACCGTCGCTACCTGCTGTTGAGAAGACCCTGGTGCTCGACTCCTCTGCCTCGGCGATCATGTCTTCGAACAGCTGCTTTCGGCTGATCGGAGGGTCGATCCACAGATAGACGGCCATAGAGCCCGGGATGGTGTTCACCTCATTGACCAGCAGCTCCCCATCTTTCTCCAGGAAGTCGATCCGGGCTATGCCACGGAGCGATGTCACCTCCGTGATCCGAAGCGAAAGGTCGTGAACGCCTTTCTCGATCGACTCGTCCACCTCCGCGGGCAACTGCCGCCCGCCACCGACCTCACCCCCCCAGGCGAGATACTTCTGGTCATAGGAGTAGATCCCGTCACCGGAGCGTGCCGGAGCCTCGATGGCTGAGAGCTGGATTTCGGGGTAGGTGCGGACCGCCACCTGGAGGTC
>JAHEJW010000029.1:3942-27702 GCA_024638655.1 bacterium | reverse complement strand
CGTCCTCACCAGAGACCGGGCCGTATCCAAAGACACATCACAACGAGCCGCCACCCACTCCGAAAGACACCGAGCACCATCACCAACCGCGACCTGACGACGATCCAACTCCCCCAAAACACCCATCTGACGGACACGAACCCGAGAAACCAGCCGCTCATCCTCAATCAGCCGCTGTTCCAAAGTATCGGTAGACAACACACTCAAATCCATACACTCGAACATACGTTCTAGTACCGACAGATTCAAGAGGGTTGATTGGACGATCCCGTGCCTCCTCGGCCAATACCCTGTGGGGATGATTCGTTCCTACGACCCGAGCGACGAAGACGCCCTGATCCAGGTGTGGCTCTCCTCCACGATTCCTGGGCAGCCGTTCGTCTCTGAAGAGAGATGGCGAGCCATGGAGTCGGATATCCGCCGAGAGTTATTGCCCATAGCCGACACTTGGGTCGTCGAAGCCGACGGAAGTTTGGTGGCGTTCATGGCACTTCTCGGGAACCTCATCGGAGGGCTCTTCACACATCCCGACCACCAAGGTCGGGGATACGGGCGGGCTTTGATCGACTTCGCCCACGGTCTCCACGACCCCGTATTCGTCGAGGTCTTCGCCGCCAACGAGTCGGCACTCCAGTTCTATCGAGGACGGGGATTCACTTCTCACGACCAACGTCTCGACCCAGCCACAGGCTTGAACCAACTGATACTTCGGCTGGGTTGATCAACCAGAGCGCCCAACACGCATCCGGCAGGCCAGCAAGACGCTCACGTCGTCACAGGCGATGAGAATGGCACTAGGCCCTGGTTCTCAGTTCGTCGGGCCATCCGCCGATCTTGGTAACCGTCGAGTGCCCACGAAGTTCTGCGTCGGCGGCCACGAATGCTTGCTGTCGAGCAGGCGAACCAAGACCTGATTGCCTGTGGCTCCCCCGTTTGACCCCACTCCCCCATACCATCTGTAGGTGACCTCTTCTTCGGCGGGCAACTGATGGTCTATGACGATCCCTACTTCGACGAGTTCGAACTGGATGCCATCGACGAGGCCGAGGAGGACTCCCAACCTATAGCGCCTCCATGGCGCCGACCGCTTCTAATCGGTGTGGCAACGGTGACGGCGGCGGCGATGCTGCTGATACCGATGTACAACGTCCTCAGGGGGCAGCAAATCGCCGACAACGGTCTAGAGGTGTGCGGATTCGACTACTGCGTGGTCCAGGACGCAGCCATCGCTGCAGGCTTGAACGAGGAGATGAGCCGATTGGCCAACACGTTCCTCGACGACGAAGAAGCCGTCATCCTCGCCTCGGCGCTTCTAGAGCGAATTGGAGAGAGAGACGTTTCGTTCTCGATCGTCGATCGTCTCGATGGGGAGATCAAAGGCCAGTTCCAGCCGGACACTCGAACCATTGTCGTGGAGAGACCAGTTCGGGCATGGATCATCATCCACGAGGTTGCACATGCAGAGGCGGCGGGTCATGGAGAAGATTTTCGGAGGGCCCTGATCGAGTTGACCGAGTGGATTGCCAATAGCCGCGCCTGAGTCGCCAGGCTACATGTTCCGTCGGTACTGACCTCCGACGTCGTAAAGGGCCTGGCTCATCTGGCCCAAAGATGCGAACTTGGCCGTGTCCATGAGCTGTTCGAAGATGTTCCGCCCTTGAACGGCAGCATCTTGGAGCTCCGCGAGCGATGAGGCTGCCTGCTTCTCATTGCGAGCTTGGAAGGCGCGAAGGTTGGAAATCTGCCTGTCTCGCGCCTCTTCGGTAGAGCGCACCAGCTGCTCAGGGATGACGAAGGGTGAGCCCTCCTTCGAAAGGAATGTGTTGACCCCGACGATCGGGTATTCGCCCGACTCTTTCTTCTGCTCGTAATAGAGCGACTCCTCCTGGATCTTGGTCCTCTGGTATTGACGCTCCATCGCTCCGAGGACGCCACCTCTGCTGTTGAGACGCTCGAATTCCAACAACACGGCTTCTTCAACCAGGTCGGTGAGCTCTCGGATGATGAAGCTCCCCTGAAGAGGGTTCTCGTTCCTGGCCAGTCCGAGCTCCTTGTTGATGATCATCTGGATCGCGAGCGCCCGGCGGACGGATTCCTCCGTTGGGGTGGTGATTGCTTCGTCATATGCATTGGTGTGCAAACTGTTGCAGTTGTCATAGATGGCGTAGAGGGCCTGCAAGGTGGTGCGGATATCGTTGAACCCGATCTCCTGGGCATGCAGCGAACGGCCCGAGGTCTGGATGTGGTACTTGAGCATTTGAGATCGCTCGTTGCCGCCGTACTTGTGCTTCATCGCCTTGGCCCAGATTCGCCGGGCGACCCTCCCGATCACCGCATACTCGGCGTCGATCCCGTTGGAGAAGAAGAATGAGAGGTTGGGCGCGAAGTCATCGATGTCCATGCCTTTCGACAGGTACGCCTCGACGTAGGTGAAACCGTTGGCCAGAGTGAATGCCAACTGCGTTATCGGGTTGGCTCCGGCCTCGGCCATGTGATACCCGCTGATCGAAACCGAGTAGAAGTTGCGCACCTCGTTGTCGACGAAGTACTGCTGGATGTCACCCATCATCCTGAGGGCGAACTCGGTCGAGAAGATGCAAGTGTTCTGCGCCTGGTCCTCTTTGAGGATGTCCGCCTGAACCGTTCCTCGGACCTTCGAGATCGTCTCAGCCTTGATGCGCTCGTACACCTCCGTGGGCAGAACCTGGTCCCCAGTGACCCCGAGAAGCCGCAAGCCCAGACCATCGTGACCGCCCGGTAGATCGCCGTGGTAGCGGGGCCGGGGCCGATCCCCGTAGATCTCTGCGATCCTGGAGTCGATTTCGTCCCACATTCCCTGCGCCGAGATGTGCTTCTCACATGCCTGGTCGATGGCGCTGTTCATGAAGAAGGCGAGGATCATCGGGGCCGGCCCGTTGATCGTCATCGAGACCGACGTCGCCGGGTCGGCGAGATCGAAGCCTGAATACAGCTTCTTGGCGTCGTCGAGTGTCGCTATTGACACGCCCGAGTTGCCCACTTTCCCGTAGATGTCCGGGCGCTCATGGGGGTCCTCCCCGTAGAGGGTCACCGAGTCGAATGCAGTCGAAAGCCGTTTGGCCGGCATGCCGTCGGCGAGATAGTGGAAGCGTCTGTTGGTCTGTTCCGGCGGGCCTTCACCGGCGAACATCCGCGTCGGGTCCTCTGTGGCCCTCTTCAATGGGAAGACGCCGGCTGCGTAAGGGAATCGGCCCGGAACGTTCTCCTGGAGCAGCCACTCCAGCCGGTCTCCCCAGGACCTATATGACGGCAGGGCGACTTTGGGGACCCGGGTATGGGACAACGTCTCCTCGTGGAGGGGAACGCTGATCTCGTTGCCCCGAACGTGATAGACGAACTCCTCCCCCTGATACTCGGCGAGGATCCCCTCCCATCGTTCGATCTGTTTGAGGTTCTCCGGATCGATCGACTCGGCGGCGCGATCGATCTCCTCTGTCAAGTCCAAGCCTGTCACCTCGGCGACACCGGCGAGCTGATAGAGACGCTCGGCCGCCTCGGCCTCGGACCGGGACCAATCGTTGTAACGACGAACCTCCTCGGTGATCTCGGCCAGATAGCGGCTGCGCTCCGGTGGGACCATGTGGCGTTTCATCTCGTCGGCAACAGGGACGTCGATGGTCGACTCGAGCTGGGCGCCCCTGTCGTCCAGGGCCCTCACGACGGCCTTGTAGAGCCGGTTGGTTCCAGGATCGTTGAAGTCTGAGGCGACGGTGAGATGGATCGGGAGCTCTTCGTCATCGGCAGTGAAAGCAAGACGATTCCGCTTGTACTGCTTGCGCACGTCACGTAGGGCATCCTCGGCGCCCTGCTTGTCGGCTTTGTTGATTGCGACGAGATCGGCGAAATCGAGCATGTCCGTCTTCTCGAGCTGCGTTGCCGCCCCGTATTCCGGCGTCATCACGTACATTGCGAGATCTGAGTAGTCGACGATCTCGGTGTCGGACTGCCCGATCCCCGAGGTCTCCAATATCACAAGGTCGAACCCTGCGGCGCGGACCACATTCAACGCCTTGCCAATGTGTGGCGACAGCGCGAGATTCGATTGACGGGTAGCCAGGGAGCGCATGTATGCCCTGGGATGCGGCAGTGAGTTCATCCTGATGCGATCACCGAGAAGTGCCCCACCGGAGCGTCTCCGAGACGGGTCGACCGAGACGACGGCGAGACGGAGATCGTCGAAATCGGTGAGGAATCGCCGGACCAACTCGTCGACCAGGCTCGATTTCCCCGAGCCGCCCGTGCCCGTGATGCCAAGTATGGGAGCGGTCGCTTCCATGGCTCTCGCCTCGACCGTCTCGAAGATCTCCGCGTATTTGTCCGGGTAGTTCTCGGCAGCCGAGATCAACTTGGCCACTACGGCCCGATTGGCCGGGGCCAGCTGGTCGAGGTCGAAGTCGTCAGACAGCTCTCCCGTCGCGAAATCAGATCTCCGCAACATGTCGTCGACCATTCCCTGCAGACCCATCTCGCGCCCGTCGTCGGGTGAGTAGATCCGCGTGATCCCGTACTCCTGCAGCTCCTCGCCTTCATGAGGCAGGATCGTGCCCCCACCTCCTCCGAAGACTCGGATATGTGACGCCCGACGCTCGACGAGGAGGTCGCTCAGATACCTGAAGAACTCGATGTGACCCCCTTGGTAGGAGGTGACGGCGATGGCGTGTGCGTCCTCCTCGATCGCCGTCTCGACGATGTCGAGACCTGTGCGATTGTGACCCAGGTGGATCACCTCGGCCCCTGCAGCCTGGAGGATTCGCCGGAAGATGTTTATCGACGCGTCGTGACCGTCGAACAACGTGGTTGCTGTGACAAAACGCACCTTGTTAGTGAGACTTGCTTGCTCTCTGTGGTCACTCATCCGGTTTCCCATGCCGTCGCGCATCCCAACTGTACCGATGACAAGGCGCTTCACTCTTCACACACGACCCCTTGCGACGTACTAGATTGATTTCGGGATGTCTCAATTCAAAGGTCGGCTGCAAGGACCGGAACTCGAACCGAGCACGGTGCTGATCGACATCAGCGATGGCAGGTTCAGGGTGTCGGCGGGGAGAATCCATCTCGGCTCGTGGCCGGAGGAGAAGATCACCACGGAGCGAACCTCGATCTACCGTTTCAAGTTGGATATAAACGGTGACGAGTTCGAGTTCTACCCCGAGGATCCGTCGGCGTTCTCGAACGCGGTAGGTGCGTTCATCGACTTGACCGAGCCAAGGTCCCGATTCGGCCTCAAAGAGCGGATCGAGAAGACGACAACTAGCGGCTGAGCGTTTGACGCTCCAGCTTGCGAGAATGAGGTCGTGCTAACTCGGTTGCTCAAACGGGGTCTCTTTGCCGGGGCCATAGTCCTCGGAGTCGAGACCGCTTACGCCATCCTGTGGCCAGCCCCCGAGCTCGAGTCCTTCGATCCGTCCCGTGAGTTCGGGAATCCTGCACTTCCTACCCTGCGTGTTGCAGTCCTCGGTGACTCATCGGTAACGGCACCGGGCGTGCAAGGACCAGATGACATCTGGGTGAGTCGGGTGTGCGAGCGGCTAGCCGGGGAATATCGGGTGGTGCTGGCTTCGTTCGCCGAAGGGGGTTCGACCGCCCATGACCTGAGCCACCGGCAACTGCAGCCCGCCATCGAGTTCGAACCCGATCTCGTGCTTGTGGCGGTCGGCGCCAACGATGTGATCAAGGGCGTTCCCCTGCGTGTCTTCGAGAGAAACCTCGAAGCCCTGATAAGGAGGCTGTCCGACACGGGCGCCACGATCATCCAAAGCGGTGTCGGGGACCTGGGGTCCATACCCAGACTCCACCCGCCCCTGGAGAATCTGATGTCCCGTCGGGCAACCAAGTTCGACCGTGCCCACTGGCATGTTGCCGAACGTCACGGGACGACCGTGGTCGATCAACGCAGTGATGACCTTTCGGTGTGGTACGAGGATCCCGCGCTCTGGGCCGAAGATCGATTCCATGTCAGCGCCCACGGCCACAAGAGGTGGGCCGAAACCGCCTGGCGGAGTATCGCCCCGGTGGTTCGACAACGTGAACCGGTCTGAGGCGCTCGCGGCAATGGCCGCATGCCGTGTGGCACACCTCGCCACGACCACTCCCCAGGGCGACCCTCATCTGGTGCCGGTCACGTTCGCCGTGGTCGACGCGATCCTGGTGACCATGATCGATCACAAACCGAAGACCACGACCCGACTGCAGCGTCTGACCAACATCGATCACCGCCCGAAAGCCAGCCTTTTGGCCGATCACTACGCAGAGGACTGGGACTCGTTGTGGTGGGTTCGGGTAGACGGCGACGCCAGTCTGCGCACAGACGGATCGGACTGGGAAGCCGGAAGGAAGATGCTGGCCGAGAAGTACCACCAATACCGCGATCGCCCACCGGAAGGGACCGCCATCTTCGTCTCGATAGATCGCGTCACCTGGTGGGCAAGCACTCCCTGACACCGCTCTCGCTCGCCAGCCAGTCCATCCGCTGATCGTGCTCGAGCATCGGCACCCGGTCGAAGATCCGCCGATCGATGGTGACGCCGATTGCCGGGGCATCGCGTCGTCTCTGAGCCAGAGTTCTGTCGTAGTAGCCCGCGCCGTTGCCCAACCGGCCCCCGTTTGGATCGAAGGCGAGGCCGGGTGTGAGGAATAGATCTATCTCCGGCAACGGGATCTCGGCGCCCTGGTCGGTCGGCTGTGACATCCCAAAGGCGTGAACTTCCCGCGGGACATCACGATCTCGAAAACTTAGACGTCGCCCCGACTCCACTCTCGGCAGCACCCATCGCCAGCCGGGCAGCCGGTCGAAGAGGGGGCTGAGATCGATCTCGCCGGGCATGGCGAGGAATGCCGATACGGTTCCTGGCAAACGGGATGACATCCAAGTGAACAGAGCGGACACGACTTCGCTCTGAATGTGGGTCTCGATGGGGCCATCTTCCCTGATCGTTGCCCTGATCGAATCCTTGTCCACGTCACGAGGGTAAACCTCCCGGGCGACGCCGGTGGATGGAGTGCGCCAGGCACCAGCTACGCTCGGATCGATGCGGTGGATCGCCGTCGGCCTCAGATCAATCATCACATGGACGGTCGGGGTCATTGCTACCGTGATCTGCGCCGGAATCGTCATCGCGATCGCACTGGTGAACGACACGAGTCCCTGGATCGAGCGGACAATCCGCTTCTGGAGCCGGATTTGGCTCCTCACATCCGGCACCGAGCTGAAGATCGAGGGACAAGAGCACGTCGATCTCGACAGCTCCTATGTGGTCACCGCCAACCATCTCTCGACACTGGACATCATGGTGTGCTTCCTCGCCGTGCGACTTCCCATCCGGTATCTCGCCAAGAAGGAGCTTTTCAGAGTCCCGGTATTGGCCCAAGGAATGAGGGCGGTTGGGATCATCGAGGTCGATCGCTCGGCGCGATCGGCCATCCATGCCCAGGTCAACCGTCAGGCTCATGCCCTGATCGAGAAGAACCGCAGTCTGATCATCTACGCGGAGGGGACGAGACCGCGGGACGGGGTGATGAGGCCCTTCAAGAAAGGCGCGTTCACGATGGCAATCGCCAGTCAGCTGCCGGTCCTGCCCCTTTCTATCTACGGCACGTACGAGGCGATGCCGCCAGGCACTCCATGGGTGAGGGGTGGACACGTCAAGGTGATCATCGACCCGCCGATCAAGACCGAGGGCATGGACCACGGCGACACGAGCGAGCTTCGCGATCACGTCTATGACCTGATCTCGAAGCGGGTCAACGAGATGGGCGGTCAGTCGTAGACGCCGGCCAGGTATGCCCGCCCATCGGAGACGACACACAAGAACGCTCCGACGGAAGTCACCAGCTGATAGCGATCGGCGTCCTGTTCCCCTGCCCACCATCGCCCCAAGAGCCGCCAAGGACCACTCCAGGTGAGCACCGGTTCCCAGCGCGAGCCCAATCTGACACGGGTGGGCATCCCAGCGTCCCAATCGACTTCGATCGGTTTCACGTCAGGAGGCACCAGGGCTGGTGCGGGCCCCGGTGTCGTTCCCGGCCAGGGAGCGGCAGGGTCACGCTCCTCTTTCGCGGGCTGCTCACCCCAGCGCGACCAGGAGACCCTCTCCCCCGGCATTCGCCCCCCCTGTATTCGCGCCTGGAGAACCTGGTCCGGACCTAGCAGCGCTTGGGCTCTCGCCAGGGCGCGCTCCGCGTCGAGGATCGACGACTCATCGCTCAGGAGCCCCAGCTGACGGCCCCCACCCGAGAGATCGTGTGGCTCGATGCCTATGCCTGCGATGCCACGAGGAACTCCGGCCGTCTCCACCCAGGCCCGGAGTTGCCACCAGACCCGATCGGAGAGGTCTTTCTCGGTGAATGGGTCGATCGAGCGCCAAACCCGCTCCCGAGAAGACCCGTCGCCGGCCTCTACCCGGATGACCACGGTGTGTGGAGCCACACCCGACGCTCGCAGCTTCTTCAACAGTCGCTCTGAGAGTGTGCGACCGGCAAAGGCGACCGAGTCGAGACTCACCAGGGGATCCTCGAAAGTCATTGAAACCTCGAAATGGGGCGGTATCTCACGAGGCTCGACGTGACGATCCTCACCGCTGGCAAGACGATGTGCCACGAGCCCGTGGTTGCCAAAACGCGAGGCCAGCGTCTCCCTTGGCAAGCGGGAGAGGTCACCCAGTGTGACAATGCCGAGCCAACGGAAGGTGTCGATCATCTCGTCTCCCCCCATTGCCTCCCTAAGAGCCGAAAGGTCCAACGTCGACAGAAACCAGATGGTGTCGTCAACGATGTGAGGGGTCCCTCGGTCGGCGGTCGCCGCCGCCCAACGAGCTGCAAACGGCCCGTCGGCTATGCCGACGAGTGCCTCACCGCCCCTCCTCCCGTTCATCAGGCCTTCGAGCTCCTCGATGATCCTGACAGCAAGAGGCTCTTCACCCCCATAGAAGCGAACTGCACCAGACAACGGCACGAACACGAGCCCGGGAGCAACCACTTCCACGCGTGGGACGAGGGCTTCGATGACTCCGGCGACTTCTTCGAATCGGAGGGCCTCCTCCCCCAGATCGCGCACCATCACCCGGGCGAATGGTGCCAGAGCCTCAGCCTCCCGTCGGAGCATCCCGAGACTCACTCCTGCCTCGAGGACCTCACGAGTTGCCCCGGTAACCCGGTCGTCGACAATCAGTACCGGCTCATCCGACAGCGCGTCCGGCCTGGTCAACGACCACATCGGAAACCACACGCACAGCGTTCGTTCCTTCATCCTCCACCTCGAAGCGGCGTCTCATCCCGGAGGCGCCCTTGCCCGACGCCTCCAGCACGAGACGTCTCTTCTTCAACTTCCCATGTCCGCGGTCAGCTCCCTCCCAGGTGACACCCAGGGCCCGCAGTCGTAGATGGGCAATGCCCGAAGGAAGACCATCGCCCATGGGTCTCATCGCAACGGCCACCCTCCTTGCCCGAGCCAGGGCAGCCAGACGACGGAGATCGCGCTCCCTCGCCTTGGCCGGCACCTCGGCATACACCGCCGCCACCCCCTCCAGCAGCGCAGCCAGGACCTTTGGCCATATGACCGGGTCATCACAACGAACGATGACTAGACGCTCTGGCATGACCCCCGTCTCCCAAGCAGCCTCCGGCGAGATCCAGCCACGAGTGTCAAGAGCGACCACAGGTGCCCGATGGGAGTGTGACGCCAGCAGTCTCAAACCCAATCGTGTCAAACCGGCTCCAGTCACACCGACCAATTCAGTCACATGCCCTGGTCGAAGTCTGAGCAGCCCTTCATCGTGCCCTTCGAGGCTTTGGAGAGGCGCAGCGATGTCGGCGGCGAGCTCGGCTTTGGAGACACCATCGATACCCAAACTCACTCCATTCGACGGGAGGCTCTTCTCTACCATCCGGGCACTCCATCTTATCGAACATATGTTCGATGACAAGTGGTCAGAAATGCCAGATGAAACAACGAAAAACAACGCCCCAGGCCATGACCGCACGACAAAGGGTCTAGCCTGACGTAGTCGCAGACGGATGGAGGATCCCAATGACGGACGAGTCACACACCCCCGACGACACCGCTGATCAGAGTCCCGACGTCTCCACCGCTGCTGATGGGGGCAACGCCGACTTCAGCAGCGGCGAGGGGATGGTTGCTCTTGCCGGGATGATCCTGCTCGGAGTGTGGTTGATATTCGACGTCTTCCTGGACGAATTTGGCCTGGCGAGCACCGAGCTCCTGCTGGCCGTGATTGCGGTGGCGGTGCCGAGAATGAATCGAGATTCGGTGGAGAAGGTCAACACCGTGCCGGTGATCATGAAGGTCACGGGCTACGCCATCGCCATCGTAGGGGCATTCTTCATCGTGGAGGCGATCGAAGAAGGCTTCTATGACGGCGCGCTGACCATCGTCGCGGCGCTCATCTCGTACGCCGCCTACGCAGTTGCTTTCCTGGGAGCCCGCTCGATCAACACCTGAACCGGCGCTAGCTCGGTTATTCTGTTGGTTTGAAGTGACCCAGCCGAAACGAATCCTCGTCGCAGACGACTCACCGACGATCACCACACTCCTCCGTTCGGCACTCGAGGGAGCCGGCTATGAGGTCAGTTCGGCGATCGACGGGGTCGAAGCCTACGAGAAGGGCCGAGACGGTGACTTCGACCTGGCGATCCTCGACCAGCTCATGCCCGGTCTCCTCGGTCTTGAGATCATCGACCGCTGGCACAAAGAGGGCATCGAGATTCCCGTGATCATGCTCTCGGGGGTAGACGACGACCGGACCGTCATAGACAGCCTCGACAAAGGCGCCGTCGACTTCGTCCGAAAGCCGTTCCGGCTTCCCGAATTGATGGCGAGAATCCGTCACAGAGTGCAGGCCTGAGGGGGGCCAATAACCTCAATAGGCAACGGATTTGACCCGATAAACCGGTATCTGATGGCCGGAATCGAGTTTGTCCAAATCGCGGTCCTGGTCGCTTTCGGATTCAACGTGGTCGCCCTTGTCGCGTTGATCATGCTGAAAGCGGTCCACAGGCGTCGAATGCGTCTTCACGACAGACGCCGGGAGTCGTACGTCTCCCTGCTCAGCAGACACGTCGCATTTGAGCACTGCACTGATCGGATCACACCCGAGATGGCCGAAGACCCGGCATTCCTGGATGCGCTGATCGACGTGAGAAACGCCGTAGCCGGGCCCGAGATGGCCACTCTTCGTGAGATCGTCAGCAGACATGGCGTGGTCGAGCATCAGATGGCTCGACTCAGGTCGCCGTTTCCCCTCGGGCGCAGGCTTCGTGCCGCCGTCGCGCTCGCCGAGATAGGAGACGAGACGGCGGCACCCGCCCTCATGGAATCCCTCGATGATCGGGAGCCCGAGATTCGCATCCAGGCTGCCCGAGGTCTGGGCCGAATTCGCTGGACTCCGGCGATAGATCGGATCGTTTGGCGGTTCGGAATAGAGACGCCCTGGGTGAGAGTTCGGTTCTCCGACACGTTGACGATGTTTGGCACCAAGGCGACATGGCCGCTCCTCGCATACGTGAGGATCAATCACAAACACGAGACCGAGGGACCGAAGCTGGCCCTGCGGACGCTCGCCCAGATCGAAGACCGGGACGCGGTGAAGCCAATCCTGGAGATCCTCGCCGAGTCGAGAAACCTGGAGATACAGATCGCAGCTATCGAGGCTCTCGGCGAACTGGGGAGTCCCGGGGCCGTTCCGGCCCTGAGTGAGATGCTCACGTCACCCCATTGGGAATTGAGGGCCAAGGCGGCCACCGCCCTTGGGAGCATCGGCGACGAATGGGCCACTCCCCTCCTGGTCAGCTCATTGCGCGACCCCGACTGGTGGGTCAGAAGGAACTCCGCGGCGGCAATCGCCAGGATGCCGGCCGGCATCGAGAGTCTCTACGAGGCACTCGAGTCTTCCGATCCGTTTGCGGCCGATGCTGCAGCCGAGGCCTTGACAAACGCAGGAGAGTTGATCTCGGCGCGTCTGCGTGCCGGCGAGCCCGACGAGGAGGCGAATGAGCCGCTAGTCGCATACATGTCGGCCACCGGAAAAGCCGAACCATGATTCTCGAGATTCTCCGATGGATCGGCTATGGGACCATCGTCTACTTCATCCTCATGCAGACTTACATGGTGTTTCTGGCTCTCGCCTCCGGGATGGCACTACGCCGAAACCACCACATCAGAAGGTTTGGCAGGGTCGGTGAGATGCTCTCCTCGAAGAGCAGTCCGCCCGTGTCCATCATCATCCCCGCCTACAACGAGGAGGCCGGAATAGTCGATGCAATCCGCTCGATGTCGATCGTGAAGTACCCACGCTTCGAGCTCGTCGTGACCAACGACGGTTCGACCGATGGGACCCTGGAGGCGCTGATCGCGGCTTTCGAGTTGGAAAAGGTGAAGATCCCGGTGCGTCGGGGAATCGAGACCGCCCACGTGCGGGCGATCTACCGGGGCCGATCGGGGGTGGACCTCACCCTGATCGACAAGGAGAACGGAGGCCGGGCGGACGCCCTTAACGCAGGCATCAATGCGGCACGCTATCCCTACGTTTTCTGCACCGACGCCGACGTCATCCTCGCCCCGGATTGTCTGGTCCAGGCCATGCAGCGAGTGGTCGAAGACCGCGAGAGAACTGTCGGCGTCGGCGGCAACATAAGACCGCTGAATGGAAGCAGAGTTCAGCTGGGGCACTTGATCGAGGCCACAGTCCCGAAGAAGATCATCCCCCGCTTCCAGGTGCTGGAATATGTCCGTACCTTCCTGGCCAGTCGACCTGCATGGTCGTGGATGAATGCCTTGCCACTTGTGTCGGGGGCGTTCGGCATCTGGCGACGGGACGCTGTGCTGGCCGTTGGGGGGTTCTCTAGCGGTCATATGGGCGAGGACCTCGATCTGACCATGCGGATTCATCGTCACTACCTCCAGACCAAGATTCCCTACCGGATCGTCTACGAGCCATCGGCGGTGATCTGGACCGAGGTCCCCGAGACTGTGAGAGTGCTGAGACGACAGAGGATCCGATGGCATCGTGGTCTGATGAGGGCCATCGGCGATTTCAAGGGCATGACATTCAACCCCCGCTATCGCCAGTTGGGGATGGTCACCTGGGCCGCCTTCTACCTGTTCGAGTATCTCGCCCCGATCATCGAGTTCGTGGGTTGGTTTGTGATCCCGGTGGCGTGGTACCTGGGAGCGCTGAACGGCCTCTCATTGGTCTGGATGCTTCTCATCGCCCTGGGCATGGGTGTCCTCAACTCGGTGATGGCCTTGCTCCTCGACGAGTCCTACGGATATTTCAATTCGCCAGAAGACACATCGAGGCTCGTCGTAATGGCACTGATCGAGAACTTCGGCATCAGACAGATGACGGTCCTCTGGCGGATAAGGGCGATGGCTGGAGGGCGTTCCGTGAAGGGCTGGGGCAACATGGAGCGACGGGGTGTGGCAAACCTGGCGAAGCAGGCCTGACCCCCTGACAGGTCCCGGCTAGCCCTCCAACTCCTCGATGGTCTTCGGCCAGTCGCCCTTGAGCAGACGCGACAGAGACCGATCGGCCAGCAACTTCCCGCCCGTCTGACAAGTAGCGCAGTAATTGGTCTCATTGGATGCGTAGACGATCCGTTGCACCCTGGAGCCGCAGCGCGGGCAGTCTTGGCCATATTTGCCATGCACCGCCATGTCGTCACGAAAAGCCGTCACCTTCTTGGGCCAATCTCGACCCACCTCGGCCCTCAGGCTGTCGGTCCATCCATTCAGCGAGGCGACAACCGCCTCATGGAGCTGTTGCACCTCCTGGTCATCCAACTGAGACGTCCTCTTCACCGGTGACAGGCGAGCCGTCCACAGGATCTCGTCCGAGTAGGCGTTGCCGATTCCGGAGAAGATCCTGGGATCGGTGAGTGCGCGCTTCAAAGTCCTGTTCTCCGCTCGCAGAGCGGCGGCAAACTCTTCCAAAGAGACTTCCAGAGGCTCGACACCTCCCCGGTCGAGACTCGAGACTCCATCCCAATCGTCGAAGAGCCAGATCCCGGCGCGCTTGTGCGTCCCTTGCTCGGTGAGCACCAGGGAGCCCGCGTCGAAGTCGACGGCGGCAAGTCCCACCTTCTTCGGGATTGCCTTGCCCGGGGGCTCCCAGCGAAGCCGGCCCGCGATCATGAGGTGGAACACCAGATGTATGTCCCCCCGATCGAGCTCGATGGCGATTCGCTTGCCGACACGCTGGATGGCTGTGACCGTCTTCCCGACCGGAGTGTCGTAGGGAGGGTCATAGGTTCGAAGCACCGACGGTGAGGCGACACGCATCCCGGTGACCCGTTCACCGAGCACCCTCGATTCGAGCGCCTCGATGTATACGACGATGTCGGGGAGCTCGGGCATTCGGTCGTGAAGCCGCTAGGACCGGCTCTCGAGGTTGCCGCTGAAGACAACGGCAACTCCTACGGCCAACCCACCGCCAAGAAAGCCGTAGGCAGTCAGATGGCCGCTGTCCGACGGCGTTTCGCTGACCACCAACCCGAACAGGGCGACCGTCACGACAACCAGGGCAACGGCCGCATTCCGCGCCCAGGGAGCTTCTATCGCCAACGCGTAGGCGACCGCCACGACCGAAACGCCAACGATTGTGAAGGCGAGCCAGAATTCCAGTCCGATTCCCCCTATCACCTCTGCGCCGCCCCGCCCTGTCGTGACGTCGGACCCTGTGTTCCGCAGGAACGTCGCCCCCACCACCATCAAGGCACCGGACAGTGCAAACGCGATCGGACCCACCCGAGTGGGGATGGCTCTCGGTGCCGAAGATGGCTCAGGGTCCTCGGGCCGGTGTCGAGCTGCGACCTGGCGGGCGAGCCGTGGAGAAGCTGTCTTGAGGTCCATCTCGTCGGCTAGAGCGGCGTCGTCCTCCGTACGAAGGAGAAACTCTTCACCTTCCGCACGGATCGAGAAACCCTTGTTGAGGGGATGGATGCCAATCTCACTGGCGGCCCATTCGCCGAGGACGTCTTCACCGACAGTGATGCTGAGACGATCACCGGAGAACTTGACCCTGACATTGGTCACAGGGCCCAAGTCGCCATCCATTTGGACCGTACCGGTCAACTCAACCGCCATTGACATCCCGATTCGAAGTCCTACCGGTCTCCTCAGATTCTACGTTGCGACGCGAGAAGGGCGGCCATTTCGAGATGGCCGCCCTTCTGCTTCTCGATGATGTTTCGACGCTACTTGTCGGACATCTCCTCGAATGCCTCATCGAAGCTGCGCGCCGGCTTGCGGCGAGCGCCGGACGATGCGGCCTCCTGCCTCTTGTCGTCACCACCCCGACGGCGTTCCCCGTCACGGTTGCGGCCGCCCCGGTCTCCGCCGCGGCGATCCCCACGATCGCTCTTTCGGCCGCCGTTGCCCCCGCCACCGGAAGAGGACTCGCCCGGGAGGGTGGCTCCTTCGAGCGCCTCAACCAGCTCGAGACTGACCTTGCCGTTCTCGATCTCTCGGACTCGCACCTTGAGACGATCTCCCTCTGAGAGGTAGTCCTCGACCCGCTCGACTCTCTTCGAGCCATCGAGCCTCGAGATGTGCAAGAGACCATCTCGACCGGGGAGGATGTTGACGAAGGCGCCGAACTTGGTGATGTTGACCACCTTGCCGTCGTACTCCGCGCCTACCTCGGCCTCCGGTGGGAAAGCGATCTGGGTGACCCTTTCCTTGGCAGCCGCCAGAGCCTCGCCGTCCGACGACGCGATCCGGACGATGCCCTTTCCGTCGGCTGTCTCTTCGATCTCGATCGATGCCCCGGTCTCCTCCTCGAGCTCCCGAATGACGGCACCCTTCGGCCCGATGACCTCGCCGATCTTGTCCTTGGGAATCTCGAGGGACTCGATGCGCGGAGCCCACTTGTTCATCTCGGACCTCGGTTCGGAGATCACATCGGCCATGGCCCCGAGGATGAAATGGCGGGCCTTCTTGGCCTGCTCCAGAGCGTCTTGGAGCACCTCCAACGGCAGGCCTTGGATCTTGGTGTCGAGCTGGAGGGCGGTGATCATGTCAGCGGTACCAGCGACCTTGAAGTCCATATCCCCCAGTGCGTCCTCCGCACCCAGGATGTCGGTCAGGGTCACGTAGCGACCGTCCTGATGGATGAGACCCATGGCGATGCCCGCAACCGGCGAAGTGATGGGCACCCCAGCGTCCATGAGCGAGAGGCTGGATGCGCACACCGAGGCCATCGAAGACGAGCCATTCGAAGATAGGACCTCAGAGACGAGACGCAGGGCATACGGGAAGTCCTCGGACTCCGGTACCACCGGCAGCAAAGCCTTCTCGGCCAGGGCTCCATGCCCGATTTCCCTCCGCTTCGGCCCCCGCATGAAGCCGGCCTCGCCCGTGGAGAACGGTGGGAAGTTGTAGTGATGCATGTAACGCTTGGACTCTTCGAGGGCGAGGGTGTCGAGCATCTGCTCCATCTTCAGCATGCCGAGTGTGGTGATGTTGAGCACCTGGGTCTCGCCACGCTGGAACAGGGCTGAACCGTGGGTTCGCTCTACCGCTCCCACTTCGATGGTCAGCGGGCGAACATCTTCGACGCCGCGTCCATCCATTCGAATCCCGTGTTCGACGACTCGGCCGCGAGCCATCTCCTTGAAGACGGACTTGAAGGCCTTGGTCGCCTCGGTCAGAGCGTCTTCGTCGTCCTCTGCCAGTGCGAGCTCTGCCATGGTGGCTTCGAAAGCCTCGGCCTCGGCATCCTGGCGCTCGTGTTTGCCGGCGATCTCGAGGACCGGCCCGATCTTGGGAGCGGCGATCGTCTTGACCCGGTCATACATCTCGGCCGAGTAGTCGACGACGATCGGCCATTCGTCCTCGGGTATCTCAGCAGAAGACGCCATCTCCAACTGCAGGTCGACCATCTGGGCGATGTATGCCTTCGCCTCATCGAGACCCTGGGCAACAGCTTCCTCATCCGAGGGTCGGTCGCCGTCCGCAACGAGCCGATAGCCCTCCGGAGTTGCTCCGGCCTCGACCATCGTGATGTCGATCTCGCCTTGGTCGTTGCGACGCCCAGCTACGACGATCTCGAAGACCGACTCATCGAGCTCGGCCTCGGTTGGGAACGCGATCCACTCGCCCTTCTTGAGAGCAAGGCGAACTGCGCCGATGGGCCCCTCGAAAGGCAGCGAGCTCACTGTGAGCGCAGCCGACGCACCGTTCAAAGCGATGACGTCGAAGGGATTCTCGTGGTCGACGGCCAGCGACGTTACGACGATGTGTGTCTCATTCCTGTAACCGTCTCTGAACGATGGGCGAAGCGGTCGGTCGATGAGTCGACAGGTCAGAATGGCCTGCTCCGACGGCCTTCCCTCACGTCTGAAGAACGAGCCAGGGATCCGGCCCACCGAATACATTCGCTCTTCGAAGTCGACCGTGAGTGGGAAGAAATCGATGCCCTCTCGCGGCTTCTTGTTCGCTGTGGCGGTAACCAGCATCTGGGTACCGCCGATCTTTGCGACGACTGCGCCGTCCGCCTGAGCTGCCAGCTTCCCGGTACTCAGGGTGAACTCTTTGCCGCCGACTTGTGCGCGGACCTCTGTCTCGGGCACGTGTTACTCCTTGTTGTTGCTTGTCGGAGCCGCGCCCGTTGGCAGTGGTGGCGTCTCGAGAGACCCGAGGCGCCACCACTGTCAACCGACAGGGCTCGCTCTTCTTGTGTCGGGGGGACGAGCCCCCCTTGTACATGAGGAGCGGTGTCACCGCCCCTCATGGAAATCCTCTATCTGCGCAAGCCGAGCTTGGCGATGAGGTTCCGGTATCGCTCGACGTCCTCCCGACGGAGGTAGTCGAGCAGACGTCGGCGCTTGCCAACCATCAGCAGCAGGCCCCGCCGGCTGTGGTGATCGTGCTTGTGCTCGCGGAGATGCTCGGTGAGGTGGTTGATCCGCTCGGTGAGCATCGCCACTTGAACCTCTGGCGAACCAGTGTCGCTCTCGTGTGTGCCGAACTCGGCGACGATTTCAGTAGTTGTCTTCATTGCGCGTTAAACCTGAAAATGAGCGTGGGATTCGGATCGAAGCCTAACAGACATCATTCTTCAACCGATATTCGGGGCAGTAGATTCCAGGAGCTCGGCCGACCTGGCGACGTCCTCTCCCATCTGCTCGATGAGATCGTCTACCTCGGAGAAGTCGAGCTCCTCTCGCAGGTATTCGACGAACTCGAGCGTGAGTTCCTCGCCGTAGATCTCGCCGTCGAAGTCCATGATATGGGCCTCGATCACGAGCTCACCTCCCCCAAATGTGGGGCGACGGCCGACGTTGACGGCGGCATCCCTCACGGTCCCTCCCAGATGGGCGAAGGCCGCATATACGCCGTCGAGAGGGATGACTTTGCGCGACGGCGGCGCCAGGTTCGCCGTTGGAAAGCCGATCGTCGCTCCTCTTTTGTCCCCGTGGATCACAGGTCCGGTCACACAGAACCTCGTCGTTAGATGCTCGGCAGCCTCGGAGACCCTCCCGCTCTCGATCATCCTCCTGATCCTGCTGGAGGACACCGGGCCCTGCTCATCGGAAATCAATTCGACGACCTCAACGTCGAAACCGTTGCGCCTACCCATCTCCAACAGGAGGGATACATCTCCGGTTCGATCCCGACCAAACCTGAAGTCTGGACCCAATATCAGATGTTTCATCCGGAGCCTCTTGACCAGGACTTCCATCACGAACTCGTCAGGCGCCAGTTCCCTTATCTCGGATAGATCGAGGACGCCCACCAGATCGATCCCCGCTGACCCCAAAAGCGCCGTCCGCTCTTCGATCGTGGTGATCAGCCGCGGAGCGGTCCCCGGGCGAAGGACCTCCACAGGGTGTGGGTCAAAGGTCAAAACGGTCTTCGTCAACTCCGCATCGAGCCTGGCGATGAGGGCACGGTGCCCGCGATGCACGCCATCGAAGACCCCGATGGTCAGCGAAGATCGGGGCGGCTCCACATACCATCCCGTCCATGTGTCATCCAACACCCTCACGATGGCAGCACCACCTCGGGTCGGGCTTCGCGACCCAGTTTGGTGTACACGGCCAAGAGAGACCCTCTCTCGTCGACGACACGGAAGGGCTCCTCGGTCGGCGCCTCGGTGATTTCGCCTCCGACAAAGCGCATTCCGTGACACACACCTCGTGCGGTCTCGTCGCCGACCGTCACCAGAGGGAGGTCGCGAAGAGCATCCGAAGGGCTGATCAGATGGGCTCGCCAGCCCTCGAGAGCCTCCAGATCCAGGGCCATGTCGACGTGAAGTGAGCCGATGCGCAACCTCCTCAACGCAGTGAGATGCGCCGACCCCCCGAGCACGCCGGCCATGTCATCGGCTAGCGACCTCACGTAGGTGCCTTTTCCACACACGACTCGAAACTCGACTTCGGGGTATGGGCCGGGGCCAACGGAGAGAACTTCGAGCTCGTAGATGTGCACCGGCCGTGCGTCGCGATCGACCACCTCACCCTGTCTGGCGAGCTCGTACAGCCTCTTGCCGTCCTTCTTGAGAGCCGAGACCATCGGGGGCACCTGCATGATCTCGCCCATGAAGCGGGGAACGATGGCCTCGACGTCCGCAGGTTTGAACTCCATCGGCTCGCGGGACAGGATCGCTCCATCGGCGTCGAGGGTGTCTGTGGCGACACCAAATTGCGCGGTGGCCAAGTACTCCTTCGGCTGCTCCTGGATATAGCGAATCAGCCTGGTGACCTTTCCCAGCGCGAGAACGATGGCACCGGTTGCCATGGGGTCGAGCGTGCCGGCATGGCCGACTTTTTTCACTCCCGTTGCCTTCTTGACGACGCTGACGACCCGGTTCGAGGTGATCCCACCGGGCTTGTCGACTATCAAGAACCCGGACTTCACCTGAAGTCCTCGACCATCCGCTTGATTTCACCGAGCACCTCTTCGGGATCCCGCTCAACTGTGAAACCTGCTGCCAGACGGTGACCGCCTCCACCCATCGCCGCCGCCAGAGATCCGACATCGGTGGCGCCGCGGGATCTGAGGCTCACCTTCACTCGACCATCGTCATGTACCTTCGCCAAAGCCGCAACATCGGCTTCCTCGGCGAGGCGAAGCGTGTCGATGAGACCATCTATGTCTCCCCAATCGATCCCCGCCTCCCTCAAGTCCTCGTCGGTCACCACCGCTGTGACGATTGCTCGCTCCTCATCCAGCGCCGCCCGAGAGAGAGCGGCTGACGAGGCTTTGAGGTAGCCAAAAGGCGTCTCCTCGTAGACATGCCGGCCGATCTCCGCCGGCTGTGCTCCCGCTTCGACCAGTGCGGCGGCGATTCTCAATGTCTCCGGTTTGGTGTTCGAGTACGTGAAACGGCCGGTGTCGGTGACCAGGGCCGTGTGCAGGCAGGTGGCGATCTGATGATCGATCTCCCAATCGAGAAGCTCGAGGAGTTCGTACACCAGCTCGCCGGTAGCGGCTGCCGAACTGTCGATGAGCGAGATGTCGCCGAAACCCTCGTTGGTCATGTGATGATCGACCACTATCAGGGTGCCGGCTTTTCCAGCATTCGATCCGAGCTCACCCAGGCGATCGGCGGATCCGGCGTCGAACACCATCATCGTCTCAGGCTTTTTCGGGAAGTCCGAGGGAGCCACGAGGAGATCGGTCGGTAGGAAACTCAGGTTGGCCGGTACGACGAAGGGCGACCCGAAGCTTGCGACCACGTCTTTGCCATGGTTCCTGGCGGCAATGCCGAAGCCGAGCATCGACCCGAGGGCATCACCATCCGGGCCTATGTGACAGGCGAGAGCGAGGCTCTCGGCACGCTTGATTTCCTCGGCCGCCTTGCGGGTCTCAATCATCCCGATTCTCTTCCTCCTTGAGCGAGCGAAGAATCGCGTCCATTCGCTCCCCTCCCGAGATGCCTGGGTCGATCTGGAAATCGAGGGTCGGTGTGTACTTCATCCGGACCTCTGCACCGATGACACCCTGGAGCCGCCGCGCCGCTCCCCGCAGGGCCGCCAAGGCCGGTTCGTAGTGATCTGTGCCGAGCACGTCGATGTAGACCGTGGCCCGCCGCAGATCTGGAGCGGTGTCCACACCGATTATCGAGACCATCTCCAGTCTCGAGTCATTCATGCGCTCGACGGCTTCGGCGAGGACCTCACGCAACGTTGAGTTGACTCGCAACATACGCTCGGTCACTTGCGGCCTTTCACTCTGGTCTTTCCAACTCGGTCTTGAACAGGTCTACGACCTCGACCTCTTTGCGCGAGTCAAGGTAGCGACGGAGCTTGTCCAACTGCATCTCGAGTGATCGACCGTCTCGGGCGGCGATGGCGATGCCAAGAGTGCATCTCTGCCAGAAGTCATGCCCATCCACCTCGGCCACGCTGTACGACCCAAGCCTGCGGATGCCTTCGAGAACCGGTCTCAGAACGCCTCGTTTCTCCTTCAGCGATTGGACGCCGGGGAGCCTCAGCTCGACCCTCAGGGCCGCGACCCGCATCAGGTTCGGGCGACCTCGCGGACCTCGTAGACCTCGATGTTGTCGCCTTCCTTGATGTCGTCGTAGCTCTCGAAGCCCATCCCGCACTCAAATCCGGACGAGACCTCTCGCACGTCGTCCTTGAAGCGCTTCAGAGAGTCGATGATCCCGTCGTGGATCACCACGCCGTCTCGGAGAAGCCGGGCCTTGGCGCCACGCTGGACCACTCCTTCGATCACGTAGCAGCCGGCGACGGTCCCAACTCTCGGGACCTTGAACAGGGCCCGCACCTCGGCGGTCCCCAGAACGACCTCTTCCCGATCGGGAGCCAACTGCCCGACGAGGAGCTGCTCGATCTCGTCTAGGAGCTCGTAGATCACACCGTATGTTCGCACCTGGACACCCGCCTCTTCCGCGGCGCGACGAGCCTTGGGCTCCGGGCGGACATTGAATCCGACGATCACCGACTCAGTCACTTCGGCCAGAGTCACGTCGTTCTCGCTCACTCCTCCGACCCCGGTGTGGATGATCTGGATCTTCCCGCCCTCGCGCTCGATCTTGCCTATGGACTCGCGGAGCGCCTCCAACGAGCCCTGAGCGTCGGCCTTGATGATCACATTGAGCGTGGCGTCTTCGCTCCTCAACTGCTCCAGCAGTCCCTGGAGGCGGTCCTTCGCGCTGGGAGCCTGGTGAGCCTCAGCCTGTTCGGCCTGTTGGCGCTCGTCGGCAACCCGCCTTGCGTCACGATCGTTCTCCATCACCTCGAAGAAATCCCCTGCCGCGGGAACGTCGTCCCAACCCATGATCTGGACAGGATCGGAGGGGCCGGCGGATTTCACCCGATCGCCGTGCTCGTTCAGAAGGGCCCTCGCCCTTCCGGCGATCGGACCGGCAACAAAGGCATCGCCTTGCTTGAGAGTGCCCCTCTGGATGATCACCGTGGCCACGGCGCCGCGGCCTCGCTCCAACTGGGCCTCGACCACCACACCGCTCGCCGTGGGTTTCGGATTCCCCTTGAAGTCCTCCAGCTGGGCGATCAGATCGATCACTTCGAGAAGGTCGCTGACACCGGAACCATTGACTGCCGAAATCTCGACACTTGGAACCTCCCCACCAAGTTCCTCGGTCACGATGTCGTGATTGGTCAGCTCGGTTCGCACGCGAAGCGGATCGGCTCCGGCAACATCCATCTTGTTGATTGCAACGACCAGGTTCACCCCTGCTGCCTTGGCGTGGGATATCGCCTCCTGGGTCTGGGGCATGACACCATCGTCGGCCGCGACGACGAGGACGACGATGTCGGTGATGTTGGCCCCTCGTGCTCTGAGAGCTGTGAAAGCCTCATGACCGGGCGTATCGATGAAGGTGATCAGCCGGCCATTCACCTCGGTTTGGTAGGCACCGATGTGCTGGGTGATCCCCCCTTCCTCGTCCTCCACCACGCTCGCCTTGCGGATGTAGTCGAGCAGAGTGGTCTTGCCGTGGTCGACATGACCCATGACGGTGATCACGGGCGGGCGGGAAACCAGGTCGGCTTCGTCGTCGTCGAACTCGGGCTGTTCAGCGACCACGGGGGCGGCCGGCGCCTCCTCGACTTCGATTATGAACCCAAAGCGTTCGGCAATCTCATCGATGAGCTCGGCCGGCATCGACTGACCTGCTCCGGCAGGGACCCCACGGCCCAGCAGCTCTTTGACGACTTCACCAACGGGCTGGCCGATCGCCTCGGCGAACTCGGAGACGGTCGCACCTTCGGTGAGGGTGGCGATCCGGATATCTTCCTCGACCGTCTCGTCCACGGCCGAGTCTTCGATCTCTGGCTCCTCGACAGGCTGGACCTGAGCAGCCTCCTCCCGAGACTCGACGGTTTCCACCGCCTGATCGGTGGAGGTTGCTACCTCCTCGGTCGTAGTTGCCTCCTCCCCGGTCTGTTCCGGCGAGAAGGCCAGACGCAGCAGGTCTGCCTCTTCGCCACTGAGACCGGACGAGGCCGTCTTGACCTCGATATCCAGCTCCTCGGCGCGGCTCAGGACGTCTTTCGACTCGACGTCGAGCTCCCGAGCAAGCTCATAAACCCTCATTCAGCACTCACTCACTCTCGTCTGTTGACTCTTCTGATTCGTCCTCGACGGCGTCCTCGTCATCGCCGGGCTCAGCATCGATGATGCCTTCATCCTCTGGCTTTGGCTCCGGGTCGCTCGGCTCGGCCTGGATGACACCCTCTCCCTCGGTGCCACCAACCTCGTCGGCAGCAACGGCG
>JAHEJW010000029.1:0-3842 GCA_024638655.1 bacterium | reverse complement strand
CGTATGTCCACCTTGTATCCCGAGAGGCGGGCGGCCAGCCGGGCGTTCTGCCCCTCTTTGCCGATTGCCAGCGACAGCTGGTGTTCGGAGACGACCACATCGGCCGTCTTCTCCTCCTCGTCGATGTGAACCTCTTTGACCTTGGCCGGCCCGAGCGCCTCTGCGATGAACTGGGCGATGTCGTCTCTCCACTGAACCACATCGACTTTCTCACCACGTAGCTCGTTGACGACCTGTCGGACACGGGATCCGCGGGCACCGACACAGGCGCCCTTCGGATCGACATTTGGATCATGGGAGATGACCGCGATCTTGGTGCGGTGACCCGGCTCTCGGGCGATGCCGACGATCTCGACGGTCCCGTCTGTCAGCTCGGGTACCTCTAGCTCGAGGAGCCTTCTGACCAAGTCGGGATGACTCCGAGAAACGACGATCTGTGCGCCTTTCGTCTCGTTGCGAACCTCGAGGATCAGCGCCTTGACACGGTTTCCACGATCGAGACGCTCGAACGGAATCCGCTCGCTTCCAGGGAGGATCGCCTCGGCGTCGCCCAGGTCGAGGATCACCGAGCGGTAATCAACCTGTTGGACGATTCCGGTCACGAGGTCACCCTCCCGACCCTCGTACATCTCGTAGACCTTCTCGCGTTTGGCCTCACGAAGCTTGAACTGCATCACCTGTTTGAAAGATTGGGCCGCGATCCGTCCGAACGCCTCACCTTCGGGCGTGTCCTCCCACTCGTCCACGACGTTGCCGTCCTCATCGAGCTCCTGGGCGTAGACGATCACCTCGCCTGAGTCCGGGTCGATGGTGACCCGGGCCTCCTCGGCGGCACCCGGGCTTCTCTTGTAGGCAGCGACCAGGGCGTTGGCGAAAGCATCGAGGATGGCTTCGACCGCGACCCCCCGTTCGCGGGCCAGCACCTCGATTGCCTCCATCATTGTGTCGAGCTTCATGGTTCTCCTTCAGTGACCCGGCTTGGGCGACTTCTCCCACTTGAACACGGTCTTCGCCGTGATCACATCCCCATAGCTCACGACTCTGGCCTCATCACCCTCGACGTCGATGGTGAAAGACTCGTCGTCAGCCGCTGCGAGACGGCCACGGAGAGTCGTCTTGGTGTCTCCATCGGCGATCTTGGTCACGACCTCGCGGCCTACGGCCTTGAGGTAATGGGTGGGGCGTCTGAGCTTTCTCTCCAAGCCGGGCGAGCTGACTTCCAGCTGATACTGGCCGTCGATATCGGTGTCGTTGTCGAGGAGACGCGACAGGCCGCGCGAGAGTTCGGCGAGCCGGTCGATGGTTACGTTGTCTCCATCGACCGTGACGCGCAAGATCCGGCCTCTCCCCTGGCCGGACAACTCGAGGTCATCGAGCTCGAGTCGCTCAGCGGCCAGGTAGGGCTCTACCAGTTTCCAGATGTCGCCTACCTGCATCGAATATGTCACTCCACAACAAACCAGGTGGGGCCCAAAGGCGCCCACCTGACCGAAAAGCGTCCTGTTGTATCGAGCGATTATAGGTCGGAGCCGGGGTGACCCTAAATATGCGAGCGAGCCGACTCGATCTTCTCGATGAGCAAGGCAGAGACCTCGCCCGCGGGCACCTCCGTCTTTCCCAACCCCCGACGAACGGTGACCTCGAAGACGCCGTCAGAGACTCCTCTCGGCCCCACGGTCACCCTGTAAGGGATCCCAATCAACTCGGAGTCGGCGAATTTCACACCGGGTCGCTCGACGCGGTCGTCGATGAGCACCTCGAGCCCACCGGCTTCGAGGTCGGAGTAGAGATCCATGGCGGCGCTCATCGTCGCCTCGTCATCGGCTCTCAGGACTGTTATCACAACCTCATACGGTGCGACCGAGACAGGCCAGACGATGCCGCTCTCGTCGTGGTTCGCCTCGACAACGGCTGCCACGCCCCGCTCTACGCCGATGCCGTAGGAGCCCATGATGATGGGGTGGTTGTCACCCGCCTCGTCTTGGACGAAGGCACCGAAGGCCTCGGAGTAACTGGTGCCGAGCTTGAAGATGTGCCCCACTTCGATGCCCTTCCACAGCTCGATCGGCTCACCACAATTCACACAGGGCTCTCCGTCTCTCACAGCTCGCAGGTCGGCCCACATGTCGATGGAGATGTCGCGCTCGACGCTCACACCCTTGTAGTGCCAGTCGTCCTGATTGGCGCCTGTGGTCATGTTTGATCTGTCTTTGAGGGAGTGATCGACAATGACCTTCACGCCTTCGACTCCGACGGCGCCAAGACTCCCTGGATCAGCGCCAAGCAGCTCGCGTATCTCTTCTGGACGCCCCGGCCGACCATCGCCAACCCCTGCGGCGTCCAGAAGCTTCTGCTCCTGGAGGTCGTGGTCACCCCGGAGGAGCACCAGTACCGGCTCGTCTTCCAGCACGAACACAAGAGTCTTGATCTGTTTCTCGGGAGATGCGATGTCGGAGTGAGCCTCGGCCAATGCCCTGATGGTTCGCAGACCCGGAGTTGAGAATCGCTCGAGCTCCTCGGGCTCACCGTCGTCGATCTCGGGAAGTGCGGTCGTCGCCTTCTCGACGTTTGCCCGATAGTCACAGTTGGAACAGGTGGCGATCCAGTCCTCTCCCGCATTGCTGCGAACCATGAACTCGACCGACTCCGTACCCCCCATGGCACCAGAAGATGCCGTAACGTCGACGGCGTCGAGACCCATGCGCTCAAAGATCCGCTTGTAGGCCAAATGGTGCTTGTCGAAACCGCTGTCGAGACCGGGCGCATCGATATCCAGGGTGTACGAGTCCTTCATCGTGAACTCGCGCACCCGAAGGAGACCCGATTTGGGACGCGGCTCGTCCCTGAACTTGGTGTGCATTTGATACCAGATCTGGGGCAGGTCCCGATAGGAGAACAGCTCGGTGGCCAGGATGGCGAATATCTCTTCCTCGGTCATGCCCAGAACCAAGTCGGCGCCTTTGCGGTCGTGGAGTTTGAAGAGGTTGTCCCCCATCAACTCATATCGATCCGACTTCCGCCAGATCTCTGCAGGATGAAGAGTTGGCAACATCATCTCCTGGCCGCCGATCGCATTCATCTCCTGCCGGATGATCTCTGAGACCTTGAGCCTCACCCGCTGGCCGAGTGGAAGCATGGTGTACGAACCAGCGGCGAGCTGGCGGACGAAGCCCCCCCGGACCAACAACCTGTGGCTGATCGCCTCGGCGTCAGCAGGAGCCTCTCTCAGAGTCGGGATGAATGCCTTCGACCAGCGCATCGCGAGGGACGGTAGTCAGTTTCGCCAGGCGTCCCAGCGTCATTAATCCTCCCTCCTAGGATTCCGAGCCGATGAGCCAGCCGCCTCCCCCGTGCTCCGATCCGGACCATGCCGGGTTCGACTTCTGGGTTGGTGAGTGGAACCTCTCATGGCCTGCAGAGCAGATGGGTGGTCCTCCAGGTGAACGCGAGTCAGGTATCAATCGAGTCGAGCGGGTTCTCGACGGATGTGTAGTCGAGGAGAACTTCTCGACTCGAGGCGGCTCGTTCAAGGGGCACAGTGTGTCGGTCTACGACGGCAGCGCCGGCATCTGGCGCCAGACCTGGGTCGACAGTTCTGCCGGCTATATCGTGCTGACCGGGCGATTCGAGGATGGTCGGATGATCCTTTCCACAGAGCCACGGGACCGGGACGGCCACGTGGTGCTCAATCGAATGGTGTTCCGAGACATCCAGCCCGGTTCGCTGAAATGGGACTGGCAGGGAAGTCGGGACGCAGGTCGAACCTGGACCGATCTGTGGAACATCGACTATCGCCGGATCGCCGGGTGACTGCGGCGTCAGGTACCGATCTTCACCACCAT
>JAHEJW010000012.1:76224-81110 GCA_024638655.1 bacterium | reverse complement strand
TCACTTCTCTATCTGCTCGGCACGCTGATGATCGCCGTCGCCACAGGCGGAATCCTCGACAAGCCGATCCGCATTTTGGACGAGCGGCAGCGACAGGCCAGGTGGTCGCTTTTTGGCGACCCCTATGCGACCGGCGCGTCGCTCGGGGTGGCAGGAGGGCTCATCATCGCCTTCTCGCTCCAGGCTGAGGATGCCCTTGCTTTGGGCATATTCATGTTCGTCTTCGGATTCCTCTTCGGGCTTCCCGCGATGCTGTACACCTGGTCGATCCCGGACGCCGATGATGAAGACGAATAGAGAGGAGCGGCCGTTCTACACCCGTCTGCGTCTCGTGCGCACTGAACGGGGGATCTCTCGTCGTGATCTGGCGGAGGAGGTAGGTGTCCACTATCAGACGATCGGCTACATCGAGAGGGGCGATTACAGCCCGAGCCTCGACCTGGCCTTGCGCATTGCCCGCTACTTCGGGCTTCCTGTTGAAGCTCTTTTCTCGCTCGATCCTTTCCCACCTCTCGACGCGGAGACGCTGATGGGTCGGCGCTGACCGGACCAACCGCCTGCCCCGCGTGTGGTCCTTGCATGACCGAGGATTCGGCTACACAACAGATCGCATAGATTCGTGGATCGACGAAAGGAAGACATGTCCGGCTCCATCATTCCCACACTCCGCTATCGCGATGCCGGAGCAGCTATCGACTTTCTCGCGAATGCGCTCGGGTTCGACGTCCTGATGTTGGTCGAGGGCGATGAGGGGATCGTTGAGCATGCCCAACTGACCCACGGAACTGGGATGATCATGCTCAGCAGTGTGCGTAGGAGTGAATGGGAGCAGTTGATCGACGATGGTCGTGACCCGGTCGGCCGAGGAGCTACCTATGTCGTGGTGGACGATCCTTACGCTCACGCCGAGCAAGCTCGCGCCAAGGGCGCCGAAATACTGGCCGAGCCTGAAGGACAAGACTATGGAGGGGCCGTTTACACCGTGAGGGATCCTGAGGGCAACATATGGAGTTTCGGAAGCTACGACCCTTGGGCAGGATGAATCCCGATCGAATGCCTGTCTCCATTCCTGTTTCTCTGATCGACATTCTCTCCTGGGATGTCAAAGCCCTCGCCCATCTGGCCACGATCGGGCCGGATGGTGGACCACAGACCAGTCCGGTCTGGTTCCATTGGGAAGACGACCTGCTCCAAGTCAGCGTCTACGAGAACTCACAGAAGATGAGGAACATCCAACGCGACCCGCGCATCTCGGTCTCAGTCGTCGATCCTGGCGATCCTTATAGATATCTGGAGCTCCGGGGAGCGGTGGTTGGCACTCATCGCGATCCACAGCTGGGCTTCCTGACCCGGATGTCAGGCAAGTACTTGGGGCTTGATCACTATCCATGGGCTCTCGAACACGACGTGGAAGTCGTCCTCTCGATCGAACCACACCGGGTCTCCGGGATGGGTGGTGGCTGAGCCCAAACAGACTCAGCGATGAAGGGCTCGTATCGTTCTGTTGGCGTGGCTTACTCGGGCCGCCAGGGTTCGGGCCACGAATGCATGCAGATCGGCAGCTAGACCGGGGTCTTCTTCGCAAAGGCCCGTGAAGGCTTCCGGGCTCAGATGAAGGAGCCGACAGCTCGTCTCGGTGACCACTGTTGCCGTCACCGGCTCATCCCGGTAGAGGCTGATCTCCCCGAGCAGGGTCCCTTCGAGAAGCGTGCGGAGGCGGACCTGGGATCCGTCGGCCGCCTCGAGTTGGACTGTGGCTTTGCCTGACACGATCAGGTAGAGGCCTGGTGGGGGTTCACCCTGGTGCATGAGAGCCGTGCCGCGCGGCACCTCGCGCGAGTCCAGATATGGGCTCAGGCGCTCGATGAGGCCCTCCGGCATCGCTCTCCGGCCATCGGATACGCCTCCCACCTCTTCGATCAGACGCTCTTCGCACCAGGCGACGCCGTAGTCCAGGTCGGGCTCGAAGTGGACCGTCTTCGATGACCTGGTTGCCAGATCGGAGAACTGCGTGCGCTGCTCATCGCCAAGGCCGGTCAGAACAACCACGAATCCGTGTTCTTGAGCAACCAAGGCCAGCCTCTCGAAGATGACGAGTGCCGACGAGTCGATGCCTGTGACCAGTCTGAAGTCACAGACGACGAACCGGACAGCTTGTCCTACGTCCAACTGAGTTCTCACTTCTGACATGATCTTGTGGGCCGTGCCGAAGAAGATGAACCCTTGGAGTTCGAGGATCAGCACCGATCCCCCAACCTCGTCGAGGTATTTGGCTTCAGCTGCTGCTCGCTCGATATTGGACCGATGCTCGCGGGCGGTCAGAGAATGCTTCACAACATCGATCTGGCTGTATCTGATCACGAAGAGCACGATTGCAGCGATCAGCCCGGCTGCGACCCCTGGCAGGAATCCAACCGTGGCGATGATTGCAACGATGGAGACCATCAGCAGGTAGTCGAGGCGCCCCATCCGTTCTCGGGCGTCCCAGAGCCACTCCACCAGGAACTCGATTCCCACGAAGAGCAACATGCCTCCGACCACGAACTGGGGGAGTAGGCCCAGAACGCCACCACCGGCCAGGACGACGAGCCCGACTCCCAGGGCGGCGATCACCGCCGGCCCACGTCGTTCTCCGATGACACGTCTGGTGACCAGGGTGTCCGCGAGGTAGAGGTATCCAGGCGGCCCACCAACCAACCCGGCGGCAACATTGGCCCATCCCGTGACTCTCAACTCGAGGGCTACGTCGAGGTCGCGTCGCGTTTCGACCTCCAAGGCGCTGACGTAGAGAAGCACCGTCAGTGGCACGATCAGCAGCACGGTGGCGATACTTGCCGCTTCGCCGGCGACCAACCCCCAATCCGCCTCCGCCAGGTGCCGCAGTGCCACCCCTGGCCAGAGCGAGCCGTCCGGGAAGGGGCCGAGCAGCCATCCCCGGCTGGTCGCGGTCTCGTTTCCCACGCCCAGCAACCGTGAAATGGCATGGAAGCCGGCGATCGCAGCCACGAGGATCCCGAGGTACACCCTCGATGTCCAACCAAGACGTGAAGCGACGAAGAAGAGCAGGGCGAGGGCGACGCCAGGCCAGAGAAGAGCGATCCCGTTAGAACCGACCAGCGACTGCCCTGTGAGTCCTCCGAGGATCTCGATCGAGCCGACGAGGATGAGATAGCCGGTACCAGCCAGAAGCCCTCCGATGACGGGGAAGGGTACGAACCGGGCTATCTCGCCAAGTCGAAATCGACCCATCAAGACCAGCACGACGCCGGTGGCCAGAGAAGTTGCCATCATCAATGCCACGACGGTGGCCAGAGTGCGAGGTGCCGCCACGGCCGTAGCAATCGACCCGGCCGCCAAACCCAGGATGGCGGCGCTGGCGTCCTGTACCCCGGCATACGAGCCAGGGACCCCGCTCCCTAGGGCGATGACCACTGCTATGACTGCCGATGCCACCAGGCCAAGTCCCAGCCCTTGAGGTAAGAGATGGTCTATCTCGCCTTGGAATATGAGGGACATCAGGGCGATGCTGAGCAGAGCGTTGACCATGGCCAGCACCAGACCCGTCAACACGGTGCCGATGAGACGTGGCGGCTCGAAGTCCCAAATCAGCGACTTCAGCCGGCCGGCCTCACCCGAGGGCTGATCGGTCATGGCCAGAGTATGACAGCGGGGCGAAGCCGGGCACCGGCCGATCGGGTCTGACTCAGCGAGATGTGCGATCGACGAACAGCGATTGGGCGGCTACCCCCAACAACCCCTGCTCGTCACCGATGACACTGGTGGCGAGTCCCGTC
This sequence comes from bacterium, assembly GCA_024638655.1. Taxonomy (GTDB): domain Bacteria; phylum Actinomycetota; class Acidimicrobiia; order Spongiisociales; family ZC4RG35; genus Ww567. Next base: position 77,316 of record JAHEJW010000012.1, on the reverse strand, counting down.
CCGGTGGGGTGAACTCGTGTGCTCGAATCCAGGTAGACCCATTCACCTGAAGGTGGTCTCGCCATTCGGATTTCCAGGTCAGGGTTGATGAAGACCCATTCGTCGATGCCGCCGGTGAGGTTGCTGACTCCGTTGCCAAAGTCCGCTGCCGCGGCGACACGTTCCACCCCATTGGTCTCTTGACCCTCTACCAGGGGCACCCGTAGGCGGAGCCACGCTCTTCCTGGCCCGGGCTCAGAGAAGTCGCCATCGAGCATCCTGATCTCCATACCTTCGGCGGCGAATGCGCCGGGACCTTCGAAGAGAGCAACGGGCCGACCTTCTTCGGGGTTTGGGGGCTCCTCAGGGGCAGAGGCGAATGGCAGGTTGAGCTCCGTTGTTCGAATCTTGAGGCCGCGTGCCCTTGCTACCTCCTGTTCGTCTCGGAACATCGTGGCCGCCACCAATTGCACTCGGCGCCCCGGTCGGACGAGCTCGGTTTCGATGCGCAACCGTTCGAGCGGCACAGGTCGCAACAGGTCCACCGTCACTCTGGCCAGGAGCATCTCGACGTCGGACGGAAACCGGTCGATGGCGCCTGCCAACAGAGCAGCCGGCGGCCCCCCGTGCTGGGCGTCAGGCGACCATGGCCCGGCAGTCAGATGGCTGGGCTGGTAGGTGTCGCCATCACGTCGGAAGAGTGTTTGGGTCATCGGATCGGTCGGTGCAGCCTCAGCCGTCACCCACCGGTGGCGTGCCGTGCGTGTGAAATGTCTCGATGGTCTTCAGCCCCCACGCCTGGCCCTTGGCCCTCTCCTCGGGCGTCCAGGAGATGACCTCCCAGTCGGGGGCGAGCATCAGGCGTGCTCCTGCATTGCACAGCTCGATCCGGTTGCCGCCAGGCTCGTACACGTAGAGGAAGAAGGTTTGCTGAATGGCGTGTTTGTGCGGGCCGGTCTCGATGTGAATGCCGGCTTCGAGGCACACGTCGGCGGCTCGCAGGATGTCTTCCCGGGTATCGGTCGCGAAGGAGATGTGGTGAAGCCGCCCCGAGTTTCCCGTCCAATCAGCGCTGTAGACGACGTCGTAGGACTTGTCACTGAGGGTGACCCA
>JAHEJW010000012.1:36755-76124 GCA_024638655.1 bacterium | reverse complement strand
CCGGCTTTCCTCGATTGACGGTGTGAAGAGCTCGACCGAGCCGACATGAGCGAAGTCGCGGCTGCGTGCAGCTGCCATTCCTCGATCCTCCGTGGGGCAATGAGGTCGCAGCCTAACGGGAGGCCGGATTGGCTCTCCCGATCAGTCGGGTTCGTGGATACTTCGCATAGACCAGACCAGCGTGCGCATCGTTCGGGGTTGCTTGAGCACGGTGACGACTGCGGAAGCGACGTCGTCGGCTCTCATCATCTCGTCGAGCCCGGGCATGTCGGGCGTCCGACCAACACCCATCGCGAACTCGGTGGCCGTTCCGCCGGGACAGAGGGTGCTGACTCTGATTCCATGCTCGCGGAGCTCCCGGTCCAGGGCCCCAGCCAACCCGACTTGAGCGAACTTGGTCGCCGCATAGACCGCTTCGTCGCCGGCTCCACGCAACCCGGCAACGGAGGCGACGATCACGATGTCACCTTCACCGGCATCGACGAAGCCTGGCACTGCTGCCCGTATCGGCCAGACGGTGCCTGCGATATTCGTGTCCATCATCTCCGAGAGCTGGTCGTCGGTGAGATCCATGATCCCGCCGTACGCACCAATGCCCGCGTTGGCAATCAACGCGTCGAGTCGGCCGAACCTGTCGTAGGCCACGGAGACGAGCTTGGTTGCGTCCGAGGCCTCCCGTACATCCATCTCTACGACAGCCACGGGGGTCTCGAGCTCGTCGGCGAGCTGTTCCAAACGCTCTGTTCGGCGAGCACCGAGAACAAGTGAGACTCCTTCTGAGGCCAGGGCTCTGGCTGTAGCAGCTCCTATTCCAGCGCTGGCACCGGTGATAGCTGCCACAGTCCCATCGAGATCTCTCATGTTCGGCTCCTCATCGCGGATTCGATGCCAAGTCAAAGCGTCAAGGCGGTGGGGAGCCTAGGGGCGAACGTCACAGTTCTGTGCGGTGCTCGTCCGGGTCAGAGCCGCATTCCCTCGTGGACTGGACAGCTGACATCTCTCCACATCGACCTAATCTTGCCTTTGGGAATGACCGCTCTCAGCTCTCCGTCCATTCGTTTGGGTAGCCGCCGTGTGCCTGTTGTGCTGCCCAACGCTCGTGACCCGAGACTCCACACGGCAGCGGTGATTCTCTCGATCCATACGCTGGGGATTCTCACCCTGGGATTCAGGGTGTCGATCCCACAGATCTTCTCGGCCATCGCCGCAGCGGCGGTGATCGACCTGCTCATGACATTCCGGCGCTCAGGTGAGCTCATATGGCCGGCCAGCGGGATGCTCACCGGCAGCGGAGTGGCTTTGATCCTCAGGTTGGTAGGTATGCCGTCCGGTGAGCTCTGGTCGTGGAGTGGATGGCATTACTTCGCCGGAATCGCAGCATTGTCGGTCCTGACCAAGTACCTGATTCGCTTTCGAGGCACACACGTCTTCAATCCCTCCAACTTCGGCCTGGTCGTTGCCTTCCTCGTTCTCGGTGCCTCTGTCATCGAGCCACTCGACTTCTGGTGGGCACCGGTCGGGCCATGGATGATCCTGGCCTACCTGGTGATACTCGTCGGAGGCGTGCTGATCACCAGACGGCTCAATCTCTTGGGGATGGGCGTCGTTTTCTGGGCCGTACTCGCCACCGGGCTCGGCGTGCTCGCTTTTTCGGGTCACTGCATGTCTGCCGCTTGGTCAGTCAACCCGGTTTGCGGCGAGAGGTTTTGGACCGTACTGGTGACGTCGCCCGAGGTCCTGGTCTTCCTGCTGTTCATGATCACCGACCCCAAGACGGTCCCTCGAGGAGGCAACGCCCGATTCGTGTTCGCGGGCACGCTGGCTGTGGCAGCCACACTCCTGATTGCACCCCAGTCCACGGAGTTTGGTGCCAAAGTCGCCCTCCTGGGAAGCCTTGTGTTGTGGAGTCCGACCCGAGATCTCTTCGATCGGTACGTCCCTGAAACGACCAGGGGACTGACGGGCTGGCTCGATCATCTGGTCGGTCATGGGTCGGGTGCGTGGATCTTCGCCAGGGGGGTCCTGTCCGGCTCGCTGGCCGGGTTTGCCGTCTTTGCGATCGTCCTGGCCGGGGGTCCGGCGCGATCACCGGCAGAGGCCGCCACTGTTCCAGGCGCGGTCCTACCGGTCATCGAACTCGGAGAAATCGATCTCCCGCCCGTCGTGATCGACCCGAGTGTCCGGTCGGTCGGAGTAGACATCGACCAAGTCACGGCCACAGCCATCGCCATGAACCTGGTCGAAAACCTCGCTCTGGAGATGGAGGCAATCCGGACTGCCGATGCCAGCTACCTGAGCGCTGCAGACGGTGGCGACCGTCTTGACGAGATGCAGGCGAGTCTCGACGAGGTGGTAGCCACAGGCGTGCGAGTGGCCCACGCCTATAGCTTCGAGTCGCTGAGACTCGTGGCTGCGGAAAGGCCCGATGACCAGTCGGGTGGCGCCCTCGCCTTCGAAGCAGAGGGCACTGTCGTCGAGGTCACCTTCGACCCGTTTGGCGTAGAGCAAGGCAGCCGGGAGCTGGCATTCGCCTCGACCTTCGTCCTTCGTCAGCTCGGTAGCGAGCGTTGGACGATCACTGAGGTTCTGCCCCGCAACTGAACCCGTCGCCCTGACGACGATGCGGAATCCGGTGCATGGTGGTTCTTGTTGTCATTGAGGATGAAACGGGCGAGATCTCGGCCAACAGCCTTTGCTGCTCTGGTGACAGCGACGGCGGTCCTTGTGTTGCTCATGATCAGCCAGATCGAGAACGATGCGACCCCTGCTCTCGTCGTCGCTGACCCAGCCGAGACCTACGACCCGGTACTAGCCGGCGAACCAACGCCAGATGGCTTTCGACAGCTCGTCCGCCGAGATGACATCGAACCGATCTACCACCCGACGTTCGTGTCTCCTGAGGAGATCGAATGGGAACCGGATACGTTGATCGTCGGTGTGGCGCTTGACGGTGAGGCCAAGGCGTATCCAGTCAATTTCCTGAACATCCATGAGATGATCAACGACCGGATCGCGGATACTCCGATCCTGGTGTCTTGGTGACCGCTGTGCGGAACGGCGATGGTCCATCGCCGAGAGATAGACGGCAAGGAAGTGGCATTCGGCAATCACGGGGGGCTGTACGGAAACGCCATGACCTGGTGGGATCACGAGACTGGCAGTGTGTGGAGTCAGCCTCGCGGAGAGGCGATTTTGGGCGAGTTGAAGGGGGAGAGGCTCGAGCTCATGGCATCGACTTTGAGTCATTGGTCGACCTGGCGGGAGGTCCACCCTGAAACTCTCGCCATCGACGCTTGGGGCTTTCCCATGGTCGTTGGGTTGGACGATCTTGCTTTCGTGGTCGATCTAGGTGCCGAAACTGTTGCATACGAGTATCAGGAGGTGGTGCGTGGTGGGGGAGTCATCAACGACTCGGTGGCAGGGGTGGAGATCGCAGTCGTAGTCGATCCAATTGACGAGCAGCGATGGGCGGTCTTCTCCCGGCGCCTGGATGACACCATTGTGGACCTGAGAGTCGTGGATGGGTTCTTGATTGACACGGTTACACGAACCGTCTTCGATCCGGTGTTGGGCTCCGCAGTCGAAGGCGCATTGTTGGGCGAGACATTGGACTTGATGCGGGCGACCACCATATTCCCCGAGGACTTCGCCACTTTCTGGCCGGAAGGCCGGTTCTACACCCAGGAGAGCCCGCCGTAGTGATCCCAGATCTCGGTCAGACCAGAGTCATCGCCCGATCGGGGGAGAGCAGGAATGGGGGTAGGTAGCCGGGGATGTTGGAGAATGGGAGGACATCGGGGTGAAGTTGTATGCCCAGGGACTCGCGCATGAAGTGGCGTCTGGCCTGAATCCGCGTCCAGGCCTGCGGATACCTCGACTCGAACTCTCCACGCAGACTCTCGTCGGCCAGCGCAATGCCGTCCTCGATGTTCGTGGTGAAGTACCTGGTGCCCGTGGCGGGGATGATGTCCACCTGCATTGCCATGCCTGATCGAAGTTCGATGTCAGAGCCCGGATGGACAGGCGTGTTGACCCACTCGTCGAGGTGGATCTGATGGCCCGGGTTGAGGAATATCCCGAAGAATGGGTCGCGGAGACGTCGGTCGACGATCTCCTGGAGCACTCCGCCTTCTTGACCGATGTGGAGGGCTCCGTACCATTCGGCCACCGTCTCGAAGTAGGGACGGACGAGCTTGTCGACATAGTCGGAGATGTCATCGGGCAGTTCGGCCGCGCCTTCGACCACGAACCCAGCTCGACAGTTGAGGGCACCCCAGATGCCAAACGCCACGGTCAGCGGATCGCCCCTCTCGATGGGCTTCGGGCCAGGGCTGAGCAGTCCCAAAGCTGCACGCTCGCCACTGGTCAGCATCAGATGGCACGAGAGCGGTGAGCCGTTCCAACCCAGGAGTGCCACCGCTTCCTGTTCCGTTGATCCAGGCTCCAAACCGAACAGAAGACGTCGGACACCGTTCGACGTCTGACAGGCCGCGTGCTCGAAGACTGCCAGCTGTTCCACCTCGTTGATGACGCGTAGACCTTCCGCCGCATCGATGAGCAAGTCGGTGGCATTGGTCACTTGGCCGCCGGCCCCGACTGCACCTCTCAGCTCGTCCGCGACGAAAGACGGCAGGTCGAGTTTGTCCGGCTCGGCAAGGGTCTTCCATCCGATCGCGCCGACCCGAGATCCGGGGTGCACACCCGCCTCGGAGAGAATCGAATCGAGGGAATCAGACTTGTCGCGGGGCTGGCCGGGAAGGCTGAATTCCTGGAAGAGACACACCTCCATTGGTAGTGGAGCCGCTTTTGCCATTCCGACACACTCGTTGCCCACGACAATCTGGGGAGTCCGGTCGGGCGTCACGATCAGCAAAGCCTCTTCGAAGCGCGGGTCGAAGCCGGTGAGATAAGACAGATTCGCGCTGTGCTCGCGGTCGGCGTAGACGACAAGTGAATCCAGCCCGCGAATCGCCATTCGCTCCCTGGCTTTGCCCAGACGTTGGGCGTAGATGTGGTCGGGAAGACCCGGTGCGGTTTCATCGGTTGGGAACTCCGGCAGTCCAACGGGGGCAAGACGGGCCGTCATCGACATTTTCTCAGTCTTGCAGAGGTGCCCATTCGACACCCGAGGGGACACCTCGTTCCACGATCCAGAAACGACCGGCATCCAGCGTCATCCATGGCCCGACCTCACCGTCCGGCCACTGGACCCGGATGTCAGCCTCGGCGCTGTCACCCAGCCCGAGGTGGATCCAGCCGGTTTCACCTCCGGCGTGACCTCCACCCAGGGTGATCTCACGGGTGATGAGGAGTCGATCCGTGCGAACCTCGATCCAAGCTCCGATTGCGTCTCTGTTGGGTGCGGCCTGAACCAATTCGATCGCGAGCCAATTGCCCATTGGCTCGGGAGCAGCGGCATCTCCCGCTCCAACATTTCTCCATACCCTGACCGGAGCCGCACGATCGATCACGATCACGTCGAGCAGACCGTCGAGGTTGAGGTCGGTCACGGCAGCGCCACGGCTGCGTGCGAAGTCGATCAGTCCGGCATCCCCGGCGGCCTCCACGAACTGGCTTTGAGGCTGACCGAGGAGGAGGTTGTTGGGGTCGGCCTGGGCGAATTCGGGCATGGCATCGACGTTGCCCTTGGTCACGAAGAGGTCTAAGTAGCCGTCGTTGTTCACGTCATCGAATTCGGCATGCCATGCAGTTGATGGACGATCGGTGTCGCCCTGAAACGGCTTGTGAGCATTGGCTCCGGCGGTCAGGGCGATGTCTTCATATGTGGGAAGATCCGGGCCGTCAGAGAGGGTCTGGAGCTTGTTGTCGCCCTGGCTGGTGAGGAAGATCTCGGGTAGCCCGTCGCCGGTCACGTCCTGTGAGGCGATCCCCATGCCCCAGATCTGCATCTGCTCCCATCCGTCTTCTCGGGTGTAGGGCTCCGGTTCTCGTCCAGGGCCGAATCTCCACAGCTGTTCCTCGCCCTCCCGGTAGTAGTGGCGATCGTTGGTCATCCTCAGGTCGGGGCTGCCACTGCGCGCCCAGTCGCTGAACAGGAAGGAGAGTGCGCACCAGCCGGGGGCGATCCGAGTCGGTGAGGCGTAAGTTCCGTCTACCGGACGGAAGAGGAAATGGTCCTCACAGTCGTTGGTGCGCTCACCGTCTTCGCCGATCGCTAGGTAGTTGCCGAAAGCGAGGGTGGGGACACTCTCTGAGGGCTCCCACATCGCGCTGAAGGCGACTGTCCAGTCCTGTCCACCGAGGACTCCCCAGTCCTCGTTTGCCCTCTCGAACCGACAGCCCCCCAAACCGCGCAGCATGGAATTCTCGCCTACCCGGAGCACGGCCAGGTCCATATGGCCATCAGAGTCGACGTCCAGCGGATAGGCACCAGTGACCCCGTCCAAATCCGTTGCGGGCTGGGTCACCCGTTCGAATCGGAGGTCTCCGCCGATGACGCTTTCGTTGCGATACAGCGCGGCGGGGTTCTCGCCTCCGGCGAGGAAGACATCGGGCAGTTGATCTTCGTCGCAATCGAATACCGCCACCCCGCCTCCCACGAAATACTGGAAGTCGCCGTCGTAGGTGTGGGCGATCAGAGATTCGACCTCGACGAAGGAGGGAGCGCCCAATGGGCTGGGCGAAGGACCCGGCCCGATCAGGTTGTTTGTGGCAAGAAACGCGCCGAACAGCCCAGCCACGCCTACCGCCATTCCCGAGGCGAACAGTGCTACCCGTCTGGTGCGGCTGGTTGTGGCAAATGAGGTCATGGGGTTTGCCCGATGGAGGCGTCACCTGGAGAATGCACGAAACACCGAGGAATGTGAGATCGAGAATGGCCAAGTCTGGAGAGTTCGTGAGCTGGGGTGTGATGGGTGTTGCCGACATCGCTACCAAAAAAGTCATCCCGGCGATGCAAGGCTCCGATATGAGCGAAGTGATCGCAATCGCCTCGCGTTCTGAAGAACGGGCCGCCCGATCTGCGGAAGAGCTCGAGATCCCACGCGCTTACGGCTCCTATCGGGAGCTCCTCGAGGATCCGGACATCGAGGCCGTTTACATCCCCCTTCCCAACCATCTTCACCCGGAATGGACCGTGGCTGCGGCCCGTGCCGGCAAGCACGTCCTCTGTGAGAAGCCGCTCGCAACGACGAGCGTGGAGGCGCGGCGAATGATCGATGAGTGCGAAGGCGCAGGGGTCAAATTGATGGAGGCTTTCATGTACCGGCTCCATCCGATGTGGATCCTGGTCCGTGACTTGGTGAAACGTGGGGCGATCGGGGATGTGCTGAGTATTCAGACCATTTTCACCTACCACAACGTAGACCCCGCCGATATCCGCAACATCACCGAGTACGGGGGCGGGGCGCTCTACGACATCGGGTGCTACGCGGTGAATGCAGCACGGATGCTCTACGAGGATGAGCCTTCCGATGTCAAGGCATCCATCCGACGCGACCCGAGTTTTGGCACCGACGTTGTCACCTCGGCGTTGCTGGACTTCGGGGGGCGCCATTCCACCTTCACCTGCTCCACCCAACTCGAGGACGACCAGCGGGTGACGATTCTCGGAAGCTCCGGAAGACTGGTCGTCGAGATCCCGTTCAACATCCCGCCTGACAGGGCAACTCGGGTGTTGCACTACTCGGGAGGAACCCCTCCCACAGATCCGGGGGTGACAGTTCACGAGGTCTCCCCGACAGACCAGTACGCGGTGCAGACCGACGCCTTCTCTAGCGCCATTCGGGGCGAAGTCGATGTGCCAACCCCGCCCGTCGATGCGGTTCGGAATCTCGAGGTCATCGAGAGGATCTTCGCGGCCGCAGGGGACTAGTCGACCGCCGGTGTGGCGTCAGGGTCGATACCCGCTTGAACGGATTGGGCAACGCCACCGTTCGTTCGAGCGACAAAGCCTGCCGGATCTGCAATGACTCCGGAAAGGACCAGCTCGGCAGCGCCGATCAGGGGTGCATCGACTCCCAACTCGCATCGCCTGATCTCGGCCATTCCGAGCGGTGCTTCCAGCGAGGACTCCATGACCCCTCGCCGGAGGCCTTCCTCGACGTACTCATACAAGTCTGAGTAGAAACCCCCGATCACGACTAGCTCGGGGTTGAAGGTATTGATCAGGTTGCCCACCCCCAAACCCAACCATCGACCTATCTCGCCAAGTGCCTCCAATGTCACCGAATCGCTTTGTTCCGCGCGATCGATCAGCACCGTGAGGAGCGCCTGGCCGTGGGTGCCGTCGGGGATCCCGGCTTTCGATGCAAGTGCCTCTTCGCCGGCTTCTGTCTCCCAGCATCCGATCGATCCGCACCGGCACGGAAGACCTGCCGGGTTGATCATCGTGTGGCCCGCCTCCCCGGCGTAGCCGGCCGAACCCAGCATTGGCACTCCGTTCTGGATGATCCCGGTGCCGATGCCGACTTCGCCCGCGACATAGATCAGGTGGCCAACTCTCGATCCGGCACCTCGGCGATACTCGCCCAAAGCTCCCATGTCGGCTTCGTTGGCCATCATGATCAGATCGATCCCCAGCTCGGCTCGGGCCATGTCTCCGAGGGGCGTATTCCTCCAGCCCAAGTTGGGCGCGAGGTCTACGAACCCGTCCGAGCGTCTCACCAACCCGGCGACTGCGAGGCCGGCTCCTGCCATTGCATGGTCATCCGGCAGCGCTGCCAGGAGAGGCTCGGACAGCTTGGCTATGTCCTCGATGGTCTCCTTGGGGGAAAACCTGGCGCGGGGCCTGACCAGTCGCTGCTCGTTGTAAACGTGGCCCCCGAGGCCGATCGTCTTGACCCCGATCGAGTCGACGGTGACCTCGACGGCGAGAACCACTGCTCCTTCCGGTCTCACCCTGGCGACAGGTGACGGTCGTCCCGGCCCGGATGTCGATGGCGCGGGGCCTTCCTCGACCATTCCGACCTCCTCCAACTCACCGATCAGATCACCGATCGTCGAGCGGTTCAGCCCGGTCCGCTCGGTCAACTCCGAACGGGACAACGGCCCCGAGACGTGGAGGCGGTCGAGAACGGCGGCCAGATTGTGACGTCGGAGCTCCTCGGTGGAGACACCACGACGGTTGTCGCCGCCATTGCCCGAAATCCAGTTGGAGACGTTCAAGAAGATCCCTTTTTCCTCGAGCCTCGCGCTTTGTCAACCCAACGACTCCCTTGAATCCCTGGGGCTCCGGCTCAGAACGGGAATCTAATCGGCAGATTTGTTGCAGAGCCAAACAAATGCCCGTAAGGTCCCTGCGATGTCATTGGTGCCCGGGCTGGGCAAACAGTCTGAGCACGAGAAGACCCCGGTGGCATCCCCATCCCTTGGCCGTTCGGCCTCTGGTGGGTAAGTGGGACGTGGTCCCGAGGGGTAAAACAATCAGGAGGAAAACTTGAAGTCCAAGAAGATCTTGTGGACGTTGATGATCGTCCTCGCTTTAGTCGCAGCGGCCTGCGGCGGCGACGAAGGGACGGACACAACCGACGGCGGGGGGGATGGCGATGGCGACCTCGTTGTCGGCGTCTCATGGAACAACTACAACGAAGAACGCTGGGCGAAGTCGGATGAGCCGGCCATCAAGGCCGCTCTTGACGCTGCCGGCGCCACCTACATCTCTACCGATGCGGGTTCATCGGCCGAGCAGCAGCTCTCCGACGTGGAAAACCTGATCGCTCAGGGAGCGGATGCCCTGATCATCCTCGCCCAGGACGGCACGGCGATCCTGCCTGCAGTCCAAAGCGCGTTGGAACAGGGAATCCCCGTCATCGCCTACGACCGTCTTATCGAGGACCCGGGCACTCTCTACATCACCTTCGACAACATAGGTGTCGGGCGTCTCCAGGCCGAGGTGATCTACGACCTGGTTCCGGCGGGCAACTACGTGATCATCAAGGGCAACCAGGCGGACGCCAACGCGGACTTCCTTCGTGAAGGATATGAGCAGGTCATTGGCGATGCCGTTGCCTCCGGTGACATCACCATCGTTGGCGAGACCTACACCGACAACTGGGACCCGGCACTCGCACAGACCCAGATGGAGCAGTTCCTAACCCAGGCCAACAACGAGGTCGACGCCGTTCTCTCCGAGAACGACGGAATGGCCAGCGGGGTGGTCGCGGCTCTCGAGGCCCAAGGCCTCGCGGGAGAGGTCCCGGTCTCTGGTCAGGACGGTGACTTGACCGCTCTGAACAGAGTCGCCCTCGGTACGCAGAACGTCTCCGTGTGGAAGGATGCCCGCGAGTTGGGCAAGGCCGCCGGCGAGGCTGCCGTGCAGCTCGCCCAAGGAGCGGCACTCGCCGATGTCGACGGGGTGGTTCAGTTCGACTCACCAGGCGGCAACTCGATGACCTCGATCCTCCTCGAGCCCATTGCCATCACCCAGGACAACCTGGACGTGGTTGTGGATGCAGAGTGGATCAGCGTCGAAGAACTCTGCCAAGGTGTCGAAGCCGGCACAGTAGACGTCTGCAGTTAGACCCCACTCGTAGGCCGCACTCGAGTGATGAAGATGCACCACACCCCCGGTCTACCCGGGGGTGTGGTCTATCGTGGGCCGTGACCCGATGAGCGTCACCGAGGCACCGCCCGCCGAGACCGAATCCCCTCAGGAACGACCACAGCGTCGCTCCCTTGGGACGATGCTCCGCGCAAGCGAGATCGACACCCGTATGCTCGGGATGCTGGCCTTGCTGCTGGTGATCTGGGTGGGATTCCATTTCATGTCAGGCGGTACGTTCCTGACTCCTCGCAATCTGTGGAATCTCTCGGTCCAGTTCTCGCCGGTTGCGATCATGGCCACCGGGATGGTCCTCGTGATCGTCTCGAGGAACATCGACCTGTCAGTTGGCTCCATGCTCGGCCTGGTCGGTATGGCCATGGCGATCATCCAGGCGGAGATCATCCCCGACATCTTCGGCTTCGACCATCCTGCGACCTGGATAGTCGTCCTGCTGATTGGTCTGGCCCTGGGTGCCCTGGTCGGGGTTTTTCAGGGCGCCGTAGTCGCCTACATCGGGGTGCCGTCGTTCATTGTCACCCTCGGCGGCCTCCTCGTATGGAGAGGCGTCGCTTGGTCCCTCGCAAGTGGTCGAACCATCGCTCCGATGGACTCGACTTTTCAGCTATTGGGTGGCGGGTCGCGCGGATCGATCGGAGAAGTCGGCAGCTGGGTCATTGCCGGGTTGGCAGTGGCAGCCATCGTGTTCTACCTCGTCAACGACCGGCGCCAGCGCAAGCGGTTCGGCTTCACTCTGCGCCCGATGTGGTCGCTAGTCACCGTCGGCGTCGTTGGCTCACTGGCCGTGCTGGGAGCGGTGTGGACGATGAACAGCTACTACCTGCCGGTGAATGTCGCCCGTCAGGTCGCCGAAGAGCGCGGGCTCGCTTGGCCAGAGGGTGGGCTCGACATCCCCCTCGGAATCTCGTATCCCGTCCTGATCGCCCTTGGTGTGATGCTCGTCATGGGTTTCATAGCCAACCGAAGGCGCTACGGGCGCTACGTGTTCTCCATCGGTGGCAATCCGGAAGCAGCTGAGCTCGGAGGTATCAACACCCGTTGGACCGTGGTCAAGACCTTCATGGTCATGGGCATTCTCGTGGGCGTGGCTGCTGCAGTGACCATCGCACGTCTCAATGCAGCCACCAGCGGGCTCGGAACCCTTGCCGAGCTCTATGTCATCGCGGCGGCTGTCATCGGTGGAACGTCCTTGTCGGGCGGCATCGGCACCATCCCCGGTGCGGTGCTCGGAGCCCTCGTCATGCAGTCGCTTCAATCAGGAATGGTGCTCATGCGTGTCGATGCCCCTCTCCAGGACATCGTCGTCGGAGTAGTCCTCGTAGTCGCGGTGGCCGTAGATGTCTTCTATCGAAGGAGGTCCGAGCGATGACCGACTCACCGCCACTCGTCGAGATGAAGAACATGAACGTGACTTTCGGCGGTGTGCACGCAGTAGAAGACGTGTCGATCGATCTGCGTCCCGGCGAGATCCTGGGCCTCGTCGGTGGCAACGGCGCCGGCAAGTCCACTCTCATCAAAACACTCTCCGGGGCGCAGAAGCCTGACTCCGGCCAGATCTTCATAAACGGCAACCCTGCGACGATCGACAACCCCAGGGATGCGAAGGCGCTCGGAGTGGAGACCATCTACCAGACGCTGGCCTTGGCCGAGAACATCGACGCACCCGGCAACATGTTCCTCGGTCGTGAATTGGTCACCAGGCTCGGGACCCTCGACGATTCGGCGATGGAAGATGCCTCTAGGAGGGTCATGGGGCGTCTCAACCCCAAGTTCGAGAACTTCAAGACGCCGGTCACCTCGCTATCCGGTGGACAGCGCCAGTCAGTGGCCATTGCGCGGGCTGTCCACTTCAACGCACGGATCCTGATCATGGACGAGCCCACGGCCGCTCTGGGCCCTGCCGAGACCGAGCAGGTACGTGAGCTGATGCGCCAGTTGAAGCGCGAGGGCATAGGCATCATCCTGATCAGCCATGACATCCACGACGTCTTCGATCTGTCCGATCGAATCAGCGTGATGCTCCAAGGTCGATTGGTGGGTACGGTCAACCGCGAGGACGTGACCATGGATGAAGTCCTAGCGATGATCATCGTCGGTAAGCAGCCTGGTGAGCTGACGTCCACCGACCTGGCCGATCTTCACGGCTGAGTAAGCACCTCGTCTGCTCCCGCGGCGAAGTGTGGTTTGAGGGCGGGATACAGGTCCTTGTATCTGGAGTGGGTCGATCGATAGAGATCGACCTCATCGGAAGGACAAGCTACCGGCTTAACCGTCACGTACTCGTCGGTTGCCCGGTCGACAGTGTCGAACCAGCCTGACCCGACTCCAGCCAGCAACGCGGCGCCGTAGGCGGCCCCTTCTGAGGTGTCAACCGTCGCGATCTCGGCTTCGAGCACATCGGCGAGGATCTGGCGCCAGGCCTCACTACGCATGCCCCCGCCCGATGCCCGTATCTGGCGGGGTTGCTCCAGCCCAGCCTCCCTCATCAGATCCAACCCATCGCGCAAACCGAAGGCGACGCCTTCCATCACAGCTCGAGTCATGTGACGGAGATCGTGACCAACTGTCAGTCCGACGAAAGCGCCACGTGCGTTGGGGTCGGGGTAGGGCGTGCGCTCGCCGGTCAGATAGGGGAGGAAGATGAGTCCCTCAGATCCTGGAGGTATCTCTTTCGCACCGTCTGCCAGCTCTTCGAAGCTCTTGGTCGGCGCCACTGCGTCACGCAGCCATCTCAGGCTGCCGGCCGCCGACAGCATCACTCCCATCATGTGCCATCGCTCCGGGACGGCGTGACAGAAGGCGTGGACTCGCCCTCCTGCCTCTATCGATGGGCCGTCGGTGGCTGCGAAGACCACACCTGACGTTCCCAATGACAGAGCGACCACACCGGGAGCCACGGCGCCCACTCCCACCCCATTGGCCGACTGGTCTCCTCCTCCCGCAACCACAGGCGTTCCTTCAGTGAGACGTGTGGAGGTGGCAGCTTCCCCAGTCACCTCACCGGTGATCTCCGGTCCCTCATAGGTAGGCGGCAGTATCGACCTGTCGATTCCGAGGGCACCAACCACTTCGTCTGACCAGGTGCGGTTTGCCAGGTCGAAGAGAATCGTGCCCGAGCCGTCGGCGACATCGATCGCGAACCCGCCGGTGAGCCGGTATCGGACATAGTCCTTGGGCAGGAGGATGTGGCTCACACGGGACCAATTCTCTGGCTCGTGAGCGGCTACCCAGAGCAGCTTGGGCGCGGTGAAGCCGGTGAGAGCGTCATTGCCCGTTATACGTATGAGTCTCTCGGCCCCTACTCGCCGCCTCATCTCGTCGCATTCGGCAGCGGTTCGCTGGTCATTCCAGAGGATGGCCGGTCGCACGACCTCTCCTGTCGAGTCGAGCAGCACAGAACCGTGCATCTGGCCTGTGAGCCCAACGGCTTCGACTGCCGACCCGGACACCCCGGTTGCCTCGAGGACCTCGTTGATGGCTTCGATCGTCGCCCTCCACCACAGACGAGGGTCTTGCTCGCTCCACGTTGGGCGAGGTATCTCGTAGTCGTAGGTGGAAGTCGCTACACCCCGGACGGTGCCTCTGTCATCCAAGAGAATCGCCTTGGTGGCTGTAGTCGACACGTCGATCCCGATGACATGACTCATCCGGGCACCTCTCCGAGCAGAGCCTCCAACGCGACTTCGAGAGATGCACACTCTCTGACTTCCCAGTGCTCTCTGTGAGTGGCCGATGAGCCGGGTTCCAAGGTTTTGATCGGTCCGAGCGTTTCGAGCTCACAGAAATCCTCGTTCAGAAAGATCTGGGCCGTGGCCCCACGATCGGAATGGCTTGTTCCCGGAAAGGCATCGAACCACTTGGAGAACAGGAGCCCGTCTTGGAGGTAGCCGAGCCTACGTGCCTCCGGACCCGCACCCACCTTCATTGGAGGGCCCGGGGCCGTCTCGAGGATGACCGCCCGATCTCGCCAGGCAATCCGGGGGTCGTCGAGTCGTGTGTAGGGCCACAGGACGAGACTTCGATCCGCTTGAGGACCGACTCCCTTGCCAGTCGAGCCAAGAGGGAGGATGGCAGTACCACCCACGGGGAGCTGTGTGATTGCCCAGGGAGCGGCTTCGATGGGCCCATCGCCGTCCCATAGGACCCGGTGGTTGACCACCAGCCGTTTGTCGTCCGGTATCAGCTCGATGCTTTTGGCGAATCCAGCTTGGTCAGCGCCGCCGACCACTCCGAGCTCATCCTCAGTCCATCTGACTGCGCATTCGAAGTCGTCCGGCACATGGGTGACCTCCGGGATCTCCGGAGCTACCCATAGCCGGTGTCCCCCGCGAAACACGTAGTCGCCGACTTCGGGGTTCTCGATGCGAACCTCCGGGCCCAGCACTGCAAAGAGATTGGGGCTGTCGCCAGACCACAGCCCGGTCACGCGTGGGCCAAAGCTGGTCGTCGTGGCCAGCCCATATCGACCAAGTTGACGACGCTCCCGGTCCGGTTCTTCCGGGGACTCCGGGGTTGCTCTCACTTCCTAGGGCTCACGGGGCCAGATCACTCGGTTCACCCGGTTCTCCAGCAGCTCCTGGGAGCCGGAGCTTGGTTCTGGATCGATCTCACCCGCGTGAACCTTTGCCTCGAGGGTCTCCAGCGTCTCGGTTCCGGCGAGGATGCCCTTGCCAAGGTCCCCGCCCCATCGGGCGTAGCGCTCCGCCAGTGGTCGGGACAGCGTCTCATCCTCGATCAAGGCTGCTGCCACCAGCAGGGCCTGTGCCAAGGTGTCGATTCCACCGATGTGGCCGTGGAAGAGGTCGGTCCGGTCGATCGACTGACGTCTCAGCTTGGTGTCGAAGTTGAACCCGCCAGTCGTGAAGCCGCCGCCCTTGAGGATCTCGTAGAGGACGAGGGACAGCTCTTCTACCGAGTTGGGGAACTGGTCCGTGTCCCAGCCGTTTTGTGGGTCTCCACGGTTGGCGTCGATTGACCCGAAGATGCCATTGGACACCGAGTAGGCGACCTCGTGATGAAAGCTGTGCCCGGCCAGGGTGGCGTGGTTGCCTTCGATATTGACCCTGTACTCGTCGACGAGATCGAATCTCTCGAGGAATCCATGCACCGACTGGCAGTCGTAGTCGTACTGGTGCTTGGTGGGCTCTGCCGGCTTCGGTTCGATGAGGAGCGTCCCTTCGAAGCCGATCTTGTGCTTGTGCTCTGCCACCATCGTCAGGAAGCGGGCGAACTGCTCCTGCTCCTTGGCAAGGTCGGTGTTGAGCAGGGTTTCGTATCCCTCTCGCCCACCCCACAGCACGTAGTTGGCGCCTCCGAGCCGGTGGGTCGCCTCTAGGGCGTGCTTCACCTGAGCTGCCGCATAGGCGAACACTTTGGGATCCGGGTTGGTAGCCGCTCCGGCGGCGTACCGCGGGTGACCGAACAGGTTCGCCGTCCCCCAGAGAAGACGTATGCCCGTCTCAGCCATCTTCTTCTCGGCATGGTCGACCATCGTGTC
The DNA here is from genome assembly GCA_024638655.1 of bacterium. GTDB lineage: Bacteria > Actinomycetota > Acidimicrobiia > Spongiisociales > ZC4RG35 > Ww567. The sequence goes on along the minus strand of JAHEJW010000012.1, from coordinate 60,105 downwards.
CAGGTTCTCGGCCGACTCGGCGAACGTGTCACCAAAGGGGGCGATGTCCACGTCGTGAAAGCAGTAGAAGGGCACCCCGAGTTTCGAAACGAACTCGAACGCAGCATCCATCTTGAGGTGGGCCGCCGACATCGGATCTCCACCGGCTTCCAGCCAGGGCCGGTCGAAAGTCCCTGCTCCAAAAACGTCACTTCCGGGCCAGTTGAAGGAGTGCCAGTAGCACACGGCGATCCGCAGGTGCTCTTCCATCCGCTTGCCGAGGACTTCACGGCCGGGGTCATAGACCTTGTAGGCCAGGTCGTGCTTAGAGTCGGACCCCTCGTATCGGATCGGTTCGCTCACCTGGCTGAAGAATTCCGTCGACATCGACTCCTCCAAAATCCCGGCCTGTGCCTATGCCTCTCGTCACCGGATACGGGTTATCTGTTACCTCGCCGCACACTATTGGAGCTTCCAGGTTGGGGCAATGTGGCGTGAGTCAACATCGCCGAGGGAGATACGAGCCGCCTCATTGCTGGGTTCGGTAGGTTCCGGCTGACGTTCCCCGAGATAGGAGAAGACAATGTGCTCGCCGATCGTTGGGATCGAAACCCACCGTCATTCGGCTCGATCCGAGCCCGTCTCACCAGGGAGGAGGGCATTTCTGAAGAGCGGTGCCCTGCTGGCGGCCGGAGCCGCCATCTCCGTAGCCGGCCAAAGCCCAGCTATCGCCAGACCCCGTAAGCCGAGACGAACCATGGATCTGACCCACCGCCTGGTGAAGACATTCCCCTCATTCCTGGGTCCCCAAGCGGTGTTCGACACGGTCCTCACGGACTTCGACGCAGCCGGCTTCTTCTCAAAGGAGTGGAGACTGGCCGAGCACATTGGAACGCACGTCGACTCGCCCGGGCACTTCGATGAGGGGAACCGTCTCGTCGATGACCTGACTCCGGATGACCTGATGGCTCCCATCGTTGTTATCGACATCCAGAGCAAGGCGATGGACAATCCGAACGCGATGGTGGAGCCCGAGGACCTCATCGCTTTCGAGCGGGGACACGGCCGTATTCCCAGTGGCGCCCTCGTGTGTATGGACTCGGGTTGGTCGGAGAAGGTCGGTGATGGGGACGAGTTCAGAGGAGGAGCGGGTTTTCCGGATCTCAGCTTTCCCGGATTCTCGATCGAAGCCACCGAGTGGCTGGTCGCCAAGAGAGATCCCGTTGGGGTTGGTGTCGACACCATGAGCCTCGATCCCGGCAACTCGATGACGTTCGACGTCCACTTCGGGTTTCTCGGCACCGGTCGGTATGGAGTCGAGAACTTGACGAACCTCGATCGGATCCCACCCCGAGGGGCGGTCGGATTCGTAGGGCCTATCCCCTGGGAAGACGGATCGGGAGCTCCTGCCCGGGTGTTCGCCGAGTGGTGATAAGGGTCCACTGAAGATCGACGTTCAGTTCGAGTCAGATCGAGGCTGTGTCCTCCGACGCTCTGATCGCCGACCAGACCTTCGACGGTGTCAAGGGCATGTCGATGTGGCGGATACCGAAAGGAGCCAGGGCGTCGATTACGGCATTTACGATGGCAGGCGTCGAGCCAATGGTCCCTGCTTCCCCGATGCCCTTGGCACCCAGCGGGTTCTCCGGACTGGGTGTCTCGGTGTGGTCCACGTCGATGAGGGGCAGGTTCCTTGCGCCCGGTATCAGGTAGCTGGTCAGGTTCCCCGTCATCGGGCTGCCGTTGTCGTAGGTGAACCTCTCCAACAGAGCCTGGCCTACGCCTTGAGCAACCCCACCGTGAACCTGGCCGTCGACCACCATACGGTTGAGGATCGTCCCGGCGTCGTCGCAAGCGACATGCTTGAGGACAAGCACATCGCCCGTCTCGGTGTCTACCTCGACCACAGTGACGTGAGTCCCAAACGGGAAAGTCGCTTCGTCCTGTTCCCAGGTCTCTTCCCCTCGAAGCCCAGGTTCCATGTCATCGGGGAGGTTGGCCGGCTCGGTCGCCAGAGTGGCGATCTCGGCGAGGGTCTTTGCAGAACTGGGGACCCCAACGACGCCGATCTTCCCGTCGTCGTACTGGATCACGTCATCTATTGGGGCCTCGTTGTCATATGCGAAGATCGACCGCGCCTTGTGGACGACACGCTCACCTGCCTCGAGGATCGCGGACCCGACGATCTGGAGAGATCGTGAGGCCATGGTCCCACCGCTATGAGCGATCGAGTCGGTGTCTCCCTGCACGAACCGGATGCGGTCGAGGGGAATCTTGAGGACCTGCGACACGATCTGGGGGAAGGTGGTTTCGTGGCTGTGACCATGGGAAATCCCAGCTGAATACATGGTGACGGTTCCTTCTGGGTCGACCTCTATTGCGGCCCAATCCTCCCTGCCACCACCTGCGGTGATCTCCACGTAGGACCCGAGCCCGATGCCGAGCTGGACTGTCTCACCCCGGGCTCGTCTTCTTGCCTGTTCTTGTCGGAGAGAGTGGTAGTCGCTTCTGGCAAGAGCGAGATCGAGTGCGGCGTGGTAATCGCCCGAGTCATAGCGCTCACCTACTGCGGTCACATGGGGGAAGTCCTCGGAATCGATGAAGTTGCGCCTGCGGATTTCGGCGGGGTCCATCTCCAACTCTGCAGCCAGGAGATCGATGGCGCGTTCGAGGGCCATGGTCGCCTCGGGGCGACCGGCACCGCGATATGCATGGACGGGAGTGGTGTTGGTGAGCACGGAACGCCACAGGAACTCGACCTTGGGAATGCGGTACGGACCGACGGCCATCCGCTTGCTGAAGACCGGGAGATATGAGCCAAATAGGGGATATGCGCCGGCGTCTTGCATGATGTTGATCGAGACACCGGTGACTTGGCCGTTTTCGGTCGCGCCGATTTTCACGCGGCTGGTCTGCGCTCTGCCGTGACTCATGGCCAGCAGGTTCTCGGTTCTGGTCTCTTCCCAACGCACGGGCCGCCCCAGGTCGAGGGCGATGGCGGCGCACAGCGCTTGCTCGGGGTAAAGGGCGATCTTGGCACCGAAACCTCCCCCGACGTCGGGAACCTTGACCGTGATCGACGAGGGATCCCGCCCCAGGACAGTTGCCAACGAGCGTTTGTGCCCGTGGGCAGATTGGCTGCCCACCCAAAGTGTGAGATGGCCATCCTCGCTTGGAATGGCGAGGGCGCCGTTCGCCTCCAGCGGGACCGCAGCCAGACGCTGGTTCTCTACCCGAACGTCGACGACGACATCGGCCTCTTCGAGCGCCGCCTCGTCCCTCTCGCCGCGGTCGTAGAGAACGTTGGTGCCAAGGTCGGGAAACAGGAGGGACGCCTCTGGGTCGGCGCCTTCATCCGGCGTCGCCACCACGGGGAGTGGCTCAATATCCGCCCACACGAGGTCGGCAGCATCGGCAGCTTCTCGCTGGGAGGTGGCTACGACGACCGCAAGAATGTCCCCGGCGAACCGAACCCGCTCGGCGGCTATGGCCGGTCGGCGGGTCCGATCGTCGAGTTTTGGAGCTCCGATGGGCATCGGATTGATATCCAGGTCGGATGCTCTGTACACACCGATGACACCAGCTGCGTCGACGGCGTCTCTGATGTCGATCTGACCGATCTCGCCGTGGGCGACGGTTGATCGGGTCGGGACCATCCACACCGATCCGTCTGCCTCGATGTCGCTCAGGTATCTTCCGGCACCGCTGATCAGACGTGGGTCCTCTACCCGCTTGACCGCCGCTCCGAGTATCGACCTGCCCATATGGAGTAGGGAGGCTAACGGCCCCGGCACCGCCGCCACCTCGCGCTAAGTTCACGCGAAAGCCAAGGAAGGTGGTCATGAGGGGAGTAGTTCTTCTAATTGCGTTGGCATCGGTTCTGACAGCTTGCGGTGGAGAAGCAGCTGACACGACGACCACGACAGTGGAAGCCGATACTCAGACGACAGAAGCTGCGGCGACGACCACGGAGCAGCCGACGACCACCACCACTGAATCCACGACCACGACAAGAGCGGCCGCCTCGGGTGGTGGAGACTCCTGTCTCACAGGCGTCTGGGAGCTCGACTCAGAAGCCTTCATGAACAACCTCGCCTCGGCCTTCGCTGCAGAGGCCGATCTCCAGAATGTGACGGTCGAATTCGTCGATGGCTCATACACGGTGACGCTCAGCGAGAACGGTGATTACTCCGGCGTCAGAGATGAGTGGGCATTCCAGGCTGTGTCGCCAGAGGGGACTTTCAGGCTGACCATCGACGGCATGGACCAGGGGACCTGGTCATCCGACGGTCCGACCTTGACCATCAGCGAGGTCGATAGCTCGGCGACGATCACTGCGCAAGCTGTTGTCGACGGCGAAGTGTTCGACCTGCCCACCGGCACCGCACCAACCGTGGAGGGAAACGCGGTGGCCGAGAGCTCCTCGTATGAATGCACAGATGATCGGTTGACGGTCACAGTCGAAGAGGGGTTTGTTTCCGAGTTCACGCGGGTGGACGGCTGACCCCCGAGCACGGTATCGGTCGGCCGCGTAGGCTCTTTCACAGCCGAAGGGAAGGATCATGGGCGAAACAGCTCAGGACACGATCAGACAGGCAGCCGAGGCGTATCTGGACGGAGATCAGGACGGGTTCTACGAGCAACTCCACGAGAACTCGAGAATCATCGGTTCCGAGCAGCGAGACCTGTGGACGGATCGCGAAGAGGCGGTGAGGGAGCTCGGTAGAGAGCTCGAGCGGCGCCGTGCGACATCGGGGAGCGTGCGCGGAGGTCTCATCGACCAGATCATGGCTTGCGAAGGTGTGCAAGAGGCGGGAGACATAGCGGTCTGGTCCACCACGGGTGACATCGAGTTGGACGGCTACTACCACCGCCTGGCGTCATGGACGGTGGTTGTCGGACGCGATGAGAAGTCGGAGAGTGACTGGAGGATCGTCCACTCACACTTCTCGATACACCGCTAACCCTCGAGGGCAGCCACCCGAGCCAAGTCTCGGGTACTGCCTACCAACTCGAACAGCCGTCGCGCCTCTCGCAAGTGGTCGAGACGATCGGCATGTGCATCCGGCAAGGCCGCTGCGAGCTCGAGGTGGAGCAGCCCTTCGTCCCAGGTGAACCCACTCCTCTCGGCCCGAGCCAGGCCCTTTCTCAGTGAGCGGGCCGCTCTTGCATTACGTCCCTCACGTCTCTCCAGTCGTCCCCTCAACAGCCAGTATTTGGGTCTGGCGAAGGGCAGGATCCTGGCGAAGCCACGAAGCTTCTTGAGGCCCTCACGAGCAGATCTGTCCAGTTCGCGAGCACTGATCGACGAAGGGTTCTCTTCGAGCTCGATCAATTCGAGCAGAGTGTCCATCATCGAGGCGAAGCCTGCCAGATAAATGAAGATCGGAGAACTGTCTATCCCCTGTAGGGCAAGCTCGGCACTCGCACGGGCCTCTCTCAGGTGTCCACTATGCAGTTGAACTTGAGATCTGGTGGCGTGTATCACCGGGACGGTCAGGCTGTCGACGTCGTCGAGGATGCTCATCGCCGAGGCTGCCATGGCGCGGGCCTCTTCGATCCGCCCTTGGGCCAAGAGGACCGGTATCGAAAAGGAGGTGGCCCAGCCCTCATGCTCTCGGTTGGCGCGTTGGCGCGCCGAGGCCAGAAGCTGGTTGTAGTCCAGGCGGGCGTCTTCGATTTCTCCTGAGCAGTAGCTGACGAAGCCACGGACAGCCAGAGCGATACCGGCCGAGTACTTGTCGCCGAGTCTCTCACAACGGCGCAGCCCTTCCGTGACGATCCCCTGGGCACGCTCCCATTCGTCGAAGGTGAGTGCCAGGACGCTCTCCGCCAACGCAACGGCGATCAGATGGCCTGGGCCCATCTCGTCCGACACCAGCACAAAGGGAGCGTCGACTATGTGAATGTCGGTCTCCGCCTCCTCAGCGGCTCGTGCCATGCGGAAGTAGCGACTCGCCAGCCGTCGCAGGCGTAGGGTTCCGGCTAGGTAACCCAGGTTGCTGTAGGCCAGGCCTGCGACGAGTGGCTCCCCGGACTTCTCTCCGAGGTTTATCGCCATCAGATTGACCAGTGGATAGCCGAACAGGTCGCGCTTGAAGAAGTAGATCTCGCCGATGAGAGCCCCGATTCGCGAAGCCTGTCCGAGGCGCGCCTTTTCCTCATCGTGCGCAGGAACCCTCTTGGAGAAGGGGGCGACAATGTGGACGATCTGTTTCGCCAGCTCCCACATAAGTCGGATCAGCCTGCTCAAAGGCTCGGAGGCGAGCCGGACGCCCAACAGGTCCAAAGCCCGGTGAAGACTCCTCTCTGCTTCATCGAAAGACCCAAGGGCTTCATGGGCTTGACCGATCTCGAGATGCCATTGGCTTGTGCGAAGCCGGCCGACCGCTTGGAACTCCTCGGGATGATGGCTCACCAGGTCGAGCGACCTCGTGTGTGCCTCGATCGCCTCGCGGTTGGCACCTTTGCGAAGAGAGCTCGCTCCGGTTCTCTCGTAGTAGGTGAGGGCTTTCTGCTGCTCATCGCCGCGGTCCCAGTGGTAGGCGAGCAGTCCATACAGCCCCTCCTGGTTCTGCTCGTTCCGACTCTCGAGGAACAGGGCGATGCTTCGATGAATGCGGCGTCTCTGGTCGAACAGGAGCAGGTCGTAGGCAGTGTCCCGAGTGAGTGCATGTTTGAAGTCGTAGGCGCCTGGCGATGTCTCCACGATCAGCTCCAGCGATTTCAGCTTCTCCAACTCGTTGGAGAGCTCCTCGACGCCGGGATGGCTCGGATGTGAAGCCTCCAGGGCGCGGGTGTCGAAGCTGCGGCCTATCACGCTGGCGACCTTGAGGGTCAGAGCGAGCTCCGGATCGAGCCGATCGATGCGGCTCAAGACGACGCTCGAGAGAGTGTGGGGCACGCCAAGCTCCTCGGAAGGCCGGGCCAATCGCGCCACGCCACCGTCGACTTCGAGCGCATCCCCTTCACGGAGCGAGAGTGCCAGTTCCTCTATGAAGAAGGGGACGCCCTCGGCCGCCTCGACGATCAGATCGGCGACCTCGGCGCCCATCTCTTCGACCTGAAGCGTGTCGCGGGCCAGCCTCAGAGCGTCGCGACGATCGAGTGGGCTCAATACCAGGCGGGCTGCGGTGCCTGATGCCGTCAGGTCATCGAGCATTTCAGCCTGCTCGATCAGAGGCCGCGTGAGCAGCACCAGGAGAAGTGGGCTCACTTTTCGAGCCACGGCCGATGCAACTGCCCACGAAGCGGAGTCGAACCAGTGCAGGTCGTCGAGCACGATCAGCAGGGGGGAGCCCTCGGCCGCTTCGCTCAGAACAGCCACCAGCAGCTCCACCGTGGATTCTCTCCTGTTGTCGCCAGACATGCCGCGAGTGGTTGCGTTCTCGGGGAATTGAAGATCGAGCACCGAGTTGAGCAGGGCTTCCCATTCGGCGAATTGCGGCCAGCGTGCCAGCCTGTCACGGACGACCTCCTGACGGCGTTCGACCGAGCGAATCTCGTCGATCCCCAGCACCCGAGATATCACGTCTTTCCAGGCCTGGTACGGGGCTTGGGCGACCGGCAGCGCGTCTCCAATCAGCACCTCGATTTCGAAAGATCTCGCCCTTCTGATCAGATCCGTGGCCAGGGCAGTCTTTCCGATGCCTGCGTCTCCCTCGACGACGACGACCGCCGAGCTGTGGGCCCGTACCAAAGCTCCGAGCCAGGCCGTCAGCTGGTTCTGTTCGCTCTCGCGTCCCACCAGAGCGATGGGTTGCTCGGATTCGGTGGATACACCGCTCTTCTCCCAGAGGGGCTTGAAGACCCGGACAGGCTTGTCCCAACCTCTCACGGTCCGCTGTCCCATGGGGTGGAACTCGATCCTTCGGGCGCCCTTCGCCGTCGCCTCGTCGCACAGAATCTCGAATCTCGCCGCCTGCATCAGGCGGGCCGCCAGATTGACCTCTCTACCGATGGTGGTGTAGTCGCGTCGGATCGGACTGCCATAGGCACCGCAGAAGGCTCGCCCGGTCGCGATGCCTATGCCGTAGTCGAGCCGCATCTGTTGCATCGTCCGCTGGATCTCCTCGGCCGTCTGTACGGCCAGGTATGGATCCTCCTCGTGCGCAAACGGTGGGAGACCAAAGGAAGACACCAGCGTGACTCCCTTGTCGTCGTCGAGGATCCGAGTCAGGGTGCCCTCGAACCGCTCGAGACTCCTTTGCGTTTCCGCGACGACGTCTTGCAGCGCTTCCCGGGCGGCGCCCGATCCGAGATCCAGGCCCGGCAGGTTGACGAAGAGGGAGGTCACCTGTCTGAATTCGGCGAGCCACTCGCTCTGCCCTGCCTCGATCCTCCTCAGCACCTGTGGAGAGAGGAATCGGCGAAGCTCGCCGGCAAGCTCAGATGTCATCTCCGGCTCGTTCGCCGTCCCCGTCGGCTCGGTGTCGGCCACGTTCGACAGCCTCAGGAAGCCCTGCTGGTCTGAGTGTCCGGTGAACCTGGCGTCCGAGAACCTCGCTGCCTCGGGGGAGAGGACCACCTCACCCGGCCTTGCAGCAGCCGATGCAAGGCCAATCTGATCGAAGGCTGGTCCACCGGCTGCGAACTGCCAGCGGCCATTGACTCCTCCCAACTCCATGAACACAGCGCGGCCCATGCCGATGCCGACTCGTAGATCGAGAGGTGGCAGCTCCTCGTAGACATCGGGGAGCTTCAGGCCGAGGACGTCGATGCCACAGCGGGCGGCCATGGCGAGTGTCTGGGACTCTTGTTGGTCTCCTCTGATGCTCCAAGTGGCCAGGACCGAGTCACCTGCGAATTCGAACACCGAGCCGCCGTAGCCGGCCACGGTCTCGATGATTGATCCGAAGGTCTGATTCAGTAGCTCGCCGACGACCTCAGGGCCGGCGCGCTCTCGTTCAGTGATCAGATGGGTGAGCAGTGAGAAGTTTGACAGGTCGGCGAACCACGTAACCAGATGCTCCTGCTCTTCGTTCGGCCCGGCGGCGCTCAGACCGCTCTCTGTCAGCCACTCGATGAGCTGTGCCGGCACGAAACTCTGAATTGCGCTTGGATCTACAGCCATGGGTACGGGCGCGGATGCCCGAAGTGTGTGCCGAATCTAGCGGTCCCGGAGTAGACCTGACCGCAGACCGGACATCAAGCGATCAGCCAGTTGGCCGATTGGTTACAGTCTCGAGCCTGGCTGAGAGCACGAGCTGGGATCCGGTAGCAACAGGCGAGAAGGCGATCCGCGAGGTTGGCCTCTTCATCGCGAGTCTTCCAGTGAACCTGGCCGCGCAGGCCATTGCCTTGATGGAACGCCACGATTACGGCCTCATGCCGTCGAGTGATGGCCCAAATGCCAACGTGATGGGTCACCCGCTGTTCGAGCTCCCCATCTGGATCGATTCGGCGACGAGGGAGCAAGGGACGCTCCCAGCCGATGTGATGTCCGCGATCTCCACTTCGAGCCTCGTCGGCTATCTGTCGGTTCGAGCAGAAGACGACTTCTTTGACGGAGATTGGCCCCAGCCCGAAGCGGCGATGATGCTGGCAGGAACACTCAGGGCCAAGCATTCGGCTCTTCTCGCGACTCACGTATCCAGCGCCAGTTTCTGGCACAGATTCGAAGCCGTGTGGCAGGCCTACGCGGAGGCGATGCTGCTGGAGCGGTCCCTACATCAGCGGGGTGCGCAGTACGGGCCCGACGAGTTCGCCGCGGTGCTGGGCAGGTCTCAGCCGCTGGAAATCCCCGGCGGCGCCGTGTTGGCCCTAAAGGGGAGATGGGATCTCTCCGAGCAGCTGTCTCAGCTGGTGAGGCACCTGGCCCATGCGACGCAGATCTTCGATGACTTCGTCGACGCGCCAGCTGATCTCGAAGCCGGCAACTACACACTCACGGTGCGGAGGCTCGGAGGTCTCGAGGGTGCCTCCGAGATGAGGCGTGGCATGGTCAGCCAGTGTGACCAGATCATGGCCGAGGCCCGGCGAGAGCTCGACTCGGCGGCGGACCTGGCGGGAGCAATGGGTGTCGACGATTTGTCGGCATGGGCCGACGAGCGCCGGCAAGTGATGGATAGTGCCTCGTCGGCGATGTACTCGGCTCTCTTTCAGCACTTGGACCTATCTTGAGGGCAGCCCGAGATCTGCGTGTTGCGTAGAGTTCAGCAAGTCCTAATCGAAAGGGAGCGAGCAATGGATCAGATTCCGCCCGAACTGATCGGCAGAGCAATTCAGGACCCCGAATTCAGACAGCGTCTCCTGGCCGATCCCGAGGCAGTCGTGCGCACGGAGGGCTATGACCTGAGCAAAGATCAGATCCAGGGTCTGCGGGACATCGATCCTCAGGCCGTCGATGAGGCCATCGCTGCGCTGTTGGGGGACCTGGCAACCGCCAAGTGGGGCTGAAACGAACCGTCCCTGAAACTTCTGCGTTCTACGACCGCTGGACTGACCTCTTCTGGCACGGGTTCGGCCCCGTCTTCCAAGCCGGCTTGATCAAGACCGGGCATCCTCCTCGAGAGGATCCCACCAGGTCGGTCCTGGCTCTTGCCGAGCGCGCCGGTGTGCGGAACGGGGATCGCGTGCTGGACGCCGGTTGCGGAATCGCGGGCCCGGCCTCGATCATCGCCGGCCACTACGACCGTGTTTCGGTCGAGGCGGTCACCAACTCGCCGGTTCAGGTGACAATCGCACGTCGGCTCCTCGAGCAAGCCGGTACGGAAGCACGCGTGACTGTCCACCTTGCGGACTACCACAAATTGCCTTTTCGGTCAGAGCTGTTCGACCTGGTGATGTTCCTGGAGAGCACCGGCTATTCCGACGATCTCGAGTCTCTCTACGGTGAGGCGGCGAGGGTGCTTCGCCCTGGTGGTCGGCTGTACGTCAAGGACGTGTTTCGCACCGGGGGAAAGCTGCGAGCCGACCAGCTCGCACAAATGGCCTCGTTCGACGCGCTATGGGGCTGTGTGGGGTCGAAGTCGCTTCACGAATCAGAGGCAGCAATCGCCGGCGCAGGACTGGCAGTGACCCGCGTAGCCGCCATGCCGGATGTTGGGACAGCGCGCCTGGCCGGTGCGATGTTCCGGTTCGATGCATCTCTGGGGTTGAGGCCAACCCCGATGGGGCAGAGATTCGCGCTCAGGGATCTCGATCCGCCGATCGAATTCGGAGAGATCGTCGCGATCAAGCCCGACGTGCGTCGAAGCTGACGTGGCAACACGTCTTGGTTCCGACTTCGACAAGCTGTCGATCGCCGCCGGGATCTCCAATATCGGTGATGGTGTCATGGGTGCGGCATTTCCATTGCTGGTGGCCTCTCTGACCCGCGACCCGATGCTGGTTGCCGGCGCCACCCTCGCAGGCCGGCTGCCATGGTTCCTCTTTGCTCTCCTGTCTGGAGCCCTGGTCGATCGGATGGATCGAAGGCGGGTGATGATCTTCACGGATGTCCTTCGCGCAGCGGGAGTGGGGTTGCTTGCCTGGGGAATCAGCTCCGGTGACATTGGGTTGACGCCCGTCTATCTGGTGGCGTTCGGCCTCGGCCTCGCCGAGACCTTTTTCGACACGGCCGCCGAGGCCTTCACTCCACGGCTCGTGGAACGCGATGACCTGCCCGCGGCCAACGGCAGACTCCAGGGACTGGAATGGGTCGGCGGCTCGTTCGTAGGTCCGCCTGTGGGAGCGGCGCTCTTTGCCCTGGTGGCCTCACTGCCGTTCTTCGTCGACGCAGCCACCTTCGCGGTCGCCGCTGCGCTTCTCGCGCTGATCCCGGGAGCCTTCCGCAGTGGACGGCTGGGCTCGACCTCGCTCCGCAGCGACATCGTGAGTGGGCTTCGATGGCTGTGGAATCAGCGGGTGGTGCGAACTCTTTCCCTGATGGCGGGCACCACCAACTTCTTCTCTTTCGGGATCATCAGCATCTTCGTTCTATACGCCCAGGACATCCTGGGCGTCCCAGATGCCATATTTGGTGTGCTCTTGGCGTCGTTGGGAGTAGGTGGGCTCGTAGGTGCTGTCGCGGCACCACATCTCGTCGGATTCATCGGATCAGGAAACACTCTCAGGCTGGCTGTCGGGCTTCAGGTATTCGCATCGGGTGGGTTCTTCTTCATATCCAGCCCGTGGATCGCCGGTGCGCTCATGGCCCTGTTCGGGCTGCTCATCACGTCCTGGAATGTGGTCTCGGTGTCCCTTCGCCAGGAATTGACACCCGACGAGACCCGGGGCCGGGTGGCCGGGGCGGCTCGACTGCTTGCGTGGGGGAGCCAACCATTGGGAGCACTCCTGGGCGGGGTGGTGGCGGCGACCTTTGGTCTGCGTGCCCCGTTTCTGCTTGCTGCTGTCGCCTTCATCGCGATGCTCATGGTGACGTGGCGCATCACTTCGAATCAGTCGATCGAGCAGGCTCGGGCGGGGTCCCCAATCATTTGAACCCTTGACGTAGGGCCCGGAGGTTGCTGTACTTGCTCGTCACATAGACGCGCTCATCTAGAGCGGCGGAGGGACAGGCCCTGTGAAGCCGCGGCAACCGTCAAGAGCGGTGCCAATGCCTGACCGATGAGTAGCCGAGACGGGTTCTCCCGCTCGCGGCGCTCCGAGTAGAGCGCGTGATCAAGAGGGCCTCCTCCGGGAGGCTCCGAACGGCGAGTGAAAGGAGAAGCGATTGGAGATTCTGATCCTCCATCACCCGCGGGCTCTGGACGCCCGCACCCATCGATGTCCCATGTCGAATTGATCGCGCCTATTCGGGCGGACTCAGTCCACCCTCAGGGCGCCAATGCGACCAACACCCTTCGCGCTGATCGCGCGTTCGAACAAAGGACATCGATATGACGACAACGATCAACAAACTCAATTCGGTAGACATAGAGGCTGTCGGCCAACTTGCCGGCGCAATCCAGGCGGACCCCAGCGTGGCGGGAACGATCTGGAAGTCGACAGTCGACTGGAAGGGCGGCTTCCGCTCCGAAGCGAAGAGCCGGGATTTCGCCCCTGTGCCGTCCGACGAGCCGGTGGCTCTGGGCGGTGACGACACTGCTCCGAACCCGGTAGAGCAGCTGCTGGGGGCACTGGGCAACTGCCTTGCGGTCGGATATGCAGCCAACGCCACGGCTGCCGGCATCGAGCTGCAGAGCCTCCGTATCGAGTTGGAAGGCGACCTCGACCTCCATACGTTTCTCGGACTGGCTGATGGCCACGCCGGGTATGAAACGATCCAGGCTCGAGTCTCCATCGAGAGCGAGGCCTCGGCGGATGAGATCAACGAGCTCCATCGCAAGGTTGTAGCGACCTCACCCGTAGGGCACACCCTGCAAAGGGCGATTCCGGTCTCGGTCGATCTGGGCTGAAGGAGTCATTGCGCCGTCGTGCCAGCTGTGCCGGCGCACAACCGGCACGACGGCCCAGAATGTGAGTGAGCACCGATGACCTCAGACCAGGAATACGGATTCGACACCCGGGCGATTCATGCAGGCCAGCGCCCCGACCCGGAAACGGGGGCGCGTGCCATGCCGATCTACGCGACAACCTCGTTCGTCTTCGAGGACGTCAGGCATGCGGCCGACTTGTTCGCACTCCAGACGTTCGGCAACATCTACTCCAGACTCTCCAACCCCACGACCGCGGCCTTCGAGGAGCGAATCGCCTCGCTCGAGGGCGGATTGGGCGGGTTGGCCACCGCGTCCGGGAAATCTGCCCAACTGATTGCGCTGTTGACCATTGCGAGGGATGGCGACCACATCGTCTCGTCCAACGCTCTCTACGGAGGAACGTTCACCCAGTTCAACGTAACCGTGCGACGTATGGGCATCGACGTGACGTTCGTCGACTTCTCGGACCCCGACCAGGTGGAGAAGTCGATCACCGAGAACACCAAGGCACTTTTCGCCGAGACCATCGGGAATCCTGGATGTGACATTCTCGACATTGCTCGATACTCCGAGATGGCACATGATCACGGCATACCCCTCGTGGTGGACAACACCTTCGCGACTCCGTATTTGTGCCGACCCATCGAGCACGGGGCTGACATCGTGATCCACTCGGCGACGAAGTTCATCGGCGGGCATGGCGCGGTGATCGCGGGAGCGATCGTCGAGTCCGGCACGTTCCCCTATGACAACGGGAAATTCCCGATCCTCAGTGAGCCTTCGCCCTCGTATCACGACCTGAACTTCTGGGAGAACTTCCGAGAGTACGGGTATCTGATGCGGGCACGTGTGGAGGTGATGAGGGATATCGGTGCAGCGCTCTCTCCCTTCAATTCATACTTGTTGCTCCTCGGTCTGGAAACCCTTTCCCTTCGGATGAAGCGTCATGTCGAGAATGCCCGGCTCGTCGCCACACACCTGGCCAATCATCGAAGAGTTGCCTGGGTTCGCTATCCCATTTTCGAAGACAACAGATGGACGGAGTTGGCGCGCAGGTATCTTCCCGAGGGCCCGGGAGCCGTGTTCACTTTCGGGCTCAAAGGCGGATACGAAGCCGGAGTGCGATTCATCGAGAGCGTCGAGCTGGCCTCACATCTCGCCAACGTCGGGGACGCCAAGACCCTCGTCATCCATCCCGCTTCGACGACCCACCAGCAAGTCCCGGTGGCAGATAGAGAGGCGATGGGTGTGAGTGACGACATGATTCGCATCTCAGTCGGGATCGAGACCGTGAAGGACATCATCGACGACCTCGATCAAGCTCTCGAGGCCGCCTCATGACGACAACTCGCGCACCGGAGGCTTCGGCACTCGAGCGGCTCCAAATAATCCAGGCCCACGAATCGGTAGCTCTGGTGGGGGTTTCTGCCAATCCGATCCGATCGTCGAACTTCGTCGCTTCCTATCTCGTGAGAACTCCATTTCGAACCTATCCGGTCAATCCTGCATACGACGAGGTTCTGGGACGGAAGTCGTACCCGACTCTGTTCGACCTGCCCGAGGTTCCCGACATCGTTGATGTCTTCCGTCGCCACGAGGCCATCCCTGAGGTGGTCGATCAGGCAATCGAGGTTGGCGCCAAAGTCGTCTGGCTACAACTGGGCCTGCGACACGACGAGGCTGCGAGTCGAGCGATGGACGCTGGGCTCAAGGTTGTCCAGGACCGTTGTCTCAAGATCGAGCACGCCCGGTTCTCGGGCAAGCTCCACTTGGCCGGCTTCAACACCGGTGTCGTCTCGTCGCGACGCCGCAGGCCGATCTGAACGTCCCTGGAGCGCTCGTTGGCGGGTCTGCCAACTCCCTCGTAGATGGCCTTCTGGCTTCAGCGGCAAGCGCCGCGCTGGTAGGGCGACCATGCCCCCCAGCCGTAGTTCTCCCAGATGTCCAAGGCGATGCGGGTGTTGATCACGGGGTCGTACAGGTCGGTGCGAGCGATTCCGTAGTGAGGTGCCCAGAGGGAACCAAGGACTTGAAAAAGCCCGCGCGCCGATGATGTCGGGTTGTCCGCCTCCGGATCTCCGCTCGACTCATGGCCGATGATGCAGAGGGCTCGGTCGACCTGGTCCTCGGGGAAGTACAAAGACACCAGCGGCCGCCATCGCTCGACCGGGCCTGCGGCGTGATGTACGGCCACTGCGTCCAGATAGTCGTCGAGCTCGGGAACGTCGCACACGCCAGGCACGACGAGGCAGAGCGATAGAACCAGACTCATTGGTGGACGCGTCCGTCTGACGTGGGCGGCGTCGTTGCTTGGTCGAATTGGCGGAACATGAACTGAGTCCTGTGGGGGAAGGTGGTCAGCCGCCGGCTCGCTGAGACGCAGGCCGGTTATGTGACGGCGATAAGGCTAAGGAGATGTCATCTGCTACCGGGCATCAGTGGCCGATCCGACGGGCCTCACACGGGCCACAACCACCACCCCGATCTTGATTGGCGCCAGCTCGGTCCCAGTTGTGACCTTGTCCTCTTGTATCTCTCTCAGAAGTCCGGTTCGCTCCAACGGTGAGAACGTTTCGGGAGGCGTGCGATGGGCGATACGAGCATGCAGAGCGATCTCTTGGGCTTGATCCTCGGGTTGGTCCCGGGCCTCGCACTGGGCGTGGTTGGCTTGGTGCTAGGTGGCGAATGGGCCTGGAACCTCGGTTTTGTGGCCATCTGGCTGATCCTCATCGGGATGTTCGCCGGCCCCCTCTTCGGCTGGGTCGGGCCGGAGATCGTGGCTGAGAGACCGGCTGTGTTGGGTGCCGTTCTAGGGGCAGTCCCCGGCATCCTCTTCGCCGTGTTCCGATTACCCGAGGCAGGTTGGCTCGTGGTACTTGCGATCCTGCTGGGATCAGGTCTCGGGGCTGTCGCCGGGCACTGGATCTTCATCCGGTCGAGACCCGAGCCGATGCCGCCCCGGTTGAAGCGTTCTGTGCTCTGACAGAATCGCCCTTCGATGTTGGCTTGGTTCACCTGTCCCATTTGCCTGCCGATTGCCTTCTCCGTCGCCGAATAGTGCTCCCCATCGGATACGAGGCGGATAATGGGACTCGAAAGACAAGGAGGAGTTGGCGATCCGCACACCGAGAGAGGCGTCCAAGAGCGGTTGGGCTGCAATCGCATCGTCATTGATCCCGGGCCTCGGTCACCTAATGATCGGTCGGCGCGTCATGGGCTCGACGCTGCTGCTGGTCGATGCAGCCTTCTTGGCCGCACTCCTGATCGCAGTCATCTGGCATCCGTCTCGGTTGCTGGAGGCCTGGGTCACCCCTGCTGCACTCATCGCCATCAGTGTGCTGAACGTAGTTGCACTCCTCTACCGGGGTGTGGTGACCGTGGACTCTTACGTCTCCCAAGATCGAAGAGGGCCCAGCGATCGCCTAGCGCTGATCGCGGCATCAGCCATCGTTGTGCTGCCGCACGCCTTCATCGGGGGACTGACGTTCATGCAGGGCGACCTGATCGAATCGGTCTTCGCCTCCGAGGAGCCAGTCGGCGCACCTACCTACACCACCAGCACCGCCTCAGAAAAGGCTCCGCCTGACACTGGTGTGAATGACCCTGTGGCCACGACCACCGAGGTCTCTCAGATATCAAATACCTCAATTCCCCAAACACGAATCTGGGACGGCTTCGAACGTCTCAATGTGATGCTCCTGGGAAGCGATGCCGGCGTCGGCCGCGTTGGCACACGCACCGACACGATCATCCTCGTCAGCATTGAGCCGCGGAGTGGCGATGTCGCCATGTTCTCCGTGCCCCGTAACCTGACCGAGGCACCACTTCCCGACGGGATGGGGTTGTGGGAGTGCGACTGTTTCCCGGACATCATCACTCACCTCTGGGCTAACGGCGAGTGGTACCCCGACGCATTCCCCGGACCTCAGGAGCCGCCTGTGAACGCCCTCAAGGCAGCTGTCGGTCTCACTTTCGACGTCGACGTCCACTACTACGCCAAGGTCGATCTCTCCGGGTTCATCGGCATTGTGGACGCTCTCGGCGGCGTGACCATCGACGTGCCCAAGCGCATCGTCGACGAGCAGTACCCCCACGAGGACGGAGGTACTGAATACATCGTCTTCGAGGAAGGCTCTCAACACCTCGACGGGCACAACGCTCTCGCCTACGCACGAATCCGGCGACACTCCGGGGACTTTGCCCGCATGCATCGGCAGAGATGTGTCGTCGGTGCACTCGTGGCGCAGACGAGCCCGCTTGATTTGCTCCGCGGTTACGGCGACCTGGCTGCTGCGCTCAAGGCCCACGTCGAAACGGACGTCCCGATCGAGCGGCTGGCCGACTTCGTCGACCTGTTGTCTCGAGTCTCGACAGATCGCATGGCGACGCTGCGGATCACGCGATACAACTACGGAGCCGGCGGCCACGCCGGCTACCAGCTCTACGATCTCGACCGACTCCGGTCCGATGCGCACTTGCTCATGGCCGATCCGACCTTTCACCTCGAGACCCAAGACGGCGAAGACTTCGAAGCGACCTGCGATCAGTCATTCGACTGAGATGTACGACCGTGAGAGGGACACTCCGGGTCTCAGCTCAGATGATGGAGCAGGAACCCGAAGATGTCGGCTGCCTCGTCGATCAACTTCGATGTCGGCTTGCCCAAACCGTGACCAGCTCGGGTCTCGACCCTCTCCAGGATGGGACTGCGAGAGGTGCCTCCGGCGGCGTGCTGCAACTCGGCGATGAACTTGTGTGCGTGCATTGGGACCACGCGATCGTCGGTCTCAGCGGTGAGCACAAGAAGAGGCGGGTACTCGACTCCGGGTCTGATGTTGTGCAGAGGTGAGTACCGGGACAGCCACCGAAATGCCTCCGGGTCTTCGACTGCATCGCCGTACTCGACGGTCCAAAATCGTCCGGCACTGAAGTGTTGATATCGATACATGTCCGTCACTGGGACCTGAGACACGACGGCACCGAGTAAATCCGGGCGCTGCAACATCACTGACGTGACCAGTAGGCCACCGTTGGATCCGCCTCTGATCCCCAACTGACTCGTAGTGGTGATCCCGCTATCGATCAGGTGCTCTGCACACGCTATGAAGTCGTCGAAAACCTGCTGCTTGTTGCCGAGCATCCCTTGCCTGTGCCACTCCTCACCGTGCTCCGAACCCCCCCTGAGGTTGGCGCTCACCACGACCCCTCCGGATTCCAGCCAGGCGAGACGTGCCGGGCTGTACATCGGGGTCAAGTTGATGTTGAACCCTCCGTAGCCGTAGAGCTCCGTTGGTGCTGGTGTGGCCTGGTCCTTGTGCCGCACCAGAAACATCCCCACTCTCGCTCCGTCTGTCGATTCGGCGTGGAGTCTCTCGACCACGAAGTGGCCGGGGTCCAGGGGAGGAGGTGACTCTGCGAAGAAGGACGTTTCCCCCTCCTCCCATCGAATGACGGTGGGAGGGTATAGAAAGGACTGAAATCCGATGTGGATCACCGGATCTGTGAGACGGCCTGTCAATTCGGCGACCGTCCCCGGCTCGGGCAGATGGATCTCACTACCGGCGCTTCCGTCCAGGGCATGGAGCCGCACCCGATGTGAACCCTCATCGAGTGCCACGACCACGACTTGCCCGGCGGCCGCACCTGCAATCTCGATGGCGGTGTCGCCCTCCGGGACTATCTCGTTCCTCTCGTCGAGGGATTCGAGGGGAATGGCAACGATTCGTCCGTTCGGGGCATCTTCGTTGGTCTCCACCAGCAATGAGCCGTCGTAATGGGCGAGGAACTGAAATGAGGCCACGCCAATTTCGGCCACTCGGGTGAACTCCTCGGAGGTGTCGTCGAGACGCCTGAACAGGAGGCCGTTCTCCCGAGAGGTGCCTTCATACTCCATGAGTACCAGGAGCTGCTTGTCCTCTGAGACGACACCGCCGTAGAGCAGCTCTGGGCGATCGGGATTGGCGAAGATCAGCTCGTCTTCGCCCTGTGTGGTGCCAAGCCGGTGGTAGTAGAGCGAGCAGTCCTTGAATAGACCGACTGTCCCGGACTGGAGGCCTGGGAAGCGAGAGTAGAAGAAGCCATTTCCCCACCAGGAGAGCCCGGTGAAGCGGAGTTCCTCGAGCCGGTCTTCCAGATGCTCTCCTGTGGCTGTATCCAGGACAAGGCCGGTCTGTTGGTCGGATCCTGCTTCCGATCTGGTGTAGGCCATCTGCGATCCATCATCCGACAGAGACCAAGCCGTCACGGCAACGGTCCCGTCGTCGGAGAATGTGTTCGGATCGAGCAATACCTCGGGTTCAGACCCGTCTCTCGAGATCAAGAATGTTGGCTGGTTTGCGAGACCGTCGTTGTGGGCCCACACCATCACGTCGCCACGCCTGCGAGGCGCTCCGGAGCGGGGTGTGTCCCAGAGCTCAGCGATCCGCCGATGGAGTTTCCCGACCTCGGGAAGAGATTCGAGATAGGGGATGGTCAGCTCGTTCTGGGCTCGGACGAACTGTCGGGTTTCGGGGTCCTCGGGATCCTCGGCCCATCGGTATGGGTCTGGTACGACGACACCGTGATAGCTGTCCCCGATATCCGCGCGTCTTGCGTCGGGATATGTGAAGGCCATAAGTGAAGGCTATCTCTCGCCTAGACCGTCGTTAGCGTGGAGTTGATGCATGCCAAGCGAAGGGATGAAGAATCGCTGAGCCGTCTGGTCGAACAGGTCAGGGCGGCTGATCTGGTCGACGCCATGGGACGTCTCCACAGACATCGTTGCCACGTTCTCGATCTGGTCACGCCGACCCCGGGTCGAGTGCTGTTCGGCCAGGCGGTGACGCTCTCCTACTTCCCGACATGCAACGCGGGCCTCGATCCGGCGCAGTTCAATTTCGGCTCCCTCTTCTATCAGGCCGTGGGAGATGAGCCGGGTGGGAAGGTCCTCGTCTTGGCCAGCAACGGGCACCGGGAGACGTCCCTTGCAGGTGGCACCAAGCTCTCACGCGCTCAGAATCTCGGTCTCGGGGGCGTTCTCGCTGACGGGCGTATTCGAGATTTCGATGAGCTCGCCGGTTACGACTTCCCGGTCTACTGCGCCGGCGAGGCGACGCGATGGGGTGGCGACGTTGTCACGCCATTCCAGGCGAATGTACCGGTCGTGTTTGGTGGGGTTGGGGTGCGGCCCGGGGACTATGTGTACGCCGATTCGTCTGGCGCCGTCGTCATGCCCGCACTCCAGGTGAGGGAAGTGCTCACGGGGGCCGTTGCAGTCACCGAGGAGGACGAGCGGTATCTCGGCGACATCCAGAACGAGAGCTCCGAATCCGGTCCGCTCGACACGAGATGAGCACCTACTGAGTCTTCAGCTGCTGCGCTCCTGTAGCCAGCCGGCGTAGGCCTTTGGCCAGGAGATCTCGGGAGACTCCTCTTGATACCGTCGATCGGCGTCCTCCAGCCAGGCCGCCAGGTCATCGACTGTCATCTCCTCGTCCACCAGGTCTCTTACGTGTTCGAGCAGCCTCTCGGCGTACCACTGCGCCCACTCAGGGTTCACTCCTCCGGTTGCCTCGTGGTGAGCGCGGGCGGTATCGATGAGATGGCCGACCAGTTCATGAAATGTGTCCGACATACCCGCAAACCTATCCAAAACGAACGGCTCCCTGTGCCTCACAGGACCATCTAGGCAGCGTCAGGTCCGTCGCTCGGCCACATGCCGACCTGACGGAGCTCAACGATGAACCTTCTCTCGTCGGGCACGTTGAGCACTATTTCCTCTCCCTCGGCTTCGACGTGGAGCCCATCGGCAAGCGCCGAGATCTTGATCTCGTCGAGGGACCAGTCCGCAAGCAGTTGTGGTCCCGTCATAACGACCAGCCTTTCGCCGGTGACGTCGATTTCCACACCCAAGGGAAGACCGGACTGACCGACCAACCTGAGTCTCGCATCGAAGGAGGCCATGCTCTCTCCTCTCCAGACCCAGCCCGATCCCGTTGGGGAAGGCTATACGAAATCAGACAGGTGAGAAGAGAAAAGGTGGCGACTAGCCGACTTGGGACTCAGCGAGACGCTTCACCCGCCGTATCCCGATGATTAAGACGACGACGTAAGGCGCAAACGGCCATGGCACGGTGAATACGAGCCGGCATGTCTCGTCACCGGTCGCCTCGACGCGATGCCCTGTGGCATTCACTCCTGCGACTCGCCACGACCAGCTGACACCCGGGTCAACATCAGTGATCACAAACGGAATCGCCAGCCCGAACGGTGTCACGACGGTGCCTCTCACCCCGCTGGCTACCGTCTTGGCTTCGCTTTTGACCGCCGCAACGGTCGGCCCCCAGCTCGGCCATTGTGCAAACTCCGTGATCAGCCGCCACACCACGTCGCCAGAGGATCGGATGCCTCGTGAGACAGAAATCACTCTCATCCATTACACCACCGACGAGGGTCTGACGGGGGGCAACACGAAACCCGCCACGTGTGTCGGGAGGTCATCCGCTCATTCGCTCCATAACGAACAACCTTTCGCAGCAAAGGGGTGCAGCCGGTGTTTCGCCCCACGGCGCGTCCACCCACTATGGGAGAGGGTCCAAATTGAAGAGAGTCCTCGTAACAGGAGCCACCGGCTTCATCGGTATGGAAGTTGTCAGAGAATTGGCCCGTAAGGGCGTGCGGCCAAGAGTTCTCATCCGGCGACCCCACCGTGCCGCCTTGCTCAACTCTTTCGACATCGAGCCCTTGCAGGGAGATCTCACCCTACCGGCGACTTTGGAGCGGGTCGTCGACGGCATCGACACAGTGATTCACCTGGGGGGTAGAGCCAGCTTCGAGTCCTACCGCAGGCTGAAACCAACCATCGTCGATGGAACGTTGGAGTTGGCGCAGGCGGCAGCAGTGGCCGGCGTCGAGCAGTTCGTCTTCGCTAGCAGCCTCTTCGTATATGGAGATCAGACACAAGATATCGATCTTGATACCGCCCCAGCCCCTCGGATGGGCTATGGGCGAGCCAAACTCGAAGCAGAGATGGGAGTCCATGCGATCGGGGACGCACTCGGGATGTCGGTGGCGTCGCTGCGACTTCCTCATGTCTACGGGCCGCAATCGATCTTGTTTCGCCAGGTTCGGAGCGGGCTCGCAGTCTTTCCCGGCCAGCTGTCCAATCGATGCGGGCACCTACATGTGAGTGACGCCGCGAGACTCATGTCCGAAGTGGCGGAGAAGCGCTGGTCCGGTGCGAGCCCTGTAACAGATGATTCCAGCGTCAGTTGGGCCGAGTACTTCGAGGTCCTCAGATCGCTCTACCCCTATTTCAAGCTCGTGGCGCTTCCCCGCAGCCTCAGCAGTGTCGGCGCCAGCGTGCTGGAACCGATTCTTTCTCGAGGCTCCCGGCCGACCCTCTACACCAAGGACACCGTTGTGGGATTCAATCTGAATGTCCCAGTTCAAGCTGGCCTGGTTTGGGATGAGATCGGAGCTGATCCGATCTATCCGAGCATCTACGAAGGCATACCCGCTGCGCTCGACGGGTATGTCCACTACAGGTGGCGTCACCCGCTGTTGGATCATCGCCGAGATTGAGTCCGCCAAACGCGTAGAAATCACCGAACGGGCGGGATGGTGCCCGCACCAAGGGGGTGCTGTGCCACGAATTCGGGCCCAGCCTCGTCGACCGATCGGGTAGAGGGAACCCGATCGACCGATTTGGTCCGATGTGATGGAGCCGTCAGAGCCAGGATCGGGGCGAGCGCAGGGCTCAAGGCAACAATCAGGTCGGGGGAGACCATGGCTCCTCCGACCACGGCGAGCATGGCTGCTGTCCGGGCTCGGGATATCCGTGCAGCGCTGATCCTCGATTCGCCGGTGTCACACATCGAAGCCACACGTGCAACCCGTCGGCGAGCGAACCCTGCGTACACGACGCCGAGCAGAAGAAGGACGGGCCCGACAGCGGGTAGGCCTGGATCGGGAGCCGCGCCGCTGACGAACGCTCCAGCAACGGCACCTGCGCCCAAAGCCAGGACCGCCAC
>JAHEJW010000012.1:24851-36655 GCA_024638655.1 bacterium | reverse complement strand
CCGCGACCTCGGCGAATCGGTCAGTTTGCTCGAGGGGATCTTGATCTGGCCAGAAGATGAATGTGTCGAACCCATGCTCCAACACGAGGGATCCAAGATCGTCAACCCATCGATCGGCCGGCCCATTGAACATCCCGTTGCTCTCCTCGTCGGTTATCGCCCCATTGACATTGAGCAGACGTCGAATGGCGGTGGGGTCACGGCCGGCGGCCGCCGCCGACTCGTCGATGATCTCGTTCCGCGAGGCGAGTTGTTCGAGTGTGAACCGCCCTAGGGATGGGAGCCAGCCGTCGGCAACACGACCTAGAAGCTGGCAAGCCTTCGGGCCATATACCCCGAACCAGATCTCGATGTCATGGCGGGGAACCGGTCCGGAGTGGATGCCCTTGATCGAGTAGTGGTCACCGTCGAAGCGAACACCACGGTCACCACTCCACAGGAGTCGGATCACCTGAACCGCTTCGCCGAGGGCGGCGAGTGCTTCACTCGGCGAGCGTCTCGGCCCGCCCATGCCTTCGATCGCATCCCAGAAGGCCCCGGCGCCGAGTCCGAGCTCAAATCGTCCCCCGCTGATGATGTCGATCGAAGCAGCCTCCTTGGCCAGGGTCGCAGGGTGTCGAAGGGGAAGACATGCCACGTCGTGAAACACTCGTAGTCGCGTTGTCTTGACAGCGATAGCCGTGAGAAGCGTGGTCGTGTCCAGGAAGCGTCGTTGATAGGGATGATCCTGGATTCCGATCAGGTCCAGGTGCCGGTCGGCCCGGATGGCCAGCTCGAGGATGTCCGACAGAGAGGCCGCATTGGGGCCCACGGAGATCCCAAACTCGAGATGTCTGCCACGATCGGACGTCACAAAGAGCTCCTCAGGCCACCATCCGACGATAGAGGGCGACGGCTGCCTGTTGTCAGCGCGCCTGAGGCCTCGTCCATTGATGGCGTTCGATCGCCTCGGCGTAGCGATCGTTGTCATAGCGTCGTTGCGCCCACCACGAAGGAGGTCGTGCCAATCGAATAGCAGCAATCAACCCCATCGCCATTGCCGTGGCCAAACCTCCGACGAGGCCCCAATTGAGTGTGAGCGAATCGGCATTGACGAGACGTTGGATGGTGTCGAGCGGTGTCACCAGCAGCGTCGCTGCTAGACCGAGTAGCACCCAAACCAGAATCGCGGCCAGCTTGCGACCCTTGAGCCAGGACACGAAGCCGAGCAAGAGACTCAACACCAAGACAGCCAGTATCGGCCCGGCGATGAGCCAATCACCAGCATTCAGATCGTCAAGGACTCGCCCGTCCAGCAGCTCGGGGCCGCTCAAACCACTTCCTCTCTCGCGCTACCTCCCTCAGTCAATCGGCAGTCCGGTCGAAAATATGAACGCATCAGCCGATCACCCGGTTGCTCTCGGCGAGAAGCTCTTCGATGTCGGTATCGGTTTCCTCTGAGAGGACTCGGCGGACACCCGGTGAAATGGCGTCGAGAACACTGACCAGCCTCTCCAAAGCCAGACGCTGAGCTCTCATCCGAGCGGCCTCGTCTACGGGCGTGACGAGGTCGTCCACTATGGCTCCTTCCGACCGAGAGGCCACGAGAGGCTCCGGCAGCCCTCTCATCCAGACGAGTGACCTCCGTCCGGGGCCCCGACCATCCGTGATCGGCTCGATGGCGACCACATCATCGGACCGGACATATGTCCCGTAGCCCAGAGAGACGAGCTGGGCTGTCTGGATTCTCATCGAATGTCTCCTCTCTTCGGGTGCGACAGTAGCCAAGGGCGCCCTCGGTGTGTCCCGTTGACTCTGCGGCCCCAAACTTGGTCGAAGTCGAGAAGAACTCCAGCGGAGTCGGTTCCCAAACCGGTTAGCTTCTGATCCATGAAGCCCGATTTCACTACGTACGAGTTCGTCGAGGGCAAGACGTATGCCCTCGAGATCGACCTCCAGCCTGATGCGATTCAGATCACCGAGCATGGTGAGGGCCATCCACAGCCTCAGCCGAGATACGAGTCCGTCGAATTCCTCGGTTCAGTCGGAGGAGGACCGTGGAGGCGATTCAAGGACTGGGAGTCCGAGGCCGTCTTGAGCGTCGACTCGCATCACATCACCTCGGTCGAGGGCTAGCGCGACCCGTACCTGGGCTTTCTATCGTGGAAGCGCCAGGCAACGACGCCGGCTAGATAGGACGTGATGTTGAAGATCGAGTGGAGCAGCCACGGCAAGACCACGCTGCCGCTCGTTCTTCGCGCCCACACAAGTGCATGACCAGCCGCAGCCGCGGCGACCGAGCCTGCTGCGACGGCCCGAGCCGAACTGGCGGCTCTCCTGCCGATGGGGTTTCCACGCAGAACCCTGGCGGTCGGGATCACATGCCAGAGACCGAATAGCGCGGTGGACAAGAGATCGCCGGTCTTCTCGGATCTGGCAAGGAGTCGCGGCAGGACTCCCCGAAACACGACTTCCTCGAACATTGCCGTGCCCAGCGGGAAACGAATCAGCACTCTCTGACGGATGAGAGCCCGAGGAGCGTCTCGGGCCCTCTCATCTCGAAGTAGTGCCCTGGTGCGGGGGTGGGCGACTGCCGCCGAAGCCATTATTGCCGCGGTCGCCGCCGTTGCTCCCGCCAGGCGTAGATCGTCTGCACTGAGGACTGGCCTCAGACCCATCTCGGCCAGGCTGGCGCCCGAGGACCTGCCCAACCCAATGAGACCTGCGGCCATTACAGAATTCCCAATCACGTAGCCGTTCTCGTTGAGCACGGTGTTCTGGGCGACGTTGTGTCCAGCGATCAGACCGATGGCGACTGCTCGGGCTTTTTGATTCCTCAGCCCACTGCTCCGGGTTTCGATCTCCCCATTGTCGCCTCAAAGGAGCTCCTCGGTCGAAGCCAGCGGGCGCGGGTCATCGCCCAGCCTCCGCCGGTGTGCGCCCGGTTCGGCCCGGTTGTTCGTCAGGGGAGCAGGCCAGGGTCGCTGGCCAGACGCTTCAGACTCTTCACCGGTCGGCTGTTGGTACGTGGTCTGCGAAACCGGACTACGTCACCTATCCCGATCTTCTTGGCCTGACTGGGGCTTATGCGCACCGAGATTCGCTCGTCTTCCGAGAGGTCGATGGTGATAAAACACCAATCGCCAGACCTCCCACCGGGGAGGGGTCTGAAGTCCTTGCCGACCACCAGACCGACTTGGCTCGACGGCATATCAGTTGTCCTCCGATCACCCAACCCGACCCGCAGTGAGATTCAGAGGAATCGACCCGCCCTTCATACTATTCGCCAAAGGAGTGTGCATCCAGGGGTTTCGGGAAGACCCAGGTGTGTCGTCTTGTTTTGGTTCGACGCGTAGGATTCTGTCCGCGAGTATTCGATCTCTCAGATGACCAATCGCAACTCTGCTGACAGTCGACTGCCGATTTCCGGTGGATTCCTCCTGGTGGCGCTGGGAGCCGCTCTGTGGGGCACTGATGCCTTGTTTCGTCGCGGGCTCGCTCTGGATCTACCGGCCGCGACCTTGGTGTTTCTGGAGCACGTGATCCTGGTCGCAGTGACCTTCCCCATTCTGCTTCGCGGCCGCTCCGAAGTGGCGACCTTGGGCCGGATCGACTGGCTGGCCGCGATTGTCATTGGCGCGGGCTCGTCGGCGCTGGCAACCGTCATGTTCACGGCGGCCTTCCAATACGGCGATCCAACGACGCCGCTTCTGCTCCAGAAGGTGCAGCCGCTCATCGCCGTGGCAGCGGCGAGTCTCCTACTCGGTGAGCGTCTGCTCCCACGGTTTGCCGGATTTCTGGTTGCGGGGTTGGCCGGCGCATATCTGATCGCGTTCGCGGATCCAACCAACGTGTCTGTCGCTGCCGTGACACCTGCGCTGCTTGCTTTGGGGGCTGCAGCTTTCTGGGGGTTGGGAACAGTGCTCGGTCGCCACCTCACGTCGAAGCTCTCCTTTTCGACGTTGACCGCTCTCCGGTTTGCCATAGCCTTACCGGTCCTGGGGCTGGTTGTCGGGATACGGCCGTCCGAGAGCGGCCTTGCGTCGGTCACGGGCCCGGATCTGCTTGCCGTCGTGCTTCTCGCCTTCATCCCGGGTCTGGCCGCCTTGCTTCTCTATTACCAGGGTCTGCGATCCACGCCGGCATCGGCTGCAACCTTGGCAGAGCTCTCCTTTCCGCTCTCGGCAGTGAGTCTGAACTACCTGGTGTTCGGAACGACGTTGTCCGCAACGCAGTGGATCGGTATGGCTCTCCTCGCAGGGACCATCACCGTGATGACCTGGCTCTCCCAAAGGGGGAACGACGAGGCAATAGGGGTTCGTATCACCGAGCCGGTCCTGAGCGAAGCCTGAGACGGCCGACTTCCATCCTCCTGCTTCGTTAGGTTTGGGGGATGCTCCGCCGTCTCGAAACCGGCGATCCAATCGACATCCTGGAGGTCGTGTTCTCAGAAGCCCGCGGGCGTGAAGACCGGCCCTGGGTGATGCTGAACATGGTCGAGTCTGTCGATGGGGCGACTGCGGTCGATGGGGGTGCGTCGGCCCTCAACGATCGTGACGACCGCGATCTGTTCCTGGCGCTGCGCTCGGTTGCCAATGTCGTCATGAACGGAGCCGAGACGGTCAGGTCTGAGAACCTGGGACCCCTCAGGATGTCTGAGGAGATGGCACACTGGCGTAGCGATGCCGGTATGGCTCCCCTTCCTGAGATGGTCATTCTCACCAGGTCACTGGACCTCGATCCCGGACATCGCATCTTCTCCAAGCCCGAACAACGACCAACGGTCATCACCGGGATCGATGTCGAGCCGTCCCGTCTGGAATCGGTCGGTGAGGTTGCCAGTGTGATTCAGATCGATCCCCTCGATGGGAGCGGGATCGTATCGGCGCTGGCAGAGCACGATGTGATCCTGTGCGAGGGTGGTCCGACGATCAATGCTCAACTGATCCGTGATGGGGTTGTCGACGAGGTCAACCTGACGGTCGCACCGATGCTCGCGCTCGGGGACTCCAAGCGAGTTGCCTCGGGCTCGTCGCTGGAGTCGCCGCTTGGGATGCGCCTCGACCGGAGGCTCATGGGCGAGCAGTCCCTCTTTCTCAGATACGTCCGGGAGTGAGCTGCCCCGGGCTAGGCGATCGCAGCCTCGAGTGCTTCGACGATCGGCGACAACTCCGGATGAGCGAAGCGAACGTCGTCGGCAAGTAGCAACGTCTCTTCGCCCGGATCGGCGCCCCCGAACTCGAAGACCTCGAAAGTCGGTGCTGCGAACTCACCGTCTCCGAGCTCGAGACTCACCATGTGTCTGGCCAACGGAGAGAGCACACCGCTCATCAGTCGATAGAGCCGTCCGACGTGTCCCGTCTTGTCTGGGCCGGGAGAGAACAGGTCGGCCATCACCAAGTACACGTGGCGATATGCGGCGTTGAACATGTCTGATACGAGCCTTATCTCCTGGGGATACTCGGAGCTGCGCGGGTTGCGACGCACCGGCCGGACGGCGCCCAACTCGCCGGGCACATCCATGATGCGTTTGAGTTTGTAGAAATGGGTCAGTTCCTGGTGGGACGGGTCGGCCCACCGCTCGTCACTCAGACCCTCTCCCTGGTGGATTATCACTTCTATGGCGTCGATGGCGCTGTCGAGCTCGTCGATCATCATCAGTCCCCCGGAGTCCTCCGCATCGAATTGGACCGGGCCATAGAACGATGGGTCGGACATCTGCGCCTCGGTCTGGGGGTTGGTGAAAAGTGACACCGAGTTCGAGAGCTCCCGAAGCCCCACCTCCAAAGCGTGATAAAACTGGCCGAGTGTCTCGAACCTGTCTGGTTGGCCTGGGGCACCGTGCACCTCGGGCTGCTCGATTCGCATGAAGACGTCTCGAACCAAAGGCAACGAGCAAGGCGCCAACTCGAGTAGGAGCGGTGGCTCATGGTGGGGGAGATCGCTTGGGTATCTGGGGATGTAGGCGGTGGAAGAGAAGTCGGGGCGGCCGCCCACCGCAAGGAGCAGGTTGGCGGCAAGAGCGGCATGAAGCATCTCCTCGGCGACGATGCTCTTGATCAGGAGGGCCGCCTCCGAAACCTGATCCTCGATCGAGTACATCGCAAACAGATAAGGCGGAATCGTCGACAGCTCGATCTGAATCGCCAGCTCGATGTGACTCCTCAGGTCTTCAACGGATTCGATCGGCATGTGTCGATCGTACGCGACCCACCGATGCGGTCACGGCCAGACCCGGGGGGACTATCGCCTGCGGGTTCATCCGACGAGGAACTCGATCAACGCAACTGCGAAAGAGAGGGCAAAACCGATGAACGCAACTCTGAAGGCATAGGAGAGATATCGGAATTTCGTTCGGTAGAGGTCTGTGCCCAACTGGTGGATGTCTCGGAGCATTGCCCGGCGTACTTCAACGTCGTCTTCGAGCATCTCGAGATGATCCTCGATCCATGTGTCTTCGTCGATGCGTGCGAAGACGCCAAAGAAGAGCGTGTTCGGCGAGGTCGTTGGGCTCGGGGTTCGTCCGCTGAAGCGGGGCATTACGGCGTAGATCGCCAAAGAGAGAGTCACAAGGGCAGTGAGCCCCGCTGCGAGAAGCCCAAGCGATCGCGAGCCTTCGAGCTGGCCGAGGACCAGTCCGAGGAGGACGATCGATCCGCCGATGAGGAATCCAGCTTTCTGGTCGGCCATAGCGGACAGCTGAACGTGATGCTGCTGTGTCGTTCGCAGTAGGAACACCGAGTCACGTCTCGTCAATTCGGATGGCCCGGTACGACTCGGCCCTCGCTCCTCCATCTGATCCATCACGTCTCTTCCCCGCCGACCTCGATCGAGGGTAGCGGACGGGACGGTGGCGGGATCTAGCGGTGAGTGAAGACCGAGCTCACCCGCCGGTCACCCGGCGAAGCAGCCGAACGACTCATTTACGATCGCCAGTTCGCCCAACATGACCTCCTCAGCGCCAGCCTGAAAGGCAGCACCCTCCAGCCTTGCCATGACGGGTGGGACTAGGCCGCACTCGACTTCTTCGGGCAGGTCGAATTCCAACTGGCCCGACGTCAATGGCCACTTGGCCACGATGTTCGGCTCCGGCTCCCAACCTTCGACGGCGTCGTCGCAATGGTTGCTGTTCAGGTGCTTTCCAACCAAGACCTCAGCTGTCCAGTTCTCATCCGGCAGCGTTGCCGGAGGAGGGGACGGGGTCATTCTGTTGGGGTAGAGCCGGACGGAGACTCTCTGATCAGCGGAAGACACTTCGAACCCGAAACCGCATCCCCACGATCGGGTCAGGACCGAGGTGCGAGCCAGCCCTACCAGATCGCTCTCGGTGAGGCCGCCAGGGTCGAATGCAGCTGTCATCGAGTCCGCTATCACGACGTCACGTCGCTCGGGGCTGCAGAAGCCGACATAGCCGCCCCAAAAGCCGTCTGTGCCACCTGGGAGTGCGTCAGCCTGGGCGAAACCGCCGTCGAGATCCACCGTCATGGCGTCGGCGAATCTCCCCCCGGTTGGCCCCTCCATCAACGCCCCATCGTTCGGCGGCTTATCGAATCCCTCCGGAAAGATGAGCAGACGGGGCCCGTCTCCCAAATCGATCATCCAGCATCCATTGGCCTCGAGGCCAAGGGTGCCGGTGAGGGGCCTGGCTACATGTTGATAGTCCTCACCGGGGATCTTGACAGGAATGCCGTCACCACCCAGATTTGACTCCGTTGTGGAAGTGGTCGGCTCAGGAAGGTCAGTTACAGGTTGGCCGCATGCACTGATGATCAAAGCGGCGCCGGCCAACGCCGGGATCATCCTTGAGAGACGTCTCAAATATCCTCCTGGGAGAACTCATATGGAGATCGTTTGACGATCGGAATCGCAGACTGGTTCCACGGTTTCATCTGGCACAATGGTTTCATGAGCGACAACGCGAAAAGTCTCGTCAGGCCCAGGGAAGGGCGAATGATCGCAGGCGTGGCGGCCGGCCTCGCTGACCGATTTGGAATCACGCGGACCACGATGCGAGTCATCTTCGTGGCCTCGATGTTGCTCCCAGGGCCACAGATCCTCATATACCTGATCCTCTGGATCGTCATCCCCGAGGGCGACTGACGCTCCCTGGGGGCATTCGGGGCGAATAGTGGGAACCGTTCACGCTGTGTGCGCATCAAAGGACTAGAGCGACAGTGAGGAGAAGCGATGCGCAATGGCACCATGAGGCTGGTCGGGATCCTGTCGGTGTTCGCCCTGTTGGTAGCAGCATGCACATCGGGTCTGAGTGGTGAGACCACGTCGACGACCACGGCCGGAGACGGTGCTACGCCCAGAGACGAGCCGCAGGTGCTCCTCGCGTCACATGCTCTTTCCAGTTTCGATGCCTGCGAGGACTTCCTCGACTATGTGATCTCCCATGCGGTCGAGCTCGTCGGTCCCTATGGTCTCGAGGGCCCCTTCTGGGGCCCCTGGACCGCCGATGGGCGCCTGTTCGAGGAGGACGCGGCAGACGAGGCCCCGGCCACAACCGCCGCAGGCCAGACCAGGGACTTCTCAGGGACCAACGTTCAGGTCGAGGGTGTCGATGAGCCGGACATGGTCAAGAGCGACGGCGATCGAATCGTGCTGATATCGGAAGGCGATCTGATCGTGGTGGACGTCACCGGCCCTGACCCCGAGGAAGTCGGTCGGATGCACCTCGGCGATCGGGCAGTTCAGAGCTTCTTCCTCTCGGGCGACAGAGTCCTCCTGTTCGGTTCCTCATGGGTCAGCCACCACCCCATCCCACTTGCAGAGGCCGACGCTGCGTTCGCACCCGTCCAACAGTCGCCGACCGTCCAGGTGACCGAGGTCGACATCAGCGGCGACCCGGAGATCCTCAGAACCATGTCCATCGATGGCAGTTTCATCTCGGGCCGCATGGTCGGAGATGCCGTCAGGCTCGTGACCACATCGGGACCGGTCGGATTCGAGTGGAGTTTCCCGAAAGGGTCGGGGCTGCGCGCGGAGCGAAAGGCCATCGAGGAGAACCGCGAGATCATCCGCAACTCGACTGAAGAGAATTGGATCCCCTATTTCCTCGTCTCAGACGCCGAAGGCGACGTGGTCGAGGAGGGGGTGCTCTTCGAATGTGATCGGGCCCAACACCCGGACGAGTTCTCCGGCCTCGACATGTTGTCCGTCCTCACGATCGACCTGAGTACGGGCCTCGATTTGGTGGACGCAACCGGCGTCATGGCGGCGGGGAACACCGTCTATGCATCATCCGACAGCCTCTATGTTGCAACACAGGGTTGGCAGGCATGGCAGTGGGGACGTGGCGGAGGAGATGACCGACCTGAAGACGTCAAGACCCAGATCCACAAGTTCGACATTTCGAGCAAGACGACAACCGAGTACCTGGCGTCGGGCGAGGTAGAGGGCTACCTGCTGAACCAGTTCTCGATGGACGAGCACGACGGCCATCTCAGAGTGGCTTCCACCACGAGCCCCAACTGGTGGGGTAGCGGTGTCGACTCGGAGTCAATGATCGCCATCATGCATGAGGTCGACGGTGAACTGGTTCGGGTTGGTCTTGTCGACGGTCTCGGATTGACGGAGCAGATCTATTCGGTGCGCTTCATGGGAGACATTGGATATCTGGTGACGTTCCGACAGACCGATCCGCTCTATACGCTCGATCTCTCCGAGCCGACCAACCCCAAGGTCGTGGGTGAGCTCAAGATCCTGGGTTACTCCGCATACCTGCACCCACTCGGAGGCGGGCTGCTCATGGGTGTCGGTCAGGACGCTACGGATACCGGCCGGATACAGGGGACGCAGGTTTCGATCTTCGATGTGAGCGATCCGGCTGATCCGCGCAGGGTCGATACCTACACCCTCAGCGAAGGGTCGAATTCCCAGGTGGAATACGACCATCACGCCTTCCTCTACTGGGAGCCAGAGCGGCTGGCAATGGTCCCTGTTCAGCAGTGGCAGTGGGACGACAAAGGTGAGGAGGTCTTCTTCGGAGTGGTTGGCCTTCGTGTGAGAAGCGACGGGTCGCTCGACGAAGTGAAGACCGTCGTCCATCCGGGCGGCTCGGGCAAGGACTAC
Source organism: bacterium (assembly GCA_024638655.1). GTDB lineage: Bacteria > Actinomycetota > Acidimicrobiia > Spongiisociales > ZC4RG35 > Ww567. The sequence continues at coordinate 26,599 of JAHEJW010000012.1, read as the reverse complement.
GACTGGAGAGCACAGGTCCAACGCTCGGTGGTCATCGAAGACGTCGTCTACACCATCTCTTCCAAGGGGATGATGAAGAGCTCGGCCAATACCTTGGTGGAGCTCGCCTGGCTCGACTTCTGAGATAGTTGGCTGCAATCGGCGACAAGAGGAAACCATTTGCCTGTGCCGGACGTCTCAACGGAATCGAGCCTGGTTTCCTGTCGGCACCAGCCGGCACCATGCACGAAGGAAGTGACCTGAAGTCATGAAAGCTTCGCTTCGAGGGGCCGCATTACCAGCCGCGGTCGAAGTCCCATGAGCCGGGCTACACCCCGACTCCGAGTTTCCCTAGCCCGGGTGCTCGCGTTCGCTGTCCTCGGCGGCCTCGTCGCGCTCGTGTTGGGCATGGCGGCTATCGCCCTCGCCCCCGACAACGGTTTCGGAGATCTAGCGGCGGCAGCTGTGACCCGGGTCGTCTTGGTCCCTCTGGGGATCGTCAGCGGCGCAGCAGTGGGTTGGTTCACCGGCCGGGAGTGACCAGGAGCGGGGGAGGCTGCGGAGCCATCACCGCCCTGCTGATCAGAGGTGGGGTGCTACTCCGTCGGCGAGATGCTGCATCAATTCGAGCTGGTCCTCGTATGAGAGAGTGTGGAAGTAGCTGCGTGCCACGAACTCGACATGAATGCCGGCACGCTGGCGGATTCCAAGCAAGTACTCGACGATCTCTTCAGGTTGACCCGCCACCGTCGCTCTGCCGAAGAGCCGATCACGGTCGGCCTCGGTGAATGGCGGTGGCTCTGAAGCAGGCAACTCCCGGGTAGCAGAGGCCTCCATGTCTCCGTACTTCCACATCATCTTCCAGAGATGGTCTTCGTAGCGGTCCATGGCCGCGCGCTTGGATGACCCGGGAAGCATGACCGAATAGTGCACGATGCGAAGTTCGGTCGGGTCACGGCCGATTCGTTCGCACTCGTCCTTGATCCACTCCAGCTGCTGGATAAGCTTCTCGGCCGGAACGTTGGCGAAAATGCCGTCGGCCAGACGGGCTGCGCGTCGGATGGCCGGCTCAGCCCCGCCGCCGATCAGAATCGGGATCTTGGTCGTGGGGATGGGTCTGACGCCGACTTCCGGCAAGTCGTAGACCTCACCAGTGTGTTTGAAGGGGCTTCCCTGCCAGGCGCGCGGGAGGATCGTCAGTATCTCCTCCATTGCGGCGCCGCGCTTCGCCCGTTCGGCTCCAAGAGCCGCGAACTCGACCTCACTCCAGCCCAAACCCAATCCGAACGTGAACCTTCCGCCACTGATCAAGCTGACGGTCGCCGCGTCCTCTGCAAGCCGCAGTGGATGGTGCATCGGCGCCAGGATCACACCCGTGCCGATCTCGATTGTGGATGTCACAGCAGCGATTGCCGCACTCATCACCGCCAGCGACGGCATGTACCCGTCGTCGACGAAATGATGTTCTGTCGTCCAAACCGACGAAAGACCCACCCGTTCGGCCTCCCTCGCCAACGAAAGGGTCTCCTCGTAGGCCCTCGACCAATCTCTCTCACCGGGGCGCACTTGGGCGCTCAACAATCCAAAGCCAAGACTCATGGGCCCAAGTATGGCCCGCTCTGGCAGGTCGCGATGTCTGCTCCGGTAGAGCCGACCGTTAGCGTGCTCGCCCGATGAGCCCGAGACTCCGGTTGATGACAGCCAACTTGCTCCACGACCGTGGGGAGCCGGAAGCCTTCTCCGCCCTTCTAGCCGACACTGACCCCGAC
>JAHEJW010000012.1:0-24751 GCA_024638655.1 bacterium | reverse complement strand
TCGGTGGCTCCGATCGGGGGATCAGACCATCATGCCGTCATCGTCGATATCGAGTTGCCCGCGAACTGACCTTGCCGGGTGGCCGCCCCCGTCGGGTGGCAGAATCAAACGATCGGATACCTGGAAACCGTTCGCCGAATTGCTGAAGAGACACCCGTTGAGCGCAACAGGGTTGTCGACCTCATGCGGGTGGTCTCGATTCTGATCGTGGTCTTTGGTCACTGGCTGATGGCCGCGGTCAGATTCGACGCAGGTGAACTGGTGCCCGGCCACCTGCTGGAACTGGCCGACTGGACCCACCCTCTCACATGGATATTCCAGGTGATGCCTGTGTTCTTCTTCGTGGGCGGATACTCGAACGCTCTCTCCTGGCGTTCCGCCAGGCGCCGTGGGGAGCAATATGGAGGCTGGCTCAGAGCCCGACTGCGCCGCCTCGTGCTACCCGTGGTCCCGCTGATCCTCGTTTGGACCGCCGGTGGATGGCTTGCGCTCGAGTTGGGCCTCGACTGGGAGATGCTTCAATTGGCCTCTCAAGTCGCCATCGTTCCGACCTGGTTCCTTGCCGCCTATGTGGTCATCGTGACACTCGCCCCGGCCGCTTTGGTCCTCTGGGAGAGGTGGGGATGGTGGTCGATCATCGGAGGAGCGATTCTCGCCGGCCTCGCTGACATCATGTCGATCGGGTTTGGGCTGGTGCCGATCGGCTTCGCCAACTATCTCTTCGTATGGGGGACTGTTCACCTGCTTGGTTATGCCTGGGTAGACGGACAGCTCGAGGGTCTTTCTCGGCGTTTCGGGCTTGCTGCCCTGGGATTGGCGGGCGCCCTGGCTCTCGTGTGGGCGGGACCCTATCCGATAGCGATGGTCGGCCTCGACACCGCTCAGATCACAAACTCCTATCCGCCGAGGGTGACTCTGGCGTTGTTGGGAATGTTCCAAGCGGGCCTGGTCCTGCTGTTCGAGCCGTTGCTGGAGCGAGCGATGCGAAGGACTCGGGCGTGGACCTTCGTCGTTGCTGTGAGCGCCCAAATAATGACGTTGTACCTGTGGCACCTGACGGCCATGATCATCCTGATCGGTGTCAGTCTGGCGATTGGGGGAGTGGGTTTCGGAATCGAACCGCTCACCGGGTTGTGGTGGTCAACCAGACCGTTGTGGTTCGCGATTCTGTCGGTCTTGACTCTCGGACTCGTGGCCGTTTTCGGACGTTTTGAGCGGCCTTCTCGTGATGAGCGGCCCGCTCCTCCTGCCTGGCAACCCGTCATGGCGGTCGTTTTCATTTGCGCCGGTCTCGGGCTCTTGGCAGCGATCGGGATTGCGGACGCCGATGGGTTGAACGGGATGATCCTCAGCCTGCCGGTGATCGGGGTGATCGTTGGGGGCATCAGCCGTTTGCCGAGTAGGGCTACCTCATGAGTGGCCGCGAACCGGGAACAAGAGGTCCACGTAATGATCGACAACCTACGAAAGGCCGTTCGATGATGAGAAGGATGGGTCGCGGAGCCCTCACACTGAGTCTCTTCGCTTTGATGCTTGGAGCTTGTGCCGGCTCAGAAGCCGAAACGACTACGACGCTGGCGGACGAGGCACCCTCCTCGACTGCCGGTTCCGATGTCGAGGCTGCGATCACGATCGAGAACTTCGCCTTCAACGGTGTCAGGAATGTCGAGGCGGGCACAACGGTGGTGGCCACCAATCAGGACGGCGTCACCCACACGTGGACGTCGGCCGACGACGTCTGGAACAGTGGCGGTCTGAGCAGTGGCGACAGCTTCGAGTTCACCTTCACGGATCCAGGTGAATACGACTACTTCTGCTCGATACATCCGCAGATGACCGGGACGATCACCGTCGAAGGGTGATTGAGAAGCCCGAAGTGGCCGACGAGGCTCCGCCGGAATTACCTGACAGCCGATTTACTCGACACGGCTCATGGGGCTTGTCGCGCAATACCCTCCGAAGCGTGGACATCTCGAATCCCGATCGTCTCATTTTTCCCGAGCAGGGCATCACCAAGGCCGACGTCGCTGCCTATTACGAGCGGGTCGGTGAATCGCTGCTCCCATTCGTGGCGGGCAGGGCCCTTACCGTCGAAAGGTATCCCAAAGGCATCTCGGAGAAAGGCTTCATGCAGAAGAATGCCCCGGACCACTACCCCGAGTCGCTCATCGAGCGCCACGAGGTGCCCAAGGACGATGGCGGCACCACCGTTTATCCTGTAATTGACTCCGTGGAAGGCATCCTCTTCTTTGCCAACCTGGGCGTCATCACGTTCCACGTTCCCCCGTCGCGTGTCGATGATTGGGCGAACCCTGATTGGATCATCTGGGATTTGGACCCACCCGAAGGCCGCGTGGATCTCGTCAGGGAGGCTGCCCGTACTCTCAACGAGGCTCTTCTCGAGCGTGGAATCCATACTCAGCCGATGACATCAGGATCCAAGGGTTATCACCTTCGAGCCACGGTGGCTTCGTCCGACGGCTGGGAAGCAGCAGCACTGGTAGCGAGGGGCATCGCAGCACTCGCCGCAGAAGGCAACCCCCATTTGATGACTATCGAGTTTCGCAAATCCGAGCGCGGGGAGAGAGTGTTCGTCGACTGGCTGCGCAACGCCCCATATTCGACGTCGGTCGCACCGTGGTCCCTGAGGGCCCGCGACGGAGCCCCGGTGGCGACACCGATCTCCTGGGAGGAGTTAGACGAGGTCGCCCCCGACGATGTTCGCCTCCCCGATGCGGTCGAGCGTATCGGTGGCGTTCCGTGGAAGGGCATGACTCCGGTCGATCTGACCCAAGCAGCGCCCGAGGTGGAGGGGCAATTGGCCCATGCGGGGATCGCCCTCGAGCCTTTCGACCGATTCCGTTCCTGACACCCGTTGGGCCAACGGTTAGCCTCGGACGGTGCTTCTCGAAGATCTTGTGAAGGTCTCTGAGTCGGTGGCGGCCACGTCCGCGAGATCCGAGAAGATCACACTTCTCGCCGGCATCCTCAGCCGTCTTGATCCGGTCGAAACCGAGATCGGCGTCTCCTACCTGTCTGGCCGGCCGAGGCAGAGCCCTTTGGGAGTCGGTTATGCGACCGTGTACCGGGTCGAGGCAGCGCCCGCCCCAAGCGCAGGTTTGGAGATCCTCGAGGTCGATCAGAGCCTGGAGATGGTTGCCAAGACCTCCGGCCCAGGGTCAAAGTCTCTAAAGGAAGGTCTCATCGCAGATCTGATGGGGAAGGCGACTCTGAGAGAACAGGAATTCCTCAGAGGTCTCCTCCTCAGAAACCTCAGACAGGGGGCTCTCGAGGGTCTGATGGCAGAGGCCGTCGCGGAAGCACTGTCTATCGAGCCAGATCGAGTGCGGAGAGCGGCGATGCTCGAGGGTGATCTGACCGCCGTTGCAGCCCGAGCCCTCATCCAAGGAGAGGAATCCTTGGCTCGATCGGTCCTGGAGATCTTCACTCCGGTACAACCGATGCTGGCCAAGACCGCCGAGAGCGCCGGGGCCGCCATCGTGGAGCTAGGAGAGGGTTTCGTGGAGTGGAAGCTCGACGGTGCCCGCATTCAGGTGCATCGCAAGGGCGATCATGTCGCCATTTACACCAGGAATTTGAGAGACGTGACCGCGAGCCTCCCCGAGGTCGTCGAGTTGGCGTTGGACTTGGTCGCTCGGGCATTCATCGTCGACGGAGAATCGTTGCTCATGGCCCCCGGTGGCTCTCCCGAGGCTTTTCAGGACTCGATGAGTCGGTTCGGGTCAGCCGGTGAAGCTCCCAGTGGGCCCCTATCGGCCTTCTTCTTCGATTGTCTGCATCTGGAAGGGAGAGACCTGATCGATCTCCCATTGAGAGAGCGGCGAGAGGCGCTCGAGTCTCTGGTCCCGATCGAGGCTCGTGTCGACTCGATCCTCACCAGCGAGCCATACGAAGCAGACAGGTTCTTCGATGAGGCCGTGGCCACCGGTTTCGAGGGTGTGGTCGTCAAGGACCCAGGGGAGTCCTATCAGGCAGGTCGGAGGGGCTCGGGGTGGCGGAAGGTCAAGCCGACTCATACTTTGGACTTGGTCATACTGGCTGCCGAGTGGGGTTCTGGTCGGCGCCGTGGCTGGCTCTCGAATCTACATCTCGGGGCGCGATCTCCAGACGGAGGTTTTGTGATGCTGGGGAAGACCTTCAAAGGCCTGACCGATGAAATGCTGGAGTGGCAGACCAGTAGGTTTCTCGAGATAGAAGAGAGCCGGGACGGTCATATCGTCTACCTCGAGCCCCAAGTCGTCTACGAGATCGCGTTCGATGGCGTGCAGCGAAGCACCCGCTATCCCGGAGGTGTCGCACTCAGGTTTGCCAGAGTGAAGGGGTACCGAGATGACAAGCCTGCCGAGGAAGCCGACACCATCGATACGGTGCGCTCCTTTCTGAGAGGCCCGCAAACCAGATAACTCGACAGGACTGCCTATCGTCTCCCGCTCGTACCGGGTGGGCGCCCCGCCCATCGCTAGTTCAGGGGGTCTGATGCTTCGCAGGGCACTCTTCGCAACACTCGCGCTCTCGCTGCTCGTCACATCTTGTTCGGGAGAGGCCGAGCCTCCCGACACGTCGCCACCGCTGGCTTCCTCGACATCTTCGTCGTCCACGACGACATCTTCCACCACGACCACGACCACACCGCCACTGGTTGAGATCGACGGGGCTCCGGCGGAGGTCGTCGATTTGGTTCGGGCCTTCTACGCCTTTGCAACCGGCACGACCGATAGCGAGCCGGCGGCCACGCCCGGAGTGCTCGAGATCTTGCCTCGGACTCCGGTTTCCACACCTGTGAGCGGGGTGGCCTCTCTGGGGCAGTATTCGGGACAGGGAGTTGCCACTGTGGAGGTGGAATCAGACCTGTTCTTGTTGGTCGATGCCGGCGCCGGGTGGTCGATCATCGGTGGCAAGTGGCCGTCGCTCGGCGTTGCTGCGACCTTTGGGGGCGCTCCTCGGCTCGTCTTGGTCGTCGGGTCCGACGCCAGGCCGGGGGAAGACCCGGCTGGCGCACGAGCCGACAGCATTCACCTCTCCGCTCTCAACGGGGCCGGTGCTGGTGCTTTTGTGGGAGTGCCCCGGGACTCGTGGGTTGGGGTACCCGGCGTGGGAAACCGGAAGATCACAGCCAGTCTCGCTATCGGCGGGCCCGACAAGCTGGTCGAGACTTTCGAGGCCATGAGTGGCCTCGACGTCGAGGGATATGTCCTGACCGGCTTCGTTGGGTTTCAGGAGATGCTGGGGAATGTGCTGGGAGGCATCAACATGTTCGTCCCGAGAGCCATTCGGGACAGCGCCTCTGGTGCAGACTTGGAAGCCGGAGACCAATATCTGAATGGTCCTGAGGCTCTGGCATTGGCACGTGCCCGCAAGACATTGCCCGGCGGCGACTTCACGAGATCCGAGCATCAGGGTCTGATAATGATCGCCACTGCGCGCACCGTCGGACGTCTGGGTTTCGCCGCGATCCCGAGGCTCATGGAGATGTCGGAGCCTTGGTTGGTCACCAACCTCTCACCCGAACAGCTGCTGACTCTCTCGGCTCTGCTCGTGGAGACCGATCCCGACGCCATCAGCAATCTGGTCTTGCCCGGGCGCACAGGACAGGTCGGTTCGGCGAGTGTTGTGTTCGTAGGTTCCTCGGCTGCGACGATATGGCAGGACGTCGCCGATGGCGTTCTGGACAATTGAGAGGCCGATTCCTTCGGTCGGCTCAAGGTGCCTCTTTCTGATCCGATAAACCAGGGGCACGTTCAATATGAGGAAATTACAAAGAAGCCGCAACGGCCGGCGGCAAGGTCAGAATCGTCTTCGAAACGACATAGTCGCCGGGGCGCTCATCGTCACCTTCTCGCTGCTGGTCATCTTTGCCGGATTCACCTATTGGCAGGGCTACACCATCCTCACCGAAGAGGCTCTCAAGTCTCTCGAAGCAGTTGCCGCCGTCCAGGAGAAGCGTGTCGAGGCGTACGTCTCCACCGGCATCACTGATCTGGAGTTGACCACGAATCGACCGATTCTGATCGAGGCGATGCGGGGGTTGGGCGACTCCGGCGACCCCTCGCATCTCGGAGATATAAGCCGGCTGACGGAAGCGGCCAAACAGGCAGCGGCGAACACCGAGGCCATCTATGTCTTCGACATTGAGACGAACCTCCTATCCGGCCCGACACAGGTCGAGCTACAGATTGACATCCCAGCAGCCTTCCTCACCCAGGCAAAGAGCGGGATCGTCTCCGGCCTGATCGTCCAGACACCAGACGACAGATTCCTCCATGTTGTCGCTGGACCGGTGCTGGCCGATGACGAGCCGATCGGCTTGGTTGCCGTCGGTCAATCGACCGACGCGTTGTTCGCGGTGGCATCCGACCACATCGGTCTCGGCGACTCGGGCGAGACGATCATCGCCGCACCGGGAGCAGAACGACCTGTCTACATAGCGCCACTGCGGTTCGCGGCCAATGCCGTCCTGCGGCCGATTCCGACCTCGATCGAAGCTCTGCCCATGACCGACGCACTGGCCGGGCTCGAAACCGCCGACCCTCACGGTGTCGACTATCGAGGGCGTGAGGTGTTTGCCATCACCCGCCAAGTCGAGGGCCCGGATTGGGGCATAGTCGTGAAGAAGGACCGGTCGGAGGTGCTTGCTCCTCTCGACGAATTCGCCCTAATCGCTCTCGGCGTACTCTCGGTGGCCCTGGTGCTCGCCTACTTCCTCACGGATCGTTTCACGGAGTGGGTAATCCGGCCGGTGCGCAAGGTCACCGAGACGGCGAAGGCGATCGCTGCGGGAAGACGGGAGCTCACTGTCGGCAGCGATCGTCACGACGAGATCGGCGAGCTCGCCAAGGCCTTCGACGAGATGTCCATCCAGCTCAATGCCCTCACCGCCGAGCTCGAAGAACGCGTCGCTGAGAGGACACACGAACTGGAGGAGAGAAATGCGGAGTTGGCCCAGGTAATGGAAGACAAGGAGACCTTCCTGGCCGGCGTCTCTCATGAGGTGCGATCGCCACTCACGGCAATGATCGGTTTCCTGGATCTGGTGAACGACGCAGATGAGACGTTGAGCAGCGGGGACCGCACCGAGATGTTGGAAACGGTTTCCCGACAGGCAGACGACGTCCTCAATCTCATCGAAGATCTACTTGCTTCGGCCAGAGTGGAGGCTGGCACTCTCCATGTCGTCTCCGTCCAGTGCAACCTGGGTGCGCAGGTGCGTCAGGTGGCCGAGTCGATCGCGGCGAACACGCGCATCGACGTGCAACTCGACGGCGAGGACGTGCTGGCTGACGCCGACCCAGCACGGGTCCGTCAGATAATCAGAAACCTTCTCACGAACGCCGATAGGTATGGCGGTAGAAGTGTGGTCCTCGAGTTGAGCCGGGTCGACGGGGTCGTATGTCTACAGGTGCGCGACAACGGACCGGGCGTCCCCGAGCAAGATCGCGAAGAGATCTTCGAGGCCTATGGGCAGTCGATGTCAACTCGGAAGGTCGACGGCTCGGTGGGTCTCGGTCTCCACGTGTCTCGAGAGCTGGCCCGTCTGATGGGAGGCGATCTGACCTACGACTATGTGAGCGGCTGGAGCGTCTTCTCGGTGTTCCTGCCCGAACACTATGAGATGTCCGATCTCGACCCGGCGACTGAGACGGTCGCCGCATCCTCCACTCGATAGGCAGAGCCCCGTCGAGGATCAGCTCAGGGCGACGTCCAAGACATCGGTAACAGTGTCGGCGATGTGGAAGGTCATCTGCTCTCGCACTTCCTCCGGCACGTCATCGAGGTCGTGCTCGTTGCGTCGCGGGACGATCACTTCGCTCAGACCGGCGCGATGGGCGGCAAGTACCTTCTGCTTGACTCCTCCTATTGGCAGGACCTTGCCCTGGAGTGTGACCTCGCCGGTCATTCCCACCGTGCTCTTGACATGTCGACCGGAGAGGAGGGAAACCAACGAAGTGAGCATGGTCACGCCGGCTGATGGCCCGTCCTTGGGAATGGCCCCAGCCGGCACGTGGACGTGAAACCTGGCGTTTGTCTTCTCGCCATCGATTCCCAGGTCCTCGGCGTGAGCTTCCACGTAGGAGAGGGCGATCTGGGCTGACTCCTTCATCACTTCACCGAGCTGACCTGTCAAGGTGAGACCGCGCTCACCCGCCATAGTGGTCGCTTCGATGAAGAGGACGTCTCCACCGGCCCCTGTCACGGCCAGACCCGTGGCCACACCGGGAACGTCGGTGCGGTCGGTCGCCTCGTCTTTCCACACTCTGGGTTTCCCGAGGTACTCCTTGACGTCAGATTCGTGGATCTCAATCCGGGAGCCGTTGTCCGCTCTGGCGATCTCGGTGGCGACCTTGCGCGCAAGCTTGCCCAGCTCGCGCTCGAGGCTTCTCACTCCCGACTCTCTCGTATAGCGATCGACGATGGCGGTCAGGGCGTCCTCCGTCACCTCGAGCTCCTCGGGCTCGAGCCCGGTCGAGCGGAGTTGTCTGGGGAGAAGATGGTCGCGGGCGATTTCGACTTTCTCACGATCCGTGTAGCCGTCGATCCGGATCACCTCGGTGCGGTCGAGCAGCGGTGCCGGGATCGTGTCGAGCACGTTGGCGGTCGCGATGAAGAGGACCTCGCTGAGGTCGAGGTCGACCTCGAGATAGTTGTCTCTGAACGTGTGATTCTGGGCGGGATCCAGAACCTCGAGCAATGCCGAGGACGGATCACCTCGCCAGTCAGCTCCCACCTTGTCCATTTCGTCGAGCAGGAACACGGGGTTCATCGTCCCGGCTTCGGTCAGCGCCCTCGCCACACGGCCCGGGCGTGCTCCGACGTAGGTTCGACGGTGCCCTCGAATCTCCGCCTCGTCCCGGACGCCTCCAAGGGCCACGCGCACGAATCTTCGTCCGAGAGCCCTCGCCACGGACTCACCCAGGGATGTCTTTCCAACGCCAGGAGGGCCGACCAGGAGCAGTATCGCCCCTGCATTCCGACCGGTGTCCTCTTGGAGGCCGCGCTCCCTTCTCAGCTTCAGAACTGCGAGGTGCTCGACGATTCGCTCTTTAACGTCATGGAGGCCGGTGTGGTCGGCGTCGAGGACAGTCCAAGCTTCGTCGAGGTCGAGCCGGTCGTCGGATGCTTGCCCCCACGGGAGATCGAACATCGTGTCCAGCCAGGTTCTGATCCAGGAGTGCTCGGGGGACTGCTCGCTCATGCGCTCCAGGCGGTCGACTTCTTTGGCGATTGCCTCTTCGACCTTCTCAGGCAAATCCCTCTTCTCCAGTTTGGCCCGGTACTGCGAAGCCACATCGTCTTCCTCACCAAGCTCCTTCTTGATGGCTTCGAGCTGTTGTCGGAGGATGTAGTCCTTCTGGCTCTTCTCGATTCGTTCGCTCGCTTCGTCTCGGACCTTGCGGCGAAGCTCGAGGTCGGCGAGAACCTCTTCCATCCATTCGAGGAGCATCCCGAGGCGGTGACGGATGTCGAGCGCCTCCAAGAGTTGGACCTTTTGTTCCAGACTCAGATCGGGCGAGTAGACCGCGAGGTCGGCGAGCCGGGACGGGTTGTCCATTGAGAGAAGACGTTCGGCGACACCAGCCATCCCCCGGTTCTCGAGCACGGCGCTCACCACAGCTCGGTACTCGCTCACCAACTCCTCGAGCTCGGCGTCGATGATGTCGACTTCCGGTGATCGCTCGGCTTCGACCCATAGGGCCCCGTTCTCGTCGACTGAGCCGGCTCCGACCCGGGCTCGGGCCGAGCCCGAGACGACGATGTTGCCGTCCTCGTCAGCCTGGACATCGGCGATGGTCCCCACCGCTGCGTAGCGGCCCTTCAATCTGGGCACGAGAAGCAGCTGGCCGTTGGAACGATCCGTAGCGGCGAGAGCGGCGGTGCCCTCCTCGGTTTCGACCCTGATCGTCACCACCATGTGCGGGAAGACAACCCCGTTGTGCAGGGGGAGTACGGGAAGGGTGAGTTGTGCTGTGTCTGGCATGCGGTGGACCTCTGAGTTCTGGAAGATGGGACAACGTGCCCAAAGACGAGGTTATTCCAGATCTAAGTCTATCTAGCACAGATTTCTTGCGGTTGGGGCCACCGACTCTGAATGGCTCAAAGACGACCGATGCGCTCCACCAACAGGTCGAAGAAGCCGTCGGCGTCGATCTCGCGCATCACCAGTGCATTGGGTTCCATTCCGGTGACCCCCCACCAGTCGACGACAGTCATGCCTTCGGTGAGGGGCGAGGAGGTTTCTATGGCGACGTGGACGTGTTTGCCGGAGAACAGCTCTTGCGCCAAGAGGTAGGCGATGACCGTCGGGTCGTGTAGCGGGGCTCCCTGCGCCCCGAACTTCTCCATGTCGTACCTGTCGTAGAAATCGAGCATCCCCGCGACGCTCGCGCCGGCCCGAGTGCCCAGATCTGCGAATTGACGCAGTCGATCGGCATCGGTGAATGCCTTGTGGGTGACGTCCAGCGGCATCATCACTATCGGAACACCGCTGCTGAAGACGATATGAGCCGCATGTGGGTCTACAAACATGTTGAACTCGGCGGCCGGAGTCGTGTTCCCGCCTTCGAAGAAGCCTCCACCCATCATCACCAGCTCGCCGATCTTCGGTACGACTCTCGGTTCCCGAGCGATGGCCATTCCCACGTTCGTGAGCGGGCCGAGGGTGCAAACCGTGATCTCACCGTCGCCGGCTCCCATGAGTATGTCGATCATCCGATCAACCGCATGTCCGTCGGCTGCTTGCAGTTCGGGGTCGTCCAAGCCGGAGCCGTCCAGCCCGGTTGGACCATGGACGTACTCGGCGGTGACCAGCTTCTTCACCATCGGCCGGATCGACCCTCGATAGACGGGGACCTCCGGGCGTCTCGCCAGCTCGACGAGAGCCAGACAGTTCTTTGTGGTCAGCTCGAGTGGGACGTTGCCTGCCACCGACGTGATGGCCAGGATGTCGAGCTCCTCAGGCGAGGCCAATGCGGCTAGAAGAGCCACTGCGTCGTCCTGGCCAGGGTCGGTGTCGATTATCAAGCGCCTCGCCGCCTTCATAAAACCCGCTCCATCTCCTCACGGGTTGGCATCGCGTCTCGCGCCCCGTGCTTTGTCGTCGCCAGCCCACCAGCCAGCGTCGCCCACTGCGCTGCGATCGAAAGATCCTCTCCCCGGGCGAGGGAATTCGCCAGGGCACCACAAAAGGCGTCGCCCGCGCCCGTTGTGTCGACCGGCTCGACTGTTGACGGTGCAAAAGCCAGGACCTCGTCTTCCGAGATCACCAATGCCCCTTCATGGCCCAGGGTCACCACCACGGACCGAGGGCCTTCGATACGCCGTGCAGCCTCGAGAACGGCTTTGCGATCACTAGGCAGATCGACCGACGCCAAAGCCGCAAGTTCGCTGCGATTCGGAATCAACACGTCCACGAGCTGGAGCAACTCCGGGGGGATCTCTCGCGCCGGTGCAGGATTCAGACAGAAGAGCCCCGAAGGGGCGCGTGCTGCTTCGATAACCGACTCCACCGGCACCTCCAACTGAGCCAAGACCACGGAGGCATCTTCCAACATCGAGTAGCACTCAGCCACCTGACGGGGTGTCAGACCCATGTTTGCCCCGGGACTCACAACGATGGAGTTCTCTGCCTCTTCGTCGACGGTTATCACGGCCAGTCCGGTGGGTTCGGAGGGGTCGATGCCCACACAAGAAACATCGATATCTTCTGCTCGGAGCGCCGCGGTGAGAGCCTGCCCTGGCTCGTCTTCGCCAACACGCCCGACCATGCCGGTTTCGCTGCCGAGTCGGGCAGCGGCCACCGCCTGATTGGCTCCCTTACCCCCTCCACCCCAACGGTGTCCCAGCCCGAGAACGGTTTCTCCGGGGCTGGGGTGGCGACGAGTGGACACAGTCAGGTCCTGGTTGATCGAACCGACGACTACGACGTCGAATCCCATACCTACCTCAGGTGGCGTTCGTGCCAGTCGAGAATCGCGTCGAAACGCTCCTTTCGGTGCAGAGGACTACCACTTCTGCTCATCTCATGCCCTTCGTTTGGGAAGCGAATGAACTCCGTCGGCGTCCCGTTCCGGAGTAGCGCCATGAAATACTGCTCGGCTTGTTCGATAGGACATCGGAAGTCATCCTCGGCATGGATGATCAACGTTGGTGTCGCTACGGCATGGGCCAACGACAGCGGGCTGAACTGCCACCACGTCTCCCATCCTTCCGGATAGGGCTCCCGTGTGTAGGAGTAAGGGAAGGTCCCCCCAATGTCAGAGGTTCCGGCAAAGCTCGACCACGAAAGAAGTCCCCTTTCAACGACGGCAGACTTCCAATGACTCTCTTTGCCGATGATCCACGCCGTCAAGAAGCCGCCATAGGAACCACCCATCAAACCCATCCGGTCCGAGTCGAGCCGCTCGAATCTCTCCAGGGAAGAGTGGACGGCAGAGGTGACATCAGCATGATCGACTCCTCCCCAGCCTTCTCCTGTCACGGCTCTGGTGAAAGCCAGGCCCCGGCCGGACGATCCTCTCGGGTTACATGCGACCACGCCGTAGCCGGCCTCGGCATAGACCTGGAACTCGTCGAAGAACCCGTGACCGTATTGCGAGGCCGGGCCACCATGGATGTTCAGGAGCAGCGGCACCTTCCCATTCCCGGGCGGTAAGTAGACCCACACGTCGATCGCGACACCATTGCAATCGACCATGAAGTGCTCCGGCTCGGTGAGTTCGACGCCATTCGGGGCAAAATCGCTGAGCTGGCTGACTCCGCCATCGTCGATCAGGAAGATCTCTCCGGGAGAAGTGGTGTTGGACGCGGTGAACACGATCTGTCCACCGGAGGCGTCGAAAGATGAAACAACGAGCCGGTCTTCGATCACAGGAGTGACCGCCCCATCCGGTGAAACGCGGATGACTCCGAACGAACCTGAGTCTTCGAGGCCTACCAGCGCCTCCTCGCCCTGCCATCTGATAGGGGAGCTGTCCACCGCGAACGAGTATGAGCTCCGATCGAGGTGGCCTGTCAGATCGGTCAGCGAACCGTCCGCTTCACGCCGATGCAGGCTCCAATTGACCGGATAGTCGGTGGACTCGCTCCCGACTAAGTGGAGGACGCCGTCTGGCCGGTATGAGACCTCCGACCAGTGACCCAAAGACGACGCCGGTGCGATCTCGAGGCTTCCCAATTCCACCTCCCAAACCTGATTGCCGGGAATCAATGCCGGGTTGGGCTGGCGCGTCGAGAGGAACGCCACCCTGGTCGAGTCCGGTGACCACACCGGGAACTCCTCGTCGTAGCGACCTGGGGTCAAACAGGTCGGCTCCTGCTCTTCGTCTGGATCAACCACCCAGAGGTGGCGCTTGCGGTCATGGGTCCATCCCTTGTTGTCGTACCGGTAGGGGACTTCGGTGATGGTCCTCGGTCTGCGCTGTCTCTCGATGTCCTCGACGCCTTGCCACTCATCGGTAGGCGTCACAGCCACCACTATCAGTCGGGACCCATCCGGGGCCCACTCCATGGCCTCGACACCGTGCGTGAAATCGGTGATCACCCGCGGTTCACCCCCATCCGAGGCCATGATGGCCAGCTGCTTGGGGGCGTCGCCCACCGCACGCAGGAATGCAAGATGCCTCCCGTCAGGGGACCATCTGGGAACGGAGTCAGAGTCACCCGATGTGAACGGCCTCGCCGACGACTCATCCCCAACCCAGATCTGTTTCAAGATCAGGTCCCGTTCGATGTTCGGTGTCGTCACGACGAATGCGTAGCGGCTACCGCCGGGGGCGATACGTGCGTCGGAGGGAGTCCTGAGTCTGGGGAGGTCTGCGGGCTTCATGTCGTGCGGAGTTCAGACCGTAGCGATCTACGGTCCTTCGCCTGCTGTCTTCGGCCTCAGTCCGTGTCGGGGCGACATGCGGTTGCCAGTTCAACCAGTGAGCCCAGGGTCTCGTCGGCAGTTATCCCCCGGATGACGGGCAGATCGATCACCACCTCCTCATGCTCGATCTTTGCCAGGAGATCCTCCCGATTGGTGCCGGTTATGACGGTGTCCTGGGCTCTCATGTGGTTTCGAGCAAAGACCTCTGCGTATCTGGGGATAGAGGCATACCTCGCCGACTTCTCCTCGATTGCGTGCGCTGCCTGGGGTAGCAGGCCACACCTGACATAGGAGGCGATGAGAGGTACCTCGCGTCCGGCATCGGCGGCAGACTCATGGACACGCTGTCGCGAGGCCGCGACCTCGCTCCTCGGCCACCATGTGAACAGGACACAGTCGGCGAGTTCGGCAGCCTGCTGGGTCATCTTGGGGCCGACGGCTGCACTCACGACGCGACAGTTGGTCTCGGATCTGATGATCTGGCTGGCCGCGCGGACCTCGGCCAGAGCGCCAGGCTTCCGGTTCGAGCCCACTCCCAGCCAGAGCCTTCGCTCCGGTATCCCACGGCTTTGCACCTGGTCGATCACCTGCTCGATGCTGATTGACGTCAGCGGCAGGACACCCACTCCGAGTTCCAGACTTGATGCTTTGGCGGCTGCTTCCAGGACTGCCATTGCGCCTTCTGGCGGACTTCCATTGACCCAAAACGACCCGTATCCGAGCGATTCGACCTCGGCGGATAGCTCGGCAGCAACTCCGGGGGCGACCGTGGCGTCGATACCGAATCCTCGTTTCATCAGGTCGACCCTATTCGGGGACGGCTCACAGCTGTGTCAAGACGTCCGTGGCGAGAATCTCGATGGAGCTCAAGTCGTCCAGGGCGTTCTGCTGCAGCATGAACCGGGAGACCCCGGCCTCGACTCGGCTTCCGATCTGATCGACGATCCGATCCGGGCTCCCCACCAGGAAACCCGCCGAGAGCCAGTCGTCTTGATCGGCGGGAAGGTCGCTGAACGTCGCGCGGTGTGCTGCGATGTGCCTGGCGACCTGAGAGTCGTCGTTTCCGATAGCGAAAGGGAGCATCATCGATCGCCGAATGGTGCGAGGGTCGCGTCCGATGGCCTCACACGCCCGGTCCAAGTCGGCAGACTTCAAGAGAAAAGCGTCCAGGGTCGAGTATGAGAAATTCCACTCCGAGGCGTGACGGGCTACGACCGCCAGTGTCCTGGCTCCCTTCCCACCCATGATGATCGTTGGGCTCGGTTGAAAGGGGATCGGCAAGCTCTGCGCCGAACGGAGGCGATAGGGCCCTTCTCTGATGGTGACAGAGTCGCCACTCCACATGCTCTTGATCAAGGCGACGGCGTTGTCGAGCCGTTCGACACGGTCGGAATGAGGAGGGTATTCGATCCCGAACATCAGATGCTCGTCCCGGAACCAACCCGCTCCCAGTCCGAGGTCGAAACGTCCCTCGGACAGGACGTCGATGGATGCCGCCGTCTTGGCCATCAAAGCCGGGTGGTGGAAAGTGATTGGCGCCACCAGAGGCCCAAAGCGGATGCGCCTCGTTTGCATGGCCGCCGCCGTCAACGATGGCCAAAGGGCCAGGCTCTCCCGGTCAGACTCGCCGTTGAGGGCGGTCAAGTGGTCGGAACGGAAGAGGCCCTCGAATCCCAGAGTCTCGGCCGCTTCGACAAACCTGAACCAGCGATCCCACGTCAGATCTTCTTGCCCCTCGACCATCAGAGCGATATCGACCATCAGCTTCTCTCCTCGCGGCGCATCCCACGTCACCGGTAGCCCAAGTGAGCACCCGCTCATTGGGGCGGGCTAATACTCCTGGGGAACGAAGGTCTGCTCGTGGATCGGGGGTCTCACATACGCCATCTCTTCGCGGTCGGGAAGGTCGACTGGGTTTGGGAGCACATCGTCGTAGTTGAACTGGGAGAGGATGTGACTCATGCAGTTGAGTCTCGCCGTTCGCTTGTCGTCTGAGGGGACCACGTACCAGGGCGCCTGTTTGATGTCGGTGTACTGGAACGTTATGTCCTTGGCCTGTGAGTACCTCACATAGAGACGGTGCTCCTCGAGGTCCATGTCGGAGAGTTTCCAACGCTTCAGAGGCTCCTTGTTCCGGGACTCGAATCGACGGCGCTGCTCGTCCCAACTGACCGAGAACCAGTACTTGAGGAGCTTGATGCCCGATCGCACCAGCATCCGTTCGAATTCTGGGCAGCTTCGAAGGAATTCCTGATGCTGCTCCTCGGTGCAGAAGCCCATGACCCACTCGACATTTGAGCGGTTGTACCAACTTCGGTCGAAGAGAACGATCTCGCCGGCCGCCGGCAGGTGTTCCACGTAGCGCTGGAAATACCACTGTGTGTGCTCCCTCTCGGTTGGCTTGGGAAGCGCTACGACCTTGACGATTCTTGGGCTCGTGCGCTCGGTGATTCGCTTGATGACGCCTCCCTTGCCCGCCGAGCCACGCCCTTCGAAGATGATGAGGACGCGAAGACCGTGCTCGGCTACCCAGTATTGGAGCTTGACAAGCTCCTCCTGAAGCCGGGCAAGCTCGTTCTCGTAGAAGGCTTTCTTCAGCCTTCCTCTCTTGTTGTAGTTGTCTGCCCCGGCTGGGGTCCCCGCAGCCGCCCTCGGGTCGTCGACACCTTCGGGAAGATTCGGCTTGTGGCCTGCTGTCATTGGTGCTCCTGGCGTGCTCTGTGGGTCACCTTACGCGACGCCGATGCCGCAAGATCTCGCCGTGGTGAGTAACCCATTCACCTTCATTGGCGTTTACAAAGGGGAGTGCTGGCACGGAATGTGAATCAAGGAGCTCATCGGTGATGACATTGAGAAACAAGGCAGTGATCGCCTTCACGGTGGTAGGACTGCTGGTCGGGTCGGGAATCGCCATGGCTGACAGCCATCAGGAGGAGAAGAACGACACCGTCTTCAACTACGGGTATGACCCGTCGAATCAGTTCTTGTTGTGGAATATCTCGTCGCTGGACTACGAGGTGGACGAGGGAATGTTGGCCGAGACACTCTTCGAGAACTACCAATCGTTTTTCGACACCTGCAAACTCGAGGCCGCAGAAGGCGCTGATCCGTTGGCCGACGGATACATCTACGACGGTGAGTCGACAATCCTGACTCTTGAAGGCGAACCAGTTGAGGCTCCCGAAGGCTGCGACTTCCTGACCGACGGGGGTGTCGTCACCGGGCCCAACGGTCAGGTCAACCATGGCATGTTCATGAAGCTGTTCAACAGCCTCTACGACGGTCCTCACAAGGGCTGTCTGGTGCGCCATCTGGCACATTCGGATCTCGGCAAGACGCCCGAAACCAAGGTCAAGGCCAACGCGGATCATGTAGCGCCCGAGGGGCCGGTCACGATCATTGGAGACGTCGTATTCACCAGTGAAGCCGCTGACTGCATCAAGGGGAAGAAGGCCGACGGTGACGGGGCCAAGGGCGGTCCACCCGATCACGTCATCCAGAAGAAGGCAGACAAGGCAGCGGACAAGTGGCCCGACGGAAAGCCAGGAAAGGGCCCTAAGAAGTAGATAAGTAGGTCAGTCCCTTATGGGAGAAGGCGCCCGGATCACCGGGCGCCTTCTCTCGTTGGCGAGGAAGGGGGGCCAGGGCTCAGAGGGTCCTCCTGACCCCCCTCCTCAGAGGAGGACTTGCGTCACTCCTCCTCGTCGGCACCGCTCTGCTGCTTCGGTGCCGATTCATCCCCGAACGGCGACGACTCGCCCTCACTCGACTGCCAGCTGCTTCGCGCAGTCTCGACGCCTCTGTCGATAGCCTCGCCGAGCTGCTTTGCTGCCTGCTTTGCCGATCCCAGAGCGCTTATCCGGGAGTCGCGAGTCTCATCCCACGCGTTCCGGATAGATTCCGTCGCCCGGTCCAGGGCCTCCTCTGCCTCCTTCACCCAGTCAGGGCGCGAAGCCTGATCTTCCTCACTCATCTGATCCGATGGTGCCGCTCGGTTTCTCTGTTGGCTAGGGACGAAAGTCACCTCTCGGCAGGCGATATCGTCCGTATCACGATGACTGAAGCGTCTGTCAGACGAGCATTGGAACAGAAGAAGAGAGAGTTGCTCTCTGATCTGGACCGCCTCACCGAACCACCGAAAGAGGGCGCCAGTGTCGGGTTTGGCAAGCGCGTCGGCGACGGAACTACCGAGGCAGTCGAGAGGCTTGCGACCACTGCAGCGGCGAAGTCGATATCTCGATCGCTCGAGGATGTGGAGCGTGCCCTGACAAGACTCGCCGAAGGGACCTATGGGTCCTGCGAAGTGTGCGGAGATGTTATACCTCGCGAACGACTCGAGGCGTTGCCGGCCACCTCTCGCTGCGTCGGCTGCGCCACCGCCTGAGACATCGGCATCTGGCTCTGAGCCGTTCTTTCTCTCGCTCCCGCTTCGATACAGGGACTACTCGATCGAAGCGTGGGAAAAGCCCATCAGGCCAAGACTCGATAGCGTCCCCGGAAGTACACCAACGGGTTGCTCGTCTCGGCCAAATCGAAAGCGTCGATTTCGGCATAGACCAGGCCCGAGTAGCCCAACTCCTGGGTGAGTGTCGCTCGGCAATAGGCCCTGTCCCCGATGTCAGCAATGATCGGGCCCCAATCCGATACCTCGGTTTCTACATCGGCGAAAGGCCCACCAGGACTCGGTCTCAGACCGGCGAAGATGTCGGCCCGCGCACCATGCCCGTCGATGCAGACGTGCACGACGAAGCGGCCGGTCTTCTCGATCGCGTACCAGAGATCCGTGGTGGGCCCGACGACCATCTGAATTACGGGTGGTTCGCCCTCGACCGCGAGCAATGACGAGACGGTCAACCCGGCGGGCTCCTCATTCGGGCCCGAGGTGACAATCGTCACCGGCGAGGCGAGCCGGCCCCTGAACCTTCGCGTCTCGTCGCGCTCAGATGGGTCCGGCACGAACGGGTGGTCGGAGTGGATCGTCATGGGTCGAGAGTAGGTCTTGCTGTGGGCTCCGATACTCTTTGCCTCACGATGCAGCGCAGCACCATCCTGATGTGGCTCGGGGGAGGCATCCTGGTTCTCGGCGTGCTGCTCAAGTACGTTCCCGGGCTCTTCTCGTGGTTCGGGAACCTGCCTGGGGACATACGGATCGAAGGGGAGAACTCCAGTGTCTTCATCCCCATAACGTCGATGATCGTCATCAGTGTCGCTGCAACGGTCCTCTTCAATCTGGTCGGCTCCATGTTCAGAGGGCGTTGACCGCACTCGTCCTGTGCGCGCTTAGAGCGAAGTTTGACCACGCTAAGTAGGACTAGTCAGATCGCGCCTATTCAAGGAATGTCTGTTGGTGGGTCTCCCGAATTCGTAGGGTGTGAGCAAAACGGGAGGCTGAGAGTTGGGCCATACGAGTAAAGAGCGCCGGATCAAGGGTGGGAAGATCGGCAGGTGTGAACACACGCACACCGTGACCACCTTCATTGCCGGTCTGGCTCGGACCGTGTGCGAGACCTGTGGCAAGGTAAGCATTCGCTACTTGGGTGAAGGTGCCCATTGGCCTGAGGATCAGTCGGGCCCATACGACGAGAGCGAACGGCCTACCGAGAGAGAACTCGCTGCGACACCGGCCTGCAAGAGGTGTCATCGCGACGCCTATTTCATCACCCCATGGGGTCTGGCTTGCGCCGATCACGCCTGGGAGGCCGCCTCCCGCCAAGATCCCCTCGCTGGCGATTTCTGGATTCCCCTTCTCATCGACCGCAGCAACACCAAAGGCTGATACTCCGGACTTTCAGTCCGAGAGCCACGTGCGATCTGACTCACTACCAGCACGCCCACTAGCTTCGCTGCATGGCACACACGATTCAGGTGGTGATCGCTTGTGAGGATCCGGATGGCCTTGCCCACTTCTGGGCCGGCGCGCTCGGGTATGTGATGCAGCCGCCGCCTGATGGCTTCGAGACCTGGGACCAGTTCGCCGACGCAGTCGGGATCCCCCTAGAACGTCGCAACGACCTCTCTGCCGTTGTGGATCCGGATGGTCCCGGTCCGAGAGTCCTATTTGAACGGTACGACGGGGGAGCCCCGAACCAGAGGATTCACATCGATATCAACGCTGTGGGTGGGGTAGCGGTTGCCATCTCGGACGAAGAGAGACGGGCCCATCTCTCTGCAGAGCGGGCCCGTCTGGAGGGAATGGGCGCCACCTTCAAACAGGAGGCGACCGGTATGGCGGGGGAGATCTGGATCGAGATGTTCGATCCCGAAGGCAACTGGTTTTGCGTCCAGTAGGTCAGTCCTCCTCGACGAGGGCGACCAGGTTCCCGGCAGGATCGTGGAACATCCCGAACACAACGGTGTCGGGGATCACCGTCCGGGGCACGATCGTCTTGCCTCCTTGATCCTCGATCTTCCCGAGAGTCGCCTCGATGTCGTCGACCTGGACGTAGATGGCCGCATAGGCCGGCATTTCTTCCATCCCCTGGCCAACCGCCCCGCCGACGCCGGTGTCGTCGGCCTCTGTCATGTAGTAGTCCTCGAATCCTGGAGGGCTCTGGAACTTCCAGTCGAAGACACTCGAGTAGAAGTTCTTCATGACTTCTCCGTCGGGGCCCATCAGTTCCCAATGGACGATCGGGTTGCTGCTCATTTCTTGTCCTCCTCGGCCTAATAGGGCGCTGGTAGTGACTGGCCGGTTTCGACCAGGCTCTTGAGCCCGGAAACGATATACGGAAAGCCGTTGGCAAAGTCATCGAGGGTCTTGCTGCCCTCTTTGACGTCGTACAGCTCGATGGTCAGCTCGACCATCCCGTTGATCTCGGCCAAGGCCCAGACCTCCCGCGCCGGGCCCTCGGCGATGAGCTCATCGTCCCACAGGGCTTGGAACGTGAACTCGAGGCGTTTCGGCTCGTCGATCGAGATGATGTGCCCCTCCGACGCCAGACTGCCGTCGGGGTTCAGGTAATTGATCGCCGACCCGACCTCCCAAGTCGAGTCGACCCTCGTCCCATAGAAGTATTTGACCGTTTGGTCCGGGTCGGTGATCGCCTTCCACACCTCCTCCATCGCTCCGTTTATGTACGCCTTGTAGACGTGAATCGGTACATCCATCTTCTTGACTCCTGTCTCGACGCGAGCCTTGACGTCGGCGATCGCCCCGACTCTCAGCTCGGCAAACCTGCGGATCCAGCGATCATGGATCAGCTTTATTGGAAATGGGTTGAGGTAGTGGAACTTCGACCGACCCATCCTCTGGGTGGTGATCAGTCCCGCTTCCTCGAGGACCCGCAAATGGTTCATGACGCCATAGCGGGTCATCCCGGGGAGGTGCGCACACAGCTCACCGAGCGTCTGACCGTCCCGCTCGAACAACCTGTCGAGCAGTAGGCGACGGCTCGGGTCGTTGATTGCTCCGAACACCTCATCCATGGTGGTCATGATATGTGAGTAAACACTCACATGTCAAGAGACCCACTCTTATGAATCGAGTGTTCCATGACCATTGTGGGACCGGACCGCCGACCGTTAGGGGTTTTGGGTCTCCACATGCGCCAGGGATCGGGAGATCAGATCTTCGAGCACGCTCTCGTCGATCTTGTCCATGTCTTTGACGTATAGGCAAGACTTCCCGGTGGTGTGGGGGCCCAAGTCTGCGAGCAGCGACTCGTACTCGTCGAACCCGTCCATGATGTAGAGAGTCAAGGACTGTTTGCGCGGAGAGAATCCGATCTTGAACCACTCGGACTCGCCGCCCGATTTGGTGCGATACGTACGGCGACCGAATCCCACAATGGATGTTCCCCACATGCGGGGCTCGTCGCCGCTGAGGCGGGTCATCAAATCTCTTGCCCGGATTGCATCTCTTCGGCGAACGTCGTCGTCGACGGACTGAAGGAACCCGTCA
This sequence comes from bacterium, assembly GCA_024638655.1. GTDB lineage: Bacteria > Actinomycetota > Acidimicrobiia > Spongiisociales > ZC4RG35 > Ww567. Next base: position 2,969 of record JAHEJW010000012.1, on the reverse strand, counting down.
ACGTCTTCGTCGTTCGGTGTCGTCTTCAGCTCGGCCATTTGACGATCTTAGGGCTGAGCGAAGATGTGGGCGGTCCAGAGGATGCCGCCCGGATCGCGCCAAACCCCGATTCCAACGTGGGTGAAGTCGCCCAGCATGTTGGCGAGATGGCCTGAGCTTCCCGCTAGGAGATCGAAGACCTGGGAGACGGAACCGCCCTGACCGATGTTCTCGGCCACGACTGACCATGGAGGCATGAGACTCCCGGTGTTCGAATGTGCCAGTGAGCCCGACTCACCTATTTGCTTTGCCCAGGACCTTGCATACGCGTCGAGTGACCCGTCTCGGCTTAGGCCCCCCTTGCCGTTGGCGGATCGGATGGCAGCGATCATGCCGGCGAACTCGGACTCTGCACCGGAGTCGAAGTGACCCTCCGGCGGGGGATCGGGCGGTGCCTGGGTGGTCGTCGTGGTCGGGGCTGGTTTGTCGGGTGGGGGAGCTTCGTCGGGATCCTCTTGAGTGTCTGAAGCCTCTGAAGCGTCTGGAACCGCTGACGTCGTCTCGGTTGCGATCGTCGTGGTTGTGGTGGTAGTCGATGTCGTTGAGGTGGACCTACTAACGGCCTCCTCGGTCAGGGACGCCTCGATCTCGGCTAGTGCCGAAGCTTCGACTGCACCAGCCAGGGCAGAGACAGTCGACGGCGGGCCGTCGGGTACCGGTGGCGCCGGGGGAACTTCGGCGTAGGCAACCCGTGGCTCAGGAGAGGTGACGATCGCGACTGCGGCTATCGCAAAGACGGCGGCTGTCAGCGCATACAGCGGGGCTCGGGACATACTCAGTTGTGTCGGGGACTGAGCCACCCTAACCACTCAGTGCGCGGTAGGGCGAGGCGATAGTGGGTTCGTTCTTAGGATCTCACCGTTGCCCAGGTCGATCGCTTTCAAGATTCTCGTGTTGCTGGTGTTCCTCATTGGAGCGTGTGCGGGCGAAGATGAGGTGGAACCCTCTCCCACCTCGCTGCCGTTTTCTTCAACAACGGCAACCATTTCGGCCACGACGACAACGCTGTCAACGGGCACGACGACCGCCCGAACTACCACGACCACCGAAGGTGTGAACCTGGGACCGGAGCTGGTGGGCAACGGAGATTTCTCTGTCGGGATCGGATCGGGGTCGCCGACAGGCTGGGAGTTGAACGCACCGGGTGACGGCCAGCGCGCCGATCGGGCGACCGAGTCAGAGGAGTCTCACGTCAGCTTCTTTTCTCCACTCGGCGGAACCGACCAGTGGCCTGAAGCCAGTTCACAGCCATTCCCTGTCCTCCCACACCGCGACTATCGGCTCATGGCCGAAGGGAGGACCTTCACCGACGGGAGCCTGTTCCTCGCTTTGGTATTCCTCGATGAGGACGGAGACGAGATCCTTCTCCGGGGAATCGGATCACCGGCTATCGGAACGTCCGATTGGACCAGGGTCGAAGGAACGATCGAGTCGCCGGCGACAGCAGTGTCTGCCTACGTTGTCGTGGGACTGCCTGTTGTCTCCGAAGCGACTGACGGGGACTCGCTGTCGGTCGACGTGAATATGGTTTCGGTGCAAGAGGTGATGGGGCCCTGATCGTGTCGGCTTCAGGCGAGGCAAGTGACCTTCGGAAGTCCGGTAGCGACTGTCTCCCAGGTGTCGCCACGATCCGACGAGCTCCACACCGTGTCGCCCACCCCGGCGTAAACGCGGTCCTCATGCACGACGATGCAGTGTGTGTTCAGATTGGCGTCGAACCACTCCGGTAGGCCGTCGTCGAGCGGCTCGAAAGTGCCTTCCCAGAGGCCCCCGCGATACAACTTCGCCCGTTTCGTGCTCGGTCCGGTTGAGGCCGAGAGGAACACCAGGTCGTCGAATACCGAGACTGCTCGGCAGTAGTTGGCATGGAGCCCACCGGTTCGAAAGTCGAAGTCATGCCCGTTGTGTGACTGGGCCAGCCCATGTGCGGTCGCAGCGAACACGGCTCCCTTTGTCGAAGGGTGGGCTGCTACCTCATGGACGTCTGCGGAGATGTCGAGGGTTGGTACCAGCCCCGTGTTGTCGTAGCGGAGGATGCCTCCAACGTGCACATTGATGTAGAGCGTGTGGTCGGAGTCGAGCGCCATCGAACGGACGTCGGGTGGGCCACCCCAGGGCGTATGCCAGTCAGAGCGCCCGGGAGCTTCGTTGAAGAACTCGTCTTCTTCGATCGAGGCGTTCTCCATCCCGTAGAGGCGAGCTTCGCTGGCTCCGATCCAAACGGTTTCTGGAGTCGGCTGAATACACAGCGGGATTGTCCCGGCCGGCATCGACGCAACGTGCTCATCGTCCTGATACACCCGACCTTTTCCGTCGGCGGCCCACCACGACTCCCCGTGCCGGGCCAAGTGGTTGATGCGGGTCCCCTCGATCAAGGCCCTTGGCTCACCCTCCAGGACATACGCTCCTGAGACCGTTCCGATCAGCAACGTCACGGCTGCGAGGCTACGCGGATCAAGCCGATTCTGCTTTCTGTGCGGATTTGTACAACTGGGGTTTGCACAAATCCGCACAGAAAGTCAGTCGGTGAGGTCCGACACGACTTCGGCTAGGGGGTATGCGAGGGTCGTCGTGGTGTTGGGCACCGCTAGAAACTCCCACACGCCCCCGGAGACGCGCCATCGGGCGGTCCAGTCGTACGAGACGCTCAGCTGGGTGGCGTCGGCCTTCGCCTCGTACACGTGAGTGACCACGCCTTCGGGGTATCCGGCGAACATCGCTGCGTTCGGTGGGTATGACTCGATTTCGCCGTCGCCCCAGTCGACGACGACCGCTGAGACTTCGATGTAGAGGTCGAGTGTCGTGCCTCCACTCAACAGGGTTGTGGTGTGGGTCCCTGGTATCGGAACACCGACGTAGATGTCCATCCCTGTCACTCCGCTGCCGGCCGGCGGGCTCAGATCGGGCTGTGGCGGATCGTGAACGTATTG
>JAHEJW010000057.1 GCA_024638655.1 bacterium | reverse complement strand
CTTCGATGTCGTGTTCACTTTCGTGATGACACCGCTTTGGATCCCGCTTGGTTTGCTCACTGCTGTCTACGTCAAACTCGTCGATCCTGGATTCGCCATCTTCAAACAGCAGCGTGTCGGGCTGGGTGCGGAGATCTTCACGATGTACAAGTTCCGGACCATGTATCTCGACGCCGAGGACATGGGCCCGAGATTCGCTGAGATAGAAGACCCACGGTTCATCAAGGGCGGCGGGTTTCTCAGGAAGTCGCGACTCGACGAGATCCCTCAACTCTGGAATGTGCTCAAGGGCGAGATGAGCCTCGTCGGCCCGCGTGCAGAGCAGGTGCCATTCGTCGAGCAGTTTCGCCTGGAGATCCCCTTCTACGGCCAGCGTCACATGGTGCGACCAGGGCTGACCGGCTGGGCTCAGGTGAACTACGGGTATGCCGATGACGAGGCCGACACCATCGAAAAACTCACCTATGACCTCTACTACATCAAGCACATGTCCCCGGTGCTCGACCTGAGGATCTTTTGGAAGAGCATTTGGACGGTCTTGACCGGTTTCGGAGCACGATGACCGCACCTGTGATCACCGCTGACAAGAGAGGCTTCCGGGCGCCCGGGACGACCTTCATGATCGTCGGGGGCCTCTTGGGTGCGATCGGGGCTTACCTGTTCCAGCTCTACGGCGGACGGGTGTTGGGACCCGAGGCCTTTGCCCCGATAAGTGTGCTCTGGACCGCCTTCTTCATCCTTGCCACCGTTCTTCTGGTGCCCGTCGAGCAGTATGTGACCCGAGAGGTGGCGTCCGGTCGAAAGGCGCTGCCACATGACTTTCGCCCTGCGGGGGCAATGGTCGCCATTGGCGGAGTGCTGGGTGCCACTTTTGTCTGGTTGAACCTCGACGCACTGTTCGACGGGCGTTTCGAGTATGTGATTCAGATCTTCCTCCTCATGATTGGTTACGGGCTTCTCTTCGTGGGAAAAGGTGTTCTGGCCGGTGCCAGACATTTCGCCGGCGTGGGTTGGGCGATGATCATCGAGACGACCGCACGCTTGCTGGCCGGGTTCGCTCTGATAGCTCTCGCGGCGCGCGCTACGTCATTGGGATGGGCGATGGTCATCGGCGGCTTCGCCGTACTCGGCGTCAGATGGTGGAGATACGATCGTGGTGGAGTAAAGGACGGTTCGAGCCCGGCTGCGGGGTTTCTGGCCGGATATGCGGGTGGCACGACCTCTTCTCAAGTCCTCCTGGCAGGTGCCCCTCTCGCGGTTGCGGCCTTAGGAGCTTCGCCGGCCCTGATCTCTATCGTGTTCGTCACATTCACCCTGTATCGAGCCCCGCTCACATTGATTTTCGCTCTCCAGGGCAGGATCCTTCCCTATCTCGTTGGTCTGGCGAGGGATCGCGATCATGTTCGGCTGAGGCGAATAGCAAGCCGTGTTGTGATAGTGGGGGCCGGCCTCGCGGTTGCCGGTGGTCTGGTCGGCTGGCTCATCGGCCCGGAGGTCGTCACCTTCCTCTATGGAAATGAGTTCCTTCCGAATAGGACCATGACGATGTATGCGGCCGGCGGAGTGATGGCGGCGGCCGCAGCGCAGATTGCAAGCCAGGTTCTGGTGGCAGAAGGCCGAACTCGCAGGCTCGCAGGTGCCTGGTTTGGCGGGCTCGTCGCGGCCCTGCTGGCGATGTTCCTCCTGAGCGGGGAGTCGGAGGTGAGGGTGGCGGGTGCGTTTGTGGTGGGTGAGTTCTTCGCACTCGGCTTGATGGCCTTGCTGGCGATAAGACGCTGACTTCTCAGGGGCGGGAGGACCCGAACGCCCTGATGTGCTCAGCGGCGAGGCTTGGGGGAAACCGCCAACGCAGCTCGAGGGGCACTTCTGGAATCCGGCTCACGACGGCGATCGCGTCGCTCTCGATCTGTGCCAGTCCCGCTCTGACGAGGGTGGGGAGATTCCTGGGAAGCCGCACATCCTCCCCCTTGAGCCCAGCCTGAACCAGGCGGAGCAACTCGGCTACCGCGCTGGGCCCGATGGCGGCCACCCAGAATCTTCGCACGTACGGATCGGAGGCCTCGAATCGAGCTTCTGTCGAGATGATCCTCACCGAGACCGTGGGTCTGATTCGCGCCGTTCTCCTGACCGAAGCGCCCGCATGCCCTGCGGCTGCACCAGTTGGAGGACGATTCTGGCCACCTGCGGGCGCTTCGGCTCTCATGCCGATAACGTCTACTGTAAAACGTTGAACAACGTCAAGTCTCTCGGACGAGAGCGCGAAAGATTGTGTTGGGTGACTCCGAGGGGCTCAGCCGTCTCCGCCGCCACCACCACCACCAGCGGGTGGATTGAGTGACCCGGTCGTGAGCACAACAGTGGCGGACTCGGTGATTTGAGTCCCCGGCGGGGGATTCATCGCCACGATCCTGTCGACGAGGTTCGGATCAGCAACCTGGGTCTTCTGTTGAATCAGGGTCAGTTTGACTCCGGTCTGCAACTCGAACGAGCGCACTTGCTCCAACGCCTCATCAAAGGTCAGCCCTCGGAGTTCAGGGAGATTGCCGATCGGTGTCTCACCGTTGGACACGTAGATGGTCACGGTGGTGCCTTGAGGTACGCGCGCTCCTGGTTCGATCGATTGGGCGATGACAATGCCTGCGGGTTCCAGGGAGGGGACGAGCTGGACCGAGACATTGAGTCGGGCGTCGACGCTCAGTTTTCGGGTAGCGCTTCGATCATCGAGGCCGACGACGACAGGCACGGTCGTCAGTGGTGGCACGAGGTAGTCCTTGATGTTGTCCGGCTCACCCGGGAAGGCGGCCTCCGGTTCGCCTTGCATCACGACGGCCATGAAGTCGCCCCAGATCGGGGCCGGGATAGTGCCACCAAAGATCCTGCTGTAACGCTGGCCACGTATGACGACGTCCTCGAGTGGTATTTGCTCGGCCTCATAGCCCACCCAGACCGCCGTCGAGTACTTCGGCGAGAAGCCCACATACCATGCATCCCGATAGTCCTGGTGGGTACCGGTCTTGCCCCCGATCCTCGTGTTCCCGTTCTCGAAGTACATGAACGGGAAGTCGCGAAGCGCGCTGGCAGCCGTCCCGGACGTGGGCACCTTGAGGAGCGGTCGTCTCGCCGCGGCGAAGATCCCGGCGTCTGCTACCTGATTGGTCTCGGGTGTGTGCTCGTAGATCGCTTCGCCGGTGTGGTCCACGATCCTCTGGATGATGTAGTCATCGGCATGCATGCCGTTGGTCGCGAAGTTCGAGTATGCGGAGGCCATCTCCAGCGGAGACACGGCTGAAGCACCCAAGACGATCGAGAGGACGGGCTCCAGGGTGGCGTTGGTGATCCCCATGCGTCGCGCCATGGCGACGATGTTCTCTGGGCCGGTGTCTCTGGAGACTTGGGCGTAGACCCCGTTCACCGACCGGTAGGTCGCCTCTTCGAGAGTGATCACCCCGGTGCTGACGCCTCTCACCGTCCAGACGTTCCCACCATTGGGTGCGCACGGAAACTCGCATTCGATGCGGATCGGGCTCTGGCCGCTCCACCGATGACCGAGGGTGTAACCCTCCTCCAGCGCCGCCGCCAGCCCAACCGGCTTGAACGAGGATCCCGGGTTGCGCCGGCCCTGAATTGCCAGGTCGAACTGGCTGAACTCGAACGGCAGACCCGAGGCCATGACTTTCACCGCACCGGTCTGATTGTCGACTGTGCTGATCGCACCCGTCGGCTTGCACGAATGCGTCTCGGCATAGGTCTGGTAAAAAGCCAGCCGGTCCTCGAAGTCTGGGAATATCGAGGCGCAGGCCTGGACGTTCTCCTCATAAGGAGGGAGTGGGAGCCACTCGTTGAGAATCCGGTTCGCCTCCTTCTGAAGCCTTAGATCGATGGTGGTAAATATCTGGAGGCCACCCCCGCCTTCGCATGCGGTGTCGTCTGCCGGGCAACCGAAGATGGCCTTCTTCCGTTCCTCGTTGGTTTCCCCCAAGAAGGAGAACTCATCGTTGTTCAGTAGCTGCCGCTTGACCTCGGCCACGACGTGATCGGCCTGACCACGACGCAGCGGGGAGTCGACCACATCGAGGGGGCGCTGGATGGCGGATTCGGCATCTTCCTGCGAGATCCATCCCTGCTCGGCCATCTCCAGGATCACGAGGTCCCGTCGCTCCAGGGTTATCTCGGGTCGCTGTCGGGGGTTGTACAGGGTGGGGTTGCGAACCAGAACGGCGAGTGCGGCGGCTTCGTGTATCTGCAGGGCATCGAGATCCTTGTTGAAGAACTCCTCCGCAGCAGTTTTCACTCCATAGGCACCTGAGCCGAAGTAGACCGAGTTCATGTAGAACTCGAGAATCCGCTCCTTGCTGAACCGCCGCTCGAGCTCGGCCGAGACGAACGCCTCGTTGACCTTGCGCCGGATACTGATCTCGTTGCCAACGAAGGCATTCTTGACCACCTGCTGGGTGATCGTCGATCCACCCCGAGTCGTGTCGAAGATGATGTTGTCGATCGCGGCTGAGGCGATTGCCGAGAAGTCGACACCCTCGTGCTGGAAGAACTCGGAGTCTTCAGCGGCCAGGATGGCGTAGACCATCACCGGTGGGACTTGCTGAAACGGGATCGGCTCGGAGTTTCGACCATCGTGGAGTTCGGCCAACACCTCACCGGAGTCGGCGTAGACCCGGCTGATACGGCTCAGGTCGGGCAAAGTCAGCTCCATCGACCTCGTGTCGGGAACCCATTCGCGCTGTAACTCTTCGAAAGTGCCATAAGCCGAGTTGGCTCCGAGGAACGCGAACAAGCCGACCCAGCCCGAGAGGAGAAGGGACATGGAGAGGAGCGTGGCGAGGGCGCCGAACCAGCGTCCGCGCCTTTCGCGCGCCTCGATTTGGTGGATGAGGGCTTTCCTGGCCATTAAATGGTTGGGGGTATAAGACGTAGAGGGTGGTCGGGGAGTTCCCGAGTCTCGGTACTTCTCTGCCAGGATACCTGTGGAATGAGCGAAACCCGCAGCACCTCGAGCGGCCTCGAGATCGATGTCCTTTACTCCGAGTCTCCCGACCCCGACCGCATCGGCGCCCCTGGGGAGTTCCCCTTCACGAGGGGCCCGTACCCAACGATGTATCGCGGACGGCTGTGGACGATGAGGCAATACGCCGGATACGGGACGGCTAGAGAGACCAACCAGCGATTCAAAGACCTCCTGGCCGCCGGGCAAACCGGGCTCAGCGTCGCATTCGACCTGCCCACTCAGATGGGCCTCGACTCGGACCATCCCTTGTCGGAAGGAGAAGTTGGGAGAGTTGGCGTGGCGATCGACAGCATCGAAGACATGAGGACACTTTTCTCGGGCATCCCCCTCGATGAGGTCTCCACGTCCATGACGATCAACGCCACGGCGCCCATACTCCTCCTGCTCTATCAGCTAGTCGCCGAAGAACAGGGTGTTTCGGGTGAGCGCCTGAGGGGAACAATCCAAAACGACATCCTCAAGGAGTACGTCGCGCGGGGGACCTACATCTATCCGCCGCGCCAGTCGATGCGGCTCATTACCGACGTCTTCGACTACGCAGATTCCGAGCTACCGCAATGGAACACCATCTCGATCAGCGGTTATCACATCAGGGAGGCGGGGGCCACGGCCGTCGAGGAACTCGCCTTCACAATCGCCAATGGTGTCGCCTATGTCGAGTCGGCAATTGCCGCAGGTCTCGATGTCGACTCGTTTGCCCCTCGCCTTTCGTTCTTCTGGAACGGACACAACGACTTCTTCGAGGAAGTTGCCAAGTTCAGGGCGGCCCGCCGCATCTGGGCACGGCTGATGCGTCACGAGGTCGGGGCGAGAGACCCGAAGGCTTGGGCGATGCGATTCCACACCCAGACGGCCGGCTCGACGTTGACGGCGCAACAGCCGCTGAACAACGTGGTCAGGACAACGATGCAGGCTCTCGCGGCTGTTTTGGGAGGAACACAATCTCTCCACACCAACTCCTACGACGAAGCCCTCGGATTGCCTACCGACGAGAGTGCCGTTCTCGCCTTGCGCACTCAACAGGTCATCGCCCACGAGTCGGGGGTGGCCAACACCGTTGATCCCCTTGCCGGGTCCTACTTCGTCGAAGACCTGACCAATCGGATGGAGGCGTCTGCGGATCGACTTCTTGCCGAAATCGCCTCGATGGGCGGTGCGGTCGCCGCGATCGAGGAGGGCTGGATGCAGGAGAAGATAGAGGAGTCGGCATATCGCGAGGCCCGGAGGCAGGGCAGTGGCGACTCCGTGGTTGTGGGGCTCAATCGATTCGCTATCGACGATCAGGAGTCGATCCCGGTTCTCGAGGTGGACCAGGAGCTCGAGCTGGCACAGAAGTCTGAGCTGAGAGCCAGACGCGCCTCCCGAGACGAGCAGGAGGTTCAAACCGCCCTGACCGATGTCGCGGCTACGGCCGAAAGCGAACGCAATGTGATGGTCCCGATCAGGGAAGCGCTACGCAGCAGGGCCACCGTAGGTGAGGTGTCGGATGCTTTGAGGTCGGTTTTCGGCCAGTATCGGCCGAACGGTTAGCTTCACAGAATGCAGGACAACCGGACGCACATGCTGATTTTGGGTGGCGGCCCTGCCGGCACGCAGGCGGCAACGACCGCTGCCGCGAAAGGTGCCCGGGTCACGCTCGTGGAGAAGGACATCGTCGGGGGTGCGGCGCATCTCCTCGATTGCATCCCTTCCAAGACCATGGCCGCCAGCGCCCTGCGACGGACGTCTGTGCGGAATGCCGTCAAGCTTGGCCTGGCAACCGACCCGGGCGCCATGAACCCGGTCGCCCTCGGGCAGCGAATCGACGAGATCACTTCTGACATCAACGCCAAATGGAAGGAGCTTCTCGAGTCCCAGGACGTCGAGATGATCGAAGGAGTTGGACGTCTCGTTGGGCCCAACGAGGCTGTGGTGCAGACTTCGTCTGGCGTCAGGGAGATCGGTTTCGACACCGCCCTGATATCCACCGGTTCGTATCCGCGAGTACCCGAATGGGCGCCTGTCGATGGGAAGCAGGTGCTCATCACTCGGGACTGTTATGACCTCGACTCGGTTCCGGAGCACATGGTCGTGATCGGTTCCGGTGTCACCGGCGTGGAATTCACCCACATCTTCGAGAGCATGGGCTCCGAGGTCAGCCTGGTCGTATCCCGCCGGCAGATCCTGCCCCATCGTGATGCCGAGGTCGCCGCCGTTCTCGAGGAGGACTTCCTCGAGAGAGGGGTGAGACTCGTGATCGGGGCGCGAGCAGAGACAATTGAAGTATCCGATGACGGTGTGGCGGTCCACTGCAACGACGGGAGGGTGATAAGGGGATCACACGCGCTACTAGCCGTCGGTTCCATCCCACTCACAGAAGGGATCGGTCTCGAGGATGCGGGAGTCGAAACCGACCACGGGTACATCATCGTCGATGAGTACCAACGCAGCTCCGTGCCTCACATCTACGCAGCCGGCGATGTGACCGGGCAGATGCCGCTTGTTTCAGTGGCTTCGATGCAAGGACGGAAGATCGCCAATCACGCAATGGGATTGCCAACCAAGCCTCTCGACTACGGCAAGGTCGCCGAAGCGGTCTTCACCGAGCCGGAGATCGCCTCGGTTGGTCTCGAGGAGGTCCAGGCGGCCGCCGAAGGGCGAAAGGTTCGAACCACGAAGGTGCCGTTTGCATCGAATGCCCGGTCCGTGCTCCAATTCTTCACCAGGGGATTCGTCAAAGTCACCT